>CAIXAE010000035.1 GCA_903917345.1 uncultured Methylococcaceae bacterium | reverse complement strand
AGGGGCAGGGAGTGCCGTGAATAACTATCTTCAAGCTCAGCGTATATTGATGCCTGTGCTTAACATAGGCTTACCTGATAGTTTTGTAGAACAAGGGACACGTGAAGAGTTATTAGCTATCTGTGGCTTAGATGTAAAAGGCATTGCAGATAAAATTAATGACTTTTGTGCATAAGCATGCTTTTTTAACTGACTTTTATAATGAGTAAAATCGAATAAATTAATTGATTTTTACATTATTTAAGTTACAATAGTCGGCTTGTGGAGAGGTGGCTGAGCGGCCGAAAGCGGCGGTCTTGAAAACCGTTGAGGGTTGATCCCCTCCCAGGGTTCGAATCCCTGCTTCTCCGCCATGAATATTAGAAAACCGATTGATCTTTTGAAGACAATCGGTTTTTTTATGGCTGCAAGACGGATTTTAATTTCCTGTGCTCATTCGATTCTACTGTACGATCTAATGTTTGATCGCCAAATATTCACCACATCGGTTAAATATCGCAGATATCTGTCAAGACGGTCGAGCTTTCCAAACTATCAAAACATCATCTTCACGTAATGACTTGAAGCATTGCTATAATTAAGTCTGGTTCTATACTAGAAGTGTCAGTTTTAAACAGACTACTAGCCGTAAAAATAGCTTTAAGCTTTATACTTGTAATAAAACATTTATCTATGGATCCCAGTATTCAAACTTGAGGGCCAACCTTTAGGCTTTAGGTCCAACATTTAGATTTGAGGTTCAATGTTTTTTTCTTTTACCGTGTACTTATACCTAAATATCAGATATTAAACTCGGGTGCCAACGTTAAAACCTAGATGCCAATCGCCAAACTTTTAGGCTAATGCTAAAACTTCCGTACCAAAACCAAAACTTGTGCTCCAGTATTCAAATACAAAATTAAATTATGAAGTTAAAAGTTCTGCTGATAAATCTGGGGTTTAGCCATAAAATCATTGGGCTAGCTGTAAAACTTGCGACCCAAGACTGAAACACAAGTCTCCGCCTTCAAACTTAATTTTAATTGCCAGATCTCAGGTGCTAACACGCGACTAAGAGTTTTAAAGGCCGAATAATGGCTCTAATAAAAAACTCAGGTTTAAACACGGGCACTCATATTTCAGCAAGGAGACACGTTTTATAACTTAGATGCCAAAGATTTAGAAATCTCTCCAAATGATAATGATGTGTCTTGATTATTTGAGGTACATCTTAAAATTACAGACAATTGTTAATGGTGACGGATATATGCTGTCTTTTTAGATTCTTACCTGACTGTGCACACTATTTGCTAATTGTATTAAGCATAAGAAAATTGTATTCTTTGGACAATATTTTTATTAATGGAAATAGCATGAATAAAACGTCGTTACTTATTTTTTTGATGCTTACTTTTTCCGTGAGCGGATGCTCCTATTTTTGTAATGAAGATGCTGTAACTGACTTAGCAGCACCCTTAGTCTCTGCACCGGCACCATTACCCCTTCCTGTTCTTAAGCCTCTTGTGCCAAAAGCTTCATTGTTGTCATGTGAAGAAGTTTGCTCAAATCAAACGGGTATAAAGAAGAAGTTTTGTGTAAAGAAATGCGAGTTTAAAATAAAAAAAGCGGAGCGAAATGCTTTGAAAGAAGCCTGTATCGCTAAGAAAGCTGAAATATGGTCAAGAATATTTCCTAAAGCAAATGACAGTTCTAGTCTTGATTGCCGAGATTATATTGATTGATGAAAAGGTGCTTTAGGTTTTAACTTAATGAGGGTTCAATGAGGATTTATGATTTCTAGGCGTAAGTTTCTACTGCAGATGGGTTTATTAGCCTCTACCAGTGCTATTGGATTTTCTGGATTTAACAGGCGTGCTTTAGCTTTAACCCGTGATTCGGTCAGTCAACTGCCTATTGCGCAAGGATATGGGGAGTTATTTCCAGTCGCTACTGAAAATACAGGTGAGGTCTTTTTGGCGTTACCCAAAGGCTTTAAATATAAGGTATTCGGTAAGCAAGGCTCTGTGATGTCTGATGGTAATAAAACGCCCCCTTTACATGACGGTATGGCCTGTTTTTCTGTGGGTAATGAGTTGCGTTTGATTCGAAACCATGAAGTGTCAAATGGTCGAGTGCCTAAACAAGGTTCGGCTATTGGAAATAATGCTTATGATGAGACCGCGGGTGGGGGTACTACGACGCTTGTTGTTAATCCTAAAACGCGTGAATTAATAAAAGATTTTGTCAGTCTCAGTGGTACATTAATCAATTGTGCAGGGGGTATAACCCCATGGGGTAGTTGGATTTCATGTGAAGAAACTACCTTAGGTCAATCTATTAGAAAGGACGAAGCGGGTAAGGTAACCGGGGGTTACAGTAAACCTCATGGTTATTGTTATGAGGTTTTTGCGAAAGCAGATTGGGTTTTGCCCGCCGAACCCCTCAAGGTAATGGGTCGTTTTAAACATGAAGCGGCAGCCGTTGATAAAAACACGGGCATTCTGTATCTAACAGAAGATGCTAATACAGCAGGTTTTTATCGCTTTATACCGAAACAGAAAAAACATCTTGCAAAGGGTGGTGAGTTGCAAATGTTGAAAGTGATCAATCAAGATGGTTTTGATACTAGAAAAGGTTTAAGTGTTGGGCAAACGTTTCAAGTGTCTTGGGTGACAATCGATAACCCTGATCCTATTGAAGCGGATTTTGATGACAGTGCTGTGTATAAGCAGGGACTCGCTAAAGGCGCGGCTACTTTTGCGCGTTTAGAAGGCGCTTATAGTCATCATAAAGGACAGATCTTCTTTGTCTCGACGAATGGTGGAAATAATGCAGGCGGCCAAGTTTGGCGTTATGAGCATAAGTCTAAAACACAGGGAAAATTAACGCTGGTATTTGAGTCCCCCAGTCGTGATCTGTTAGATATGCCGGATAATATTTGCCTTAAACCCCATTCTGAACTTGTGTTTATTTGTGAAGACAGTGATTACTCTGAAGCAGGGGGCACATCGGATAATCATATGCGTGTGTTAGCACCGAATGGCAAGATAGCTGATTTCGCAAAAAATGTAACGCCAGGGTTCGAGTCGAGTGAGTTTGCGGGTTCTACATTTTCTGAAGAGGGTAAAACGTTGTTTGTAAACCTACAAGCCGTTGGGGTCACTCTGGCTATTTGGGGCGATTGGCAAGCTTTTAAGGCGGATTGATAATTCTCTACGAATTCTCTACGAACTGCAAGATAACATAGAACAGCCCGCGCGTTGTCTTGCCCAGTCTGGACGTTTTGCTGAATAATGTGCTTTACCGTCTTTTTCAGTATAGGGATGTCGTAATGCGTCTAATAATTCGTGTACGCCAGCGAAATCACCTTGTTCCGCTTTATCAATAGCCAATTGCGCGAGATAGTTTCTTAAGACATAGAGGGGATTGACTGCGTTCATTTGGTTTAATCGTTCACTATGCGATCGTTGATCATTTTGAATACGTTGCCCATACGTTTTAAGCCATTGCTTAAGTCGTAGTTGGTAAGTTGGGGTGATTTGTTCTGGTACATAATAAGCGGGTGATAGCCGATCGACTGCACTATCAATTTGCGTTTCTTCAAGACCTTGACTGCAATCAATTTTAGCGAGTTGTCGGTAAAATAAAGTCATATCCGTTTCAACTAATTGCATAATAATCAGTAATTCCGCACATAAATCGTCGTCTGTACTGGGTTTGAATGCTTGTAAACCGAGTTTATGAGCCATCATAGTCTGCCAACCCGTCTCAAAGGTCTCAGAGTAGCAATCCATGGCGTCATGTAAGGCTTGTTCTTTTTTTATGAGTGGGAAGAGTGCATTAGCTAGTTGCCCTAAGTTCCAAAAAGCTATCTGGGGTTGATTGCCAAAGCGATAGCGTTTTTGTTCTGCATCGGTGGTGTTAGGTGTCCAGCCCGGATCATAGTTTTCTAACCAGCCATAGGGGCCATAATCAATGGTTAAGCCTAAAATGGACATGTTGTCTGTGTTCATAACGCCATGCACAAAGCCTACGCGTTGCCAATGCACGATCATTTCTGCCGTTTTTTGACAAACTTCTCTAAACCAAATGCTATAAGTTTGGGGTGAGGGTGCTCCCAAGTGCGAAAAATCAGTGATTATCGTGTAATCCACTAATTGTTTTAATAAGTCTAATTCTCCACGCGCCGACAATATCTGAAAGTGCCCAAAACGCGTAAAGGAGGGCGCTACTCTGCATACAACGGCTCCCGGTTCGGCTTGTGGATTGCCGTTGTAAAACATATCTCTGATAACAGTTTCACCGGTAGTGATTAAACTTAATGCGTGCGTAGTGGGTACACCTAAGTGATGCATAGCCTCACTGCATAAAAATTCTCTGACGGATGATCTTAATACGGCTAAGCCATCTGCGGTTCTGGAGTAGGGGGTGGGCCCCGCGCCTTTAAGTTGTATTGCCCAGCGTTGATTTTGTTGGTTTACTATTTCACCTAAATTAATAGCTCTCCCATCACCTAATTGTCCGGCCCAATGACCAAATTGATGGCCGCCGTAGCAAGTTGCATAAGGATTCATGCTGGGTAATATCTGATTACCTACGAAGGTGTCTGTAAATGCTTTAGATTTACAAACAGTAGGGTCCAAATCTAACAGATCAGCTACTTCTTCTGAATAAGCGACTAGCGTCGGGTTTGTTACTTGTGATGGCGTTACGAGTGAATAACAGGCGTTGAAAACTTGGCGGCGGTTGTTAATGGTTTCTGCGTCGGCAGGGAGTTCTTTTGTAAATCGATTATCAAACTTTAAGTCAATTAACTGTTTAATCTTCATTGCTGTAATCAATGTCTTAAGTTGGAAGTCCCTGCCAAATTGTGATGTTACATTTACGCTTGGCTGTTTAAGTAATCTTCATAATTACCATTAAAGTCCACTATACCATTAGGTGTTAATTCAATAATACGTGTCGCTAAAGAAGATACAAACTCTCTATCATGACTTACGAAAATTAAAGTACCTGGGTAGTTTTCGAGTGCTGTATTGAGTGATTCAATAGATTCCATATCAAGGTGATTGGTGGGTTCATCCATTACCATAATGTTATTTTTTTGCAGGATCAATTTGCCAAACAACATGCGGCCTTGTTCCCCACCGGAAATGACTTTTACTGATTTATTAATATCATCAGCTGAGAATAATAAACGCCCCAATGTGCCGCGTATGGCTTGATCATCATCAGATTCTTTGCGCCATTGCCCCATCCATTCTATGAGCGATTCACCTTGCGCAAAGTCTTCTGCGTGGTCTTGGGCAAAGTATCCTACTTCGGAGTTTTCTGACCATTTGACCGTGCCAGTATCCGCTTCCAAATCACCTACTAGCGTTTTAAGTAAAGTCGATTTACCAATACCGTTGGGGCCAATAACAGCAATACGTTCGCCTACGGGAACCAGTAAATTAAGATTTTTGAACAGGGGTTCATCACCATAACCTTTACTAACATTTTCAACTTCTAAAGCTAAACGATGAAGTTTTTTAGTTTGATCAAAACGGATAAAGGGATTAACTCGACTGGAGGGTTTAACTTCATCTAGTTTAATTTTATCAAGTTGTTTAGCACGCGACGTTGCTTGTTTTGCTTTAGAGGCATTCGCAGAGAAACGGCTTACGAAGGTTTGTAATTCAGCTATCTGGGCTTTTTTCTTAGCATTACCTGCCAGCAATCGCTCTCTTACTTCAGTGACAGCGACCATGTAGTCATCGTAATTACCTGGATAAACGCGTAATTCACCGTAATCCATATCAGCCATGTGGGTGCAAACACTGTTTAAGAAATGTCTATCATGTGAAATGATAACCATGGTGCAGTTGCGATCATTTAAGACAGTTTCTAGCCAACGAATGGTATTAATATCAAGGTTGTTTGTGGGTTCGTCTAAGAGCAGGATGTCTGGATTTGAGAAAAGTGCTTGAGCCAATAAGACGCGCAATTTCCAACCGGGAGCTACTGAACTCATTAAGCCTGTATGTTGTTCTAGGGGAATATCTAAGCCTAATAAAAGTTCTCCTGCTCTTGATTCAGCTGTATAGCCATCATACTCAGCAAATACAGACTCTAGCTCTGCTGCTCGCATGTAATCGTCTTCTGAGGCTTCTAAATTGGCATATATGCCATCACGCTCAGACATGGCGGCCCACATTTCTGCGTGGCCCATAAGTACTACGTCGAGTACGCGTTTGTCTTCGTAAGCAAATTGATCTTGGCGTAAATTACCCAGTCTTTCGTTGGGA
Source organism: uncultured Methylococcaceae bacterium (assembly GCA_903917345.1). Lineage (GTDB taxonomy): Bacteria > Pseudomonadota > Gammaproteobacteria > Methylococcales > Methylomonadaceae > Methylobacter_C. The sequence goes on along the minus strand of CAIXAE010000035.1, from coordinate 45,519 downwards.
GTGATGCTTACGTTGCCAGCAGAGGGCTCCAAATCACCGCTTAAAATCTTCATGAAGGTTGATTTTCCGCAGCCATTAGCACCAATTAATCCGTAGCGGTTACCATCCCCAAATTTAACGGATACATTTTCAAATAATGGCTTTGCGCCAAACTGCATGGTTATATTAGCTGTAGAAATCAAAGTGTTGTTCTCGATGTAGGGTAAAAATTAATGGGTTGGTCTTGATAATAAAACTAGTTAAAAAATTGGATGATTAAGTTAACGGCTATTTGATCGAAACTCTAGTTATAGGCTTATTTTAACAGATTTTGAAATCAGCGTATTTCATACCTACTTAGACAGGTGAAGTTGTGGTATGGGTGACAATTTTTTCAAATATTAGTCAACTGATCGGGTAATATATGTACATCGTAAATTATAGATTGTCTTCGCTGTTATATCTAAGGAGGTTATATGCTAAATAAGGTTACATTAATTGGTCGATTGGGTGGGGATCCCGAAGTGCGTTATATGCCAGCGGGAGGTGCCGTTGCAAATATTACCTTAGCCACTAACTTTCGTTGGAGAGATAAAGCAGGGGAAAGAAAAGAATCTACAGAGTGGCATCGTGTGGTTTTCTTTAATCGATTAGCTGAGATTGCGGGTGAATACCTTAAAAAGGGGGGGCAGGTATACGTAGAAGGTCGTCTGCAAACGCGTAAATGGCAGGGTCAAGATGGTCAAGATCGTTATACAACTGAGATTATCGCTACAGAAATGCATATGTTAGATAGTCGCACTGGTGGCACCGCAAATTTTGGTGAACAATCTTCAAGTAGCGGACCAGTCGTAGCTAAACCCAATTATCAAACTAAATCTTCTTCGCCTAGTAGTTCGCCTGAAGGCATGCCACCACCACCTCCGCCATCTTATGATGATTTTGATGATGATATTCCGTTTTAATGAGTACCTGGTTGATAAAAAATACTAAATGTTTTACTTTTTTAAATGTCCATTATGTTAATTAAACGATTTATTTTGATTTTTACCCTCTCCTCATGGTTAGTAGGTTGTGCAACGCTTTCCGATTCGAAAGAAACTGTTCCAGTCTATAAAAATGGTGCAAAAGTACAGAATAAACCAGGTACTGCTGCAAAAGGGAAGAAATCAAAAAAATCAAAATCAAAAGTTGTTCAACCCGCAGTTGAGCAACCTAAATCAGCAGCACCCGTTGGTCCAGACATTGTAGAAGTTAAACCCTTGGGTGATAATGCTGCTTCGGGGCCCCAAATACAAGCATTAGCCCCCGAACCATTAACACCAGAACAACAAGCTTTTATTGCAGAACAAAATGGGGTTTCTTCTCCTCAGGGACAGCCTCAAGTACCTCAAGGAGCATCGTCTGCAGAAGGTCAAGTAGCACCTATTGTCGTTGATAATGTTAATGGGCCCGTTGTAGTAGATCAGAAACCTGAGCTGGCGACTGTTCAGGTAGATCAACCCTTTCAGCCTTTGGATGCTTTTGCTCCGCTCTCTCCAGCGGTTAATGCATTAGTCTTATCTGCTAATCAGAGTAATCAGTCTGGTAGCGTTGAGTCTGCAATGACCACTATAGAAAGAGCTATCAGAATAGAACCTCGTAATGCAACGCTGTATTACAAATTGGCTGTATTAAAATTGAAAAGCCTGAAATTCCGAGAAGCGGAAGATTTAGCTAAAAAAGCGGCTCTGTTAGGCGTGAATGATGTCGCAATTAAAAAGCACAGTTGGTTGCTGATTGCAAAGTCTAGAGAATTACAAGGTAATGTTGAAGGTGCTAATGAAGCAAGAGTCAAAGCGAATGGATTTTAACTGATTGTTCTCTGAAATAGTGTGTTACGGTAGATTGCAGTTTCTTGAGAATCTCTTGAGTATTTGATAATAAATCTCACTACCCGAAGCTATACGTCTATGTGATAATAATTACATGAGATATGACTAGGTATTTTTTCAAACCTTTAAGGTATTTATAATGGATGAGAATAAAAAGAAAGCATTAGGTGCGGCATTAATGCAAATAGAGAAGCAGTTTGGTAAAGGCTCTGTTATGCGCATGGGGGATGTGGCCGCCTCTCGTGATATTGATGTGGTTTCTACAGGATCCTTAGGTTTAGATATTGCTTTAGGTTGTGGTGGGTTACCTAGAGGTCGGGTTGTTGAAATTTATGGCCCCGAATCTTCAGGGAAAACAACATTAACTTTGCAAGTTATTGCAGAAATGCAAAAGCTGGGCGGGACTGCCGCTTTCGTTGATGCTGAACATGCTTTAGACCCGGGTTACGCCGAGAAAATTGGTGTTAATGTAGATGAGCTATTAGTTTCACAACCCGATACGGGTGAGCAAGCTTTAGAAATCACAGATATGCTAGTTCGCTCGGGTGCTGTCGATATCGTCGTGGTTGACTCAGTAGCCGCTTTAACGCCTAAAGCAGAAATTGAGGGCGATATGGGAGATTCTCATATGGGCTTGCAAGCTCGATTGATGTCGCAGGCTTTAAGAAAATTGACCGGTAATATCAAGCGTTCTAATACCTTGGTTATTTTTATTAACCAAATTAGAATGAAAATTGGCGTTATGTTTGGTAGTCCAGAAACGACAACTGGAGGTAATGCCTTAAAGTTTTATGCATCTGTTCGTTTAGATATTCGTCGTATTGGCTCTGTTAAAAAAGGCGACGAAGTGATTGGTAACGAAACCCGTGTGAAAGTAGTCAAAAATAAAGTGGCGCCGCCTTTCAAACAAGCAGAGTTTGAAATTTTATATGGTGAAGGTATTTCATTTTTAGGTGAGATAGTTGACCTTGGCGTTGTCTATGGGTTTATTCAAAAGGCGGGTTCTTGGTACAGTTACAATGAAGAAAAAATTGGCCAAGGCAAAGAGAATGTGAAAGTTTTCTTAAAAGAACACCCTGAAAAAGCCAAAGAAATTGAAGAAAAAATTAGGGCAGAGGCTTTTAGTAAATTACACCCTATTGTTGAAAATATTGATATTGCAGATCTAGATATAGATTAAGTTTTAATGTGTAAAAGTGAAGATGGACAATGCAAAAACAGGTGATAGTCAATCGTCGGTTATCAAGCAAGTGTGCATCAGATTATTGGCTAATAGAGAACATAGTAAGAAAGATTTATTAAATAAACTATTAGCCAAGGGCTTTCAGGAAGAAAGCGTTTTACCCGTGATAGAGGAGTTAGTTAAAGAAGGTTGGCAGTGTGATTTACGGTACGCTGAAAGTTATACAAGATACCGGCTTTTGAAAGGTTATGGCCCCAGCTACATTAACTATGAATTGCGAAAAAATGGAGTTAATCATTTTGATTTAGAGCCAGTTGTGATTAAAAATGTGGGGAATTGGCTGGAGTTGGCTGAAAAAGTTTATCTAAAAAAATACGATGATGAGGTTTTTTTAGAGCGTAATGAATGGGCAAAACGAAGTCGTTTTTTAATGCAACGTGGATTTACCAGCAATACAATAAATACCTTATTTGATCATTTAAATATTAAATTCTTGGGCGCTCATCGGTAGTGCTTTTTTAAATTACACACTTAACATGAAAAAAATGACTAGCGCAGAGTTGCGCACCTCCTTCTTAGAGTTTTTTCGTCAACGCGGCCATTCAATAGAACCCTCCAGTTCACTTATTCCAGGCAACGACCCCACCTTGTTATTTACTAATGCGGGAATGGTGCAGTTTAAAGATGTGTTTACGGGTCGTGAAACGCGTGATTTTACTAAGGCGGTTACCACGCAACGCTGTGTAAGAGCAGGTGGTAAGCATAACGATTTAGAGAATGTAGGCTATACGGCTAGGCATCATACTTTTTTTGAGATGTTGGGTAATTTTAGTTTTGGAGATTACTTTAAAAGAGATGCTATTCATTACGCATGGGACTTTTTAACTAAAGAATTAGAGATTCCTGCCGGTAAATTATGGGTCACTGTTTTTGAAGAAGATTTAGAAGCAGAGAACATTTGGCTACAAGAAATTGGCGTTCCAGTTGATAGACTTTCAAGAATTGGTGCAAAAGATAATTTTTGGTCTATGGGTGATGTGGGGCCTTGTGGACCTTGCTCAGAAATATTTTATGATCATGGTGAAGATATTCTAGGTGGTCCTCCAGGGTCACCTGATGAAGACGGCGATCGATATATAGAAGTATGGAATCTGGTTTTCATGCAATATGATCGTTCTGCAGACGGCACGCTAACACCATTGCCTAAGCCTTCTGTTGATACAGGTATGGGCTTGGAACGAATCAGTGCAGTGTTGCAGAATGTTCATAATAATTATGAAATTGATTTATTCCAGCCCATTATTAAAGTAGCCGCTGAAATTGTCGGCACAACAGATTTAACTAAAAGTTCTTTGCGCGTTATTGCAGATCATATAAGATCATGCGCTTTCTTAGTCGCTGATGGTGTGTTGCCTTCTAATGAAGGAAGAGGCTATGTGTTAAGGCGAATTATTCGCCGTGCAATTCGTCATGGTTATCGATTAGGCATTCAAGATGTGTTCTTTTATAAATTGGTTGCGCCTTTGGTGGGTGAAATGGGAGGTGCTTTCCCTGAATTAAAAGCGGCACAGGCTAACGTAGAAAAAATTCTAAAAAAAGAAGAAGAGCGATTTGCTGAGACCTTGGGTCAAGGCATGAAAATTCTTGAGGCTTGTGTAGCTAAATTGGAAGGAACTGTCATTCCAGGTGAAACGGTTTTTCAACTTTATGATACCTATGGTTTTCCTGTCGATTTAACTGCTGATTTTGCCCGAGAAAATAAATTGTCTGTAGATCATGCTGGCTTTGATGTAGCAATGACTGCACAACGTGATAGAGCTCGTTCAGCCAGTAGCTTTAATAACGAGCATATTCAAGATATTAAATTAGATTCACAAACTGAGTTCACGGGTTATGAGCTTTTAGTGAATCAAGCGCGCATTATTGCACTGTATAAAGAGGGGCAGTCTGTGACTGGCTTAAATGCAGGCGAAGAGGGATTGCTTGTTTTAGATAAAACGCCATTTTACGGTGAGTCAGGTGGGCAAATTGGTGATTGTGGTCAAATTGTAGTTAATGATTCAGTGTTTGAAGTCACTGACACTCAGAAACAGGGTGGCGATTTATTCTTACATAAAGGTAAAGTCGTTCAGGGTTCTTTGAATGTTAATGACGCATGCGATGCGTTGGTTAATCAAGTGGCTAGAAAGGCAACGGAATTAAATCATTCAGCAACCCATTTACTTCATGCTGTATTGCGTAATGTATTGGGTGAGCATGTTAGTCAAAAAGGCTCTTTAGTTAATACGGAACGGTTGCGTTTTGACTTTTCCCATTTTGAGGCGTTAACGGCTGAAGAAATTGTGATGGTTGAAAAGTTAGTCAATGAACAGATTAGACTCAATAGTCCTGTGTCTGCTCAAATTATGACTAAAGATGACGCTGTGCAAGCTGGGGCTATGGCTTTATTTGGTGAGAAGTACGGTAGTGAAGTTCGCGTTTTGAAGATTGGAGATTTCTCAACAGAATTATGTGGTGGAACACATGTTGAACGATCTGGAGATATTGGCGTTTTTAAAATCATCAGCGAAGCGGGTGTTGCGGCTGGCGTAAGACGTATTGAGGCGGTGACAGGCAGCGCATGTGTGGAATGGATTATTAACAGAGATAATGCGATGAGCACTGTTTCCGGTTTATTAAAAAGCTCTGCTGATAAGGTGCCTGAAAAAGTTGAGCAGCTTTTAGAAAAAACCAGAGTATTAGAGAAGCAGATTGAGAGACTCAACTCAAAATTAGCTAGTTCAGCAGGTGACCAGTTGTTAGCTCAAGCAGTCGATGTTGCTGGATTAAAAGTTTTAGCAGTAAAGTTAGAGGATGTGGATAGTAAAACTTTACGAGATTTAGCTGATCAATTGAAAAATAAATTAGGTCGATGTGCATTGGTTTTAGCCGTGGTTGAAGGTGAGAAAGTCAGTTTGATTGCGGTGGTATCTAAAGATGCTATTGGGCAGATAAAAGCGGGTGAGTTGGTTAACTTTGTAGCCACTCAAGTCGGCGGTAAAGGCGGCGGTAAGCCTGATTTAGCAATGGCAGGAGGGAATAATCCTTCGGGATTAGCGGCGGCTTTAGCTGCAGTTCCTGCATGGGTCAATGGCCAATTGGGCGGATAGACAGGTTTAATTGAATGGCATTATATGTATATAAATTTGGCGGTACTTCAGTAGGTTCTGTTGAAAGAATCAAATCTGTCGCTGAAAAAGTAAAAAAAGCCCATGATTTGGGCGACCAAATAGTGGTTGTTTTATCTGCGATGAGTGGTGAAACAAATCGCTTAATTGATTTGGCAAAGGAAATGCAATCACAGCCCACGGCGCGTGAATTGGATGTATTAATTTCTACGGGTGAACAGGTTACAGTTGCATTACTAAGTATGGCCTTGCATCAATTGGGTTGTGATGCTACTTCATATACGGGTGGTCAGGTAAGAATTTTAACGGATAGCGTACATACTAAAGCAAGAATTCGTGAGATTGATGACGCTAAAATGCGAGCCGATCTTAATGACGGAAAAGTAGTTGTTGTCGCTGGATTTCAGGGTGTTGATGAGTTTGGAAATATTACGACTTTAGGTCGTGGTGGTTCTGATACATCAGCGGTTGCTTTAGCTGCAGCGCTAAAAGCAGATGAGTGTCATATTTATACGGATGTCGATGGCGTTTATACCACAGATCCACGTGTAGAACCTAAAGCCCGTAGACTTGATCACATTACTTTTGAAGAAATGCTAGAAATGGCCAGTTTAGGTTCAAAAGTATTGCAAATAAGATCGGTAGAGTTTGCAGGAAAATACAATGTTGCTTTACGCGTTTTATCATCATTTCAACAAGGGTGTGGTACGCTTATCACCTACGAGGATTCACAAATGGAAAGTGCTTTAATTTCGGGGATTGCTTTTAATAGAGACGAAGCAAAATTAACGATTACGGGTGTACCCGATTTACCAGGCGTTGCTCATAAGATATTAGGCCCAATAGCTGACGCTAACATTGAAGTTGATATGATCGTGCAAAATATTGCTGATGATGCATCGACTGATTTTACTTTTACAGTTCACAGAAATGAATATTTACGTGCAAAGACTATTCTAGAGCAAACCTGTTCAGAATTAGGCGCAAGAAAAGTTACAGGCGATGACAGTATTGTTAAGGTGTCAATTGTAGGTGTCGGTATGCGTTCTCATGCGGGTATTGCAAGTACAATGTTTAAGACATTAGCAGATGAAGGTATTAATATTCGAATGATAGCCACTTCTGAAATCAAAATATCAGTAGTTGTTGATGAGAAATATCTAGAGCTAGCGGTGAGAGCTTTGCATAGTGCGTTTGAATTAGACAAAACTATTGAAACACTTTAGGGCTTTTGGTCTGTTTAGATTAATTCACTTTAAGTGTTTGTGTTGATTAATTAGTTTGAGCGTTATGGTATATAGTCATAAGGCTTTTTTGTTGCGTGAAGTGTTTAATTGGTCAATAACTTTAGGGTGATATGTATGTCTGAGAAAATAGGTAATGCTGCGGGTGAGATTTGGCGATTTCTTGATAAGAATGGTCCAATTAGTGTGTCTAAATTAGCTAAAGAGTTAAGCGTTGATGAAAAGTACTTGCAAAGAGCAATCGGGTGGTTAGCTCAAGAAGGGAAGATTTCTATTGATATCGTAAATAGAGCTGAAACTATAAGTCTTGTCTAGTTGAGTTCTGATTTTATAAACATTGCCTAGGTTTAAATAATCTAGGCAATGAGCCCTTTGCTTTAATAAAAGCCTTGATTAATTTCAATAACTCTTTATAATACGTTGAATCAATCGCGGGGTGGAGCAGCTTGGTAGCTCGTCGGGCTCATAACCCGAAGGTCGTAGGTTCAAATCCTGCCCCCGCTACCAAAATTAAAGACCCCTTATTGGGGTTTTTTATTTTCTGGGCTTCGGTGAGTTGGGGCTTAAAATTAGATTGTTAATGGAAGAGCCTTGGGCTCTTTTTTTTTGTGTAAAAATTTAGTGAGGAAACCATGAAGCAGGCGCCAGAGCATTTGCTTAATTTAATCGAACCGATTGTTGAAGGTTTAGGTTATGAATGTGTTGGTATCGATTACAATCCACATCCAAAACATGGCTTACTAAGGATTTACATAGATAGCGAGAATGGCGTTTTAGTAGATGATTGTACTAAAGTCAGCCACCAAGTGAGCGGGGTCTTGGATGTTGAAGATCCAATTCAAGGTAATTACCAATTGGAGGTATCTTCTCCAGGTGCTGACAGACCATTCTTTAAGATTAGTCAATTTGAGCGTTATATTGATAGTACTGTTTTAGTTAACTTGTTCAAGTCGATTAGTGGCAGAAGAAAAATAACTGGTCGAATTGTAAAAGTAGCTGATGAAATTATTACCCTTGAAGAAGGTGAGCAGACCTATGAGGTACCTTTTGACGCGATCAGTAAAGCGCGCCTAGTACCCGAGTATTTAATTGAAAAAGGAGGCCGAGATGGCAAATAAAGAAATTTTGTTAGTAGCTGAAGTTTTTTCGAATGAAAGGGAAATAGAAAAGGAAATTGTTTTTCAAGCTATAGAGTCTGCATTAGAAGCTGCAACGGTTAAAAGACATGCTAATGTTATTAAAGCGCGTGTCGAAATTAATAGAAAAACAGGTGATTACATCACTTATAGACAATGGGAAGTTGTTGATGTGAATCCGACTTCTGCGGGTGATGTTGAGTTTCCTACCACACAAGTGTTATTGGAAGTTGCAAGACTGGATGATGCAAACATTCAAGTAGGTGACTTTGTTGAAGAAGAAATTGAGTCTGTCGATTTTGGACGTATCGCTGCTCAAACTGCAAAACAAGTGATCATTCATAAAGTCAGGGAAGCAGAACGCCTTAAAATTGTTGAAGCCTATAAAGATAGAGTGGGTGAGCTTATAACAGGTATCGTTAAGCGTATTGAAAAAGGCAGTGTGTATCTGGATTTGGGTGGTCATGTAGAGGCTTATATCGCTAAAGAAGACATGATTCCAAGAGAAGCTATTCGAGTAGGAGATCGTGTTCGCGGTTACTTGAAGGATGTTAGATCTGAACCGAGAGGTCCACAATTATTTGTGAGTCGAACTGATCCACAATTGTTAGTAGCATTGTTTAAGCTTGAAGTGCCTGAGGTAGGCGAGGGATTAATCTCTATCATCGGTGCGGCACGTGACCCGGGTTCTAGAGCTAAATTAGCTGTTAAGAGTAATGACCCACGATTGGATCCTGTTGGAGCCTGTGTCGGTATGAGGGGGTCAAGAGTTCAATCAGTTACTAATGAGCTTGCCGGAGAGCGTGTGGATATCATTTTGTGGAATCCAAGCGAAGCACAATATGTGATAAACGCTATGTTACCCGCTGAAATCCAATCTATTGTGGTTGATGAAGATAAGCACAGTATGGATTTAGCTGTGGGTGCAGATAACCTATCCCAGGCTATTGGTCGTGGCGGGCAGAATGTGCGATTGGCGAGTCAATTGACTGGCTGGGAGTTGAATGTATTAGATGCTTCTAAAGCAGAGTTAAGTGCAGAAGCAGAAGTAGGTAAAATCAAACAACTATTCATTGATCAGTTAGATGTAGACGAAGATATTGCACAAATTCTTGTTGAAGAAGGATTCATTAGCGTAGAAGAAATCGCTTATGTGCCGGTGAGTGAAATGCTAGATATCGAAGGATTTGATGAAGATCTAGTGAATGAATTAAGAAGCCGCGCAAAAGATGCTCTATTGATTAGTGCGATTGCGTTCGAAGAAAATATTGACTCAGCTGAACCTGCACAAGATTTATTAGAAATGGAAGGTATGGATTCAGATTTGGCTCATGAATTAGCAGGTCAGGGTATTGTTACTATGGAAGATTTAGCTGAACAAGCAGTTGACGATTTAGTCAGTCTTTTAGGTATTGATGAAAAGCGGGCGGCAACATTAATTATGAAGGCGCGTGAGCCTTGGTTTGCTTAAGGCACATGGCGAGTAATTAAGGGGTATAAGATGAGTGATAAAACAGTACGGCAGTTAGCCGAGATAGTAAAGATTCCTTTAGAGAGATTGTTAGAGCAATTGAAAGAGGCGGGCTTGTCCGCCAGTACGCCAGATGATTTGATTACGGAAGATGAAAAAATGCAGTTGTTAGCGCATTTACGTAAACGTCATGGTAAATCAGACAGTGATGCAGGTAATTCACCCAGAAGAGTTACTTTGGAGCGCAGAAAAGTAACAGAGATGAAGCAGGCCTCTGTGCCAGGTAGTACTACCAAAACAATTAGTGTTGAAGTTCGTAAAAAGAAGACTTATATCAAACGCAGTGAAGTTGAAGAAGTTGAAGCTAAGAAAGTAGAAGAAGCTCCTGAGGTAGTGGTTGAAACTATAATTGAGCCAGTTTCAACTGAAACCATAGCAGATGCATCAACACAACCTGAAAAACCTGTTGCTGAAGTAGTTTCTCAAGAAAAAACCGAAACTGAGACAGTATCAGATGCCGATGTTACTAATGATGCAGTTGTAGACGATGATTTAGAAATTGAGCCTGTCGAGTTGGTGGAATCTGTTGCTAAGTTTGAGGCTTTAAAAGTAAAAGAAGAAAAGAAAAACAAACAAGAGAAATCTAGCAAGTCAAAAGAAGATGAAGAGGCTAGAAAAAAACAATTAGAAAAAGAAAGTAGATTAGAAGAATCTATTAGAAAAAATGCTGATAAAGTCAGGCAGCAAGCTGCTGCAAAACAAGAAACTTTACATCGTAAAACTAATGAAGACGGTGATCGTTCGGGTGGCAGGGATGCAAGAAAAGGTAAGAAAAAAGGCAAGCAACCAGTTCGTAATAATATTCAATCTGATGGTAAGCATCAATTTGAAATGCCCGTTGCGCCTATCGTTAAAGATGTAACGATACCTGAAATGATCATCGTTTCAGATTTAGCACAAAAAATGAGTGTTAAAGCGGCCTTAGTTATTAAGCATTTGATGAAACTAGGCATCATGGCGACCATCAATCAAAGTATTGATCAAGAAACTGCCGTTATTCTTGTAGAAGACATGGGGCACAACGCAATTATGCAAAGTGAAGATGATCTTGAACAAGAAATGTTAGCTGAGGCTCAAGAAGAAGATAATCGTGTTGAATTACCCCGTGCGCCAATTGTGACCATTATGGGCCACGTTGATCATGGTAAAACATCGTTATTGGATTACATTCGTAAAACACGTGTTGCTGCGGGTGAAGCGGGGGGGATTACTCAACATATTGGTGCTTATCAAGTAAAAACAGACCACGGCGCTGTTACGTTCTTAGATACTCCGGGTCACGCTGCGTTTACTGCGATGCGTGCTCGTGGAGCTGATATCACCGACGTTGTAATTGTTGTAGTAGCAGCTGATGATGGTGTGATGCCACAAACAAAAGAAGCTGTAGAGCATGCTAAAGCAGCGAACGTGCCTATTATTGTTGCCGTTAATAAAATTGATAAGCCCGATGCAAACCCTGAAAAAGTGATGCAAGAGTTATCAGTTATTGATGTTATCGCTGAGGAGTGGGGCGGTGATGTTCAATTCTTAAAGATTTCTGCAAAAACGGGTGAAGGTATCGATGATCTTATTGAAGCGCTAATCGTTCAAACAGAAATTTTAGAACTTAAAGCACCTATTGAAGGGGCTGCATCTGGTTTAGTTATTGAATCAAGACTTGATAAAGGTCGCGGTGCAGTGGCGACAGTGATGGTTCAAAAAGGTACTTTGGAAAACGGTCAAATGGTTCTTTGTGGTCAAGAATATGGTCGTGTTCGAGCTATGTTTAATGAAAACGGTAAAGCGATTAAAGAAGCTGGTCCTTGTGTTCCAGTAGAGATCTTGGGTTTATCAGGTACGCCTAATGCCGGTGATGAGTTCTTAGTGGTACAAAATGAACGTATCGCTAAAGATTTAGCTAAACATCGTGAAGATCGTAAAAAATTCACTAAGCATGCTGCACAACAAGCCTCTAAGCTAGATGAAGTATTCTCTAGAATGACAACAGGTGAATTAGCGAGTGTTAACTTGGTAATTAAGACTGATGTACAAGGTAGTTTAGAAGCATTACGCGGTTCATTAATGGGCTTGTCAAATGACGAAGTAGAAGTTAAGGTTGTATTTGGTGGCGTGGGTGGTATTAATGAAGGGGATGCTAATTTAGCATTGGCTTCGGGTGCTATCTTAATCGGTTTTAACGTCAGGGCCGATGCAACTGCTAGAAAGTTAATTGAAGAAAAGAACATTGATCTTCATTACTACAGTGTTATTTACGACGCTATTGATGAAGTCAAAAAAGCCATTAGCGGTATGTTGGCGCCCGAAATCAAAGAACAAATTGTCGGCCTTGCAGAAGTTAGAGACGTATTTAAATCACCTAAGTTCGGTGCTATTGCAGGCTGTATGGTTGTTGATGGTTACGTTAAGAGAAGTCTACCAATTCGTGTTTTACGTGAAAACGTGGTTATCTTTGAAGGCCAGTTAGAGTCATTACGTCGATTTAAAGATGATGCGGCTGAAGTCAAGATGGGTATGGAATGTGGTATTGGTGTAAAGAATTACAACGATGTTAAGCCAGGTGACCAAATCGAAGTGTTTGAGCGTATAGAAATTAGACGGGAATTATAGTCATTATGGCTAATGAGTTTGGACGTAATGCGCGCGTATCTTCGCAGATGCAAAAAGAACTATCGTTGATTTTTCAGCGAGATATTGATGACTCAAGATTGGGGTTTATTACCATCAATGAAGTTGTAGTCACAAAAGATCTCGCTGTGGCGAAAGTTTATGTCACAGTATTAAATGCAGATGACGCAGGTAAGCGGGCCAATGTAAAAGTGCTTAATGAAATGAGTCCGGTTATTCGTCATCAGTTGGCTAAGCGAATGCGTTTAAGACATATCTCAGAGTTACGGTTTTATTATGATGATTCCTTTGATACAGGCATGCGTGTTGCTGAGTTATTAAGTGACGTAGTAAAGCATAACTTGGATTAATTGCGGGTATGGCAAAACGCAAATCGGGACTTAATGTCCACGGTATTATATTGCTAGATAAGCGTTTAGGTGTTTCATCAAACAAAGCTTTACAAGAAGTTAGACGACTATTTAATGCTAATAAAGCAGGGCATACAGGGAGTCTTGATCCATTAGCAACAGGCTTATTGCCTTTGTGTTTTGGAGAGGCAACTAAAGTTTCTGCTTTAATGCTTGATGATGATAAGCGTTATCAGGTAGTCGCTCAGTTAGGTGTTATGACTGACACTGGCGATGCGGAAGGTCAAATTATTGAGACGAAGCCTGTTCCTGAATTATCACTCAGTGACATTCATCATTGTTTGGACTGCTTCAAAGGTGAAATTGATCAAGTTCCTCCAATGTATTCCGCTCTAAAGCTCAATGGAAGAAAATTGTATGAGTTGGCAAGGGAAGGCCAAGTTGTTGAAAGAAAAGCAAGGCGAATAACAATCTATGACTTGGTGCTGTTAGGTTTTAATGGTCCCAATTCAGACGCTCCCAATCAATTCAAGCTCGATGTTTACTGTTCTAAAGGAACTTATATTAGATCCTTAGTAGAAGACATTGGTCATCAATTGGGTTGTGGTGCCACTGTAACTGAGTTACGTAGGATTGAGGCGGGTCAATTTAGTATTGACCAAGCTTATACTTTAGAGCAATTAACTGCGATGTCAGAGTTAGAAATACATCTAGCACTCATTGACGTGGATAAGCCTTTAGAGTATTTGCCGTTAGTGATGTTATCGAATCAACAGGCAACAGCCATCAATTATGGGCAATCAATAGATTTTGATATGTCTATAATTCAAGAGCTAATAACTACGCAAGCCACTGTAAGAATGTATCATGATGATGTTTTTTTAGGCTTGGGTGAAATGGGATTAGATGGTAGAATAGCACCGAAGAAGTTGTTTAATATGACGACTTCAATTATCTGATTAATATCAGTTAACACAAATATTGATTTCTACACCCTAACGTGGACATCAGTTAGTAATAGTTGCAATAGCAACTTTAATTTTAATTTAATCTTAGGGATTATAAATGCCATTTACAGCAGAACAAAAAAAAGCAGTCGTAGAAAAATATCGTCAATCAGAGACTGATACAGGTTCACCAGAAGTACAAGTTGCTTTATTAACCGCTCACATTCTACATTTAACACCGCACTTTGCTGCACACAAAAAAGATAACCATTCACGTCGTGGTTTATTACGTATGGTTAATCAACGTCGTAAATTACTTGATTACTTGAAAAATAAAGATAGCGATCGTTATCGTGCTTTGATTGAGAGCTTAGGTTTACGTAAGTAAAGAATCATCGATCTTATAAGCTGCATTAGAAAGCGCTATACATAAATATTTTGTATAGAGTTGATTTAATGCAGCTTATTTGTTCAAGCTTTCGATATACCTTGGCTAATGTTTAGCCAAACGCCATAGCTGTGAATTAGGATGTTTTAAAAACCTAATATAAGCCTTTTAATAACCTTAAGACTAAGGAACCCTATAGTGAATCCTATTAGGAAAGAATTTCAGTACGGTGATAATCTCGTTACACTAGAAACTGGTGAAATTGCGCGTCAAGCAGATGGTGCAGTTATTATTGATGTTAATGGTACCTCTTTACTTGTTACTGTAGTAGGTAAAAAAGACGCTAATGGAGGGGATTTCTTTCCCTTAACAGTTAATTATCAAGAAAAAGCTTATGCTGCAGGTAAAATTCCTGGTGGCTTTTTTAAAAGAGAAGGTCGTCCTAGCGAACAAGAAACTTTGATTTCAAGGTTGATTGATCGTCCTATCAGACCCTTATTCCCAGAAGGGTATACAAACGAAGTTCAAATCATTGCCACAGTTATCTCTTTAAATCCTGAGGTTGATACAGAAATTCCAGCATTATTAGGGGCTTCAGCGGCATTAGCTGTTTCAGGATTACCTTTTAATGGCCCAATAGGCGCAGCATGCGTAGGTTATAAAGAAGGTTCTTATTTATTGAATCCGTCGCCAGCATCTTTAAAAGAATCAGATTTAACTTTGGTTGTAGCGGGTACTTCTCAAGCCGTGTTAATGGTTGAGTCTGAAGCAAAAGGCCTTTCAGAAGAAATTATGTTAGGTGCAGTGTTATTTGGTCATGAACAAATGCAAGCGGCTATCAATGCTATTAATGAATTTGCAAGCGCTGCAGGTGCAGGTGTTGTTGAATGGGTAGCACCTGATGAAAACTCTGAATTAGTAGCATTAGTGACTCATGAAACAGAGGCTGGCATTAAAGAAGCTTATACAATTCCAGAGAAACTAGTTCGTCAAGACAAGTTGAAAGCGATTCGCACAGCGGTCGTTGAAAAATTATCAGAAAATTATGCCGAAAATGATATTCGTAACATCATTGAAAACTTGGAATATCGCATTGTTCGTAATGCTATTCTTAACGAAGGCAAACGTATCGATGGTCGTCCATTAGATAAAATAAGACCTATCAGCATTAGAACAGGTGTATTACCAAGAACACACGGTTCTGCATTATTTACACGTGGCGAAACACAAGCTTTAGTTGTGGCTACATTAGGTACGGCTCGTGATGCACAAATTATTGATGCATTAGCAGGTGAGTATAAAGAACCTTTCATGTTGCATTACAACTTCCCTCCATACAGTGTGGGTGAAACGGGTTTTGTGGGTTCACCAAAACGTCGTGAAATTGGTCATGGTCGTTTAGCTAAACGGGGTGTGGCAGCTGTTCTTCCAAATATGGAAGAGTTTCCATACACGCTACGTGTAGTTTCAGAAATCACTGAATCTAACGGTTCAAGTTCAATGGCCTCAGTTTGTGGTAGTAGTTTAGCGTTAATGGATGCAGGTGTGCCTCTATCTGCGCCAGTTGCAGGTATCGCAATGGGCTTAATTAAAGAAGGCGACAGCTTTGCTGTATTATCTGACATCATGGGTGATGAAGATCACTTAGGTGATATGGATTTTAAAGTAGCAGGATCTGCTAATGGGATTACTGCCTTACAAATGGACATCAAAATAGATGGCATTACAGCAGAAATCATGAAAACGGCTTTAGCTCAAGCTAAAGACGGTCGTTTGCATATTTTAGGTGAAATGAACAAAGCACTAGCTAACACTCGTGACGAGATGTCAGACTTCGCTCCACGCATCATTACTTTTAAAATTGATCCAAGCAAAATTCGTGAAGTGATCGGTAAAGGTGGCGCTACTATCCGTAGTATCACAGAAGAAACCGGAGCGAGCATCGATTTATCTGACGACGGTATCGTAAAAGTTGCATCAGTTGATAAAGCCGCGGGTGAAGAAGCGCGTCGTTTAATTGAAGAAATCACTGCTGAAGTTGAAGTAGGTAAAACTTACGAAGGTAAAGTAGTACGCTTAATGGACTTTGGTGCATTTGTAACTATCTTGCCAGGTAAAGACGGCTTAGTTCATATCTCACAAATTTCAGATGAACACGTTGATAAAGTCAGCGATCGTTTGAACGAAGGTGATATCGTACGCGTTAAGGTACTTGAAATTGATCGACAAGGTCGAGTCAGATTAAGTATTAAAGAAGTAGAAAAAGAAGAAACAGCTGAATCTGCAGAATAAGCGTTTTCTTTATCAAAACTAAAAAGGGCCGAAAGGCCCTTTTTTTATGTTGTATGGCACTCAAAAAGTGCGATTTAATTAGATTGAATTATATTGGTGCGGGTTTAATTAAATTTAGTAATATAAGTCCCATATAAGACGTAAGTAATGCGTCATAATGCCTATGCTGGCGCAGTATGTGCTTAAATTTCACTATTAGTAATATATTTTGTCTTTAAAACGGTGTTCTAATTTAAATGAAATCGACTCATTCTTCTGCCAAGCTTGATATTTATTATCAACAAGTTCAAGACATTATCTTAAATAGACAAGATTGGGTAACAGGATTGTTACCAGCGAGTACTGCCGTTACTGTGCATGGGAATTACACGGATGCTTGGGTTAGAGATAACGTTTATAGCATTCTATCCGCTTGGGGGTTGGCGTTAGCCTACCGAAGGGTAGAGGGTGCACAAGATCGTAGTTATGTCTTAGAGCAAAGTGTAGTTAAGTTAATGCGTGGATTATTAACGTCAATGATGCGCCAAGCACCTAAGGTAGAAAAGTTTAAACAGACTCAAAAACCGATCGATGCTTTACATGCCAAATACGATACTAAAACAGGTGATTGTGTCGTAGGGGATGATGAATGGGGGCATTTGCAATTAGATGCTACCTCATTGTTTCTACTCATGTTGGCACAAATGACAGCCTCGGGTTTACGTATTGTCTTTACAATTGATGAAGTTAATTTTGTCCAAAACTTAGTTCATTACATAAGTCGTACCTACAGAACTCCTGATTACGGTATTTGGGAGCGCGGCAATAAAATTAATCATGGTATTGCCGAACTAAATGCCAGTTCCATTGGTATGGCCAAAGCCGCTTTAGAAGCATTATCAGGCTTTAACTTGTTTGGAAAAGACGGCGGTCAAGCTTCAATAGTGCATGTTATCAGTGATGATATTGCGCGTACTCGAATCACTTTAGAATCATTATTACCCAGAGAGTCCATCTCAAAAGAAGTCGACTCTGCCGTATTAAGTGTTACTGGATTTCCTGCTTTTGCGATAGATAATGATGACATTCGTTTAAAAACAGAAGCCTTAATCTGCCAGAAATTAGAAGGTCGATATGGGTGTAAACGCTTTTTATTAGATGGTCATCAAACCGTTATAGAGGATCATAATAAATTGCATTATGACCCCCATGAACTTAAACAGTTTATGGATATTGAATGTGAATGGCCGTTATTTTTCACCTATTTATTACTCAATAATCTCTGTGCAGACAATCAAACGGCGGCTCAAGATTATCGACAAAAACTTGAATCGTTATTGGTTGAACAAAACGGGCAATATTTATTACCTGAGTTATTCACGGTTCCTGCTGATTTAATTGCGGCTGAAAAAGAAAATCCTCATAGCCAAGACCGTATACCCAATGAGAATGTGCCACTCGTATGGGCGCAAAGTCTATTTATGTTAGGGTGTTTAATTCAAGATGGCTTGCTTAGTGTGGATGATATTGATCCACTCGGGCGTCATAAAAAGATTAAGAAGTCACAAAATTACACTATTCAAATCCAGTTGGTTTCACAAGACGAAGAGGTACAACGCCGTTTACGTGAACACACTATTGATACGCAAACCTTAGCAGAACTAGCGCCTTTCCAGATACGTGAGGCCATTGAGTTGTCAATGGCTTACACGCAAGTGGGTAGAAATGATCGCATGGGTTTAACAGGTCGACCTTTAAGACAGTTGCGCAGTTTGGCTACCTCTAAGTTATATACCTTAGCGGGTGAGCCTTTATTATTTACGCCACAATGCCTTAATCAAAAAGGTTTCTATCTCGCGATGGACAATCACCTATTGATTCAGCGCCTACGCGTCGAATTGTCTTATATTTATAAACACTGGGATAGAGAAGGTAATCCCGTGGTAGCGATTACTATTAAACACAATATGTTAGATAGTCGTCACTGCGATATTCTTTTCGATTTTATCAATGAGCTACAACAGGGAGTGACTAAAGGCATACCCGTAAAAGTGGGTACCTTATTAGATTTTGCAGAAACCTCTAATTACGAAAAGATTAACCAACTTCATGGGTTTCAGTTTTCAGAAGCAAAATGGGAAGATACCGAACGTCCTTTTTATCAACTGCTCCCGATCAATGACGAGCCCTCATTTCCTTTAGACACTTTATTATTAACCGAGTGGGAAATAGCGAGTGACAGTGAGTTATTTATTCAGTTGAACTTGCATGCTAACTTATATGCTCAACTAGAGATTTTGATGTTGTTAAGTCAACGTCATGATTTAAGCTATGAAACAGGGTTGGCAAATGCAGAAGGTAAAGTGGCAACTGTCGCTGATTTATTAGCTGAATTGTATGAAAGGGCTGGGGATAGACATGAGTGGTCAATCGTCAGACGCAGTGCCGGTTTACTGGGTAAATATGATATTAACTTAGAACAAGCCGCAACAGAAATAATAGTCAGACAACACGCCTTAACATTGGGTCGTGCATACAGTGGAAAAGCGACCCTAACCGGGCCAGCGGATTCATTTGAAATCTTACATTTAATTAGAACCTACAATAATAATGATGCCAGTGAGCATATTATTATTCAAGAGTTGATTATTTATTTAGGACTCTTAATCAAGGCTAAGCCACAACTATTTACAGATATGCATACCATAAGAGTAGGACATATCATGCAATTGCTTATTGTTAGACAAAAAAGAGATACGGGTTGTGACACCTTAGATCAAGCTTTTAATGCTTTGTTAAGTTTGTCACCGTTTTCTTTATCTAAAAAATTAAAAGAAACCTTAGAAGATATTAGCAATACAGAAGAAGAACTAGGCTTAGCAGAAAATCTTCATTACGATGATAATAGTCGTAAATTAAATCATGTCCGTTTTTCGGGTGCCATAGATCCAAAAGACAGCCAAGAAATTATTAACTGGTATGATTGGCGTGAGCAACAAGGCAGTGTAGGCCGAGAAACCAAAGCTTTTTATGATAGTGTTTGGGAGATATTGCATCATTGTAAAGGTTTAATGATGGGTGGAAAGCTCAACAGTAAAAACCGGTTAGACAGCGAGAATACCTTGTCTCAAATGACAGAAGGTGAGCAGAGCTTTAAGCTGGTTGTAAACCATTTATTAAATAAAATACAAGCGCCCGTTTATCGTCAATTAACCGTAGAGGCATTAAAAGCGCTAGCTTTAATTTTTAAAGAAAATAAAGACATACAAATTGACGATACTTTATTAACCGATATTTTAATCGGTCATGCTGTAAGACTGAGTTGGTTACAATTACATCCAGCGCATGCTGAGTCATATGATGAACAGGTTTCTTCCGCATGGCAGGCGTTTTATCACTTACCACCTCATAAAGTGGCCAATGGCATTTTAGATGCCTTAATCTATTTACTTGATAATAACCAAGAGGTGTAATCAATGATATTAGCGGGAGATATTGGGGGCACTAAGACGGTTTTATGTCTTTTAAATACAGCACCTGATGGCAGTAAAATAAGTGTTAAAGAAGTCACCTATGCTAGCCAACACTATTCAAGCTTTGATGCAATTTTGGCAGATTTCTTGACGGATGGCGCCGACATTAGTTCCGCTTGTTTTGGAGTAGCCGGTCCTGTTGTTAATCAAGTCTGTAAAACAACCAATTTGCCTTGGTTATTAGAGGGTCATGTTTTAAAAACAAAATTCAATACCCCAAACGTAAAGTTATTAAATGATTTAGAGGCGATGGCTTTGGGCATGTTATATCTGCCAGAAGCTGACTTAATAGAGTTAAATCCCAATGCGGTTCCCCAATTAGGAACCTGTGCTGTTATAGCAGCCGGTACTGGCTTAGGTGAAGCCTTACTCTATTGGGATGAAGAAAAACATCACCCTATGGCAACAGAAGGGGGCCATACGGATTTCGCCCCGCAAACAGAGCAACAAGATGCTCTATTAAGTTATTTAAGACAGTTAACACCCGGACATGTGAGTTATGAACGTATTTTATCAGGTGTAGGCTTTAGCAATCTTTATGATTTTTTGTGTTCTCAAGACTATGCTGCACCCAGTGAAGCAGTCGCTCAATTAAAAACGGATGAAGATAGAAATGCGGTGATATCAGCACTGGGTCTTGCCGGTAAAGATGCGATCTGCGTAGAAGCTTTAAGACTATTTGTAGAAATTTATGGAGCAGAAGCCGGTAATTTAGCTTTAAAGTCTTTATCGACAGGCGGTGTGTTTATTGGAGGCGGTATTGGGGTAAAGATATTGCCTGCCATGCAATCTGGTCAATTTATGGCTGCGTTTAAAGCCAAGGGACGCTTCGAACCTTTACTGAACACGTTGTCTGTTAAATTATCAACTAATCAGCGTACACCGTTAATAGGCGCTATAAATTATTACAACGGTTAAAGTCGGCAAGCGTTGCCGTTAAAATTGAATTTTTTTAAAAATAATTCGCAAATTTTAAGGCCTTTTGATTGTAGTATTTATACAACGAACAAGGGGGTAATGAGTCATCATGACTTTTTAAGTCGGCACTCGGTGTAATTTCATGCTTTTTAGTACCTGAATAGGCCTGTTGCAAAGTGGCAACGGAGGTAGAAATGTTAAATTTCTTATGTCCTTGATAAAAATTATTTGCTTGATATAGTCCTTTAATAAGAGGATTATTCGCGCTCAAGTTAAATATTTGTACGGGAGATAGAACATGAAAATTATAAAAACAATGATCGTAATAGCGAGTTTGTTTGCAATTTCTGGTGCGGCTTTACTTCAATTAATATTGCTTCTAGCACACAGCATGCATCCAAGCCGATCATATAAACATATTATTTCTTAAAAAAACATAGTTAGTAAAATTCATCCATCATTAAAGCGCATTAGATTTATTAATCTATTGCGTCTTTTGTGCATATCATCAAATATGTTCCGCATTTCAGATATAATTTTAATTCATTATATCTTTCACAAAGCCAATGCCACGAAAGTCAAATATAAATACACCATTAAGATGGGTTGAAGGTGATCTACGCTTAATAGGTTTACTTGACACACGTATGATAGAACTCTTAAAAGCGATTGAATCAACAGGTTCTATTAATCAAGCCGCAAAATTAGTAGGACTCAGCTATAAAGGCGCTTGGCAAATTATAGAGCGAGCAAACAATACCGCCCCTAAAGTTTTAATCTCAACATCGATTGGAGGCGCTAAAGGTGGGGGTACCAGTTTAACGACGGCCGGACACGCGTTATTAGATTTATTTAATCGTATAGATGCTGAGCACAAACAGTTCTTAAAACATATTAATCAAAAACTAGCAAAAGAACCGGCTGTACAACTCTTGCTCAAAAGTTTAGCCATAAAAACCAGCGCGACCAATCAATTATTTGGCACAATTACAGGTATAGAAGAAGGCGCTGTTAACGCACAAGTCACGGTTAAGTTAAAAGGGGGCGAACAAGTCGTTGCCACCATAGCACTAACCGACCTTAGCGAGTTTAACTTAAGCATAGACAGTTATGTCATCTTATTGATTAATGATCCAGAGATTATCCTAGTGACAGAATCTGAGCATTATCAATACGCGTCGCGTAACAGTTTGGGCGGTAAAGTCATACGTCTTCAAAAAGATGGTATTGATGCAGAAGTTGTCATTCAACTACCGAGTGGTGATAGTTTAGTGGCCATTATTACCCAAGCTAGTGAAGAGAGTATGGGCTTAGCATTGGACACTCAGGTCATTGCCTTGTTTAACAGTAATTCCGTTATATTAGGGGTTAGATAAATATATGAGCAATAGGATGTAAGACTCAATTGGGGCAATAAGCCTTGATACTAATAGAATTAGCGTAGCGGGTTGCTGACCATTGTTTGATACCGATTAAACAGAGAGTAAAGCTAATAAAAGCATTGCATATCACCCAAAAATCTTTATAAGCGGTGGTATCCTCTATCAAGCTATCAGCGCTAAATGCACCTATAAATAATCCTATTAAAGGCAATAAGTACATCGACATTGATGCACTTAATAAAACACTTTCATCAACTGCAATCATTACGGTATCACCCAGTTTAAATGCTTGGGTATTCGCTATGCGTAGGGATTTTTTTTCTAAAAGTTGGCTAATGGCTTGAGTGGTACAGGCTGATTTTTGTTGACAACCTGTACAAACCGATGGGCTCGATTTTTCAACCAAGATGTTATTTTCATCAATTTTAATAATGACAGCTTGTTCTTCTATCATAACAATCGTGAGTGTTGTGTATTAGGCTAACGCTAGTGAGTTTATCCAAGTGCTAATCCGCTCAGGGGTTAAGTCTTTTTGATTATCTTGATCTAAAGCCAATCCCATAAATTGATCATCAATAATGGCATTAGATTTATTAAAAGTATAACCTTCAGTGGGCCATAAGCCGATCAGATTAGCGCCACAAATATCTAATTCTTCGTATAAATAATATACAGCGTCTATAAATTCATCAGGATAACCTTTTTGATTACCCAAACCATAAATAGCCACTGTTTTACTGCTAAAGTCATGTCCTTTTAAGGTGGGTAAAAATTCTTCCCAACTTTCAGTTTGATTACCGGTAGATAAGCCAGGGACTTGTCCATCACCATAAGTGGGTATACCTAAAATTAAGGTATCGTAACTGAGTAAATCTTCAACGCTTGCGTTACGAATGTTGACGGGTTTAGCCGCTACCTCTGGGCCTAATAGAGTTGCTATGTCTTTAGCAATACGTCGTGTGTTGCCGCTATCCGTTCCAAAAAAGATGCCTATTTTTGCCATAACAACCTCGCTTATTTAAATTTTAATTTGTAATAAACCTGCCGTTGAGTTTTCAGATAAGGTTTGCCATTCTTCAGGGGTATAGGCCTTAACACTCAGAGCATGGAGTTTACCTGAACCTAAAGGTTCTTTTAAGGTCGCCATTACCAGTTGCTGTTTTTTTACTAAGGAAAGGTCAGAAAATTGTTCGCTAATGACAGTTACAGTTAGATCACAACCGGCTCCTTCAATAATAACCTTGGCATTGGGAATGCCTATTAGCACTAATTCTTCAGCTTCTGCTTTAGAGATAGATTCATCATGTGTTGTTGTTTTTTCGGGTAGTGCGGATTGTAAAATAGTTAACAAACTGCCGTTATTCGATAACTCTTCTAATATGTCACACCCTCCGATAAGTTCAGCATTTACAAATAATTGGGGATAGGTAGGCCAATGAGATATCTTGGGTAGTTTCTCACGGATAAAAGGCGCCTCAAGCACATTTACATAAGAAAATGGAATTCTAGTAGCGTTTAAAATGTTAACTGCTTTGCCAGAAAATCCACATTGTGGATTGGATGGAATGCCCTTCATGTAAAGAATAATAGGGTTAGTCGCTAATTGATGATGTATTTTTTCTTCAGTGGTCATAAGTTTCTCATAGGGTGGGGCGCAATAATAAATTCGGTGCGGTTAATGTCAGATTTAACCCGCTTGTTCTCTTATTTTTTCTTCATCTTTTAATACTAACCTGACTTCACCGTCACCACGGACAGTTTCCGCATCAATAATGCATTGATCGATATCTTCTCGAGAGGGCACATCAAACATAGTGTTTCTGAGTATTTGTTCCATAATGCTTCGTAATCCACGTGCACCGGTTTCTCGTTCTATGGCTTTTTGAGCAATTTCTACCAAGGCCTCTTGTTCAAATTTTAATTCAACGTCTTCGTAAGCAAATAATTGTTGATATTGACGTACCAAAGCATTTTTAGGCTCGGTTAACACTCTAATCAGTGCATCAGTATCTAAAGGTTCTAAAGGCGCAAGGATAGGAAAGCGGCCAATAAACTCAGGGATTAAACCAAACTTACGTAAATCACTGGGTTGGGTAGCATTTAATAAGGCTTCTAAGGAGGGCTTATCAGCGGTGTCATTCACAGGCGCATGAAAGCCAATAGCAGAATTAGTCGGTGTTAAGCGCTTCTCAACATGTTTTTCCAGACCCGGAAATGAACCGCCTGCAATAAATAAAATATTGCGTGTATCAATCGTGGTTTCACCTTCTTTATTGCGTTGGCCTTTTGCTGATACTTTAACATGCGAGCCTTCAACTAACCTAAGTAAGGCTTGTTGTACCCCCTCACCAGAGACATCTCTTGTCCCGGTTTGTTGTTCTGGACTTCGCGCAATTTTATCGATTTCATCTAGATAGACAATCCCCCATTCAGCATTAGTCATATTACCTTCTGCTACATCAAGTAACCTAACCAGAATGTTTTCTACGTCATCGCCGACGTATCCGGCTTGAGTAAGAGTGGTGGCATCTGCTATCACAAAGGGCACACCCACAATTTTTGCTAAGGTACTGGCTAATAGGGTTTTACCGGTACCTGAAGGGCCGATTAACAAGATATTAGATTTACCAATTTCAACTTCTTTATCGTAGGTACCCAGTCCTGCATTACCACTTTCATGTTTAAGGCGTTTATAATGGTTATAGACTGCTACAGATAGTATTTGTTTAGCTAGATCTTGGCCTATTATGTACTGATCAAGGTGTTCTTTAATTTTAGCGGGAATAGGTAAGGGGCCTTGCATCTCCGAAAGTTCTTTTTTTCGGCTCCAATTGCTGACGACTTGGTTGGCTAATAAAACACAATCACCACAGATAAATCCATCGCTACCCGCGATTAAAGGCACACTAGGTGCCTGAGCTATGCCACAAAATGAGCAATGTTTTGTTTCTTTAGCACTCATAATTGAATCCCTCTTTTATTTGGGTAAACTGGATAACCATGCGCGTTGGCATTTTTGTCTGGCTCGCTCTGTCATCATTTGGCGTATTTGGGGTGTCGCTTTTTGTAAGGATAAAGTTTCAGCTCGTTCTATTTTTTTACATAACACTAAATGAAAACCAATTTCTGATTGTACAGGTTGGCTAACTTCCCCTTCTTTTAAATTAAATAAAACATCATCAATTTCGGGATAAAGCTTGCCTTTGGGAACAGTGCCTAATACACCGCCTTGCAGGGCGGTTGGACATTCTGAATGTTTCAAAGCTAAATCAGCGAATTTATGCGGTTTCTTTTGTAGTTTTATAGCCAGTTCTTGGCAACGACTTAAAGCGTTGTCATAAGTGTTTTCGGGATAATCAGGGTTAATGCTGATATAAATATGTGACGCTTCACGCAGTTCAGGGCGATGAAACTGTTCTTTATGTAAGTGGTAATAAATACCTACTTCTACTTCACTGATTTTAGGTGAGCGAGAAGCCACCATCTCTAATATGACATTAACCCTGCACTGCCTAAAGAGTGCCGATCGTAGACTCTCTACATTAAGGTTATTCTTTGCTAAATCACTTAAAAATGTTTCTTCATCAGCGTAACGGTCACGTATTTCTTGGTATACCGTTTGTAATTCATGATCAGAAATAATGACTGACCCTGCTTCAGGTGTCTTTAATATACGGGTTTCAATAGTGAACTCATTAGCGGCTTGAATTTTTGCTTGTTCTAACTCAGCGGCTTCTAAATGTTCAGGTTGTTTTTTAAATAAGGCTAAAGAGGCTCTTAGTAACGTATATGAATCTGATGCTGGCGGGGTTGTGTTTGTGTTCATATTAAACTTCCGGCTCATTAAATAATTCGGGATGGGCTGGTTCTAAAGCAGTTTCTGGAATTAATAAGGTTCTGCCGTCAAAAACGACATGATATTTAATGTTCTCATCATCTCTGATGACTTTAAAAACTTCACCTATGGTGCCTTTCTCAAATAAGACATTGCCTTGTACACCTAAGTCTATATTACAAACCACTCGGTCTCTAAATTCAAAACGACTAGGATTCCAGGGTTCTTCAGCTCCGATCAATTCTTCTAAGCGACAACCGACCATTCGGCCGTGATTAAGGAAGTGCACGGTAAAGATGACTTGATCTTGTAAAAAAGTACCTACTTCAATCACATTCCCTACACTACCACGGCGAATTAATAAGGTACCGACATCTAAACCAGGGTAGGTACCATCATTACGAACGTTTCGGGTGACTCTCACAGACTCACCATATTCAAAGCGCCCTTCGTCATAGCGATCGGGTTTCATACTTTTATGTCACCTAAAGCTACGAATGCAGATTGAGGCTCGCCCATAGAGAAGACTTTAAATACCTTTTCTGTCTGTGCATCAGATTCCACAAAGTCTTGGTAGGCGCGTTCTAATAACTTACTGTAAATCGCCCGTTTAGCCTGTTCATTCTCCGGCATGCCTTCACTGGCTTTTTGCAAGTAATTATGAAAGCGTTGCAATATATGTAAGCGGTTTACATGTACGACTGATGGTTCGTAATCGAGTTCAAAATACTGTAAAAAATCTTCTGCAGATTCTAGATCTTCCATTTCTTCTTCAAAGCTCATGGGTTAAACTCCAGTGGGGTTAAAGGGGGCCGACTAGGCTAGTATCTTGGGTCATTAGATAAATGACTAAGCTGATAAATAGGGTTAGACTCACTAATCCTAATAAGGAAATATTTCGATCTTTTAACATGGGGTAACTCCAGATAATGATAGTCATTAGGTTTAAAAACCTGTTTCTTCTTGTCGCTTAATAACCAGTTCTAATAAGCCTTGGGCACCAATTCTGTCTTTACTATCTAAGCCGACCAATTTTTCAAAAATACTTTTACTGACATCAAGTACTTCTAAGCGCATATTCAAGAATCCTATGGCTTTTAAAGTAAATAAATACAATCTCACTTGCGTTAATAAATGAGTAGGGGTTTCACTAATGTGATGCAGTTTGAGTTCGTGCCAATCTTCAGGAAAATCAACTAAGGGTCTAATAACCGCTAACGCTTTAGTGGTGGCAGTGAGTGCGTCTTCTAGTCTATGTTGGTAGTTGTAAAAGCGATTTAAGGCGACTAAGACATTTAAGGAATTGGGCGCTAAATAATAAGCGCGTAATAAGGGTAATTCTGCTTCACCATTAGCGTAGTTTTCAGCCGCGGCACTAATCATCTTTTGGACTTCGGGTGCATCTTGACTCTCAAAATACAGACCTTGTGCTTCAAAATCTAATAAATCCATTAATGCCTCGCAGCCAGTTTAACTGGGCTGTTTTTTTTGGGGCCGCACAATGAGTCAGCATCGCACGATTCACACTCTTCTTCAGCACTTGCGTTATCAGATAGTTGGGTTTGTTTAGCTTCTAATTCATCTAAGCGTTCAATTAAACAGGCGATTGCCTTGCCAACAGGATCAGGAATGAGGTGGTGATTTAGATCAATACCTTGTAGATTCTGAATTTGAGTGCCCTTGGTTTGGATAATTCGACCGGGAATACCCACAACCGTACAGCAAGGGGGCACATCTTTAACAACGACAGAGTTAGCGCCTACACGTACATTATTGCCTAAAGTAATGGCGCCTAAAATTTTAGCACCCGCTCCAATTAAGACATTATTGCCGATAGTAGGGTGACGTTTTTCTTTATGCCAAGTCGTGCCACCTAAGGTTACCCCATGATATAAAGTGACATCGTTACCAATTTCAGCCGTTTCACCAATCACCACGCCTAAGGCATGATCAATGAATAAACGTCTTCCAATGCTAGCACCCGGATGAATCTCCACATTAGTCAATGTTTTGGCAATATTGGCTAAAATACGCGCAGATAATTTCCAACGGGCTTTCCACAAACGATGGCTAATTCTATGAATTAAGACCGCATGAACACCGGAGTAGGTTAATAAGATTTCCCATACATTGTGTGCAGCAGGGTCTCTTCCAAACACACAATGCACATCTTCATGCCATTGTTTAAAAAAACTGAGTGGCGTATATAAAGGCATTTTAATTGTATCTGTCATGACCCTAACCATTGTGTATTTAGCTTAATTGCCAACCCGTATTTTCTAATGAGGGACGACCGGGTATTCTAAAAAATGAACCCGGATATCGATCATCTTGATCTGGTATCTCCATTCTCTCAGTGACTTCTGATTCAAAGGCTTCAAGTTCTGCTTGCTCATTCATAGTGATATCCTCTTACAGGTTTTGATGAAATAAGTTGAGTTCTTCAGGTTGAGGTGTTCTTTTGGTAAGGCTGACAAATTGTCTAACTTGAGTTAACAGTTTTTGAGCTTGTAAACGGTTAACCACAATGCCGAGTTGTTTATAGGCATAGATAACCCCTTGGGTACCCGAATGTTTACCTAAAATTAATTGATGACTCCGACCTACAATGGCAGGGTCAACCCCTTGATAGTTATAAGGGTCTTTTAGTAGTCCGTCCACATGTATGCCGGCTTCATGACTAAATACATTTTTGCCGATTAAACTTTTTCTGCTACCTATCGAATCACCAGAAGCGGTGGCTACTTGTTCTGATAGGTGAGGGAAGTTCTTTAAGGATATGCCTGTTTCAAATCCATACAGTTGTTTTAAGCCGACGACAACTTCTTCTAAAGCGGCGTTACCCGCTCGTTCACCTAAACCATTAACAGTAGTATTTACATGGGTAGCGCCCGCTAGTGCTGCTGCCATCGTATTGGCTGTGGCAAGTCCTAAATCATCATGGGCATGCATTTCTATTTCTAAATCAGTGGCTGCTCTTAAGCGTTTAATCGTTTCAAAGACGCCAAAAGGTTCCATAATGCCTACGGTATCCGCAAAGCGTATACGAGTAGCACCGGCTTTTTGAGCGGTTTCAGCCATTTGAATTAAAAAGTCATTATCCGCGCGAGACGCATCTTCCATACCCATACAGACATCTAAGCCAAGATCAACAGCCTCACTAATGCAAGCATTAATGGTATTAAGTACCCAGGCACGACTTTGCTTTAGTTTATGTTGTATATGTTGATCTGATGCTGAAATAGAGAGATCTACTTTATGGACATTTAAGTCTAAGCAACTGTGTAAATCATCGTGGCGCATTCTTGACCACACTAATAGTTTGGCCGGTAAATTAAGCGCAGCAATGGCTTTAATTTCTTCCCGTTCAACGCTGCCCATTGCCGGAATACCGACTTCTAATTCAGGTACACCCAAGTCCGCTAATTGTGTGGCGATGGATAACTTTTCGTCTAACGAAAAAGCTACACCAGCCGATTGTTCACCGTCTCTTAGTGTAGTGTCATCAATAATAATTTGGCGGACTTGGGTTTTCATATCGGGCGACTATTAAGCGTAAGTTGGAGTAAAAGCTTGTTCTGGGTTTGCCACTGGGCCGTCGCCATCCCAATAGGGCGATAATTTACGCAATGTTTTGACAATACTTGGCATGACTTCTAACACGGCATCCACTTCTGCCATGGTGTTATAACGCGAGAAAGAGAACCGAATAGTACCGTGTGCCGCTGTATAAGGAATATCCATGGCGCGCATGACATGTGATGGCTCAAGTGATCCAGAGGTACAAGCCGAGCCACTGGATGCGGCAATACCGGCTTTATTTAAGAGCATTAAAATTGATTCACCTTCAATATACTCAAAAGCGATATCGGTGGTATTAGGTAAACGGTTGTAAAGGTCACCGGTAACAAAGCAATGTGGAATGCTTTCTGTAATGCCTTTTTCTAGGCGGTCACGCATTTCTTTAACTGTGGTGTTTTCGTATTCAATGTAGTTTAGGGCAAGTTCACAGGCTTTACCTAAGCCCACAATCGATGCAGAGTTTTCTGTGCCGGCTCTACGACCACGCTCTTGATGGCCACCGCGTAATAAAGGTCTGTAACGTGTGCCTCTACGCAGATATAAAACACCAATGCCTTTAGGTGCGTGTAGTTTATGGCCTGACAAGGACAACATATCAATCTTGGTGTCTTGCAACATCATGGGTATTTTGCCGACAGCCTGAACGGCATCGGTATGAAACATAACACCGGCAGCATGAGCTAACTCAGCCATTTCGGCGACCGGAAAGATAGTACCGGTTTCATTATTGGCCCACATAATTGAAACGATCGCAACTTGATCAGATAATAATTTTTTATAAGATTCAATATTTAAGCGTCCCGCTTTATCAACCGGTAATCTATGTATGGTGTAGCCTTCTTTTTCAAGATGCTCACATAAACTAAGAATGGCTGGATGTTCTACAGTGGTAGTAATGATTTCTTTTTTATTGGGTTGGGCTTTAATCGCAGATAATAAAGCCGTTGAATTTGATTCTGTACCACACGAGGTAAAGATGATTTCAGAATCGTGTTCACAGCCAATTAAAGCTTGCACCTGTTGGCGCGCATTTTTTAAACCACGTGCTACACCATCAGCAAATTTATGAATAGAAGAGGGGTTACCGTATTGCTCAAGAAAATAGGGGATCATGACATCCACTACTTCATGATCAACTTTAGTGGTGGCATTATTGTCTAAATAGATATCAGCCATTACGCCACCTCAATCTGTGCAAGTTTGCTCATTTCTGAAGCGGGGACTACTTTAATAAACTCGCCCATTACTTCCATTAAACGTTGTTGAATGCCCGCAATGGTCATTGCTGCCATTTGGCAACCGTTACAAGCACCTGTCATATTGACATAAGCCGTATTACCAATCACTTCAACTAACTCTACATCACCACCGTCTGCTAATAAAGACGGTCTTAAAGATTCTAAAACTTCTTCAATTTTCTTGATGCGTTGTAAGTTAGTCATTGGGCCTTTAACAGCCGTTAGCTTTTCTGGTTGCGCAACGGGTGCCGCAGTAGGGTCAAATTTTTCACCTTTCTCTGCTAATACTTTTTCTAGAATAGCTTCAATGTCTTCATGACAAGCCGCACAACCGCCACCCGCTTTAGTGAAGTTGGTGACATCTTCAACTGTGCGTAATTTATTAGCCCACACCATTTCTTCAATCATGACCGCATCAATTGCAAAACATTTACAAATTAAGGCGCCTTCTTCATGATCATCTTTCCAAACTTCACCACGGTAATTAGCGATAGCTGCTTGTAAGGCTTCACGCCCCATCACAGAACAGTGCATTTTTTCGGGTGGTAAACCTTCAAGTTGAGCTGCGATATCTTGGTTAGTGACTTTTAAGGCATCATCAATTGTCATCCCAATAATCATTTCTGTTAATACAGAAGAAGATGCAATGGCAGAGCCGCAACCAAAAGTTTGAAATCCGGCTTCCAGAATTATTTCTGAATCATCATCTACTTTAAGGGTCAGTCTTAAGGCATCGCCACAACTGATTGATCCAACTTCGCCTGTGGCATTTGCATCAGCAACCGCACCCGCATTTTTTGGATTAAAAAAGTGTTCTTTAACTTTGTCTGAATAGTCCCACATGGCAGGTTCCTCGGCTTAAATAGTTGGCGGTTAAGAGCAGGTTTTAGTCCCTGTTCCTTCTGAATTGGTATTAAAAGACGTACCACAAGCACAACTTTTAACGGCGTTTGGATTAGTAAACTTAAAGCCTGAGCCTTCTATACTGTCTAAAAAATCAATGGACATGCCATCTAGCATCGGCAAGCTAACGGGGTCAATAAAGACTTTAACTTCACCACATTCAAAAACGGTATCAACTTCTGCAGGTGTGCCTTCTAGCTTTAAACCATATTGATAACCGGAGCATCCACCATCGGTTACTTCGATTCTAAGTCCTGCTGTGGGCATTTCAGATCCTGCAATAAATCGTCCAACTGCGCTAACTGCTTTGTCTGTTAAGGTAATCATTTTGTATTCTCCTGACTGAGTGGCATCGTTCTTGTTATTACTAATAGCAACCTATATGCCATTTATTTAATTTTTCCTAATTGCTTGTTTGTTAGCGTTTTAATTAAAAAATTTCGGTTTAAGGGTGATTTAAAGGCAGATGTTTTTCTGACACACAGTGCTAACAATGTTAGCTTTGCTACAAAACTAAGAGGATTTCAAATGAACGTAGAAGATTTAGATATAGGTGACGTAGTTTATGCATCAAGATTGATTGCTGATGATGGCTCTATCCCAGGAGGCTCGGAAGGTGATGTCTTAGCTGAGGCGGGCACTAGGGGGGTTATTACTTTAATTGGTCATATTGAAGAAGATCCCAGCCGTACTGTATTTTTGGTCCGTTTTGAAGATAAAGACTTGAACCTGGGGAACCCGGTCGGGTGTTGGGTGGATGATTTAATTGTTGAACCTAAATTAGTGACGTAGCCTTCTTTATAATAAGTGTTAGAGTCTAACCGTATTAATGCGTGTTTTAGGGAATGTCATAAAGGCTTATGAATAAAGAAATTGAAGTTGTTTTAAATTACCATCATCTTACGAAACATACTTTAGCGCGTTATGCAAAGGGTCCAGAATCTATAGATTGGGAAGATCAACCTGATCATTTTCGACATTTTTCGGGTTGTGAAATTGTTAGTTTACCTATGCCTGGCTCTGAGCTGAATGTGTTATTTTCTGATTTAGATAAGCCAGACGCCATTTCATCTCAAATATTGTCTGTGACTAGCATCGGCTTATTGCTTGAATTGGCTTTTGGTTTGTCGGCTTGGAAACAATATGGGCCTAGTCGCTGGTCCTTACGTTGTAATCCATCGAGTGGTAATTTGCATCCGACTGAAGTCTATTTAATCAGTGCCGAGTTGGATGGTTTAAAAGCGGGTGTTTATCATTATGTGAGTCATGATCATGCACTTGAAAAGCGTTGTAGTGTTTCAGACAATTTAAATGAAGGTACTCTATTAATAGGCATTTCATCTATTCATTGGCGTGAAGCTTGGAAATACGGTGAACGAGCTTTTCGCTATTGTCAGCATGATATAGGGCACGCTTTGGGTGCTCTACGTTATGCAGCAGCCACTTTAGGTTGGGGCATCGAAATAATGGCTGAAACTGCTGATGCGGATATTGCTCATCTGTTGGGTATAGATCGATTGGCTGAGTTTAAAGTATTTGAGCAAGAGTCACCCGATTTATTGTGTCGAATTAAGGTGGGTATTGAAAATAAGTCTTGTGATATTGATGATTTGTTGTCTGCAGTTGACGCTGGAAGTTGGACGGGAAAAGCTGATAGTCTTAAAGCTTATCACATGTATAAATGGCCAGTGATTGATGAAGTGGCTTTAGCTGCATATAAACCACGCACCTTAAAAGACGATTGGCAAACTATTTCTGCACCGGTTCTACCGACGACTTGTCAGCAAACGGCTACGACTGTGATTCGTCAACGCCGGAGTGCTCAACAGTTCGATGGCAAAATGTCTCCTATGGCTCAAGCCGAATTTTATCGAATACTATCGGCTGTGTTGCCAACGGCGGCGACGTTTCAGAGTTGGCCTTGGCAATCAAAAGTACATTTGTTTATTTTTGTGCATCGCGTGGAGGGTTTGGAACCCGGGATATATGCTTTACCCAGAAATCATGAAGCATTAAAAAAGCTTAAAGCGGGGTCTTTAGATGAGTTTGCATGGCAATTGATATCTGATGCATTGCCGTTATATCAATTACATAATGGAGATTGCCGGCAGTTTGCGAAAACGCTGTCCTGTCATCAACCGATAGCAAGTGATAGTGCCTTTAGTTTAGGGATGGTAGCAGAGTTTAGAGAGGTGATGAATGTTGCCGCTTGGCAGTATCGGCGTTTATTTTGGGAAACCGGCTTTATAGGGCAAGTATTGTATTTAGAATCCGAAGCAGCGGGTTATCGAGGTACTGGCATTGGCTGTTACTTTGATGACAGTGTTCATGAACTATTAGGTTTTAAGGACAATCAGTTTCAGAGTTTGTATCATTTTACGATCGGTAAACCATTAGAGGATAGTCGTATTGAAACTTTACCGGCTTATGAGCATTTAAGAATCAAATGAGCTAACTATTCTTCAGGCCCGTAACATTTAGCGTAATCTATACAGACATTACATGAAGGGGCACGGCAGACATATAAACCTTCTTCTTCACAGAGTTGTTTATATAAGAATTTTTTCCATTTCATGTCCATCGAGTTTTTTGCAGCCAGTTCTGGAAAATTGAAGTGGAGCAGGGCAGTGAGTTGAGACCTAGACCATAGGCCTAAATCTTGCCATAAGTGATCATTACCCAGACAACCCGCGACAATAATGCCAATCACCCAGTTAATTTCTAAAGTATTGGCTTTACTATAGCGTGTTAGTAAGTTAATCAAATCCTCTCTTTCTAGCATCCGATCAAAATCATTATAAATACCCGATGGCGCAAGTTCAGGAAGAAAACTATCTTGAAAGTAATTGTTTTTTAATTTATTAAATTGGTCCGGCTCCAACCCCATATAATCTGGCAAGGCACTTTGCCCAGCACACCAACTAGCAGTCATGCACGCTAACCATTCATGATTAGGTGACATAAGTGAGCTGGTCTTTAACCGACTATAAACCACAGCTAAAGTTGTTTGGCGTTGGAGCACGGCAGACATAATTAGTATTCGACCAAAATATCTTCATCCCTAACAATCATCTGGCACGCTAAGCGCCAATCAGAAGGTAGGTCATCAACGAGCATTTTCTCGATTTCTTCTTGAGTGAGTTTACCTGAAGATTTTAAAACTTCTTTCTCCTTCTCAGTTAAAGGTCCACCCATGCGTTGAAGTTTATCGTCTACACTGCTGACTTTTATGAGGCATGAGCCACATTCGCCATCTTCACATGAATAATTGATGGGGATTTTATTTTCTCTAGCAATTTTTAGTAATGTTTCAGTATGACTACCTGCAACAGCGTAGACAGTTTTGTCCTTATATTCAGGACTCGAAAAAGTAATTAAAGCCATGTTTGACTCCTTTAGTCGTTAGGTTGGATTAATGGTTAGTGCAAATCAAACTGGCCTAACTTTAATCGTTCCACCTAATACTTGTGCTTGGCATGCTAAACGGTTGTGTTTACCCGCCATGTTTTCTCTTAAAACCTTGTCTTCAAGGACTGAAGGCTCAGTTAAATTGTTCCAACCTTCTGTGACTTTAGTGATACAAGTGCCACAGTCACCTTCGCGGCAACCATAAGTAATACCAGAGCCAACTTTTTCTGATATTTCTATTAAGCGTGTACCCGCTGGGGCAGTGACGGTCACATTGATATCTTCAAAGGTAATCGATGCTTTAGCCATTTTATTCTCCTGTTTTATTTAAAATCATTAAGCGAGTTCAGCGATGTCAATCACTTTTGCTTGCCGTAAACCCATTAAATCGAGGGCTAATTCTTGCCCAAATTCACGACAGAGCTGGGTTTCCTCATCTGTCGGAATTAACTTGATACGAATACCCTGAATAGGTACGCGTAACTTAAGTCCACGTAAACGGTCTTCTACCATTTTGACTCCTTCTCCTGTCCAACCATAAGAACCGAAGACAGCGCCAAATTTTGATTTAAGGTTGATCACTGCTAAGGAGGATAATAAATCCCATACTGGTTTAACCGCGTCACCATTAATAGTGGGTGTGCCAAAGACAAGACCGTCTGCACCTTCAATTAAATCGACAAAAGAAGCTATTTCACTACCTTCTAAGTCGTATAAAGACACTCGCACATTTTCAACCGACATAGCACCCTCATAGATTGCTTCAGCCATACGTTTAGTGTTGCCATAAGAACTGATATAAAAAATGAGTAAGGTTTTTTCACCTTCATTAATTTCACTCTGTAATGCTGAGCGAGAAAGTTCTTTATAACGTTGCACATAACGCTGGGGTTGATCCCTTAATAAGGGGCCATGTGCTGGAAAAATATTACTGAGTGTTAAAGGGTCTATGAGCGCTAATGCTCGATTAACATATTCTTTAAAGGGCCGCATGATATGCGCGTAGTAATATTCAAATGAAAAGCGAAAGTCGCCGACGACATCATTAAATAAACGTGCATCACAAAAATGACAACCGAAGACATCACCCGAAAATAAGGTGTTTTCTTCTTCTAAATAGGTACATTGCGTATCTGGCCAATGTAAATAAGGGGTATGCAAAAAACTGAGTGTTCGATCTCCTAATGAGATGCTGTCACCTGTTAGAACAGGCATGAATTCAAAGTTATCCTGTTTTAATAAAGCTTTGATCATGGTTTGGGCTTTTTGAGAGATATACACACGAGCTTGTGGCGCACGTCGCATAAGCTCTGGTAAAGCACCTGTATGATCGGGTTCTAAATGGTTTAGCACGATGACTTTAATTTCGTCGTAACGTGCTACTGCTTCTAAGCGGGTAAAAAAATCTTCAGCAAAGTTTTCTTTTACGGTGTCTATGATAGCCACGCCATCGCTGCCTCTTACAACATAAGCGTTGTAGGAAGTACCATTGGCAGTTTTTAAAATGATGTCAAAGTTACGTAAATTAGGATCCAAAGCACCAATCCAATGCACGCGCTCAGATAAAGGCACGGGCTGAGGAATGTTATTGATGCTTATAACAGGTATGTTACTCATGATTACATTCTGATTTTAAATGTGTTTTTTGACAGCTTTCTAAATCAGTGGTGGTATCAAATGTTTTTAAGCCTATCCAATGGTCTAGAAGTTCTTGATCAAATCCAGCTATAAACACATCATCAATATGCATTAAAGGGCGACGTATTAATAAAGGATTGTTTAACATGAGTGCCAATGCTTGATCTTCACTCTGCGCATTGGGATCAATTTCACCGTATTTAATATTGGGTGCACTGTAGTTAAACCAGTCTTTAACAGGTAGACTGCCGAAAAAAGGTCTAAGACTTTGTTCAGTCCATGTTTCTATTAGGATGCTTTTAGCTATGACATGATGTGCAGCGGCCATTAACAGTTTCTTTTGACGAGTATTGTTCGCACAACCAGGTTTTTCGTAGAAAGTTATAGTGGCCATTGTATGTGTCCTGTATTAGTGAGACTGTAACTCTGCCATGGCTTCCGCCATTTTTTCCGGTGGGATGCCCGTTAAAGAACCAGGGGGATTAATGGCTGTGCCAAATGAATCTAATATCGCTCCTTCAATAGGGCAGATACTGGCACATTGAAACACGGGGAAATCACCTTCACATTCAGTACATTTTTTGGGATCAACCATAAAATGTGGCTTTTGTTCCGAAATCGCATTACTGGGACATACGGGTTCGCAGGCAAAACAATTTACGCATAAATCAATAATAGATACTGCCATAGTGAACTCCTAAAATCTGTGATGGGCTCTGCAAATAATTACTCATTCGATTCAATTATGCATTTGCGCGGAGGGCTTCAGGGATTGCGTCCAATTTTCCAGCTGCCGCCATTTCTTTGTAGACAGCCATAACCGCTTCTCCGATAGGTTCCATTGCGTGCTCACCATTAGGGGCTATGCCTGCAGCCTCAAGCATTTCCCAAGGTTCATATCCCACTTTTGAACACAATACGACTTCACAGCCGGCTAGGGCACGAATAGTGAGTTGTAATACGCTTTCGCCATCACCACAGGTACTATCGCCACCACAATATTGGTCGGCTTTACGATGACTGATGAAGCGAACACCTTCAGGTGAGGCTTCATAAATCAAGAACTCTTTAGCATGACCAAAATGGACATTGATAACGCCTTGGCCACTGGTTGCAACCGCCATTAATACTGGCCGGGTAGTGAGTTTGGGTTCTTGTTTATGTTGTTCAGCTTTAGCCGCTTTTTCGAGGCGTTTACTATCCATTTCTTCTTGGATGGCTTGATGGATTACTTTACGTTTTTCCATCGCAGCTTGATAATCGATATCCATTTCTTCGATTTTATCTAGAGTGAATTCATCACCACGATCTTCACCCAATAA
This sequence comes from uncultured Methylococcaceae bacterium, assembly GCA_903917345.1. Classification (GTDB taxonomy): domain Bacteria; phylum Pseudomonadota; class Gammaproteobacteria; order Methylococcales; family Methylomonadaceae; genus Methylobacter_C. The sequence goes on along the minus strand of CAIXAE010000035.1, from coordinate 7,065 downwards.
GCCGACAGCATCCGCACGACATTGACGGCAATGGCGCATCATGTTCATGTCACCAGAGCAACTATCTTGTAGATCTTGTAATTCATCAGGGGTAGGGCCACGTTGCCCCATGACGCCATAGAAAGTGCCGTGTTCTGCCTCAGCAATTAAAGGCATTACGTTGTGTAAGAAAGCGCCTTTTGATTTAACGACGCGACTCACTTCTGCTAAATGTTCATCGTTAACACCAGGTATCATGACCGAATTGACCTTAACTAAAATGCCTTTTGCAATCAGCATTTCTAGGCCTTTTTGTTGTTGTTCAATCAGAATTTTTGCGCCTTTAACACCTTTGATGCGTTTGTTCTTCCAGAATATCCACGGATAAATCTTTGCCCCAATTTCTGGGTCAACGGTGTTGATGGTGATAGTGACGTGATCGATGTTATGTTTTGAAAGTTCTTCAACGGCGTCAGGTAAAGCCAAACCGTTAGTTGAGACACATAATTTAATATCGGGTGCTTCCTCACTTAAACGACGGAAAGTTTCAAAAGTACGTTCTGGATTTGCTAATGGATCACCCGGGCCAGCAATGCCTAATACGGTCATTTGTGGAATGGTAGCGGCGACCGCCATGGTTTTTTTAACAGCTTGATCAGGTGTTAATAATTCTGATACAACACCGGGGCGAGATTCGTTAGCACAATCGTATTTACGATTACAGTAATGGCATTGGATATTACACGCGGGAGCAACGGCAACATGCATACGCGCAAAGTAATGATGCGCATCTTCAGAATAACAGGGGTGATTTTGAACTTTTTCCCGAATTGAATCCGGCAAAGTGTCCATTTGATTTTCTGTGGTACCGCAAGAACTTGCGGAACAACCACCTTTGGCTCCATGCTCTGCTGGGCTAGGGGTATCATTTAATACTGGCAATTGCATGGTTTCGTCCTCTTAAAGTTAGTTTTACTTTAAGTAAATGCACAGGTCATGCCAAGTAATTAATTTAATATATCTTATTGATTTTAAATGGACTTGTTATGTGTGTTGGGTATGATTGTCGTAAACATAACAGTTTTCATTTAGGGTTTTGTTATTAACAGAACAAGAATGTTTGTAATATTTTAAGCGACGTCGTAATACCAATCTAATAACTCTTCGCCGCCCCAGTTTTCTGCATGAGCAGGAATAGTTTCATCTGTCACGTAAAGGGTCATTTGCCCTGGCTTTGCATTGCCTACTAATAAACTTTCAGCGAACTCGATAGAGCAGCCTTGTTTACCTGTTGCATCTTTTAACCATTGAGCCGCCATTGCAATCGCTTCTTCTTGTGTTTCACCAAAGCCAAAGACAGCATAATCATGTTGAACATATAAGATAGTCATAGGTACTCCTAAGCAGTTAAATTTGTTTCATGGTGATATCTAAAGTCAAAATGCGATAAGCAATTTGCCGTGGTGTCATATTGAGTAAGCGTGCTGCTTTTGCTTGTACCCAGCCACTTTGTTCTAAGGCCGCAATGACGCGTTCACGGTCATCCATATTGTCATCATTAAAGTCAATGGTGGCAGTTTTTTGGGGTTTAAAGTTAGCGCCAACTTGAGAGACGACATCTTCCAAACCGGTATTCACCATAACATCACGATCAATAATGCCATTGGAACTCATGATGGCAGCACGCTCTAGTCGATTAGATAGTTCACGCACATTACCCGGCCAGTCATGTTTCATTAAAATACGAATGGCACTTTCTTTAATTTCAAGAGGTCTGCCCCCTTGTTGCTCAGAAATTCTGCCAAGTAGAAACTCAGATAATTCCGGAATATCCTCAGTTCTATCCCGAAGCGGTGGCATATTGATGGGCATAATATTAAGTCGGTAATATAAATCTTCTCTAAACTTACCTTCGGTGACTTCTTCTTCTAAATTACGATTAGTTGCGGCAATAATACGGACATTAGTTTTTATGGTTTGACTGCCGCCGACTCTTTCAAATTCGCCTTCTTGTAAGACGCGTAAAAGTTTGGCTTGAAAAGAAGCAGATATTTCCCCGATTTCATCAAGAAATAACGTGCCATTGTCGGCTAATTCGAAACGCCCTTTCCGTAGACCGACCGCACCGCTGAAAGCACCTTTTTCATGCCCAAAGAGTTCAGATTCCAATAAGGTGTCGGGGAGGGCGGCACAGTTTAGTTTTAAAAAAGGGCCTCCCGCGCAACCTGAATTAAAATGAATGGCATTAGCAACCACTTCTTTACCTGTGCCTGATTCACCTCGTATTAATACGGTCGTTTGCCACTTTGCTACTTGTCTGATTAAATCGAAGACTTTAAGCATCGGGGATGAGTGACCAATGATATTGTCGAAACTGTAGTTTTTGATTAAAGCATGCTTCAACTGGTCGCGTTCATTAACTAAATTAAGTTCTTTACGCTCTATAACACGTAGCATTTTTACGCTTTGCGCAATTAAGTTAGCAATCATCTCCATAAAACGAGCACGCTCACCCAGAAATCGATTGTTACTGGGTTGCGCAGCTAATATTCCTATAGTGTCACCTTCTTCTACATATATTGGCGAACCAATAAAGGGCAAATTGGGGTCATATAAGCCCAATCGACCTAGGAAGCGAGGTTCTTCAGATATCTTTTCTACAACGATGGTGGAGCCCGCATCTAAAACAGCTCCGATCAAGCCTTCACCTGGATTATATCTGACGGATTGATCCAGTTTTTCACCTGCATCGCTGTGAACTACACTCGCTATAAGGCTATTATTTTCGATTTCTTTAAGTGTGATCATGCCAGAACACATGCCTGATCGTTTATGCAATATCTCCAATACTGCGTGTAATTTTGCATGCAAATCATGCGTACTATTCAATACTTGACTGATGAGGTACAAGGTATCAAGTTCGGCTTCTATGAGTTGTGTGCGTTCAGGCATTACACAAGCCTCCTTGATATTGAATTGTGTAGAGGAAAGCTGATTTTAACGCGACACCCCACTGAATAATCTGGATCTATATCGATAAATCCGTGGTGTTGGTTAACAATTTCTTTCGCAATGACCAGTCCCATGCCGGCCTGATTTCCACCCATAGGTCTAGTGGTGTAGAAAGGTTCAAATACTTTAGAGCGTTTATCGGAAGGTATGCCTGGGCCGGTATCTTCAATAAACACGTAAATGACGTCTGTGTCTACATCGGTGCTAATTTTAATTCGTTGTTCTTTATTGCTAGACGTGCTGATAGCATCAATGGCATTGTCTATGAGTTGTTTAAATAAGATGCGTAAACGATTTTCAGAGCCCAACATAGTGGGGAGCGTAGTGAGTGGTTGCCATTTAACGTCTATACCTGTCAAGGCAAGTCGTTGATCGCTTAACAATAATACGTCATGTAAAATTTGATTTAAATTGACTGACGTAAATGGGCTTTGAGTGATTTCGGGAATACACTTTTGCATGGTATTAATAGCCACTTCACCCGACTCTTGAATTTGAATTAAGTTTTGTAATACACCTTCATACTGTTTCTCACCTTTGTGCCTTAATATGTTTTCAGACGCTTTGATTTGGTTCATGGGCATCTGTATTTGATGAACTGCACCTAATAGTGTTTCGCGTAGACCACGAATTCGCTCGTCTTCAGTCATGAGGTTTTTTAAAGATTGCAGGCGCAACTCCTGAAGTTGCTGACGCTGCCGAGTAATATCAGATATGGTTAAGATGAGATACTGTTTAGACACATTTTCAAAAAAAGCATCTGCATTAACAGAGGTTTCAGTAAACCAATTTCCTGCACAAGAAAACCAGCGCACAGGTCTATTTCCTTTACCCTCTATCTTGTATTCATGGTTATTGAAGCCATGCTGATTATTCTGAATTTCTTGCCATGAAGCCCCCAGTTCTTGGCGTAATAGTTTTAAGAAATATTTCGCTGGTTCGCCTTTGTCTAAGTCAGAGACCATGGCTTTATACATATGGTTATCTAAAATGACTTGATCTTGATCATCAATAACCACCATCGCCATCGGTGAGGAGTTAATCACTGATTCGATCAGCAATTTATGATTACTCACTTTCTTTTCTGATTCATAGGTTTTTGTAATATCTCGATGCATCCCAATGTAGTGGGTGATGATACCCACGTCGTCCAACATTGGTGCAATAGTTAAGTCTGCGAGATAGCGATGTCCTAATTTATGACGATTACACAGCGTTCCTTGCCACACTTTTTTGTTACTGATAGTGTGCCATAAGTCGTAATAGACTTCACGAGGCGTTGATTTATCAGAGAGTATGGATTCTTTTTTACCAAGTACATCCGCAATCTGATAGCCAGTGACCTTATAAAAGGCTTCATTAGCGTAAAGAATATTGGCTTTTTTATCAGTAATAGAGATGGCAATCGGAGCCTGTTCAACAGTCTCTATAAATAGTTCATAAGGTATTTTTGCTTCGCTCGGGGGGTATGAGCGAGTGCTCAGAATCTCAGGTGAAAGTTCATTCATGACACTTTCTAAGTTTGTGTGCATCTGTAAATAGTGCAACGATTTTTTCTTCATAGCGTGTAACCTAATTTATGACAGGTGTTGCTAATTGGTTTGCAATAACTATGCCCTTTAACGCTAATAATTTACTTCTGCAGGTTAGTAGGCCAACTTATTAGAGTATCTGAGCCGCTGAATTGTTATTTGCGTTCAAAGAATAATCTTATTGTAAGGTTTGCGACATAACTATTTTTTTACGACTCCGTATGTATTAATTGCAACACTTAATTTAAAGGTTTTGACAGTTTTTCTTTTGATTTTGTAAGTAGCATGAATGGCTTATGAAAATAAGGGGAATTGGCATAGTAGATGCATTCATGAAGGGTAAATTCTTAGCAACTTAAAGACACTTGGATGATGAAAGATGAGTGAGTATCTAATGCTTTTATTGGGCACGGCTTTAGTTAATAACGTGGTGTTAGTTAAGTTCTTGGGACTATGCCCCTTTATGGGGGTATCCAAAAAACTGGATGCAGCGTTAAGTATGGGGTTGGCCACTACTTTTGTATTAACGTTAGCGGCTATGACCAGCTGGATATTGGAGCATTTTGTATTAGCACCTTTTAATATTCAGTTTTTGCGTATTTTAGCTTTCATCTTAGTAATAGCTGCTGTCGTGCAGTTTACGGAGATGGTTGTAAGAAAAACCAGTCCCATTTTATACCAAATATTAGGTATCTTTCTGCCCTTAATAACCACCAATTGTGCGGTGTTGGGCGTGGCTCTACTTAATGTGCAAGAACAGTATGGTTTCTTACAAAGTATGATCTTTGGTTTTGGCTCAGCGGTTGGTTTTACGTTGGTGATGGTCTTGTTTGCTGGTTTACGTGAGCGTTTAGCGTTAATGGCTGTGCCTGTTTTATTTGCAGGTACGCCGATTGCTTTTATTACTGCGGGTATTTTATCACTGGCATTCATGGGGTTTGCTGGACTCAATACGAAGATGTGATAGGAAAGTAACTATGTATGTATTGTCTGCTATTTTTTGGTTAACACTTTTAGGTTTGATGCTGGGGCTACTGTTGGGTATTGCAGCCAAATATCTAAAAGTAGAAAGCAGTCCAATACTGGATGAAATCGAATCGTTATTGCCTGGTTCACAATGTGGACAATGTGGATTTCCCGGTTGTAGGCCAGCGGCTGAAGCATTAGTAGATGGCTTAGCGCCAGCCACTATTTGTCCTCCCGGTGGTAGTGCTTTAGCGGAACAATTAGCTGCTATGTTAGGTCTAGATTTAGATTTAAGTTCGGTTAAAGAACCTGAGCTTTTAGTCGCACGTGTCAGTGAAGATACTTGTACGGGGTGTACTCGTTGTTTCAAAGTCTGTCCAACAGATGCCATAGTGGGTGCGCCCAAACAAATTCATGCTGTGGTTGCAGATGCGTGTATTGCTTGTAAAAAATGTGTTGAGGTTTGTCCGACTGAATGTTTACAGATGCATCCAGTTGAAGTGACTTTGCGCAATTGGCGATGGACAAAACCGATGTCTCAATTTGATCAGAGTCAGCAAGGGAGTGCACTATGTTAGATTTTTTCATAAAACCACGAGTTCGAGGTGGCGTTCATCCAGAAGCGCGGAAGGAAAATACGGCAGATGAAAATATTGTGACGAATTTTCCTTTACCTAAAACACTTTATATCCCGTTACAACAACACGTAGGTAAGCCGGCTGAGCCATTGATTAGAGTGGGCGATAAAGTACTGAAAGGTCAATTGCTAGCTTATAGCCAAGGGCTGATTTCTGCCCCAGTGCATGCACCTAGTTCAGGTATTATTTTGGATGTAAACGATTATCCTGCACCACACCCATCTGCATTACCAATCCGAATGATAGTCTTAGAAACTGATGGTCTGGATGAATGGTTTACCAGTCCAATTCCTGATGATCCTTTCCAGTTGACCCCAGAAGATATTAGTTTACGCGTCGGAGCGGCTGGTATTGTAGGTTTGGGCGGTGCTACTTTTCCTACGGCAGTTAAGCTCAATATGGGTCGTGAAAATCAGATTGATACATTAATTATTAATGGTTCTGAATGCGAACCTTATTTAAGTTGTGATGATCGTTTGATGCAAGAAAGGGCGGAGCAAATCATAGATGGTGTTCGATTAATGTTGCATGGCATGGAGTCTCATCATGCCGTAGTGGCGATTGAAGATAATAAACCTCTCGCATTTGCTGCAATGCAAATTGCCGCTAAGCCTTATTCCAGCATTGAAGTAATGCAAATACTGACGCAATATCCTATGGGTTGGGATAGACAATTGATTCGTTACGTTACTGGTAAAGAAGTCCCCGTGGGTTGTCGATCTTCAGAGATAGGTGTCACTATTCATAATGTTGGAACAGCTCATGCCGTACATAAAGCCATCAGATACGGCCAAGCTTTAGTCAATAGAGTGGTTACCGTATCCGGTGGTGCTGTGGGTAAACCTATGAATGTAGAAGTACCTTTAGGAACACTTATTTCAGAAGTATTTGCTTTTTGTGAGGTCAATTTAGAAGACACTGCCCGTATTGTGATGGGT
>CAIXAE010000034.1 GCA_903917345.1 uncultured Methylococcaceae bacterium | reverse complement strand
TAAGATTATGGCCAAGCTTAATATTGCTGAGCGGCGTTTACCGCAAGACGGTCGCATTAAAGTACAAATGATGGGTAAAGAGCTCGACTTGCGTGTTTCTACAATTCCGACGATGTATGGAGAAAGCGTTGTTATTCGTTTTCAAGTGAAGATTCATCAACTAGCAACAGTTCATCTATGGGATCGGGTTCTGGAAGCTCTTTAAACTCGAGTGATGGTTCGGGTTTATCGGGTTCTAATAATACCTCTTCATTAAATAACGGTGGACTAACAGGTAATTTAGATGTTTTTGCAGCGAATGGAAGCGAAGAAGATATAAATTCTGCAAAACAAGCTTCAGGTGGGGGGAGTCCTCAAATTGGAAATATCGGAAAAGTAAAAATTATTGCAGATTCACCTAATAACTCAATTATTATTGTGGCCTCAGCCCAAGACTATGAAACTATATTGCCAGTGATAACCCAGTTAGATGTAATGCCGTTACAGGTTTTGATTGATGCGACTGTAGTAGAGGTTAAGTTAACTGGCGAATTAACTTATGGCATATCATGGTATTTATCCCATGCAAATAGTGCTTTAAATATGGGGGGGGCTGTGACTGCGGTGACTGCTGGAATGGCAACAGGTGGTCTGAGTGCTTTGTACAGTTCTGGTGCCGTCCAATCGCTACTAAATTCAAAAGCAACATCAGATAATTTAAATATCATCTCATCACCTTCATTAATGGTATTGAATAATCAAAAAGCTAAAATAAATGTGGGTCAACAAGTACCTGTTCAAACGAGTACATCATCGCTTCTTGTTTCTGGTGGTGGAGTAATATCCTCACCGAGTATAGCATTAGGGTCTTCAATTCAATATAAAGACACAGGGGTGACTTTAGAGGTGACGCCAAGAGTGAATGCAAACGGTATGGTAAATATGAAGTTAAAACAAATCGTTAGTAATGTGGCGGCAGTTCCTTCTTCGGGCGTAACAAGTTCAGCAACTTTTGATAAAAAAGAAATCGATAGTTCTGTAGCTGTTAATGACGGAGAAACTATAGTATTAGGAGGGCTAATTTCTGACTCTATAGATAATGCAAACTCAGGGGTTCCATTTTTGCATGGATTGCCAGTTATTGGATCGTTATTTGGTAATACAGATAAGAAAAATGATAAAACTGAATTAGTTGTCTTAATTACGCCACGAGTTGTAAAAAATAAGCAAGATTCACGAACTATTTCTACAGAGTTTAAACGTAAATTGACGGGTATTTATCAATATAATGAGACAGCGGCTGTCCCGCCTAGGCAGTGATATTCACTACAAATGGTTTTTTATCATTAAAAATAGTTGCCCAAATGATGACGTGAAAATGAAGTTTAATACTTTTTATATTTAATCTCATACAAAAAGGGCGAGGTATTTTAAATACCTCGCCCTTTTTTATAGGCTAAACTAATAAACAGTTTAGCGGGTAATGACTTCTGTGCCTTTACCAATCAATACTACATCGGCAGGGCGAATAGCAAAAAGACCATTGGTCACTACACCAGTAATGTTATTAATGATTCTTTCCAGCTCAATCGGATCCAAAATTGAAAGGTTGTGCACATCTAAAATTTCATTATGGTTGTCTGTAATATAGTTTTCGCGCCATACAGGTTGGCCGCCTAATTTTACTAGTTCTCTTGCTACATAACTTCTTGCCATTGGAATGACTTCAACGGGTAATGCGAAAGCACCTAATACATCAACTGTTTTTGTTTCATCAACGATACAAACAAATTTCTTGCTGGCTGCAGCAATGATTTTTTCACGCGTTAAAGCGCCACCGCCGCCTTTAATCATATGTTTGTGTGGGTTAACTTCGTCTGCACCATCAACATAAACGTCTAAAGTGCCAACAGCGTTCAAATCAAATACGGGGATGCCGACTTTTTTAAGGTGCGCGGTACTAACTTCAGAGCTTGAAACTGCACCTTCGATGCTGCCTTTGATATCCGCTAAATAATCAATAAAATGTTTAACAGTAGAACCAGTTCCCACACCGATAATCCCAACATCTTTAACGTATTCTATGGCGGCTTTTGCTACTTTTTGTTTTAATTCATCTTGTGTCATGGTGTTTCCGTATTAAATAAAATGGAATGATATTGATTTTAACTGGGCATTTTACAGCCGATTTCTAGTCAAGCGTTTAAATTTTTATAATCGTAAGTTTTAAATGATCACTAAGCTTGTTTCGCTAATTTATTTTTATAGAAAATAGAAGATAAAACCGAAAGGCCAATCATCACAGCACCGATAAGGCCGGTTATAACTTCAGAGATGTGAATGCTGATACTAAGTAACATAATGGTTGCTAACGAGCCGATTGCATAATGAGCGCCGTGCTCTAAAAATACATACTCATCTAAAGTGCCTTTACGCACTAAATAAACGGTTAAGCTTCTAACGAACATAGCACCAATCGCTAAGCCCAACATAATAATGATAACGTCTTGAGTGATTGCAAAGGCCCCGATCACGCCATCAAAAGAGAAAGAAGCATCTAAAACTTCTAGGTATAAAAAGCTCATAATACTGCCTTTTTTAATGGCTTCGGAAACATCTTCACCTTGTTCTTCATCTTCAAATAGAGCGGATAAGCTGTCAACTATGACATATAAAATAACACCTGATATCCCAGCAATGAGTGTTTTAAGGCGAATATCTTCAGGTAACCCATGTTGGCCGACTAACAAAACGCCTAAAGCAAATATGACTTCAATTGATTGTAATTTTCCAAAGCTGGATAATTTTCTTTCGATGTAACCTAACCAATGTAATTCTCTCCCTTCATCGAATATAAAAGAGAAGAAAACCATTAACAAGAACATGCCTCCAAATGCAGCAATTTGTATATGTGATTCATTAAGGTGCACCGCATAAGTATTGGGGACATGCAAAGCCATATTAACGACACCCATAAAGTCAATGCCGGTGGCAAGATTAACGATTAAAATAGGAAATAATAGGCGCATACCAAAAACAGCGATTAAAATACCCCAAGTTAAGAAGTACTGTTGCCAGCGTTCATTCATGCGTTTTAAGATGGATGCGTTCACAACTGCGTTATCAAATGATAAACTCACCTCAAGAACACCTAAGATAAGTGCAATAAAAGCTCCCGTCGGGCCACCCCAATAGAAGGCGATGGCTAAGCATACGGTAGTAATAATAAAAGAAAGACGAAAATGCTGCATAAAGTACCTTATTTGATAAGTGTTTTTGTGGTGAAACTATAAGACTATTTAATTGAAATCAAGTAAATGAATAACAATGATGCTTTTCTTAGTGCCGCTCAACAACTGATTGCTGCCGGTCATTATATTGACAGCAGAGGTTGGGTGCCTGCAACCAGTGGTAATTTTTCCATACGACTACCTAATGGCACCATTGCGATTACCGTTTCCGGTAGGCATAAAGGTCGGTTAGCAATAGACGATATTATGTTGATTGATGCGACTGCTCAATCTTTAGATGGCAAGAAACCTTCTGCAGAAACCTTGTTACATACCTCTTTATATAAGCATTATTCGGACATTCAGTCAATATTACATCCGCATTCGCTTAATGCTACGCTAATTTCTAAGATTTTTAAAACGGAAATCATTTTAAAAGACTATGAACTTTTAAAGGCGTTTAACGGCATTGATACGCATGAAACTCAAATTGTGGTGCCTATTTTTGCTAATGATCAAGATATTGCCCGCTTAGCGGGGGTAGTCGAAGAGTATTTGGGTAAACATAACGATTGTTATGCTTATATTATAGCTGGACATGGCTTGTATGCATGGGGACGGTCAGTCGATGAAGCGTTACGTTACCTTGAGGCCTTGGATTTTTTATTTGAATGTGAAATACGCCTACATGGAGTTAAAAACTAATGAGTGCTCTAACTATATATCCAGATACTAAACCAGAACAGGGTGAGCTTTTTGAAGATTTTACATCTATTCAACATCAACTAAAGCATTTAGGTGTGCAGTTTGAGCAATGGAGTAGCGAGCATGAATTAGCGGTTGATGCAGATCAAACCTCCGTAATAGCGGCTTATGCCACTTCAATAGACAAGTTAAAAGCGGAATGTCATTTTCAATCAGTTGATGTGATGAAACTCAATCCAGATCATCCTGATAGAGCAATATTTAGACAAAAGTTTTTAGCGGAGCATGTGCACGAAGATTTCGAAGTACGCTTCTTTGTAGAAGGACGAGGCTTATTCTATCTGCATGCCAACAATAAAGTGTATGCGGTCTTATGTGAGCAAGGTGATTTAATCAGTGTGCCGGCTAATACGCCCCATTGGTTTGATATGGGTGAAAATCCTAAATTTACCTGTATTCGATTATTCACTACGCCAGATGGCTGGGTAGCAAATTTTACAGGTAGTGAAATAGCTAAAAACTTCCCGAGTTTTGATAGTTATGTGGCAGCGTTATCATGATAAAAGCGATTGTTACTGACATTGAAGGTACCACTTCTTCGCTTTCTTTCGTAAAAGATATTTTATTCCCTTATGCAAGAGCGCAATTAGCAGAGTATGTGCATGCGCATATACAAGATGAAGCTATACAATTAATTCAGGCTGATAGTTCTAAAGAAGTCGGACAAGATCTAAGTATTGAGCAATTGATTATTCAGTTGATTCAATGGATCGACGAAGATAAGAAAGTCACGCCATTAAAATCGTTACAGGGTTTAATTTGGGAAGCCGGTTATCAAAAAGGTGATTTTAAGGGACACGTCTATCAAGATGCAGTCGATAATCTCCAACTATGGAAATCTAAAGGCTTAAGTTTATATATCTATTCATCAGGTTCAGTATATGCCCAGAAACTATTGTTTGGTCACACTGAATACGGGGATTTAAATCCATTATTTTCGGGTTATTTTGATACGCATATCGGAGGTAAAAGAGAGCCTTCATCTTATGCGAAAATCACTGAGGAAATCGGACTGCCGGCAGAGCAATTGTTATTTTTGTCAGATATTAAAGAAGAATTAGATGCCGCAAAAGCGGTGGGCATGCAAACCATCTGGCTAACAAGAGAGGGTGTTACTGATTTAGATGCTGAGCATCAACAAGTACTTAGTTTTGATGCAATAAAAATATAAGTTTTATTGCGATATAAACTTAATCAATAAAAGCACTGCGTTTTATAAAGTACGCAGTGCTTTTCAATTAAAAGTAATTAGTTTACTTTGCCTGCCGCAGTTGCTTCAGGTACTTCGATTAATCTACCAGAAGTGCAGTCATAGATATAGCCATAAACAGGAATATCAGAAGGCACTAAAGGATGGTTTTTAATACGTAATACATCTTCTAAAACACTGGCGGTTTGTTCTTTTATTGTTAGCCAGTTGATGTAACGACCTTCAGCAGAACCATGGCCTTCACAGCAATCATGCCAGCCATTTTCGTCAATTGATGCTGTTTTTAAACTGCTAGCCAACAAGTCACTCATGATCTCGTTGTTAAACAATTCCAT
>CAIXAE010000033.1 GCA_903917345.1 uncultured Methylococcaceae bacterium | reverse complement strand
TGTGAGCTCTACTGTACCTAAGCCGGCTGAAAAATGACCTCCAGAGATACTCACTGTATGGGTTAAATAATCTCGCAACTCTTCCGCTAAGGGCTTAAGCTGCTCTTTAGTCAGCTTTCGTATATCGGCAGGCGTGTTGATCGTATGTAAGAGCGGATATTGATTCATCGTTTTCATTTTAGTAAAGAGGTTCGCGATAAAACATCAATACGATGCCGATCAAAAATAAAGCAGCCACTGAAGTGAACCCTGCAATTTCTTTACCCGGCTTATCCAGTTTTAATTCTAACCAACGCCCACAAGACAGTATCAGCGCGAAGATACCCATAGTTGTGTGGCCCACTTGTATTAAAAATGCACTTTTAGCTTGAAAGCCAACATGAGAATGCGTTAATAACATAAGTCCACCAAAGGCCGCCAATACTGGAAACACAAAAGGTAACTTACTGTCAGGATTTTTGGTAATTCTCGCTGTTAACTCAAATAAACCTAAAACCAGCACTAATAATGTCGCAATTCTGTGCTGAAGCACTTCGCCGTTATTAAAAGTACTTTCCCAAAAACCAATCGGGCCTAAAGGCCATGTTTCTGCATCACTGCGGAAAAATAAGAAAATACCTAAACCTACAAAGCCTAAGGGCCAATATTTTGTGAAAGGTAATTTATGGCTATAGGACAACATAGCAAAGAAACTCATTACCGTTAAAAATATACCGGCGATATTGTGGTTATAATTTGACCATTCCGTTGCGGCTAATGAAGGTACTTGATCAATAATGGCCACACGACCTGCTTCACCTGCTATTAATGCTACATGACTAGGTGATGTTGTTTGTGGGATCTGTGGTGCAAAGGTATTGACGACTTCTTGCCATGAAGCGGTTAATGATGAAATATCTATAGCTGGCGGCTGTGAGGCTAAACTTGCTGCGGTGAACAATAAGATCACTAGCACTAATGTTTCAGCTTCTACATAATGTGGTACTCGACCGAATAGAGCGGCCGTTTGTCTCGTTCTAAAAAAAGCCAGCATTGCACTACGATTTAACCAAGCCAAACCTAATGCCAAGCCTAATAAAACAACCTTAACCATTAATAAATTACCGTAACCCGTGCCTACTAAGCCATCCCAAGAGTCGATATATTGAAAGGCAATCGGAAAGCCCGATACAAGAATAAAGCCTACGGAAATCATGCCAAACTTTGAAAAATTACGTAATAAGAATGGCCAATTATCAGTCGATATCAATTGGCGTTTATGTAATATCCAAACATTACCTAATTGAAATACACCGCCTACCCAAGCTGCGGCTCCTAATTGATGAAAGACCGTTAATGTCATTAATAATGCACGATTATCAAATCGTCCTGCAGCATGTACCAACCATGCTCCTGATATTAGCAAAGGCAATGAAACCACTATTGCAATCAACCAGTGCTTCTGTGAAAAAGCATTATTACGTAATATGCCATATACATAGGCCGCAATTAAAATGGAAAAGAATGTACGAATGATGCCACCGATAAATTGTGTGGTATCAGCAAACTCAGGAAATGGCCAACGCCCTAAAAGAGCTGTCATTAACCATACTTTAAGTACAATTTTAAAAAACTGTGCAGCCGCTAATAAAAAACCACCTTTATAGATGAGGCTAATGGTCTTATTTAACAGCTCAATATTATAGTTATTGTCTTTTTGCCAAGGCTTTAAAACAAATAGCCCCCAAAACACCCCCCCCATTAATAATGAATAACAAATAAGATCAAAACCACCGATTAAGGAGTCGAGAAAATCAGCAATACCCGCCATTAATATTTCCTACTTAAGAAACTGTAAAATGAATAACGTCTTCAGTTATATGCCCATCTGCTGCAAATACCTTAAACCTAATTGCATATTCACCCGCCACTAAGGCAGGTACTTTTATAATGATTTGACCTTGTTTCTTTCCCATTTCAGCGGTTAATAAGTCATGTTTATCTCCTTTACTCACCAAGAATATTTGGGATAATCCCAACTCAATCTTGGAGTTAAAAGTCAATTCAATATGATCAGCTTGCTGCGCATGAATGGGTTTTAGTTTTAGTGAATAATCTGTAACTACGGCATGAGCTGATACCCCATTGGTTTGCAGAGTGCTTATCAACAAAACCCATACTGAAAGATATTTAATGTGTCGTTTCATCTTAACTACCTTTTTTGTTTTTTAACGCATGACTCGCGAGATTTTTACCTAAGTCCCAAATTGAACCAGGAATTTGATGCGTATCTGAAATCGCTTTATCAAAAGAACTGACGATATGATCACGATCTTTTTGATTTAGATTAAGGGGGGGTAATAATTTAACGACATTCATCCCATGACCTGCTACCTGAGTAAGGATGTGATGTTCTTTAAACAATGGAATGGTCACCATTTGACAGAATAATCCTTTATTCGCTGCCTCTAGCATCGCCCAAGCGGCTTTTAGTTTTAAACTCTTGGGTGAATTAAATTCAACAGCTATCATCATGCCTTTGCCACGCGCTTCTTTTAGAAACTCGTATTGGCCAGACAACGCATTTAGGCTATTAATGATGTCAGTCCCTACAGCCAAACTGTTTTCAACCAATTTTTCGTCTTCCATTACTTGTAAGGTGGCTAAACCAGCTGCCATAGCCATATTGTTTTTACCAAAAGTTGAACCATGCACAACGGCTCTATCCATACGATTAAAAACACTGTCCATCACTTTTTCAGTGATGGCTACACCCCCTACCGGTACAAAGCCGCCTGACAATGCTTTAGCCATACAAATCATATCGGGCTTTACATTCCAATGATCTATCGCCCAAAACTTGCCGGTTCTACCGATGCCAGTTTGTACTTCATCAGCTACAAACAAAGTGCCGTATTTTTTACAGAGTCGTTCTACTTCAGGTAGATAATTATCATCCGGTAAGTTCACGCCTTTACCTTGAATAGGTTCTACAATGAAAGCGGCTACGTCTTTATTTTTTAAAGCGGCTTCCAAGGCGTCTAAATCATTAAAAGGCACACTGACACATCCAGGTAATAAGCTACCAAAGCCTTCACGGAATATATCTTCGCCTACTAGTGATAAAGCACCTAGAGTCAGACCATGATAACCATGATCACAAAATACGATTTTGTCGCGTTTTGTAGTATATCTAGCAAACTTAATCGCTGCTTCTACTGCTTCAGTCCCTGAATTACAGAAAAACATCTTATTGATGTTTTCAGGTGTTGTTTTTAGAATTTCTTTTGCGAGTAATCCACTCAATATGGATACATCCAATTGCACTAAGTTAGGCAACTCGAGCGTTAACGTTTCTTTTAGTGCATTAACCACGGTAGGATGGTTACGACCGATAGCAAACACGCCAAAACCACTTAACAAATCTAAATATTCTGTGCCTTCTTGATCATAGAGATATTGACCAACAGCACGCTGATAATGTCTGTCATAACCAATAGTTTGTAACATTCTGACCATCTGATTATTGAGATGCTGTTCATGTAGGGCAAATTTATCAGTACTGTGTTGAGCAAAAAGTTCGGCGATGCTAAAAGTCATAGTTGATAATGAGTGGCTAGAGTTAATGACATGGTGATTAAATGTTTGCTATGCTAAACGTGCTGAATATTAGCTTCTGCAACATGAGGATGATCTATCAAATAATCCAATTGTTTAGCAATTATTTTTAAGGTTTTTGTGGCTGCACTAAAGTGCCGGCCTGTCTTAATTAAAGCGGGTAATTCTGATGGATGACGCAATAGATATAACAATAACTGCCTCAACACCACATCGCCCTCAGTATTAACGGATTTTGATATGGCGAGGGGTAAATCTAAATTTGATGGATCAACAATACTTCTGATCACTAAAAATGGATACTCATTTTGTAAGGCGACTCTTGCGATAGCAATACTTTCCATGTCCACTGCTAATGCACCTGTTTGCTGATGTAAATGATTTTTATCAATACTGGACGATACAACAACTGTGCTTTCTGCTAACAACCCAGAATGAATCGTCACATAATTGGAGAGATAACTATGGATATGGCTATGCCAATCAGAGGAGATACTTGCACTCACTGATATATCACCATCAGCTGCAACCAATTTATCAGCCAACACTAAATCTCCAGAAATAATATCTTGAGCTAAGGCGCCCGCACAGCCCCAGCTCAATAATCGAGTAGCGCCCTTAGACACTAATAAATGTGCTGCTTGAGTTGCATTAATGTGTCCTGTACCTGAGTAGGCCACTAAAACTTTATCTGAAATAAATAGCACCTCACCTTTAGCTATTTTTTTTGCTGTTAAGGTTCGAAGCTCTTCAGGTAATGCAACGACGATACCTGTAATCACTTTTTATTAAGTTCGTTACGATAACGCGCTAATGCCCACAAAGGGAAAAATTTGTCATAGCCATGATATTTCAAATAGAAAACTTTCGGGAATCCTGGCGCTGTAAAACATTTATCGCTCCATACCCCATCCGCTTGTTGATGGTGTAGTATGAAATCAATACCCGCTTTAACTTCTGGACTATGCGCTTCACCTGCGGCCATTAGAGCTATAACCGCCCACGCGGTTTGAAATGCCGTACTAAACTTGTAGCTACCTGCAAAGGCTTTATCGTGGTAACTGTAGTTATCTTCACCCCAGCCACCATCTTCACGCTGCATCTTCTTTAACCAAGCAACAGCTTTGGTATAAATGGGATCTGATTTAGGCACATTGGTTTGCTCTAAACCTAATAAAACCGACCACGTTCCATAGATATAATTAGTACCCCAACGACCAAACCATGAGCCATCTGCCTCTTGCTCAGAACGTAGATACTCGATTGTTCGTGCTAAGGCAGGTAAATATTCATCATGGTCTTTTGCGACTCTTGCCATTAACATAGCACAACGCGCACTTACGTCTGAAGTAGGTGGATCTAATAATGCACCATGATCAGCAAAGGGGATCTCATCCAAGTAGTAATGCGTGTTGTCTACATCAAAAGCACCGTATCCACCATTTTTAGATTGCATTCCCACAATCCAACGGGTTGCTCGGTGAATGGATTCATCCATATCGGGAAGTTTAGATTCTGCCATAGCAAAACCAACGACTGCAGTATCATCTACATCAGGATAATAAGGATTCTCAAATTGAAATGCCCAACCACCCCCTTCTAAATCAGGTTTTGAAATACGCCAATCGCCCGGTTCATCTGACAATTGTTTACTTTTTAACCAATCGTAAGCCTTAGTTAAGGCATGTGTGGTTTGTGCAGGGGCAGTTGCAGAATTTTTCACAACTTCTTGTATTGCCAACGCGGCTAATCCGGTATCCCAAACAGGGGACAAGCAAGGCTGGCAATAGGCATCATGCTCGTTAATGACCAATAATTTATCAATTGCTTTACGAGCAGTTACAACGATCTCATCCTCTTTTGACATCCCTAACAAAAGTAAAGCCTGATATGCCCCCATCATTGCGGGACAGATGCCCCCTAAGCCATCTTCCCCATTGAGTCGCTCAATGATCCAATCTTTAGCTTTATTAATTGCCAAATCGTGGGCTTTTTTTGGAATTAACGGTCTTGTTTTCTTGCCTAAGAAATCCAGTCCTAAGAAAATTTTATTGAGTAAGGTTCTTTCTGGAAAATAATGTTGCTCTAAATCTGGATGGGTAACGAACAACTCTAGGATATTTATATTTTTTGAATTTTTAGCTTTTGCTTTGAGTGTACAAATAATGAACAAAGGCACCATGACTGTTCTTGACCAATAGGCAACTTTGTCTAAATGGAATGGAAACCAGCTTGGAAATAACATTATTTCGACAGGAATGTAGGGCACCCCTCTCCAAGGAAGTTGCTCAAAAGTAGCTAATGCAATACGAGTAAATACATTGGCTTTAGCCGCCCCACCTTTGCTTAGAATAAAGGCTCTTAATCGCACCATGTGGTCAGCATCAATTGAGTCACCTGCAAATTTAAGTGCAAAATAAACTTTAACGCTACAACTAATATCCCCAGGACCTCCAGTAAATAGAGGATAACTTCCATCTTCTGATTGACGTGATCTTAAATAGTTTGCCATTTTATCTTGCAAGACTTCATCAATTTCCCCAAGATAGTTCATCAACATGATGTACTCAGCAGGTATTGTACAGTCTGCTTCTAATTCAAACACCCAATACCCAGACTCATCTTGCAAGCTTAATAGCTTATTTTGAGCATTGGCAATTGCAGTGTCTAAATCATGCGCTTTAGAATAGATGGGGGATGATGAACTTGATAAGTGCTCTGTTCGAGATTGAGTAGTCGTGTCAGTGAACATAAATACGTCCTTAAAGGTCTAATTGGCTTTTGAGGATGATAATGAATAGTGCCAGCCAGGTGTTTTTAAATCACGACTGGTTAGGTTAAAGAGTAACGTCAATAAAATGTTACTTCTCCCCGCTATACGAGTGGTCAAAATAGTTGTTTTTACACTTTTGCGAGTAATTTTGACTTGATCAGAATGCCTGAAATTAATATTTTGCTTTATCTTTTTAAGCGTTAACACCGCCATCCCTAATGCCCATAAACAAAAGTTACGAATGCCAGTTTCATGGCTAGGGATTTTTAAGGTATAGATCAATGCATTATTCAAATGATTTTGAGCAATACTAATCAAATGCTCCAAACCTTTGGCAAAAGCAGGGTCGTTTGTTTGAAGATTAATATTTTTAAGATCAAAACCGGTTTCAGTGAATATATCCTGAGGCAACCAACACACGCCACGTTGAGCATCATCCCATATATCTTTTAGGATGTTAGTCATTTGTAAGCCTTGTCCAAAAGAAACAGAAAGTTTTAATAGCTCTTCTTTATGCTCTGCTATCTCAGGTGAATAATGACAAAATAATTTTGCCAACATTTCTCCTACACAACCCGCAACGTAATAACAATAATTATCGAGATCAGCCAGTGTAGCTAAGCCTTGACTTAGATTTTGAGCTTGAAAAACAGGCATGCCTGCAGCCATTGTTTCAACACAACTCGCTAAAGCTTCGATTTGTTCGGGCTCAAAGCTATGTGTGATTTGAATAACTCTGGGCAAAACATGAATAAGCGTATGTTCAGCAGGAATAGTTTGATCAGATAGCAAAGGCGCTAAATCGACTGCAAAAAGCTCTGCATTCGTTCCGGTTTTAACAACATCAATAAAACCAGAGCAAAAAAACTTCTTTTGTTCTGCAGACAAAGAAACCTCATCTTCAATGGTATCAACGATCCTACACAACAAATATGCATTAGCGACTGCCCCATACAATTTGTTAGGTAATTGAGGGATAGTCAGTGCAAACGTTCTAGATACACCTTCTAACAATAAAGCTTGAAATTCATCATCACCTAGTTGACTCAATGATTTAGGATTATCAAGTGATATTCGAGTGTCGCTCATAGTTAATCTTGCAATATTCCCAAAAGGGTGTGGTCATAGGATTTAATACAATAATATCGTGTTTGTTGGTATTTTGCAAAGCAATGTTGTTTTATTGTTAATACCGCTAAATAAATAGCATACAGCCTCGATTAATCAGTACATTACCCTGGATTCCCACACTACTGTTGTATTTATACGAAAATAATACATTCAAATTTTAATATCATTATATTTACGTAAATACTGGAGTCATTTGCTAAAACATAGTATTCTAAGCTGGTATATATAAGCGATTGTATTTTATGGTCACACACCTTAATATTCGTTAACCCAATCAGTTTGTGGGACTTGTTTTTTACGAATAAGCGGGCAAAGATGGCTGTTGCATTAATCATACAAATCATATTATTGCTTTTTATTGAATTACTAATGATGCGTTAAGAACACATCGTTACCTATATTATTAATTTTGGAGAATGTGCACGTGGGTGTTCCTTTACGTCAGCAGTTAAAAGTAGGCAGTTACCTTATCAAACAAAAAATTAAAGGTGTCAAAAAATACCCTTTAGTTTTAATGCTTGAACCTCTATTTCGCTGCAATTTAGCCTGTGCTGGCTGCGGTAAGATTGACTACCCAGATGACATTCTTGATAAACGCTTATCTTTTGAAGAGTGCATGCAAGCCGTTGATGAATGTGACGCACCTATGGTTTCTATACCGGGTGGAGAACCGCTCATTCATAAAGAAATGCCGCAAATTGTTGAAGGCATCATTGCTCGTAAAAAGTTCGTCTATTTATGCACAAATGCCTTGTTATTAAAAAAACGTATTGATGATTACAAACCATCACCTTACCTCACATTCTCTATCCATTTAGATGGCATGCAAGAGCGCCATGACACGTCAGTATGTCAAGAAGGCGTTTTTGAAAGAGCAGTTGAAGCTATACAACTTGCTCTTTCAAAAGGCTTTAGAGTAACTATTAACTGTACTTTATTTCAAGGTGAAAACGCACAAGAAGTTGCAGATTTCCTAGATTACGCGATGGAATTAGGGGTTGAAGGGGTCACAATTGCACCTGGCTTTAGTTATGAGCACGCTCCTCAGCAAGATGTATTCATTAAAGGCAAAGATGTTAAAGATTTGTTTAGGGGCATTTTCAGAATCGGTAAAACGCGCAAGTGGAAGTTAAATCACTCTTCACTATACTTAGATTACTTAGCTGGAAACCAAAACTACGAATGCACTCCTTGGGGCAATCCAACGAGAAATGTCTTCGGCTGGCAAAAACCTTGTTATTTGTTAGCCGACGAAGGTAATGCAAGTAGTTTCCAAGAATTATTAGACACAACGCCATGGGATAAATATGGCAATTCTAATAACCCAAAATGCGTCAGCTGTATGGCTCACTGCGGATACGAGGCTACTGCTGTTGAAGATATGTTAAAACACCCTATCAAAGCTTTTTTGACTTCACTAAGAGGACCAAAAACTGAAGGCGACATGGTACCTGAGCCCACACCTGAATTTACAACTTCTTCTTCGATCTCTAGCATTCCCGTTAAGGTTGAAATTGCAAATAATAGCTAGTTTCTTCATGACTAAAAAATACTTTTTTAAGGCTTAACGTATGATTTTTAGATATTTAAAATTCGGCATTATTTGTGTTTCCATGGTATTACCCACTACAAAAGTTTTTGCATTGGATAACTCTACTGCAACCGCTAAACAAGTAGTCGAAAAATTCCAAGCAGACTTAATTTCAGTCATGAAAAACGGCAAACAGTTAGGCTACGCTGGACGCTATTCTAATTTAGAAAATAGCGTAACAAATAGCCATGATTTGCCCAAAATTGCTCGCGTCATTGTAGGGAAAGAATGGGAAAAACTTTCTGGAGATCAACAGAAAAAACTGGAAGATCTTATAATAAGACTCAGCATTTCTTCTTATGCACATAATTTCAAAGATTATGCTGGAGAATCTTTTTCATATGACTCTGAAGAAGAGACCACTAGAGGTGGAATACTAATTCATAGTCATTTGAACATCGTTAACGATAAACCCGTTAAATTTGACTACATGTTAAAAGAAACCGGCACTAGTTGGCGTATCATAAACATTGTGGCTAATGGTGTAAGTGATTTAGCTCTTAAAAGATCCGAGTACACAAGTATCTTACAACAAGAAGGCTTCGATTCACTTGTATCTAAAATTAATGATAAAATAAACGATTATTCAAAATTGTAAAAATAGGTAAGTTTAAGGATGAATAACAACCCATATCGTTTTGTTATCAATCTGCCATTAAAATTAATTCTCACCTTGACAGTATCAAGCGTGTTTTATTTGAATGGTTGTGCAACGTCCAAAACCGTTGAAAATGAAAAAGACCCATATGAACAGTTCAATCGTTCCGCTTTTAAATTTAATGACAAAGTTGACGGATACCTTGCTAAACCTATTTCTGATGGCTACAGATACATAACACCTCAATTTGTTCAAACGGGTGTTTATAATTTTTACAACAACCTAAAAAATGTAAATGTAGTTATTAATGACGCATTACAAGCAAAATTCTCACAAGGCGCGCAAGATACTGGCCGATTAGCTATAAACTCAACACTCGGCTTAGTCGGGATTTTTGATGTTGCAAAAAACATAGGCTGGGAACAAAACGAAGAGGATTTCGATCAAACACTTGCCACATGGGGCGTTCCAACAGGATCTTATTTAGTTATACCGATTTTAGGCCCAACTACTGTTAGAGGTGTACCAGGAGCTGCATTTGATACAGCAGCAAATCCAGCTACGTATATCGGTGGAGCAGTTAACGTAGTGTCATTGATTAACACTCGCGCTAACGCTGAAGGAGCGCTTAAATTCATTGACGAAGCCGCACTTGACCCTTACATTTTCACCAGAGAATCTTTTTTACAATGGCGTAATAACTTGGCAACTGACGGGAAATCTCAAGCATCTTATGGGATTGACTTAGATCTTGAAAGTGAAGAAAGTACGCCAATGAAAGAAATTAAAAAATAAGCTATTCTGAGCCTGAAATATTTTTTCAGGCTCTAACTCTGAACTAGTAATGCAATAAAGAGTGAACTTCGTAGTCTCTTAACTTATCTCGACCCGCCAAAAGATCCAACTCCACAACAAATGCACAAGCTACAACTGTAGCACCAAACTTTTCTACCAATTCACAACTAGCCTTTGCTGTGCCACCAGTGGCTAACAAATCATCAATCAATAAAACTTTATCCGTATTATCTAAAGCATCACTATGAACCTCCAACGATGCAGATCCATACTCTAAATCATAAGATACACTTTCAACCTGATAAGGCAACTTACCGGGCTTTCTCAAAGGAATAAAAGGCAACCCAAGATTCCATGCAACTAAAGAACCAAATATAAAGCCTCTGGCTTCCATGCCGGCAACAGCAGTAATTTCTCTACCTAAAAAAGGCTGAATCAACTCATTGACAGACAACCTTAAGCTAGAAGGATCCTTAACAATAGGTGTAATATCTTTAAATAGAATACCTGGTTTCGGAAAGTCAGGTATATCTCTAATCTTGTCCCTTAATCTATGCATTTTAATCCTACCAATTATGCACAAAAGTCATTAATTTTATCTGCAATACCTTTTACATCTAAGCCACAGATAGCTAATAACTCTTCACGTGTCCCTTGTTCTACAAAACTATCAGGTAAGCCTATGTTAAGCACAGGCATCAATATACGCTGAGCTTGAAGATAGTTATTCACGGCACTCCCTGCCCCT
>CAIXAE010000032.1 GCA_903917345.1 uncultured Methylococcaceae bacterium | reverse complement strand
GGTTTTATAACCCACAAACAAAGTAAACAAACTCACGATCTACTTGTAAAATCTCATGAAGCTTTATGTACTATTCCCCATCGTGGCGGAATGAGTGCCGAAGGTATAGGCGATGGCGCTGGTGTTAATATCGATTTATCGCTTAATTTCTTTCGTAAAATTACTGGAAATGACTCGCTTGAATTAGGCCAGTTTGGTGTGGCAAATTTCTTTTTCCCTGAAGATCATGATCACTATGATTCTGCGGCGAATGAGTTGATTGAACGACATTTTAAAGAATTTAATTTACCTATTATCTTATGGCGTACCATTCCTGTTGATGTTACGGTTATTAACGAGGCTTCAATAAAAGCTCAGTTACCAATTAAGCAGTGCGTATTTGGTAGACCCGATAGTTTAAAAAATGCGACGCATAAAGAGTTTGAAAAACATATTCAAGCCGCATTGCTTAATATAGAAGTTGAAGGCTTCAGTCGTGAAGAGTTAGGTGGTTTTTATCCATTATCAATGAGTTCTCGTACTCAAGTTTATAAAGGTCGCTTAAACTCATTTGAAGTGATCCCCTATTTTAAGGATTTATATGATACTGATCATGAGATCAGTACCTTATTCTTTCACACGCGATTCTCCACTAATACTGCACCGGCTACTATGATGGCTCAGCCATTTAGATATATGGCGCACAATGGTGAGTTAAATACTGATAAGAAAAATCGCTTAAGTGAAAGTGCCATAGCAAGACAACATAATAAACATGTCATTTTTCCTAAAGGACAATCAGATTCGGGTCGTTTAGATCAAACATTAACGCGTCGCATTAATGAAGACGATATGGATATCGTTACCGCTGTGTTAGCAATGATGCCACCTGCTTGGGAAAACGATACAACACTAGCACCTGAAGTACGCGCGATGTTGGAATACTTCAGTCTTTATGAAGAAAAGAACGATGGTCCAGCGGCTTTAATATTTAGTGATGGTATTCGAGTAGGAGCTCGTTTAGATCGTTTAGGTTTACGTCCCTTGCGATCAGTTGAAACGCATGAATATTTGGCGGTTATGTCAGAAGCGGGTCAAATTGATTTTCCACCTAAAGACGTTATCAAACGTGGTCGTATAGAAGCGGGTGGTATGGTTTATTTTGATCATAGCTCGGGTGAGATTTTTAGTAATCAACAAGTCCTAGATCGTTTAGCAAGTGAACAAGATTATCAGGCATTATTGGTTAAGCGCCGTATTGATTTGACGGATTTAGCGCCTGTTGATTTATCAGAAATAAGTAATGATCATGTGCTTTCCGTGGATCAACAACATACCGCCTATTCACTGAATCAGGAAAGTTTTAAATTCTTGTTAGACCCCATTTTAGCGACCGGAATGGAAAAAGTATCGGCAATGGGCTATGGTTTAGCACCTAACGCGTTGTCTAGTGCTGAGGGTGGAATGTCGCGCTATTTTAGTCAGCGCTTTGCGCAAGTGACTAATCCCCCGTTAGATTCCATTAGAGAAAGTGACGGGATGACCTTGCGGGTTGCTCTAGGTGCTAAACCTAACTTTTCAGATGAGTATAGCAAGCAACTCGTTATTGAGACACCTATCTTAAATAGAGCGCATTTGGAACAAATTCGCAGACAAACGAGTGTGAGTTCCATCACGTTAGATATGGTCTATGAACCAAATTTAACAGATGCTAAGGCGAATGAAGATGCTTTAGAAGCGGCTTTAATAAAGGTTTGTACACAGGTTGAGCAAGCAGCTAGAAACAATGTGGGTATTGTTATTTTAAGTGACACTAAGATTAGTTCAGAAAAAGCAGCTATTCCCGCTTTATTAATGATTGCTGCGGCTAATCAACATTTGGTTAAACAAGGTTTAAGATTCAATTCATCACTCATCGCAGAAACAGGGCAAATTGCAAGTCCTCACGATATTGCGACATTATTAGGCTTTGGTGCTTCAGCCGTCTGTGCCCTAAGCGTGCATAATCGTGTTGTGAGTCAGTACGCCGCTGCTGAACATCAAAAAGTTTTATATAAGTTCCAAAAGGGCACAGAAAAATCATTAATGAAGACCATGGGTAAATTTGGTCTTTGTACCGTAGAAAGTTATATCGGTGGTGAGTTTTTTGAGTCGAACTATTTGGATACTGATGAGCCACGTTTAAACAAATATTTCCCAAATATTAATGCCTCCGTAGGGGGTGTTCGTTATGCGGATATTGCTGCCAGTGTTGTTGAATGGCATCAAAAAGCATTAACAATTCGCGAAGAAAAAGACATTCCGTTTCTAGGCTTATTTAAAGAGCGTCAAGACGGCGCAGGCCATTCTTATGGTAATACGGCGGTAAGAGAATATATCAATATGACCGATGAGGCCATTATGTATATTCCGCATGATAAGTCTCCTGTGGCTAGTGATACGGCTTATTTAGATACAGGGTATGAAAAACGTACACCGGCGCAAATTGATAATTTTGGTATTACGCCTGCCTACCGTAGTTTTGCAAAGAATCTTTATATAGAGAGAGATTCAAGACCCGCTACACTGCGGGATATTATGGATTTCCCGGCAGACATTAGTCATGCGAGTACTACTGCAGAATTCGATAAAATATTGGGTAAACAAAACCTACAAGGTAATATCAATTATTTGGTAAGAGGTATTAGTGTTACGCAAGTCACTAAAGCGGCTTATACCATTGCATTTACAGCTGATTCTTCAGCAAAGCGTTTAGAACAGTTGGCGGCTCATTTTAAAGCACGTTTTTCTGATACTGACTTTACAGTGACTGTCTTGGGTGCTGCGCTCAATTTAAAAGTGACAGACACTGATAGTTTGTTAGCGAATTATCTAGGTAGTCTTAAAACAGCACGTAGAGCAATACCCTTAAAGGCGGTACAACCTGCGCATCAAATAACAGCTACTTTAGCTTCCGGCGCTATGAGTCATGGTGCATTGTTAGCAGAAGCACATGAAGCTGTAGCTGAAGGTATCAACATTGTGGGTGCCTTAAGTAACTCGGGTGAAGGGGGTGAACACTCCAGCCGTTTTAATACATTACGTTCTTGTAATATCAAACAATTTGCTTCGGGTCGTTTCGGTGTTTGGGCGGGTTATTTAGCAGACCCCAATATCAAAGAAATTGAGATTAAGATCGCTCAAGGGGCTAAGCCAGGTGAGGGCGGACAGTTGCCAGCAGCTAAAGTTTCTGTGGAAATCGCATCACTTCGTGGCGGTACACCTCGTGTTGAGTTAGTAAGTCCTCCGCCGCATCACGATACTTATTCTATCGAAGACTTAGGTCAGTTAATTCATGATGCTAAAGCGGCGCGGGTTAAAGTGGGCGTTAAGTTAGTGTCCTCTGAAGGTATTGGTACTATTGCTGTAGGGGTAGCAAAAGCTGGGGCAGATGTGATTAACGTAGCGGGTAACACCGGTGGTACGGGTGCGGCTGCGGTAACGAGTTTAAAGAATAGTGGTCGATCACCTGAAATTGGTATTGCTGAGGTACATCAGGCGCTTGCTCTTAATGGTTTGCGCGATAAAGTTATATTACGTGTGAGTGGTGCCCATCAAAGTGGTATTGATGTCGTTAAGTCAGCTATTTTAGGCGCAGATTCTTTTGAATTTGGCACATCGGTATTAATGATGTTGCGTTGCGTCATGGCAAAGAACTGCAATATTAAATGTCCCGCAGGGTTAACTACGGAGCATGAAGAGTTTAAAGGCGACTCGCGTGTCTTAGCCCAATATTTTATGAACTTAGCCCACGAAGTAAGAGAAATATTATCTGTATTGGGGTATCAAAGTTTACGAGAGATACGGGGTAAAACTGATTTGTTACATCTAATTAATCATCCTTCGATGATAGGTCGGATTGATTTGACAAAGATGTTAGCAAATGTGAACGAGGTAATAGTTCCAAAACCAGTTTATTTGGAAGCGAGCTTTAAAGTAGATGATAGCGTTCTTGAAAACGTGAAAACGTTTGTTAAAAAAGCGCAATCAAGCCAATTAGTTATTGAAGGCGATGCTTATAAGCTTAATAACTGCAATAAAACAGTCGGTGGTCAATTGGCTATCGATATTGAGCGGTTATTGGCATATGAACTTACTGAAGAGCAAGTTGCAAACTCAAAGATAATTTATACCCATTCTCAAGGGCGTCGTTATTTGGCTCCTGATAGTATTGTCATTCGTACGCATGGTTCGGCAGGCCAAAGTTATGCTGCTTTCTTAAACGATGGTATGCGTATGGAACATTTGGGTACCTGTAATGATGGCGTGGGCAAATCAGCCTGTGGCGGCACCCTAGTGGTTGAGTCTCCAGGTGGCGGTATTAAAACGCCTGGCAATAACGTATTGATTGGCAACTTTGCTTTATTTGGCGCAACCGGAGGTAAATTCTTTATCAATGGTGAGGCCGGCGATCGTTTTGCAGTGAGAAACTCGGGTGCAATGGCGGTCGTTGAAGGCGTCGGTGATTTTGCGTGTGAATATATGACCAATGGCGCGGTATTAAATATCGGCGGGTTTGGTAAAGGTTTCTGCAACGGTATGTCGGGTGGTAACGCTTACCAATATGATCCTGAAAACTTATTAGAAAAACTTTACGATAAAACATCGGTTGAATTGCATAGATTGAGTGAAGACACTGAGACTGCAAAAGCACATGAACAGTTTATTATCGCGATGTTGGAGCAACATGCAGGCTATGCTAACTCTAGTAAAGCTAAAGCTATATTGGATGATTGGCAAAATGCTCGATACCATTTTAAATTTGCTTTGCCATTGTGGTTATACAAAACCCAAACTTTACAATTTCTACAACAATCATTAGATCGTAAAGAAATGATTGAAGAATTGTCGATTGCGCTGGCTCAGCAACAAATTGAACAAGTTAAGAAAGCGTATAAATCTGGGCAGGCATTATTTGGAGGTGCCGTACCTAGCTATGGTTCAGCAGACAGCTCTTTAATGTACAAATTGATCAATAGTTTTGCTGTATTTGATAAAGCGCAACAAAGTGCTAAGGATTTATTAAAGCATTTACCGGATGATCAAAGAACGGCAATTGATATAGAGCGTGCTGCACGTAAGTTAATTTTAGAAAGACCACGTAAGATTCAAGATGCGCTGGTTAAAAGTACACGTGAAGCTTATAGCAATTATACTGATGAACAGTTAGCGGCTTTATTGGCCAATAAACGTCTAAATGATTATAAAACGGCGTTAATTAATCGTTCAGTACAAAGTATTAATTCAATTGGGTCTTCGGCTTGGATTATTGAACAAAGCATCATTAATAAAAATGCATTAGAAAATATTCCGTGTGTACAAGAATATTTGGCGGGTTTGTTGGGTTTATCAATAGTTCAGAACATGTCAAACGAAGAAATTGTATAAAAATTAGTTTATATGACAACTCATCAAGGTCAGGGGAGTGTTTACCCTGACCTTGGTATAAAAAGATTAATGTAGCTCTGGATGGTGTAAGTATCCCCATCAACTTGCTAAGGCCCTAAATAATATTTAATTGATAGAAATTTGAATGAAAATATCTAATCTCCCTATTGATGCTCCGTACAATGAAGGCCAACGCGCTTGGTTAAATGGTTTTTTCTCAGGTATGCAGGCTCATATGAGTCAAAGTGCAGGTGCGTCTTCATCAACAGATAGTCGAGTCGTTACGATCCTATATGGAAGTCAGACGGGAAGTGCAGAATCTGTCGCGATTGATGCTGGAGCTATAGCAAAAACTTATGGTTTAACGCCTTCTGTAAAAAGCATGGATGAAGTTGATGCGAGCGCATTAGCGGGCTTTGAATATTTGTTAATTGTGACAAGTACCTATGGCGAAGGTGAAATGCCTGACAACGCTCAAATGCTATGGGATGGTGTTGAAGCAGAAGGTATGCCGAGTTTAGCATCTGTTAAATATTCAGTATTGGCTTTAGGAGATACCAGTTATGATTTGTTTTGCCAAGCAGGTATTGATTGGGATAATAAGTTAGCTGAATTGGGTGCTACTCGACTTTATGATCGCGTAAATTGTGATGTGGATTATGAGGAACCAGCGCAAGCGTGGATTAGCTCAGTTATCCCATTAATAGCAGGTGGGTCTGGTGTGTCTAATGTTGATGCTAATGCAGGAGCAAGTAACAAGCCTGAATACCATCGTAAAAATCCATTCCCAGCCAAGTTATTAGTTAATCGTTTGTTAACAGATGCTTCATCTTCAAAAGAAACACGTCATTATGAGATTTCTATTGCAGGGTCTGGTTTAAGCTATGAGGCGGGTGATGCTTTATGCGTAGTGCCTACTAATTGCCCAGATTTAGTAGCTGATCTTATTAAAGCTTTAAATTGTAGTGGTCATGAGGAAGTCACCGTTAATGGTGAGTTAGTCTTATTAGCGGATGCCCTGCAAAATCAATTTGAAATTAAAACACCGAGCAAAGAGTTTATTGAAGAATTGGCTACGCGCTCAGGCAATCAAGAATTAAACGGTTTTATAGCGGGCGGTGATAAAGAAAAATTATCCGATTATTTATGGGGCCGTGATACCTTAGATTTATTATTGCAGAATCCTACTGCTGAATTCACTTCTGCTGAATTTGTGAATTTATTAAAGCCGTTACAGCATAGAGCGTACTCCATATCATCGAGTGGCAAACAGCATCCGGAAACTGTTCATCTAACGGTTGCGAGCGTTAGATATGATGGTTTTGGTCGTAATCATAAAGGTGTGTGTTCAACATTCTTAGCGGATTTAGTGGAAGCAGAAACCCCAGTCAAAACTTTCTTTACACCCAACAAAGTATTTAGAGTGCCAGAAGATAATTCTTTGCCAATGATCATGGTAGGACCTGGTACCGGAATTGCTCCGTTTAGGGCTTTTTTACAAGACAGAGATTTTCGTAAGGCCACTGGTAAGAATTGGTTGTTTTTTGGGGATAGAAACGCGGCAACAGATTATATCTATCGTAATGAGTTAGAGGCTTACCAAGCTTCTGGTTTATTAAGTCGGTTAGATTTGGCCTTTTCGCGAGACCAAGAAGCCAAAATATACGTACAAGATAGAATGATCGAGCAAGGCGCAGAGTTATTCCAGTGGTTAGAGCAGGGCGGATACTTCTTTGTTTGTGGTGATGCCTATCGTATGGCTAAAGATGTTGATCAAGCTTTACATACGGTTATTGCTCAACAGGGTCATTTATCAGGGCAGCAAGCCATTGATTACGTCAACCAACTTAAAAAAGATAAACGTTACGTAAGAGACGTTTATTAATACGACTTTATTCTTTTAAGCACTATACTTAATGTTCATTAAAAAGCCGTGAAAAATATTTTTTACACGGCTTTTTGTAATGATTAACTAGTGTATGTGCACTTCGCGTGTTTTAGCGCTATCACTTCGAATAAGCGTGTAATCATCAGATTTTTTAGACATGGGTGAGCCATCACTGTTGAGTAAAATGAGAGTGCCTTCGTCTTTAATTTGGTACTGTCGTTTATTACTCGTGTCTTTAGCGATTAGAACTACTGTACGAGTGTCTTCATTCCATTCATATTTACCCTTTTCATAAGTCTCTTTTGACGACTCTTTCGCAGGTTGCGTGACTAATAGATAATTATTTTTTTGTTTGAGTGACAGTGTTGATTTAATGCCATTGCAATCATTGCAAGGTAAGTAGCCATAAAAAACCCCATGAAAATCTAAGCTTTTATCAATAGGCTCAAAGTGCTTTGAGTGATCCATATTTTTTTCTAAGCTCTTTACACGCGCTTTGGCAAAATTTTCTTGTGCCGTTAGGTCTGTTGCCGCCATCACTTGGCTTGTCGAGAATAATATCCCAAAAGATAGGATGATCAGTTTTTGTTTAAATGGGTTGTTAAATGTTTGCATAGTAATTCCTCTATTACGATCACGGCTTTTTTAAAATAAAAGCTCTTAATGTTTTTACATAAAACAATATAACTTGAATATGGCAAGAATCAAATTAAGCTGAATCTTGGTTATAGCTAACCTAGCATCTATACCTTAACGTAGTGGTCAGTAGCTGTAAACCGCTTTTATAGTGCGGTAAAACCAGTGTGGTCTAATTAATATAATGATAAAAGCAATAACTGGAGTTACTGGGACAGGTGCGATATCAATAATGAATAAAGTGAGTAGGAAAAAGAAACATTTTTTGCGTATTTTTTTAGCTTGATCTTCTGTGTTTGAATAAGAAGAGGGTTTGTCTCTGTATAAGTTATTAGCAAGGTCTAAAAACCAGCGAGGTCGCTTAGTTACTACGTACAGACCAATTAAGCAACCGGGCGATATTGGCCCAAAACCGATGATTGCAAAGAGGCTAAAAACAAGAAGACATTTTATTTGAGCGGGGTTCATGGTTAGTGTGGGGCCGAATTTATGTTGTGGGATAAAGTAATATTTCTTGTAGTTAGGCAAAATTTCATTAAACTGCGGTTATTGGTCAAGAAGTATCACCGATTTCTTGTGCCAATAGTTCATTTACTTTCAATGAATTAATATAAAAATAAAACAATAAATAATGAGGAGGTATTATGTCGGAAGATAATAAATGGGCTCAAACTTTGGAGTGTCTATTAAATTGGTTAAAAGTAACAGATGCTTGGGTTATTAAAGGTTACGAAAATAAGTTTCCTAGAATGGTTTACGCTGTTTTGGGTTTTATTTTATTGTTGTTAATACTTTAATAAGATCAAGGTAATTGGCTTCTGGAGCGTTAAAAGCGCTTCAGAAGTTTTAGGACATAAAAAAGCCTACGTAAAGTAGGCTTCGGCGTGCTTCAGAAGACACACATCGACTGCACAATCTTAAATGCAGTTTCAATTTAGCGCGATTATTTTTGTTATTATTCAGTAGGACTGATCGCTGTTCTCCCCCTCATATTTCACTTAGCAACCACTTTTTAACAATGTAATCAGAAGTTGTAAGTGATGTTTGAATTTTATAGTACCTAATTAACTTTGTCTATATAAAACTGCGACAATTTGTCACAGGGCGCCAAAGTCAGTCTTTCTATGTGGGTAATATTATGTCTTTCTAGTTTTTTTCATTAAAACTTAATTATTCATACTACCGATCAGTTCCCTGCAACCCATGACTAAAACTAAAAAATAGAATTAAATATTGTTAAGCTAATCTGGTTTATACTAGGCCACTTAACTTTGACAGTAGATATATTATTTACACTTATAACAACGAGAACAAATTATGTTAGGTGAAAAGCACGACTTGGTACACGAATTACCCGAATACAAAGAGCGTATTCATGAGTTAAAAATAAGTAATCACCATTTTGCAAAATTATTTAATGAATATGATGAGTTAGATCATTTAATTCGTCGTTGTGAAACTGAAGTTGAAGTGCATGCAGACGATTACGTACATGATTTAAAAAAGAACCGTTTAGCGCTTAAAGACGAGTTGCTTAAAATTATCTTATCTTAATATCTAGTCTAAAAGGCAGATGAAGTGTCTGCCTTTTAGACTGTTTTGGATAAATAACCCCTCTCAGTTAGATACGAATGAATATCTAGATCGATTATAGTTTTACAATTCGATTCTAATGCCAATCTCCATAATTTGATCAACTGGAATTTTAAAGAACTCAATAGCGCTGGATGAGTTATGAAATAAATAGCTAAATAACGCACGTCGCCATTTTGATAATGCATTTCTGTTTCTAAAAGAAATGCTTTCACTACCAATAAAAAATGTGGTGTCTTTGGGGGCAATATTTAAACCTTCTTGCACACACAATTCTAATGCTCTTCGTACATCTGCACTTTCTTTAAATCCATAATAAAGTTTGACACGATAGAAGCCCTGGTTATCACCAAAGGTGCGGATTTTAAGTCGATGGTTTTCATCAACATAAGGTTCATTTGTGGTTACGATAGACAGTACGATAATTCTTTCGTGCAGGACATGATTGTGAGAGAGATTTTGCAGTAATACCTGCGGCACACCATGTAAACTTCGAGTTAAATAAATGGCAGTACCCGGCACTCTGATTAATTTAACTTTTACTTTATCTTCTAATTCTTCAAATAAAACTCTCTTTTCATCCATATACTCTGAGAGTTGTTCACGACCTTTAATCCATGTGGTCATGATTAAAAATAATACAGTGCCCACAACAAGAGGTAACCAACCTCCAGTTGGTATTTTTAAACTGTTTGAAAAAATGAAAGCGAGGTCAACTGATAGAAAAATGGACAAGAAAGCGATGCTGTTATATTTATTCCATTTCCAGAGCGCTTGGATCACGATAAAAGCTAAAAGCGTGGTAGAGATCATCGTGCCCGTTACTGCTAATCCATAAGCAGATGCTAAGGCAGTTGAGGACTCAAAACTCAGTACCAAAATAAATACAGCCACCATTAATAACCAGTTAATAGCGGGTACGTATACTTGGCCAATTTCTTCACCAGAGGTATGTAATACAGTCATGCGTGGACAGTAGCCCAATTGGATAGCTTGTCTTGTCATCGAAAAGGCCCCCGATATAACTGCTTGCGAGGCAATTACAGTTGCAAGGGTTGATATTATCAATAACGGATAGAGTGCCCATGTGGGGGCAAGTAAATAAAAAGGGTTTTGGATGGCTTCTGGGTTGGTTATTAATAATGCGCCTTGGCCAAAGTAGTTCAGTAACAATGCGGGAAAGACCAAACCAAACCATGCGTATCGAATAGGCTTTAGGCCAAAATGTCCCATATCAGCATACAGAGCTTCTGCACCTGTAATCGTTAAAACGACTGCGCCCATAATCAAAAAACCATGCCAGCCAGATTCAGCCAGCAATTCGATGCCATAAATAGGGTTAATGGCTGAGAGTACTTCAGGTACTTTAATAATGTTAACGATGCCTAAGACGGCTAATAAAATAAACCAGATACACATGATGGGTGCAAATAATTTGCCCATTTTTCCAGAACCTTTCGCTTGCAGCATAAACAGCCCACCTAAGACTGCAATAGTAATTGGCAAGACATATCGCTCCATTGAGGGTGCAATTATTTGCAAACCTTCAACAGCACTGAGTACGGAAATTGCGGGGGTAATGATACTGTCACCATAAAATAGTACGGCACCAATTAATCCAATAGTCACAATAAAATGTATTTTTTTAGGATTGCCTTTAGAGCCTTGTAAGGCGAGTGCTATAAGGGCCATGATGCCACCTTCACCTTTATTATCAGCACGCATAATAAAAATGGCGTATTTAATGGTAACGATAAGCGTGAGCGTCCAAAAAACTAATGATAAAGCGCCTAGAACGTGGGGTTTTTCTATGGTTAATCCACTCAGGAAAACTTCTTTAAGTGCATAAAGCGGGCTGGTGCCAATGTCACCAAACACAACGCCTATGGCGCCTAAGGCTAGAGAGGCAACTTTTTCTTTAGAGTGATTTTTTGTATGTGCTGACACTTTTCTTCCTAAAGCCTAATTAAATTGGTAATAGATAATCTGTAAAAGAGTTAAATGTGATTTTAATTAGGCACCAAAGCATACTTGTAGCAATTACAGTTTGGATCAAATACAGATTGCTGATGGTATCCGTAAGGGACCGCTGGGTATATGGGTGGAGCCTGCTGATAAACGGGAGTGGGAGGATAATAATAAGTTGGCGGTGGTGGGGCAGGAGGTCTTGAATAACCGTATGCTGCGCCCCCTAGAATTACACCGCCCACAATAGCAGGTAAAATCCAGTCATCTCCATCACCGTGACGCTCTCCACGATAACCACCTTCATAACTTCTGCGATGATTTTCATGACGTTCATAACCTTCTTCGGCGACAATATTAAAACTAAACACCAATAGAATTAAAGCAGTTTTTTTCATTTGTAGTTTCCGAATTGAGCAAGAATTAAGAAGGGAGTTGGTTAAGTTTAATATAATTAACGTATATAAAAACTGGGATTGTTAGCGATCTCACGTGCGGCAAGAAACTGTGCATAGTAGTTTCTGGAGGCAAAACCAAAAGCGGGTCCATCATAGTTCTCAACAATGTCTACAAAATTACGCCCGACTTGATTTTGGGCGCGTTTCATCCCACCAATACCATGATTATAAGATGTTATAGCAGCTGGCCAGTCGCCTAGCTTTTTGTATGCGTGGCTTAAATATTTGGCAGCACCTGTTGCGGAGGCAATGGGATCCAAGCGCTTATCCACTTTATCACCTGAAGGCATAAAAGTTTTTGCGGCAGATTTAGTGAACTGCCACATGCCTACAGCACCTGCAGAAGATTTTGCGCTGGGCTGAAAAGAAGATTCAACATGAGGTAAATAGGCTAAATCTTCAGGTAAACCATGATCATGAAAGATTTTCTTAAATTGTTTTTCGTAATGATGGCTTATTTCCACGCCCTTTACGAAGCGTTCACGGGTGCCACGTTGTGACCTCACGCGTTCAGTAGCGCCTGATAATGATGATAAAACCTGTTTCCCCGTCATTTTAAATTTATCAACTATTTGTCTATCCGTTGCAGATAAGGCTTCATTGCCTCGTACTTTGTTTTCTAAGGTAAAGAGATATGTTTTCCAGTATTCGCGGCGATTTTTAACCATTTCTTTTTGTTCGGTGGTTAAGCTTTCTGCTACGTCGCCCGGTATTACCATTACTTCATATATAACATCTAAATAACGGTCATCATGGATAGCGACTTGTGATCTATACCATGCGGTGTATGTTTTGCGCCAAAATCCAACGGCAGGCTCTAGCTCACCCGGTTTTTGAAAAACACCAGAATAAGTGGTTTGGTTATAGGTTCTTGGAGTTTGCGGAGTTTGAGTAGGTGTAACAGGACTGTAACTAAGATTGTTATCCGGTTTGATATTAGATGTCGTGTTATCACAAGCGTCTAAAAAGGTAATCATGACCAACATTAAGATTCGTATCATCGATCGAGTCATTTTCTTCAGTAAGCTCCATGAGTTGCATGTTAGAGGCTTTAAAACTAGACAATTATTTTATCACTAATATTTTCAGGGTACAGTGAAATTCCATTTTGTTTTGAAATAATACTCCCCATGGGGCAGTGTCTTTACTTCTGTAAGTGTATAGCTTTTTATACTTCAGGTTTTTTTAATTAAGTCAATGTTGATAAGGGTTTCTTAAAGAAATTGCTTAAATCATTCAAGTTACTTTAGTGATCAGCACTACTTTTTGGGGCGTGTTTTCAGGTATAATCAGCGGAATTTTTTAACTCTGAGTAAATGCGTATTATGTCGAAAATCAATAAAGTAGTATTGGCTTATTCTGGGGGCTTAGATACTTCCATTATTCTAAAGTGGTTACAAGATGTTTATCAGTGTGAGGTGGTTACCTTTACTGCTGATTTAGGTCAAGGTGAAGAAGTAGAACCCGCGCGTGCAAAAGCACAAGCTGCTGGTATTAAAGACATCTTTATTGAAGATTTACGTGAAGAATTTGCCCGTGATTATGTCTTCCCAATGTTTCGCGCTAACACCATTTATGAAGGTGAGTATTTATTAGGTACTTCTATTGCACGACCATTAATCGCTAAACGTTTGATAGAAATTGCTAATGAAACAGGCGCAGAGGCTATTTCTCATGGCGCAACGGGTAAAGGTAATGACCAAGTGCGTTTTGAATTGGGTGCTTATGCCTTAAGACCTGATATTCATGTGATTGCGCCTTGGCGTGAGTGGGATTTAAACTCTAGACAATCTCTTTTGGCTTACGCTGAAAAACACGGTATTTCTGTTGAGAATAAAAAAGGTAAAACTTCACCTTACTCAATGG
The DNA here is from genome assembly GCA_903917345.1 of uncultured Methylococcaceae bacterium. Taxonomy (GTDB): domain Bacteria; phylum Pseudomonadota; class Gammaproteobacteria; order Methylococcales; family Methylomonadaceae; genus Methylobacter_C. The sequence goes on along the minus strand of CAIXAE010000032.1, from coordinate 106 downwards.
ACGCTAATTTATTACACATCTCTTATGAAGGTCGTATCCTTGAAGATCCTTGGACAGAGCCAGAAGAAGATATGTGGCGTTGGACAGTTTCTCCAGAAAACGCACC
>CAIXAE010000031.1 GCA_903917345.1 uncultured Methylococcaceae bacterium | reverse complement strand
TCACGACTGCAGCACCAGTACCAATATCTATGGTCGTAGGATCGGCATCTGCACTAATTGATACAAGACCCGTTGTGGTTGCAACAGTAAATTCGCCAGCAGTTGCAGAAAAAACAAATCCATTAGTTCCTGCTACAAATGCCATACCACCAGCAGCATTGGACGCATCAAGGTTAATAGCATTCCCATCATTCAATCCACCACTCAAAGTTATACCACCGACAGTGGCCACTAATTCTATAGCAGCAGGATTGGTACCTTGAACAGCAGTGATTTGAATAGTTTCAGTCGTACCACCATTTGCAGTTAAACTGATAGAAGGATTGGTATTTGATGTAGAGGTAAAACTTATTGCATCAGCAGAAGTAAGATCAAAGTCACCACTAATCGTAACATTACCGGTAACACCGAGCGTACCATCAATAGTGGTATTGCCACCGATAGCAACGGTAGAATCTAATGTTGTGGCACCAGTAACACCAAGTGTTCCTGTTAATGTAGAATTACCTGCAACCAGAGTACCCAATGTAGCTGTACTACCAGATGCCATATTAAGATTACCCGCGGTAATATCTACATTCCCTGCGGTAGCTGTTATATTTCCTGGATTAACCGTTAATGCAGTTAATGTTTCAGAACCACCTGTCGTTGAAGTCCAAACGTTAGCTCCCAGCGCTCCAACAGAACATAAAATAAAAAAAGATTGAGAAGTAGTGTTTACCCAGATTGTTCCCAATTCTGCAGTATCATATCCAGTAGGATCAATAGGTCTTGCAATAGGCTCTTGTTGCAAGCCTGCCTGCGGATTAGGATAGCCATATAAAGTGTTTCTTCGATTAACTTGTGTAGCCATTATTTATCTCCATAAAAGTTATATAAAATACATCAAAGATAGTTAATTACATTTCATATTAAGAAACAATAGACTTGACAAAGTTCCACTATTTCTCTATAATTATAGTGAAAGGGAAAAACATGCAAGATAAAAAAATACGCAAACAGATGACGTTTGATGTGAGTCCTGAAATACATCAGCAAGTTAAAGTATTAGCTGCGGTGAGAAATATAAGTATAAATCTTTGGATGGCACGAGCAATTCAAGACAGAATAGCAAAAGAAACTAAAAACTATGAAGTAGTAAAGGAATGAAATGGAAAATAGAACAAATTGTTGTGATTGTCATATAAAAAGCAATATAGGGCAAGAAAAATTACGATATTATTTTCGCTATATTCTTGCCACCTATATCATAGTCAATCTATTGGCTTTTTCTATACCACACTAAAATCTTTAGATAACTGATCTAACTGAGGCTTTATTCTATCCTCAACAAGTATCTGCAAATTATGAGGCCTTCTATTACCGTTTTCACGTATAATATCTTTAACTGCTTCAGCCCTGATTCTAGACGCTTTATTAAACATTTTCATATTATTAATAATGGCCAGTTTTCCTTCATCGGTTTGACCTAATGTTGGAATAGTTGCCATAAATGCTTTAAGATCATTATCTGTAATCCTACTACCAAAAATAGCTTTAGCATCTTTGATAAAATCATTAGATAATTTTTCAAACTGTTCCAAATTAGGAGATGTTTTCTTTTGGGCTGATCTTAAAAGGCTTGCAACAGGAGATAATAATCCTCCAATAGCACTACCTACTGCAGCTCCTATTCCTCCGGGAACAATAATATTACCAGCTACACCACCAGCTGCGGCACCATATGCTGATGGAACGCTTTCTTCTAAACTTTTAAATAAATTATAAAATGCAGCTACAGGTAAACCACCTTTTTTAATTAGGTTTTCCATTTTATTCAGTCTTATATCAGAGAAGTCTGCTGCTTTTTCTAAATCTAATGCATTTTCAAAGTACTTCTTAGTTTCTTTGTCAGCTTCAATTTGTTCAGTTCGCGCTTCTTTGGTTGCGAGCGTTTTCTTTGCTAACTCTAACTTCTCTCTTTCTCTCTTTTCTTGAGGTGAAGTAAATATATCCTGAATTAATTTAGATCTTTCAGGTGAATTTTGCTGAGCATTTTCTTGTGGTTGTTCTTGCTGTTGTCCTTGTTGTTGAGACAAAGCACTCAAACCATTCTGTTGTTGTTGTTCTGGTTGCTGATTTAATTGCAGCAGTGAACTTATATTTTGCAATGCATATTTTCGCTCATCAGGACCAAGATGACTTAAGAAGTTAGCAGTATCTTGTCCTAATATAGGTGACAACCCTTGAGCAAATTGAGAACGTTCTTGCTGCATCTGATACTTCCTAGATATCTCACCCAACTTATGATGAGCCAGTTGCTGCAGACCAGTTCCTAATACTTCACCTAATCTACCACCAGCATTTGTATCACGTATTACTTGCATACTATCTCCTTAACCTTGCGCTAATTTTTTATTTAATAGGTATGACTGATAGAAGGACGGAGCTGCCTGAGCTGCGCCATTAAATAAGTTCTCAGTAAAACCAGGTTGACTCTGTTGATAGAAGTTTTCAAATTGTGGGCTTAACCCTAAAGCAAGTTGCTGTAAAGCATTCTGTTGATATTGCTGACCATACTGACTTTGCAATGCAGCTAACGCCTCTTCTAACCCAGCACCAGATTGTCCTAATTGTGAAGCAAAAGAAGGGGAACTGAGAGAGTTTTGACCCATTGAAGCAAATCGTTGAGCAAGACCAGGAACGGTTTGTTGATTGAATTGGTTGCGTGCTTGTTGCGCTATAGGAGCAAATCCTTGATAAGGATTTTGTAATCCTTGTTGACCTTGTTGCTGCAAAAACTGTAATATGTTTTGTTGTTGTGGAGTATAATTTTGCGCTTGTTGTATACCACCCTGATTTCCACTTTGATCAAATCCACCAGTGAGACCACCACCCAAAGCACCAACACCAGCTCCAAGTAAACTACCTAATGGACTTGCTGCACTTCCCACTGCTGCACCGCTTAATGCTCCACCAGCCAGACCTTTTAAAGCGTTCAAGAAATTAAATGCCATCTTATCTCCCGTAATAGTTGCTTTCATGTTACATACCTTAGTATATTACTAATGACTTACGGTAGTAATTAAATTAAGGAGAAGCAAATGAAAAATCTATTTGCTCTTAGTCTCGTACTTAATTTAAACCTTTTTACTATGGATTGTGCTCATAAACACAACCATCATGTTATGGATTTTACCCACCGAAACAACCATCATAATCGCAAAGACTATATAAAAATAATCAGTGCAGGCAGAAAAGACTTATTAGATATATTATCTAACACAACACTAAATGACTTAAAAAGAAATGCGCAAAAAAGAAAGCACGAAGATGAATGCTGCTTCTTCCCTAACATTAATAGATTATTTTCTAGAATTGAACGCTATATAAACCAATAGTTATTGCTTACAGTACTCAAGGGTTACTTGCGAATCAGTAAAAGTAACCCCTGAGTTATTATTTATAACAACTTGTGTTGCGGTAACACTCACTTGAATATTATTACCAGTAGCACCTGCAAAGGGTAATGGATA
>CAIXAE010000030.1 GCA_903917345.1 uncultured Methylococcaceae bacterium | reverse complement strand
TTCATCTAGATTACGATTTACGGATTTTTGCCCCCTTTCGGGAGCAAAAAAATAATTTCATCTGAGTTGACTTCATTACCTAGCGTTACACTAATTACAGAGGCGGTTGGCCAGTACCTCGAAGTGCGTCTTTTGTTTCTATGTTCCAACGGTGGCATTAGGAAAACACGCTAGTCGCATTCCTAATACGTCTGGGAATTACCCAGTCTTTTAGCCTTTTATCCTTTGTTCAAACATTCGAAATTGGTTGTACGTAGGCGTATCCAATCATCATCCACAACACGAGGTGTGGGTAGTCAAATGAGTCATTGCTTCAGCACAATTGTTACCATCTACGCGAAGAACATTCCGTATCTCTGGGCACTATTTTATCTTACCAGTGCGGGTATTATCTGAAGTGTTTGCCTAGGTTTTTCCCTGGTGTGCTTACTGGTTTTGAAAGGAACCAATCAACCTTTGCCTATTTCTTTTTTTATTAATTATTTAGCAAAGTTATACAAAAAGGGCTCAAAAAAGCCGTTTTTTTACTGTTTTTTGTCTTACGAGCTAAATAAAGTAAAGGAGATAAAGAAATGCGAATAAGCGAATTATTAAATGATGACCAACTCTATGAGATTTGGTGGTTAGTGAGTGATGCAATATGGGAAGCACTGGTTGATAAATACGTTGCCAATGATATAGACGAAGGGTATGTCTATCGAAGACCATTTGCTCGAAGAAGGTATCCGATGCCCACTAGAAGTGGACCAGCACGAACGCTTAAAAGAAAGCCAGCGCCAAAAGTTCCGGTAAAACCATTCCCCATTCGACCAGCGCAAACGCCAGTGAATAAAACAAAAATTTCACCCAGTCAAACCAGTGGTCTTAATCCTAAGATTGATATTCAAAACGGGCCAGACTTTAAACTTAAGGATAAGAATATATTTCCAGAGCTAACCGATAAAGAAATTGAGATTGAAATGAAGAAAAAACCTAATGGCAAATATTAAACAAGTTATCGAGGATGATGGCACTATTCGATTCTATTTGGGTGATTTACACCATAACCCTGAAGGGCCGGCTGTCATTGCTTATGATGGTAAACATAAAGAGTATTGGTACAAAGGCATGAGGCACCGGATAGATGGTCCTGCGGTTGAATATGCCGATGGTGATTACGAATATTTTCAGCAGGGCAGGCGGCACAACTTACAAGGTCCTGCCAAGCGCATCGATGGAAGATTAGAATATTGGATCAATGGTATTCAGTATATGACTGAAGATGAATACATTATGGTGCTTTTTGCGATGGGCTATGTGAATGGGAAGAAGTTTAGTAATTGATTGTATTATAAGATTTACTATTTATGATGTAAATGATGTTTGTTCATGATTGTCCTGAAATTTCATGTAGGTTATAAGGTAATGAAAATTTTACATATTTATTTGCATCAGCAGAAAAAGCCCGCCAGTCTTCGTCAGATAAACGCATTGACAAATAGTGCGCTGCCATTAATGAAAATGCACCGCTAACTGATTGTAAATCTGTAATAAATTGATGAAGTTCATCTGTTCGATTATCACCATAGGATAAATAGATCGCATCTCTGTAATTAGCTTTGCCACGATAACGAAAAGCCTGGTTTAGAAAATTCACATGTGCTGGTTCCAATCTAGCGTCTCTTAAGCGCTTTGCTTTGCTAGAGCGGAAGTTCTCATATCCACATTTTTTATATTCGGAGCTTCCCTTAACACTTTCTTCAATGCGCCACTTTTCATATTCTGCTGTACCTTTAAGATATGAGTATATTGAGCCAAAAGCCATTTCTTCATTCGTCGGTGATGTATTTAGGTCATATTTGTTGCCATTTCGTAAAGCATCTACAGTCTTAGTAATATTTGGTTGAGTTAAATTAGAGATACTAAAATCAAATGGAGTTTGTAGTAACATCCTACAAACAATATCTATTTGCCAGATTTTTGCTGTAGCTGTATGAGTTTGAGGGTTAGAACCACTTGAGGCTGCCAACATCGCTTTTGAAGCATAATATATAGTGTAATACCAAGCTATAATAGCTGATCTTACAATTGAATAAGGGTTATCGATAATATCCATCTTATTAAGAGCATCTAAATTGTGCATTGACATAATAATGGATTCAAAGGCCAATGTATCTGAGGCTTCATTTTTTCGTCGTTTATTAACGTATTGGTAAAGATGGTGCAGATTATTATGAGAAAAATTGTTTTCACAAATAATGGCTAGACCTCGCATCCAGTTTACTGTTCCTTGAAATGCAAATCGCGGAGTGGGTTGATTGTTATGCGCAAATAGTCTATTTAATAACCACATGATATCTTTAATTGTAATCTGATTAACTATAAACATTAGGGTTAATGGATTAGAGCACAATTTAGAGCATAAGGTATAAAAAATTAGTAGTCATACGCATAAAAACAAGTAGTTTATCGTTATTGGTTATTAATGCAGCGAATTTCAAGATTAAGATCCAAATCGGGCAACGTTATTTAAACAGGAGTTATTGGTTGAGTATTGAATTTTTAAAAACTGATTTTGATAAAGTAAGCTATCTTCTTAATTTGTTAACAGCAAGAGCAACAGGTATGACTGCTGATTCAAGAGAGTTTGAAGCTTTGCGCCATGAGTTGCTTAGCAATCCAAATTTATCTTCTTTACTTCCTCAGTGGTTACCCCAACATAGGAATCTAGATACATTTTGGGGGTTCATTAAACCAAAGTTTAATACATACGCTGAGCGTCGTACTTTTTTGTCTGAGCAGTTTACACCCTTGCTAGATTTTCTAGAGTTTGGCCAACTTACCCCTTCCACGCCTAGATTTAGGTCGGCTCAGGCTGTATCAAGAAATAAACGAAAAGTATTTATTGTTCATGGAAGAGATAACGAATTAAAACAAGAGGTTAGTCTATTTATTGAAAAAATTGGTTTAGAAGCAATTATATTGCATGAGCAAGCCAGCGAAGGAATGACCATCATAGAGAAAATTGAACGATATTCTAATGACGCGGATTTTGCTCTAGTTTTATATACGGCTTGTGATCATGGCCGAGGCGTACATGAGTCTAATATTGCTCCTAAAAATAGAGCTCGCCAGAATGTAGTATTTGAGCATGGGTATTTTATGGCAAAGCTTGGGCGAGAAAATGTGTGTTCTTTGGTTAAAGGTGAAATAGAAAAACCAAATGATATAAGTGGCGTTGTATATGTAACATTAGACGATTATGGTGCTTGGAAAATTGAGGTTGCTAAGGAGTTAAAATCTTGTGGCTATATAATCAAAAATTTTTAATAATTTTTTCATTTATGAATGAGTTTAATATCGAAAATAGTGCGAGCATATCCTGTTTAACAGGAGTAATAAAACTGACGTCACCTATTTTTACACTCACTTCCAATCTTAATTAATCTAATAGGGGGTATATATGATAAAGTTTCATCAAAACCTTACCATTAAAATAATCAAATGTGGAAATTACTAACATCTCCATTTTTCATAACTTTAGGCTGTAAGTCTACTATTACTCAAGCAGAAATAATTTATCCACTATGCCAAATTTAATTTTTTATTCGAGTTCCAATTGAGGAATGAAATATGAAATGGAAGGAATTATTCTTCAGTGCTTTGCTATCGATGTTAGTAAGTGTGATAGGTGGTGTGGGAACATATTATTTTACAAAGGATCCTGATCTCTCAAAAATCGAACAACTTAGTTATCAGCTTATAAGTGGTGGAGTTTTCAAAGGGGGCACATCAGAATTGGCCTTAAGTTCACTTAATATGAAGAATATAGGGGGGGGCGCCGCTTCAAATGTAAAAGTTTTACTTACTTTTGAAAATTCAATTGTAAAAGATATATCTTTAGATTCAAGTGATGGCATAAAAGAGTTTAGCCGTGAACTTAAAGAAAAATCAGTGAAAATTGGATTTGATAAATTATTTCCCACTGAGAGTCTTACTATTAATTTACTTCTCTCATCCCAAGAAACACCAAAAGTCTCAATACGAAGTGACGCTTCTATAGCCACCCAAAAAATATTTTATTCAAATAGTAAATCAAAATTAATAAATAATTTAAAAGTTGTGATATCAATTTATGGATTACTTTTATTTGTAACGCTTTTGGTGATGTTAAAAATATCACGCAGTTTAAATTGTGGGTTTGGAAACTCAAAGAATAATACAGGTTTTTTGTTAATGCATGCTGGGCTATTGGATCAAGCATTTAGAATTTTATCCTCCAAAATTGAAAGTGGTTGTTACGATGCAATAACTTTATCAAATTTGGCTTTATGTAGTGCGCTTAAAGGTGATTCGGAAAATGCAGAACGTTATAAAGTTGCATCGTGTTATAAAAATCTTAATACGTATGAGAAAGCAATATATGATTTTAATGAATCTATTATTCTTATTTTTCAAGAAAAGATTGATGATGGTTTAGATAAATTGGAAAGGGCTATTAATGCATCCCCCGAAGTCATTAAGAAATATTGTAAATATTCAGTACATTTTAATTCTTTAAAACATAATGAACGGTTTGCTAATATCATTAGTGAAGTAAAAAAAACCATCTAGGATGACTTTTAAACAACCCTATTTATGAATGTTGAAGCATTAGAAAACAATCTCAAAACACTAGTATCTAGTCTCAATAAAGAGACATTTATATACGATTTGTTAACGGCTTATGAGTTGCCTAAGGCTTCTGTTACACGTTTACAAAAGGGTGATTACAATCTTTCTAAAGTTTCAGGTGAAATTTTATGGAAGAAGAAGTTATTTTTCAAACAAGAAACTATAATTGATTTACATCAAAGTATTGATAATTTTAGTAATAATGCCACTATTGTTAAACAGCATCCTCGTTTTATTATAGTTACTGATTTTGAAATGCTGTTAGCCGTTGATACTAAAACTGCTGATAGCTTAGACATTTTATTAACAGATTTAAGTAAACATTATGACTTCTTTTTACCCTGGGCAGGCTTAGAAAAGACGCAATTCCAAAGCGAGAATCCAGCCGATGTTAAAGCCGCAGAACGTATGGGGCGATTATATGACATTATTTTAGAAGATAACCCTACCCAAGAAAAAGACCAGTTACACGCACTCAATATTTTTCTTTCACGATTATTATTTTGTTTCTTCGCTGAAGACACAGGAATTTTTCAAGACAATCAATTTACCAATGCTATTGCCTCTCATACGGCAACAGATGGCAATGACCTTCAAGCTTATTTACAGAAGTTATTTGCTGTTCTTAATGTCAGTGATAGAACGGACTATCCACAATTTCTACAAGACTTTCCTTATGTCAATGGTGGTTTGTTCGCTGATGATTATCCTTTGCCTTCTTTTACGGCAAAATCAAGAAAAATAATAATTGAATGTGGCGAGCTTAACTGGAAGTCAATTAATCCGGATATCTTTGGCTCTATGATTCAAGCTGTGGTGCATACCGACCAGCGTAGCAGTCTTGGCATGCACTACACCTCTGTGACCAATATTATGAAAGTGATAGGGCCACTATTTCTTAATGAGTTGTATGAGACCTTAGAAAAAGCCGAAGATGATGAGAAAAAGCTCAGTAAACTGTTAGGGCGACTCTATAACCTACGCATTTTAGACCCTGCTTGTGGATCAGGTAATTTCTTAATTATTGCTTATAAAGAGTTATGTAAATTGGAAATGGAAATATTCCGGCAATTACAGAGAATTAATAAAGCCTGGGAATCAAAAGTATCAGGACTATGTCTTACACGATCAGGCCTTCGGTTATCGCAGTTTTATGGCATCGAGCTAGATGACTTTGCACATGAAACGGCAAAACTTTCACTATGGTTAACCGAACATCAAATGAATTTGGTCTTTAAGGATGTCTTTGGAGAAACACGACCTACTCTGCCTTTACAAGACGCTGGCAATATTGTTTGTGGTAATGCCACTCGGCTAAATTGGGAATTGATTTGCCCAAAAGTGGATTTAAAAGGAAATCCCTATGAAATTTATATTTTGGGTAACCCGCCTTTTCAAGGATCAAAAAAGCAAAATAAAAATCAAAAAAATGATATGAGTCATGTTTTTTATAGTATCAAAAACTACAAAAATCTTGATTATATTGCAAGTTGGTTATATTTAGGCTCTAAATATATAGAAGATACAAGCTATAAACTTGCGTTTGTATCAACTAACTCAATAACTCAAGGCGATCAAGTTTCTTTATTATGGCCACATGTATTAAATCGACATCAAGAAATATTTTTTGCCTATACGACATTTAAATGGGGTAATAATGCCAAAAAAAATGCTGGTGTAAGTTGTGTAATAATTGGAATAAAAAACGAATCAAAGATCACTAAGAAAATTTATTCAGAAACAATATGTATATCTGCTGATAATATCAGCCCATATTTAACTAGTGGATCTAATTTAATAATTACAAAAAGAAAAAACCATATTTCAAATTTACCCATCATGGTATACGGAAATATGCCATTAGAAGGTAATTTCCTTAAAATTAATGAATCCGAAAAAGAGGATCTATTAAAAATAGAGCCAAGTGCTACTAAATTTATACGTCCTTTAATTGGGGGAGATGAGTTTTTAAAAGGTTATAAAAGATGGTGCCTATGGATTAATGATGAAGATTTAAAAGAGTAATAGAATTTAGAAAAGAAGGTGGTGATGTTGCTCGTACATTAGTGCATAAATCACATCAATTTAGATATCGACATGAAGCTAAAAAAAACTTACTTATTGTCCCATGTACATCATCAGAAAAAAGAAACTATTTAACATGTGGTTTTTTTGACTCTAAGTATATTACTTTAAATTCTACCCAAGTTATATATGACCCTGAAGTTTATTTATTTGCTGTTCTATCATGCAAAATGCATATGATTTGGACAAAGGCAACTGCTGGAGCTTTAGAATCAAGAATCAGATACTCTGCTTTAATTTGCTATAACACTTTCCCTTTTCCAGATATTAATGACGATCAGAAAAGCATACTAGAACAGCATGTTTTTAATGTCCTCGATGAACGTGAACAGCATTCTGAAAAGACTATGGCACAACTCTATGATCCCGATAAAATGCCTGCTGGTTTACGAAAAGCGCATCACGACATGGACTTGGCGATAGAGCAATGTTATCGCCTACAAACATTCAAATCTGATGAAGAACGCTTGGAGTATTTATTTAAGCTCTATGAAACCATGATTGCGGCAGAGGATAAAATTTAATGCCAAACCTTGTAGATGTAAGCTATGCTCAAACCGGTCAAAGTACCTCAACTAATAAATTGGGTATGCGTGAAATGCAAGCACTCGCTTATGATGAGCGAAATGCCCAGTATCTTTTGCTAAAAGCACCTCCAGCTTCAGGTAAGTCACGTGCTTTGATGTTTTTAGGGTTAGATAAACTGTTTAATCAAGGTTTAAAAAAAGTCATAGTAGCCGTTCCTGAAAGAGCTATTGGTGCATCTTTTGATTGTACTGATCTTACTCAGCATGGCTTCTTTGCCGATTGGGATTTTAATAACCACTATAATCTTTGCACGCCAGGTGGTGATGTAAGCAAGGTAAGAGCTTTTAAAAACTTTCTAGCCGATGATGACGAGAATATTTTAATTTGCACTCACGCTACCCTACGTTTTGCGTTTGATGCTGTTGATGAGTCGGTATTTAATAATATCCTCTTGGCAATTGATGAGTTCCATCATGTTTCAGCGGACGGTAATAATCGTTTGGGTGAAGTGCTTCGCTCAGTTATCAATAATACCAGCGCACATATCATTGCGATGACGGGATCTTACTTTCGTGGTGATAGTGTTCCAGTGTTATTACCTGAAGATGAGGCACGGTTTACTAAGGTGACCTATAACTATTATCAACAACTTAATGGCTATACCTATTTAAAAACATTGGGCATAGGTTATCACTTTTATCAAGGTCGTTATTTAAGTGCTATCCATGAAGTATTAGATACCGACAAAAAAACCATTCTACATATACCTAATGTTAATGCCGGTGAATCAACCAAGTTAAAACATAATGAGGTTGATTCTATTCTGGATAGTATTGGGACAGTCACGCACCAAGATTCTAAAACCGGTGTGATCTATGTTAAGCGTGAAATTGATGGAAAACTGATTAAAGTAGCGGATTTAGTTAATGACAATCCAAAAGAGCGAGACAAAATCGTTGCCTATTTAAGGCAGATGAATGCTGTTGATGATATGGATCTAATTATTGCCTTAGGTATGGCGAAGGAAGGTTTTGATTGGCCTTTTTGTGAACATGCGCTGACAGTGGGTTATCGTGGATCGCTTACTGAAATCATTCAAATCATTGGGCGAGCAACTCGTGACAGCAGTAATAAGACCCACGCACAATTTACGAATCTGATTGCTCAGCCTGATGCAACGGACGATCTGGTAAAGCTTTCAGTTAACAACATGCTTAAAGCGATTACTGTATCTTTATTGATGGAGCAAGTGTTAGCCCCTAACTTTAAATTTAAGACTAAGCGTTTTGATGATGAAGAGGATGAAAAAGGTGTTATCAAAATACGTGGCTTTAAAGAACCTAGCTCCAAGCGGGTTAAGGATATTGTTGAGTCTGACCTTAATGATTTAAAAGCAGCTATTCTACAAGATCCAAAGATACTCCAAGCGTTGCCTGGCGAGTTTATTGATCCTGAAATCATAAATAAAGTCATGATTCCAAAAATTATTCAAACCAAATATCCAGATTTGAGCGCTGAAGAGATAGAGGAGATCAGGCAACATGTGGTCTCTGACTCTGTGATTAAAAACAGTGAAATTAAAGAAGTGGGTAATAAACGCTTTGTGCGTATGGCGGGTAAATTTGTCAATATAGAAGACTTACATATTGATTTAATTGATCAGGTCAATCCCTTTCAAAAGGCTTTTGAAGTCTTATCTAAATCTGTGACGGCAAAATTATTAAAAGTTATCCAGGAAACGATTGATGCAGGGCGTATTAAGATGACTGATGAGGAAGCGGTTATTTTGTACAGAGATAAGATTAGTCTATTCGTTAAAACGCATTCTAAAGAACCCAATATTAATTCCACCGATCCTTTAGAAAGACGAATGGCGGAAGCATTAATTTATCTTAGAAATAAAAAGCGCCAACAAAGCTCAGGGATTAATGTGTGATTGATTTTGGGAAAGAATTAGCGCTTATCTTAACAAACGACCCCTTGGGTTTGTTATCTATAAAGCCTAAAACATCTTCTTTACTGAACATGGATGAACGATTACTAGCGTCTTTTGAGGAAATCAATGCTTTTGTAATCGAACAGGGTAATGAGCCATTAGCAAGCCAGGATATAAATGAACGAAAGCTTTATAGTCGTTTAAAAGGTTTACGTGAAAGCCCAGAAAAAGTAGAGGCATTGATGGATTTCGATAGGTTTAATTTATTTGCTAGCGAGAAAATGCCTGTTGTTAAAGAAATTAATACGATAGATGACGTTCTTAATGATGATCTTCTGGGTTTATTAAGCACAAGCCCAATGGATGAAGAAGATCCTAATGAGATCTTTAAACTTAAACATATTTCATTGCATAAAACGTTAGATATGCCTGAACAGATTGCACGTAGGGTTCCTTGTAAAAATTTTGAACGTTATGAATATCTTTTTAAACAATGCCATAGTGATCTCGTAACTGGAAAAAATGAGTTTAGACCGTTTACAGGTGAGCAACAAATAGCGACTGGCCACTTCTTTATTTTGCATGGCATTATGGTTTATGTAGCTAATGTTGGTGAAAAAGAAAAAAAACGAGGCAAAGTTAATGCCAGATTACTGTGTATCTTTGAGAATGGTACAGAATCTAATATGTTGTTGCGTTCTTTAGCAACTGAACTTTATAAGGATGAAAATGGTGTACGTGTTCTTCCTTTAAGCGAAGATTTACTTATGCCGGATGAGCATATAACACATGAAGATCAATCGACGGGTTATATCTATATATTACAGTCATTGACTGAAGATAATAATATCAGGGATATTGCTGATTTATATAAAATTGGTTATTCGAGCCAACCAGTTAAAGAACGCATTAAGAATGCGTCGCAAGAACCAACCTATTTAATGGCAGATGTTAAATTACTTAGTGAATTTCAAACATTTAACTTAAATCCCCAAAAGCTGGAGTTATTACTGCATACATTTTTTGCAGAGGCTTGTTTAAATATTGATGTATTTGATAAAGAAGGTAAGCGATATACTCCAAGAGAATGGTTTATTGTGCCGTTGCAAGTTATAGAAATAGCTGTAAGGCTATTGATCAATGGTGAAATCATTAATTATCGTTATGATAATAATAAACGAGAGATTGTTGAGAAATTCGAAGTTATTATTTGATACATGCTTCAATAAATTTGACACCGAGGGGCGTGAGAACAATAGCATCAGTTCCTTTGTAGATTGTGACCGGTTCTGCGCCCATCATTATTCCGCTTCCCTTTAAAATTGCAGGTCCGACACATTGCATTCGCATCAAGTTATAAACACTTATTTGATAAGACTCGGCATCTATCTCTACTATTTCCATAATTTGTTCTTTTTTTAGATTATAGTTAGTAATTGTTGAAATATCATTTATATGGCCTTCTTTTTTGAGGATTTCGTAGAAGATATTGAGTATAGTTACTTCAATTCCTGTTAAATTCTTAATCATATCAACGAACCCGTAGCGCAATTCGCCATTGAATGATGGATTCATTGCATTAGCCAAAAGGTGATTCCATAGATACTGAAGGCTTTGGTCTTCTTCGAGACTACTCTCTTCGAATATTGATAGTGCCAATTTAGGAGGGACGGCTCTTGTTTCGTGAACACCTCGTTCATTAAGGATCTTGTTTACCTCGTCAGATATGTCAACTAGACGCTTCCAACGAGTAAATCGCAGTTTTTCTGTAAGCATCCCGGATATTTCTGCGATGGGTTCTTTGAATACACGACCAATGAATTCCCCCATCTTTTGAGATGTTTCTAGAGACTTATCACCAAGCTGGGCTACACTTTGAACAGCCTTTGCAATTTCTTCGGCATCAGACATTATCGTTCCTTATAATTAATAAACAAAAGTTAAATTTTGGCTGATAGAATTAGCTTATAGACAAAAAATAAACGTTATAATTATATCTTTAAATGTAAGTTACTATTGTTAGTTTAAACTTCAACTTCCTTCAATAAAGTATAGATAGTCTGTCTAGTAACTCCAAAATGCTTGGCGATATCAATTTTAGGTGCGCCACCATTAAACATAGCAAAAGCCATTTCTTTAGCTTTGTCATCTAAGGCATCTGGGCGCCCAAATTTCTTTCCGCGTTTTTTTGCCGCTTCTAAACCTGCTTTTACACGTTCACGGATTAAACCACGTTCGAATTCTGCCAGTGAGCCGAAAATATGGAATATCAATTTACCAGTAGGTGAGGTGGTATCAATATTTTCAGTAATCGATTGGAAGCCTATCTTGCGTTCTTCAAGGTTATTCACCACATCAATTAAATGTTGCAGGCTTCTTCCTAAACGATCGAGTTTCCATACTATCAAAACATCATCTTCACGCAATGACTTTAGACATTGCTGTAATTCAGGTCGGTCTTTTTTAGCACCCGATTGTTTCTCTTGATAGATAAGCTCACAACCAATGGCTTTAAGGGCATCAATTTGTAAGTGGGTATCTTGTTCGTTTGTTGAGACCCTTGCATAGCCAACTTTCATATCATTTCACCTTCAAAAATTAATGTGCTCTATATATAAAGTATAAGGCAGTTATTTAACGTACCTTTTATTAACTTATTATAGCATGACTTTTTTAACTTAGTTAATTAACGTGTTTTAGATTGAAAACATGGTGGTATAGGTTAAATATGAGAAGGTTAAATAAACAAATGTTTGTTTAACGTTAAAATATAGGCATTGAAAAAAATTGTATATAGCATTATGATTTTACTTTTCCTTGATCGATGAAAATAGAGTGAGTAATCTATGAACGCGGTAAAATTATCTAGCAAATTTCAATTGGCAATTCCAAAGTCAATCCGTGAGGAGTTGGATCTTAAGGCGGGTCAGCAGTTTACCCTTATCACCAAAGGTAATATGATTGAGTTGGTGCCTATCCTCTCATCAAAAGAAGCTAGAGGAAGTTTCAAAGATTGTAATCCGAATGATTATAGAGATCGACAGGATAGAATTTAGTGGTTTGCCTAGTTGATACATGTGGCTGGATTGAATGGCTTACGGATAGTTTATTGGCTGATTCATTTGAAGCTTATCTGAAAAATCCAGCTGAGATTGTAATACCAACCACCTTGCAATTTGAACTGTACAAGTGGTCAAAGCGAGAAAAAGGGGAGGTTAAGGCTCTGGAAGTTATCGCATTGACAGAGCACGGTCGCGTATTACCCTTAAATACTAGGCTTGCGCTTTACGCAGCAGACTTAGCTATACAGTATCGGCTATCGTTCGCCGATGCCATTATTTATGCCTCAGCCAGACAATGCAGAGTGCCGCTGATAACAGCCGATGATCATTTTGAAGGATTGCCGGAAGTCATTTTCTTTCCCAAAAACCAAAAATAAAAAGTTGTTTGTTTAACCTAGATAGGAAATGTATTTTTGCCATAATTCATAAAACATACCGTTGAAAAACTCTTAAAGAACTTTTCAACGGTATGTTTCGACGGTAGTTATTGACAGTACTTTTCAGCGGTACTTGTTTATGATGCTTTTAAACCCATCTCAAAAGTAATGACTCACGTTATTGTTTTTTTCTTTTGTAATGTAATCCATATAAACGTCCCCTTTCTCTGCGTTCTCTAAGTTTTAATGAATCTTTAAGTAGAGTAATCATTTCATCTTGATCAAACTTGGGTAAAAGGCTAGCGTTAGTGCAGGGAAATCTACCTCTGGCAGCATTTTCCATAATGATTACAGCTTCTCTTAAACGATTGCTTGTCATGCTTGCGAGATATTCTGAAAGGTATTTTGATTGATCAGTATGGTGTGTTAGGTTTGGGTCAAGATTTATGTAGGTTTTATCATCAGATACACCGGCCTTGTGTCCCAGTCTCCATAGTTCTAATTCAGGGTGCATGGCTTTCATATAAAGCAATCTTAGTCCTTTAGGTAGTTTTGCTAATTGTTTACCTTTTTCTAATTGAAATAATGCTTCCCCAGTTTTTTGTATGGGTTTGATGTCTTGCTCATCTATTAGAACTTTAAGTGCAGATAGTAGTTGTTTTTTGTCTCCAGTTAACGGAACAGCAAACAAGGCAAAGCCAGTCCCCCCGTCTTCTCTTCTTTGACCATTTATATAATCATCAAAAACCTGATTGAATTTCTCTTTATTTACATCAGTATGATGTGGAACATTAAATAAAGATACTGGGCTCGGTGCATGACGATGACCAAAAATATCGGCACCTTGTATTAACCACCATTTCTTAAAGTAATAAATTGAAAACTCCCATCCCCCATAAGCCATTTGTTTAAACGTTTTAACTACCTCATCGTAATCATCAGGTTTACGATTTTCTTCTTCAATAGTTAGTTTACGTTGAGACAGGATATCTCTATCTCGGTCGGATAGTTGCGGAACACCATCTTTGTTCCTTTGCTTATCTTCAGTAGATAAATTGTCTATTTGGTATTCGTGCTCTTTTGCCGCAAGTAAAAATGTTGGGCTAAGCCTTAGATATTCATGCCATATCCTATAAGGGCGCGTAATTTCATAAAGTGGGTCATCTTTCTCAAAGTCATCTTTTTCAAACTCCCAAGGTTCTTTTTCTGCTAATTCGTTCATATTCGCCTTTTAGCTTATTTAAATTTTAATGGCTATTTCAATATCTTAATGAGATTTAAATCTAAGTATAACAAAAAAACATTGATAAAACTTTATTAATTAATTCTATAAATAACAGTTTTTATGTCAATGCTGTAAAATACGCTACAAGTTGATTACATAACTACGGTTAGTAACTAACCAGCATTGGCTATTGAATTATTAATATTCCAGTGCGACAACGCCTTCTAATAATAACTGTTGGAAGGTAAATTTAAATATTAATCACAGATTTACAAAATGAACATTAAAACTGCAGAAGTACAAAACTTAAACAACGACCAGATGATTGAAGATGTAACTCAAGAATATGGAACGTTTATTCCAGTCGAATCAAAATTCCAATTTATCACTATTGATGATCATGAATCGCAGATGTTATCAACGGGAGACAAGTTAATTTATCAAACATTAGAAGATTTGATATTAGAACGTAAGAACTGGGAGGAAGTTGAATACTTTGTCTCTAATGAGAAGAAGTATTCAATTTTGACAAGGTGCTATTCAATCTTCCAATCGTTAAAGGGAACTTCTGATGAAGCTCGATTAGCAAGGAAGTCTTTCAATCGATTTATTGTTAGTAAAGGCTTTAAACAATTTGAATCAGATCATTTAATGACCCAGGTAATAATTGTGGTC
>CAIXAE010000029.1 GCA_903917345.1 uncultured Methylococcaceae bacterium | reverse complement strand
GACCACAATTATTACCTGGGTCATTAAATGATCTGATTCAAATTGTTTAAAGCCTTTACTAACAATAAATCGATTGAAAGACTTCCTTGCTAATCGAGCTTCATCAGAAGTTCCCTTTAACGATTGGAAGATTGAATAGCATCTTGTCAAAATTGAATACTTCTTCTCATTAGAGACAAAGTATTCATCTTCCTCCCAGTTCTTACGTTCTAATATCAAATCTTCTAATGTTTGATAAATTAACGTGTCTCCCGTTGATAACATCTGCGATTCATGATCATCAATAGTGATAAATTGGAATTTTGATTCGACTGGAATAAACGACCCATATTCTTGAGTTACATATTCAATCATCTGGTCGTTGTTTACTTTTTCCTTATTTTTTACTTTCATGGCTACTCCACATAGTTAATAAATAGTCTGGACTTATGATTTCAAATCCAGTTTTCGTATCGAAGAACGTTGTGTTCTGCGATGGGTCTATTTAATCAAGATTAACTATTTAAAAATACAAACTGTATTTTATTATTCATTTTAGTTAACATTTGAATATGAAGCAGAGACCAGAACGCCAATCGTGGCAATTAAATGTAAAAGATTTCACTAAGAAACGGGTATACGCAAAACAAGACTGGCGATTCCAGATGTTTTTTGAATACTTAAGACTTAGTCCGAGTTATTTATTGGCTATTGAATCGAATGAACAAACTTTGATTGATGCATTAACTGATACGAATAGAGCCACTGCCGTATGGAAAACTCGCAGTGATATGGGAAATGTATTTGAGGCCATTTATAAAGAATGGTGGTTAGATAATGGCTTGTCATTATTCGGTATACATACGCGTAAGCCAAAAGTCGGAATGATTAATCAATTATCGCCACTTTTAGATGATGATCATTTGCTTAAGCAATCTACTACACAAATGACGAACTATATTAGAGGCAATTATTCAATGCAAGGCCGACCCGACAGCTTATTGTTATCGGTTCCTTTGTGGCAAAGTCGTACAACGATCATTAGACAGTTGAAGAAATTGTTATCTGAAATAGAAAAAGAAATTCAACCTGAATTACCTGTCGCTACCTATCAAGTCCTGAACAATAAAATGCAATACCGACGTTTATTATCAGGCTTAAGATTAATGTATATGAAAGGGAGATACCCCGAAGAAGAACTCTGGCGCATAGCTACGCGAGCTAAAATAAGTCATTCACACGGACGTATTGATCCCATGACTCCAAAGAAAGACACCAGTAATCCGCATGGACGACGAATGTTGACGATTATGGCAAGTCGATTATTACGTGACACATTGATCATCGCAGAAAATGCAGCGACGGGGATATTCCCAAGCATAAAACCAATCGATACAAGTTTATTTGATGCTAAAAAACTCGGAACTCGATTAGCGCAAACGATTGCATGGGAAAAAATCAGGAAGCAAGAAATTGTTGACTCACATCAAGCTAATAGCCACTATTGATCATGGAGTAATCTTTAAATAAGATAGACTATGCAGTTGCAATCTATTGCTTATAACTCACCAACATTATTTAAAATAAGATTAATAACAGTAGCAGAAATTCTAAAATCAGATTGATGCAATAAATTAAATGCCGCCTTTGCAGAAGAAATTAACCCTTGTTTTTTGGCCAAACCAATTATTGCAGCAGTCCCAGTCACCATCAAGCCTTTTTCTTTAGCAACGGATCGCCCTGCTCGTTCATCCATAATAAGCAACACTTTATCAGGGTGACATAAAGCAATATTAATACAATCGGTTTCACCGGCATCCAGATCAATATCTAACGATGACAAAATAGGTTCTGGCCATATCGATATCCACCCAACATCAATAGCGTGTGAAATTGCTGTTTCACCTGGAGCATTTTTATCCGGTAATACTTCTTGCTTTACTGTTTCGGGCAAAAAGACAGTCCCAAATAGTTGAGGCAACCACTCTAAGCCGCCTACTATAGCGAGGCCAATTAAAGGACTTGAATCAATAACAACTATTCGTGACATAGAACGCTCAAGCGTCTTTTAACCATTGATCTAGGGTATCAAAATCTTGGTTCACATCCGCTTCCGTTTGACTAATTACCGATAAGCCTAAGCGTGATATATGTGCGATAAAACTCGCTAATGGCAAATCAGCTAACTTAGCAGCACGAGCTAAAGATAAATCCCCCTCTTTAAATAAAGCCGTAGCCAATGCTTTCCTAACACCTGGCAAATCAATAATATTTGATGATTTGAGCCCAACCATTAAGGCATCAGGTTCATTTCTATTCATTACTAAGACTAAATCATTATTAGCCATTCGCAATGCTTCACTAGGATTGTTTTTTAAGCCACTTACATTAACAGTTTTCATGGTCTTTCCAGATAGGAATATAAGATAGGCTTATTATATAGGTAGCAGTGTATATCTAAAGAATATTTTACAATTCAAGTTTTATTTAAAAAAAGGTTCTAGTCAATCAGCGTGCAAAATAATACTGTCAATAAGTACCGTCGAAGCATACCGTTGAATAACGCTTCAAGAACTTTTCAACGGTATGTTTGATATACGACATTAAAAACAGGTTAAACAAACAAATATCTAACTTGGTTTCAAACATGAAGAGCAATGCCCTTTATTTCATAAAATACTTCATGAGGAGTTTTAAAGCCAAGTCTTTTTCTTGGCCTGTGATTTAACTTCCTCATAGCTGTTTCAATTTCATGGTTTTCAATGGTTGTAAAATCCCTGTTTTGGGAAATACTGCCTAATCAAACCATTCGTGTTTTCATTAGTGCCGCGTTCCCATGATGAATAGGGATGGGCAAAATAAAAATCTGCATTAACTGCGCTAGCCACTTCTTTATGGCCCGCAAATTCTCTTCCATTATCTGATTTGATCGTTAGCACTCTATTTTCAAAGGGCTTTAATAACGCCATCATTGCCTGACTTACCGACTCAGATGTTTTACGTTCTACTTTTTGGATCAATGTAAATCAAGACTTACGCTCTACTAAACTCACTATAGCTTGCTTATGCCTTTTACCAATAAGGGTGTCTGCTTCCCAATCCCCCAATCGCTGCCATAGATCTCCACCTTTAGCTTTATCTCGATACACCCATTGATAAATCGCTTCATGGCTAATACTTACATACTGGCCAATTTGTTCGGGACTCCATTCCTCGTGTAATTTAACTTTCACTAGTTGCCAAGTT
>CAIXAE010000028.1 GCA_903917345.1 uncultured Methylococcaceae bacterium | reverse complement strand
TTAAAAGTACAGAGTGGAATTATAATTAGTACTAGACTTTATATAACGTGTTAGAGTGAGGTCGTTAGTCATTATTACGATTGATGTTCGGCTGGATGCATCGTAAGGCCTTAGAAACATGGGCGCCCCTTTGCAGTTTATAACTTTTAAGCTGCCCACTTCTGTATAGCACGCCCCTTTTCTAAGGAAATTACCATGAGCACGACTTACTATATGCCGACTAATGACAGCGGCAAAGCTGACTTATTAGATCATTTAGCCAATAATCTAACCCATTATCAAACCGCACTCGCCATTAGCGCTGACGATATCGCAAGTGTCTTAGCGGATGCATTAAGCTTTAGATACACACTCCAATCTATGTTTAATATGCAAGCTTATGGGCAAGCATGGACCGAATATAAAAACCTATCACGCGATGGTGCTCTCGGCTTTACTGCTGCTACTTGGCCTGCGGCCCCTTTATTAGTTTTACCCACACCTGCGGCCGTTTTGCCGGGTATTATTCCGCGCTTATCCAGTTTAGTGGCGCGCATTAAATCCAACAAAAATTACACCAGTGCTATCGGCCAAGACTTATGGTTAGTGGGAACATATGCGCCCATTGATCCGACGACTTGGAAACCCATTTTAAGCCTACAAAACAATGCCGGTCACCCGACTATTGTGTGGACTAAAGGGGATTCTACGGCTATTGAAATTTGGGTTGATCGGGGTGATGAAGCTGGTTTTGTATTACTAACGATGAACACCGAACCTAATACCGCTGATGGCTCACCTTTACCCCCTGTCGGCACGAGTGCGATTTGGAAATATAAGGCTATTTACCATTACCATGATGCCCAAGTGGGGCAATGGAGTGATGTGATTAGCGTTGCTGTGAGCAACTAGCTATTAAATATTATTTTTCTTGCGGAGCTGTAGTTTGTTCATGCAGTTGCATGTTGATCATTTTAAGCGCGGCTAATACGCCCGCGAATACTTGATTAGCATGCACCGCGAGCGTTTTACGTAATTCACCACCACAATCCCAAGTAATCACACACTCAGTTAAAGCGTTAGTATTACCGCCTCTAGGAATACGTACTTCATAATCTCGCAGGGCGGGTAATGTGTAGTTATGATGTTGCATCACTTTATTAATGGCATCGATAAACGCATCGAAACCACCATTGCCCGAACCTGAAGCAACGTGCTTAGTGCCTTTTACATTGACGCGGATACTAGCAGTTGATTCTAAATCTAAGCCACTGGTAATCGAGCAATTTAATAATTTAATGTGCTGATAATTTTTACTTTCTAAAACATCCGCGATGATAAAAGGTAAATCATCCGTGGTAATAATTTGTTTTGAATCACCCAAACTAACAATACGCTCTAAGACTTTCTTTTGATTTTCTTCAGAAAGATCTAACTCTAATTGCTCTAAGTTTTTCTTTAATGAAGCTTTACCACTCATTTTGCCTAGCGCATAACTGCGAGTGCGTGAGAAACGCTCGGGGCCTAACTTAGTTTTATACAAACCCCCTTTTTGGTCGCCATCTGCGTGAATTCCAGCAGTTTGGGTAAACACATCGGCACCAATAATGGGGGCATTAGCGGATACTCGCTTACCTGAGAAATTCTCCACCATATTACTTAAACGCACGATATGGCTTTCGTTGATAGATAAAACAATATTCATTTTATCGCGCAACACGACTGCTACTTCCGCAATAGACGCATTGCCAGCACGCTCGCCTAAGCAGTTAACCGTACAATGAATCGCACTCACACCGGCACGCACAGCCGCCATGACATTAGCTGTCGCTAAGCCATAATCATTATGCGGATGAAAATCGAAGTGCGCTTCTGGATAACGCTGACACATGTCACTCAAGTACTTAAAGACTTCTTCAGGTGATAAAACCCCTAAAGTATCTGGCAACATAAAATGATGAATCCCTACATGGCGTAGGTTTTCCATTAATTGATAAACATACTCAGGGCTATTTTGATAGCCGTTAGACCAATCTTCCAAATACACATTAACGGTTAAGCCTTTTTCTAAGGCGTAATTAACCGTTTGTAAAATATCAGCGGTATGTTGTTCTAAGGTTTTACCTAATTGCTCACGGCAATGTTTTTCACTACCTTTGGTGAGCAAGTTAATTACGCGACCACCGGTTTCTAAAATCCAGTCAACACTTTTGGTATGATCAACAAAGCCTAAAACTTCAACACAGCCATCAAAACCTTCTTGCTTAGCCCATTGATTAATATTGCTGACGGCTTCTTTTTCACCTTGAGAAACCCGTGCAGAAGCAACTTCAATACGATCAACGCGTAATGATTGTAACAAGGCCTTAGCGATGGTGACTTTTTCGGTAGGTGTAAAGGAAACACCCTGCGTTTGCTCACCATCACGCAAGGTGGTGTCCATCAGTTGGAGTGTTCTGGAATTTGTAGACATGATTATTGACTGTATTTAAAGTAGTTTTTCCAGACTTTCCCTTAACGGAGGCAGTCTATTTTCAATAACAACCCATATTTGTGGGAGATCTAAGCCCAAGTAGTTATGCACCAATATATTTCTAAATCCTGAAAGCGCTTTCCAATTAATTTCAGGATGCCTCGCTTTTAATTCATCTGATAACTTTTGAGTGGACTCAGCTAAGGTTTGTAAATTTCGAATAACCGCATCTTGTACTATTTGCGAGTTCATAAATACAAACTGATCATATTCTGTGTACTCATTTATCCTGTCGATACAATCAATGATATGTTCAAGATAAACACTGTCGTCTTTCATAATGGCAAGGCTTCGTTAAGAATCTGCGAAGAAAGACGGGGATGCAAGCTGGTTTTAGTAACCAAATCTACCTTACGTTGTAACAAAGTTTGTAAATCGATTAACAGCTCGCCTAAATCAAACAAATCGCATCCATGATCAAGCTCAACCAAAAAATCCACGTCGCTGTTATCGCTAACAGCGTCTTTAACCATTGATCCAAATAAACAAATCGTTTTAACGCCGTGTTGTTTGGCTAGTTTTGTAATAACAACTCGATTATCAGAAATTAGTTTATTCATAGCGTTATGATTTTATGTGGGTATAAAAAACGTGGGTAATGACGATTATTTTAGTGTTTGTTTAATTAGGCTCATTATATATTCCAATTCTTTATCTGTATTAACTTGTATTTCATAGTCGCCATTACCAAAATGTCCAATATTAGAAACATCTTTTGAAATGCATTTAGCATCATCAATGGTTCCAAGTCTTGCATTAATCCAAATTTTTAAAGCTTTTTTCTGTATAGCAATATCAACTAAATTGGTATCTTTCTTAAAGGCTATATAAAGTTTTGTTGGTTTAATCTCAATATCATCAGTTAAATTAAGTATAGCGTCTCTAAACCTTTTGTATAACTCGGCGATTTCTTCTGTTGTTGAGTCAATATGCTCATCTTCCGTATAAACCTTAATCTCATCAATAACTTTTATTAAGGCATTATTTTGCTGCATAACAGGCTTAATACTTTCTGCTGATCTAGTCTTTTTAATGGCGCTGACAGAAAATAAATTGTTCTCAAAGCGCTTAATTTCCCATAACTCAATAGCTATATCTTTAAAGTTGGTTGCTAGAATTTGATTTTCCGTAAAGGAGGTAGAAACAAAAGCAACGCGTGTTTGACTCCAATCTACATCTTCACGCTTTAAATTTTGCTTTAGAGTTTCATTGTATTCGATAATGAAATCAGCTTTATTTTCTAACATCAAACTCAAGTAAGTAAAACCTTGGTCAACTACACTTACGCTTTTGTCCCTCTTGTATTCAATAATAATGAAGGCTTTCGATTGCTTGTCAAATGCCAGAGTATCAATACGCTTATTTTTAATAGAAAATTCACTTTTAACTAAAGTGAGTCCCATAAGAGTAGTTAAGTTCTCTTCAAATACTCTCTGAATTTCACGTTCCAGCTTAAAAGTTCGTTCTTCGACCTCAATTAGCTTGTTATTTTGAATAAGATAAATTGGCATTATCGATGTATTGTTAATAAGCTAACTATTAAGCAGATAGATTTGTTGGACTGGGTGTTAACTATCACTAATCTAACCCAGTCCAAAATATATAAATTAAGCCCAAAGCCAAGGGAAAGTTTGCTTGTGTTGCACTTCGTAAGCAGAAATTTTATCTACATGTTTCAGTGTTAAACCAATATCGTCTAAGCCGCTTAACAAGTTGCCTTTACGGAATGGATCAATTTCAAAACTAAAGCCATTGCCCGCTGGCGTAATCACTTGTTGATTTTCTAAATCAACCGTAAAACGTACACCTTCGTTAGCGCTGATTTCTGCCATCACTTTATCTAACTGTTCTTGGCTCACGCGAATAGCTAAGATGCCATTTTTAAAACAGTTGTTATAAAAGATATCGGCATAACTAGTAGAAATAATGGTGTTAAAGCCATAATCTGCAATCGCCCATGGCGCATGTTCACGAGAAGAACCACAACCAAAGTTATCACCAGCGACTAAAATTTTAGCGCCTTTGAAAGCAGGTTTATTCAATTCAAACTCAGCGTTATCAGTGCCATCATCGTTAAAGCGCCAGTCGTGGAATAAGTGGATACCAAATCCACTACGCTCTACTTTCTTTAAAAACTGTTTAGGAATAATTTGATCGGTATCTACATTGCTACGATCCATTAACGCAGCAACACTGTCATGCTTTAAGTACGGTTCCATAATTTTTGCTCTACCTATTAATTAAAGGGTGCGAATATCAACAAAGTGACCAGCCGCTGCCGCTGCCGCCGCCATTGCAGGTGATACTAAATGCGTACGACCACCTTTGCCCTGTCTACCTTCAAAGTTACGATTTGAAGTTGACGCACTGCGTTGTCCTTTAGTTAACTCATCACCGTTCATCGCTAAACACATAGAGCAACCTGGATCACGCCATTCCCAACCGGCTTCAATAAAGATTTTATCTAAACCTTCGTCTTCAGCTTGTTGCTTAACATGATAAGAACCAGGCACTGCTAAAGCTGTAACACCCGGCGCCACTTTAGTGCCTTTTGCGACTTCTGCCGCAATTCTAAAATCTTCTATACGACCATTAGTACAAGAACCAATGAAGACTAAATCAACAGGGATATCAGTAATTTTGGTATTCGCTGTTAAGCCCATATAAGCTAAAGCACCTTCGCAGGCTTTACGTTTACCTTCATCAGCAAAACTTTCAGGACTTGGCACTACGCCATCAACACCCACAACTTGCTCAGGAGAAGTGCCCCATGATACTTGTGGAGCGATATCGGCGCCTTCAAGTACAATTGTGGTATCAAATTCAGCGCCTTCGTCACTGGTTAAACTTTTCCAATAAGCGACCGCTTGATCCCAATAATCTCCAGCAGGCGCAAACTCACGACCTTTTAAATATTCATAGGTTTTTTCATCTGGAGCTACTAGACCTGCTCTGGCACCGGCTTCAATCGCCATGTTACAAAGCGTCATACGACCTTCCATAGATAATTCTCTAATAGCAGAACCGGTGTATTCAATAACGTAACCCGTACCACCAGCAGTACCAATTTTACCGGTAATGGCTAAGGCGATATCTTTGGCTGAGGCATATTTAGATAAAGAACCATTAACCACGACTTGCATGGTTTTAGATTTCTTTTGTGGCAACGTTTGAGTTGCCATGACATGTTCAACTTCTGATGTGCCAATACCAAATGCTAAAGCACCAAAAGCACCATGCGTTGCTGTATGACTATCACCACACACCACGACCATACCGGGATGCACGAAACCGTGCTCAGGTACCACAACGTGAATTACACCGTTGTTTGGATTTTGCATGTCATAAAGGTTTAAACCATTTTCGCGGCAGTTGTCCGCCATGGTTTCAATTTGTTTTTTAGCGATAGGATCTGCAATCGGCAGATTTCTATTTTTAGTCGGTACACAATGATCCATTGTGGCTAAAATACTGTGTGGATTACGGACTTTTCGTCCTGATATTTTTAAGCCTTCAAAAGCTTGGGGACTGGTTACCTCATGCATCAAATGACGATCAACATAAAGCAAGGGAGCTTGACCCGCCTCGTCAACAACGAGGTGACTGTCCCAAATTTTTTCGTACATGGTTTTTTTCATTGCGTATTCCAAAGCTTGCATACAAGCTCGTAGTGAGCGTATGGCGAGTTACAAAGTCAATTCAACAGCATACAAAATAATGCTTAATAGAATATTATCCCTCAATTTAGGCCCAATTTGCAATTAAGGCGTATTTGGCGCAAGTAGCAGACACAATAAGAACCAAAATGTTAATATAACGACTTATAAATTCACGAGACGACACCCATGACTACTGTAGCAGAACCCATTATTGGCAGTTGGTACAAAGATGTAGAAAATAACTTAAAATTTAAAGTCGTTGCTATTGATGAAAAAGATGAAGCCATTGAAGTTCAATACATTAATGGTGATATTGGTGAATATGACAATGAAAGCTGGTTTGCCTCTACTTTTGATTACATTGAAGACCCAGAGGATTGGAGCGCACCCTTCGATGATGTTGAATCAGATGACTTAGGCTATTCGGATACAGATGAACACAAACCAAATCCAGAAGATGTAGACCTTGAAGATTATTTAGATTAATCAGGAAATTTTTGTATGAGAATGAGTCCACAGGAGTTCTTAGACTGGCCCTCAAAAAGAATCACTTTACTGGCCATGTCAGGAGCGGGTAAAACTACTTTAGCAAACAAGCTACCAAAGGCTAAATGGTTTCATTATTCGGGTGACTATCGAATAGGCACCAAATATCTAAGAGAACCCATTTTAGATAACATTAAACGTCAGGCCATGAGCGTACCCTTTTTACGTGACCTGTTAATGTCTGACTCAATTTATATTTCTAATAAAATCACGGTTGATAACTTAGCACCTGTCTCTACTTTTTTAGGCAAATTGGGTGATGCAAAACAGGGCGGTATGTCTTTAACCGAATTTAAACGTAGACAACATTTACATCATCAAGCTGAAGTCGCTGCAATGAATGATGTGCCTGAGTTTATTCATAAAGCTGAAGACATCTATGGCTATCATCACTTTATTAATGATGCAGGTGGCAGTGTTTGTGAATTAGATAACCCAGAAGTTTTAAAAACCTTGGCGGATAACACACTTATTATCTACATCAAAATTCCGCCCGCATTAGAACAAACTATTATAGAACGTGCTAAAACAGACCCTAAGCCTCTCTATTACCGAGAAGCTTTTCTGGATGAAAAATTAGCTGAATTTATGAGTTTAAAAAATTATGCATCTACCGATGTAATGCCACCGGATGAATTTGTGACCTGGGTATTTCCAGAGTTATTTAAATCCAGAATTCCCCGCTACCAAGCCATTGCTGATGAATATGGCTATACCGTAGATGCTAATGATGTAGCAAAAGTAAATAATGAAGATGATTTTATCAAACTCGTTACAGACGCTTTAGCTAAACACGCTTGAACTCCCGAATAAACTAAAACTATGCCTCTAGTCGCTCATATTGATCTGCCTACCTTTAAACGCCTGCAAGATGAAGGTGAAGAAATATTAGCCCCAGAAAGAGCGAGTCAACAAGATATCAGAGAGCTTCATATAGGCTTGCTTAATATGATGCCTGATGCTGCTCTAGAAGCCACAGAAAGACAATTCTTTCGTTTAGTAGGCGCTTGCAATCAAATTGTGCAATTTCATGTCCACCCCTTTACGATACCAGGCTTAAAACGGGGCGCTAAAGCGCAAGCACACATCGATAAATACTATGAGCCTTTCTCACAAATTCAACGTGAAGGTTTAGATGCTTTAATCATTAGCGGCGCTAATGTAGTCCACGATAAATTACCCGAAGAAGATTTTTGGGAACCTTTAATGGAAGTATTTTCATGGGCAAAAGAAAACGTCACCTCTATCATGTGCTCGTGCTTAGCGACACATGCGGTTATTCAATATTGTTACGGAATTGAACGTACTCGCTTACCTAGCAAACGTTGGGGAGTGTTTTCGCATAAACTGCTCAATAAGACTCATCCCTTAATCGCAGAAATTAATACCCGCTTTGATGTGCCTCATTCTCGCTTTAATGAAGTTTTCCAGGCTGACATGGAACGCAATGGTCTTATGGTATTAGCCGCTAGTAAAGAAGCGGGCGTGCATCTGGCTGTTAGTCCTGATGGTTTTAGAATCGTATTCTTTCAAGGCCATCCCGAGTACGATGATATTAGTTTGCTTAAAGAATACAAACGCGAAATTATGCGTTTCTATTTAAATGAAAGAACAGACTATCCGCCCCTACCTGAACACTACTTCGATGAATCTTTACTTCCGTTATTAACAAACTATGAAGTACATGTGAGACATGCCAAAACCAATCAACTGCCTTTAGATGATTTTCCTGAAGCTGACATTTTGGAACACATTGATAACACATGGAAGGATACCGCCAAAGCAGTCTTTAACAATTGGTTAGGAAAAATATATCAATTAACCAACCAAAATAGAGGCCTACCCTTCATGGCTGGAGTGGATCCAAATAATCCCCTAAGTCTTTAACACCTCTTATAACACTCATTAAAATATTTACTATAGATAAACCCTGCGCCATGAATACAGCTAATACCGAAGAATATGAAAACATCGTTTGCCATTGCACGGGTACGAGTCAAAACAAAATAAAAAATTTATTCGCAGAAGGCTGCACTAACTTTGATGCGATGGCAGAAAGATCCGGCGTTTGCTCAGGGTGTGGTGGTTGCGAAGATGCAGTCAGAGATTTGATTAATGATCTCAAGTACGCTTGATTTTTTTATCTATCCCGCTATAAATTAGACAAAGATAACCATTAATTCAGCTAAACCTTGCAATAGATGGCTGAGTTAATAATAATGCCCACCTCAAATACAGTTAAACAGGTCAGATAAATGAACGAAATGAATGGATTATTAACAGGCTCTATTACTTTACTACTATGGACATTGCTTATTTTCAGCCTAGGAATGTACAAGCCGAAATGGCCTTTATTCTTTATAAAAGAACCGAACCGTTTTATGATTGTTGCCCTAACACTCATATTATTTATGGTTGCTTGGACCTTAAAAGGTGAAGGCGAAAGACGTTTGAGACTGGCAGAAACAGAAAAACAACATGCAACGCAAATTGCTCCAGCGCCAGAACCCGTTCCAGTTCCTGTTCCTGTTCCAGCGACTGAAAAACCCGCTAAATAATAAATGTTTATAAATTAAAGGCTTTAATGGACATGTCCATTAAAGCCTGTTTGTCTATACTAGACATAAAAATTGATATTACACAATTCTTTGATACCTTTTTAAGATACACAACAAGAAACTTCTCAAATAACTCTAACTAAAGTGATTAGAGAAGCCTCCTGCTTCCTGTGTTTTGCATTACGACGATATTTATTTTTATCTTCAAAAACATGCGACTTATTAAACTGATGTGCAAACTTTGCGACTAAATTATTAATAGGAACAGCTTCAATTTTTTCAGGAATGTTACGTTTTTTCATGGTTTACCTCTTATAATAGTCATAGTGTGTCAAGTTGACACTTAATAATATAGCGACTTAGAGTGTAAAAAGCTTGTGAAATTCAAAAAAGATTTTGATGTGATTGTAGTAGGTGGTGGTCATGCCGGCACAGAAGCGGCCTTAGCTTCGGCGCGATGTGGTGCGAAGACCTTATTATTATCGCAAAACATTGAAACATTAGGCCAAATGAGCTGTAACCCCGCCATCGGAGGGATAGGCAAAGGCCATCTTGTTAAAGAAATTGATGCCCTAGGTGGCATCATGGCGAAAGCAATTGATTTAGGTGGCATTCAATTCCGGACCTTAAATGCCAGCAAAGGCCCTGCAGTGCGAGCGACTCGCGCACAAGCAGACCGAAAACTCTACAAACAAGCCGTCAGATATACGCTAGAAAATCAGCCTAACTTAGCTTTATTCCAACAAACAGTTTCTGACTTAATCGTAGAAGGCAATAAAGTAGTGGGCGTTAAAACCCAAATGGGTTTAGATTTTAGAGCTAAAGCCGTCGTATTAACTGCGGGTACTTTTTTAGCTGGCAAAATTCATATTGGCCTAGAAAACTATAGTGGTGGTAGAGCAGGTGATCCAGCCTCTGTCGCTTTAGCAGAACGCCTACGTGAATTGCCTTTTAGAATTGATCGTTTAAAAACAGGAACTCCGCCGCGTATTGACGGCAGAACCATCGATTTTAGTAAGCTAGAAGAACAACACGGTGATACGCCTTTACCGGTGTTCTCATTCATGGGTAAACGCGAGCAACACCCTAGACAAATTCCGTGCTACATCACTCGCACTAATACGCAAACCCATGACATTATTCGTGCAGGTTTAGATAGATCACCTCTATATTCAGGGATCATCGAAGGTATAGGCCCACGTTATTGCCCCTCTATTGAGGACAAGATCGTCCGTTTTGCTGATCGTGATACCCATCAAATCTTTGTTGAGCCTGAAGGCCTAGATACACATGAGATCTATCCTAACGGCATATCAACCAGCTTACCTTTTGACGTGCAATATGAATTTGTGCGCTCCATGTTAGGCTTTGAAAATGCTGAAATTGTCCGTCCTGGTTATGCTATCGAATACGACTTCTTCGATCCTCGTGATTTAAAAATGTCATTAGAAACCAAGCATATGGACGCTTTATTTTTTGCCGGCCAAATCAATGGTACAACAGGCTATGAAGAAGCCGCTGCACAAGGCTTAATCGCTGGCCTAAACGCTGCACGTTTATCTTTGGGACTAGAAAGCTGGTGTCCTACTCGTGATCAAGCCTACATGGGTGTAATGATCGACGATTTGATTACCTGTGGCACGCAAGAACCTTATCGTATGTTTACCAGCCGCGCCGAATATCGCTTGTTATTACGTGAAGACAACGCCGACTTACGTTTAACTGAAAAAGGTCGCGAACTTGGCTTAGTAGATGATGAACGCTGGCAAGCCTTTGAGACCAAACGTGAATCCATCTCAACGCTACAAGAAGATCTAAAGAAAAAATGGATTAGAGCAGAAACAGAAGAAGCGACGCAAGTGGCCGATATATGGGGTAAGCCTTTACTCAAAGAAGCTAATTTGATGGAATTATTACGTCGACCCGAAGTTGATGTACAACGCTTGTTAGGTTTCTTAGAGGGCGGTGAAGCGATCAACGAACAAGTAGGCGAACAAGTTGAAATACAGGCTAAATACGCCGGCTATATAGTCAGACAACAAACTGAGATAGATAAAACTTCAAGGTATGATAAGTTAAAATTACCGGATAGCTTGGACTACACTGGCGTACCCGGTTTATCTAATGAAGTAAGCCAAAAACTTAAAGCCCAACGCCCAGAAACTTTAGGACAAGCATCACGCATCCCCGGCATGACACCCGCCGCGATATCGTTATTACTCGTTTATTTAAAAAAGAAAAGTGCCTAATGGAATCTTGTAAACAATCGCTACTAGCGGGACTTGAAACTCTCAATATTTCATTAGACGAAAACAAAATCGCACAATTATTAGGCTTTGTGAAACTGCTAGAAAAATGGAACAAGGCTTATAACTTGACGGCTATTAGAAACAAAGAAGCCATGATTGGCTTGCACTTGTTAGATAGTTTGGCCGTAGCGCCCTACATACAAGGCCCCAGAGTTATTGACATTGGCACGGGGGCAGGCTTGCCGGGTATTCCATTAGCCATTTACTATCCAAATATACACTTTACCCTATTAGACAGTAACGCCAAGAAAACGCGCTTCGTACAGCAAGCTATTCTTGAATTAGGTCTCAAAAATATAGCCGTCAGTCACACCAGAGTAGAGCAATTTGAGCCTGAGCAAACATTTGATACAGTCATCACTCGCGCTTTTGCCAGTCTGCCCGACATTCTAAAACTAACAACTCGATTATTAAGCGATCAAGGCATCTTATTAGCCATGAAGGGACAAGCAGCTGATATTCCTGAGCTAGAAAATGCCCAAACTACAATAATCCCTATCCATGTGCCCGATATTGATGCAGAAAGATGTCTGGTAAAAATTCAATTAACTAAAGAATTAGAGGAAACGACGTGGGTAAAATAATTGCCATAACCAATCAAAAAGGTGGCGTTGGAAAAACTACTACCAGTGTCAATTTGAGCGCCTGTTTAGCGGCTGCAAAAAAACGCGTACTACTAATTGATCTCGACCCACAAGGCAATGCGGCCATGGGTTGTGGCGTTGACAAACAGGAAGTCAAATACTCCAGTTATGATTTGTTAATGGAAGATGTTCCCGCGACTGCTACCATTATCTATCAAGAAAACATCAAATTTTCTGTAATTGCAGGCAATGAAGATCTTACCGCCGCAGAAATAAAATTAATCCATGCTGACCGTAAAGAGTTACGTTTAGCAGATGCTTTAATTCCAATTAAAGATGACTTTGATTACATTTTAATAGACTGCCCACCGTCTTTAAATATGCTGACGCTGAATGCCATGGTGGCGGCAGATAGTTTATTAATCCCTATGCAATGTGAGTATTACGCATTGGAAGGAATTTCTGCGTTAATGAGTACCTTGCAGAATATTCAAAATACTGTTAACCCTAACCTACAGTTAGAAGGGATTTTACGTACCATGTACGATGATAGAAACCGTTTAACCAAAGACGTTTCTGAACAACTTATCCGCTACTTCGGTGATAAGGTATTTAGAACCTGTATTCCAAGAAATATTCGTTTAGCAGAAGCACCCAGTCATGGTTTGCCCGGCATTAATTATGATAAGTCTTCGCGTGGCACTTTAGCTTATATTGCGTTAGCGAAAGAAATGATTAACAGAAATAAATAACACGCATGACCATAAAAAATCGAGGCCTAGGCCGTGGACTTGAAGCATTACTTGTTAATGTAGGGAATCTAAAAGAAGCCCAAGAACAAACACATCTTAATAGCAACGCAGCCGAGTGTACCGCAATTGAAAAAGAGTTTAGACCATTAGGCGCACATAACATTAGTAAAAATCCCTCTAATACTTTAGCCTATGAACAAACAGACAAAGTATCAAACGTTTTGCATTTGCTAAATGAAGCTGAAAGTTTGAGAGCGTTACTAATTGAATTTGAAGAGATACTTATAAACCGTTAAGATTATCTTGATACTCAAGTCGATTGCTTAATTTATGGGGCGGTAAAAGCCCAGTGAGTAAATCACTTTAGTTATAACAACTATTACTACTAATAAAGAGAAAAAATGTCTTCAACTAAACGCGGATTGGGTCGTGGGCTAGATGCCTTATTAGGTGATGTCTCTGTTAAAGAGGATAAAGATAAACAACATCTACAAACCTTACCGATTGAATACCTACAACGCGGCAAATATCAACCCCGCCAAGATATCAATCCTGACAAACTCCAAGAATTAGCGGACTCAATAAAAGCACAAGGCATTATTCAACCTATCGTTGTTCGTAAAATTAGCTTTGAAAAATACGAGATCATCGCAGGGGAAAGACGCTGGCGAGCTGCCCAAGTAGTAGGCTTAATTCAAGTTCCTGTTGTTATAAAAGACATTGATGACCGCTCTGCCATGGCTATGGCGCTTATTGAAAATATTCAACGAGAAGATCTTAATTCCTTAGAAGAAGCAGAAGCCCTAAAGCGTCTAATTGATGAGTTTGAAATGACACATCAACATATCGCAGAGGCCATTGGTAAATCTCGGACCACTGTCACTAATCTTCTAAGATTAATAGACTTACACCCCGAAGTAAAAAAACTATTAGTCAACAATCAATTAGAAATGGGACATGCACGCGCTTTATTGGGTGTAGAAGGCATCAAACAAGTCGCCTTAGCTAATAAGGTAGTCAAAGAGGGGCTTACGGTAAGAGCCACTGAACGCTTAGTTAAAGAAAGCCAAGCCGAACCCAAAACAGTTACTGTAAAGATTATTGATAACGACACCTTACGACTACAAAATAGTCTAACAGCAAAAATTGGTGCCAAGGTGACAATTGATCACAAAGAAAATGGCTCAGGGAAAGTAGTTATTAACTATTCTAGCCTAGACGAACTTGATGGAATTATCGAACAATTTAATATTTCTGATTAAGGCTAAAGCCGCACTTTACTTAATATAAATGGAGCTAATCAACTTATTCAACTGCGCCTAAGTCTGGATTGTCGTATAAACGAGTGGTTTTCCAACCCGCAAATTTATCATCATAAAAGGGTATATCGTTATCTATTGAAACTTCGTAACAAATTCTGAATATCTTAGCCGTTCTAAAAGCATGTAACTCATCATCTGCAGTTACTTTATCAATGTTACCTACTTGGAACGTTTTATTTCTAGACTTACCATTACATACCCAAAAAACGGTATAGCAAAGATAGTTTTTATCTTTTCTGTGATCATATTTAATGGTTCTAGAAACACCGGTCACACCCGTTGACGTTTTATTTTTAGGTGGCTTTAAAAATCGAGTTTTACTACCTTTTAACACGGCTAACATCTGGTCTCGCCAAGTAATTGCCGCACTCAAAGATTTAGTTTTACTTCCCCATAGTTTATGAGAAAAATATCGACTACTTTCTTTGCCGCGTCTCACGATACGCACTTGAAATCCAAATGTATCTGGCTCAGTAATATGCTTGTTCTTTGGCAAAATAGACCTCTTTAAGAATTCCAACTCAATTAAATTAACGTCAATGCTATGCAGACCTGCTTTGGCTGGAGCATTATAGACTCAACAAAACATTAATGTAACAATTTTGTAACTTTTGACCCTTTAAATTCCTATCATGAATATTACTCCGGTAGTTTATAGACAAGAACACTAGACAATTACCGACTATTTCAGTGTAGAATATAACGATACCACGACACTAGTTACTGGTACTGAAGTCTATAACCTTTTGCTTTTTCAATATTTTTGGAGATAATCAATGAGCGTATTAGTTGGTAAACAAGCCCCCGATTTTACAGTTCCTGCCGTCTTAGGTAACGGTGAAATAGTTGACTCTTTCAACTTTTCTGATGCAACTAGCGGCAAATATGCAGTTGTATTCTTTTACCCATTAGACTTTACATTTGTTTGCCCAAGTGAACTAATTGCTTTAGATCATCGTATGGATGAGTTCAAAAGTCGTGGTGTTGAAGTGATTGCTGTTTCTATCGACTCTCACTTTACTCACAATGCATGGCGCAACACCCCCATCAATAAAGGTGGTATTGGCGCAGTTCGTTATACAATGGCAGCTGATTTAACACACAGCATTGCAAAAGATTATGATGTTGAAACTTCGGGTGGTGTTGCTTTCCGTGGAACATTCTTAATTGATACTAACGGTGTTGTACGTCATCAAGTAGTTAACGATCTTCCATTAGGTCGTGATATGGATGAATTACTACGTATGGTTGACGCTTTACAATTCCACACAGAACACGGTGAGGTTTGTCCAGCGGGATGGAACAAAGGCGACAAAGGCATGAATGCAAGCCCAGCTGGCGTTGCTGAATACTTAGATCAAAACGCAGCAAGTTTATAAGTAAAAAGGCGCAAGCAACTAAAGTGCTTGCGCCTTATCACCTCTTTATAAAGAGGAATCCGCTAACAATTTTTTTCTTACCAAAAACACTGATGCTAAACCCGCTACGGTAGGCAACAATAATACAATAAAGCCTATAAACGCACCTTTAGCGGCCAGCCCAGATAAGCCACTTACCACAGTCAGCTTAACGATCCACCAAGCAATCCAATAGCCAACAACGCCTACGGCAGACCACTTAACCCCACTTTGACCAACGGTTATAGCACTTTTATAAAACCATACGACAACCGCAATTGCGGATAATATTGCAATAAACGCCATCTTTTTCCCCTCTCTGATAATTTTTATTATTAATAACAGATAAACTCTAGAATTTATTCTAGCTCTATAATCACATCATGTTCCATAATAACAGATGATTAAACATTATTTAAACCCCCATATTTACAGGGTATTCGCCCCCAATAATACAGATACACACGCCCCCTTTTATTTATGACTCCCTCAGATTTTCAACAACAGGTACTTGATTGGTTTAATTTAAATGGCCGAAAAGATCTACCCTGGCAGCAAGATATTACGCCTTATAAAGTCTGGCTATCTGAAACCATGTTACAACAAACCCAAGTTGCCACCGTTATTCCCTATTTTCATGCCTTTATAACGCAATTCCCTACTATTGAAGATCTAGCCGCAGCGCCCATAGATGCTGTTTTACACCGGTGGGCAGGCCTAGGTTATTATGCAAGGGCGCGCAATTTACATAAAAGCGCTCAAATTATAGTTGAGCAGGGGTATTTTCCAGACAATCTTGAAGACTTGATCACCTTGCCAGGCATTGGTCAATCAACGGCTGGCGCCATCTTAAGCATAGCGTTTAAAAAAAGCCACCCCATTCTTGATGGAAATGTTCGAAGAGTATTAGCTCGTTTTAAGGGAATCTATGGCTGGCCTGGCAATACGCAAATAAATAAACAATTATGGGGCATTAGCTCTGCGCTAACCCCCCAAAACCGAGTCGCTGAGTATACTCAAGCGATGATGGATTTAGGCGCAACACTTTGCACGCGAAGCAAACCTGCTTGTGAACAATGCCCACTCAATAGTCATTGTTTAGCAAAAGCCACAGAGACTGTACATTTATTACCCACCCCCAAACCTTCCAAAATAATACCTATTAAACAACTCACCTTTTTATTGCTAAAAAATAATCAGCAGGAATTAGTCATGATAAAAAGGCCATCTAAAGGAATTTGGGGGGGGTTATGGAGTTTGCCAGAATTTGACAGTATTATTTCTGCAATAGAGTGGTGCAACGTCAATCAACTGCCTGTTATCCATTCACAATCACTCGCACCGCAAAGACACACATTTTCCCATTACCATTTAGACTACAGCACCTTAATCATTCAAACAGAAAACCCCATAAATATTGTGATGGAAGCGAATCAAAGTGTCTGGTATAAAATGGCAGACATTGGCCATCTTGGCCTACCCGCACCGATCAAATTATTAATCCAACAAAACACTTGAGAACAACAATGACTAGAATGGTTAACTGCGTAAAACTTGGCATATTAGCAGAGGGTTTTGATGAACCCCCTTTTCCTGGGCCCAAAGGACAAGAAATCTATGACAATATTTCTAAACAAGCTTGGAAAGATTGGCTAACTAAACAAACCATGTTAATTAATGAAAATAGATTAGCGAGTTTCGACCCCAAGGCCCGCGCTTTTTTAGCAGAAGAAAGAACTAAATTTCTCTTTGAAAATAACGACGAAATGCCTGAAGGTTACGTACCTCCCAAACATTAGGCAAAACTAGAAAATAGATTCATTAATCTATTCGGCCTTATGACTCGGTGCTAGGGGTTAATTTCTTAAATGACGATCAACTGGCTCATCATAAGGAAAGCCCTTATCGCCAACAGGCCTTACAAAAGTGTAAGCGGCAGGGGCTAGTACCAAAATACCTGCCGTTTTTTTAAACGCATCATGTGGTTTAGGAATTGATGCTAAAGCCACTAATGGACTAATACCAGCAAACACCCCTGCACCAACAACAGTTGTAACTACACCTACTGGCCTATATAGAAGTACATCTAATAACACGAAAAGCGGATCAACGGCTTGTTGATTTTGAGCATTAGCCATAGAACTACTGGCTAATGCTGATATTAAAAGCGTCATACTGAGAATTTTTTTCATAATGATCTATTCTAAATAACAATTGAAGATGAGTGAATCTAAGCCTTTTATTACACTTTGTCCAGTCAGTAAAAAACAACTAATCTTTTAATACTGTTAATTTATCACCCACGCGTATGATGCCGCCTTGCACAACTTGTGCATTAATCCCACCATGACCGCGCATCGCATTATATCCACCAGAACCTAATTTACTTTCTATCTTTGAACAAGGGTGACATAAGCCCGTCATTTGAAATACCGCATCACCTATCTTAAATTGACAATTTTTTAAGGCCACTAAATTTACGCCTTTTATTAACAAATTTCGCCTTAAAACTTCTGGATCAATAGATTTGTGTAAAATAGACCCAAGTACCGCTAAATGTTCATATTGTAATAATGTCACTTGTCTACGACCACTATTACCATTATATCGATCACCTATTAAACCCGATCGAGTATCCGCCAAAACTTCATCTACGACTATCATAGGCTCGCCCTTCCCCGGCCTAACACCTATCCACATCAGCTCTCCCGAATGAGGAAAGACCTGTAATAATTCAGCTAAGCTTAATAAACTCATAACCCTCGCAAACGATCAATAATCGCTTTTATAGCTAATTCTTGACGAGCGATACTGGCTGATAATTGAAATTGAGCAACCGCTCGTAGTAAGTTTTGTTCTGGCTCGGTCACTTTAAAGTATCGGTTACCCTCCAAGTAGTCCGTATAAAAACGAATACCTAATTCAAAGGGAATCAACTGAATCGCCGCAAACAAATAGTCATAATCTGCCGCAGAAAAAAAGCCTTTAGCTTCGGCTAAGTAACTTTCTAAAATAACTTGGCAAGTCTCCAAATCAAACTCATTCATTTCCGCATGATGACAACAAGAGCGCAGGCAATCACCTATATCGTAATGCACTAAGCCCGGCTTAACCGTGTCTAAATCTATAAGACTCACTATTAATTTACCGTCGTTATCGAACAGAAAATTATTTAATTTAGGATCGCCATGAATAACTCTTAACGCCAAGTCACCTTGCTGTTTAGCGTTCTCTAAAACGAGCACCCAAGCTTCATGCTGAGCAATAAAATCTCGACAAAATACACTTAATTCATTCAACTGACCTGAGTAGTGTTTTAAAACAGTTTGATAATGCGCTAAATACGTTGGCGCAATATGAAAGCCCGGCAAAGTATCATACAACCCCTCAGCCTTAAGATCACTGACCAAACAATGAAAGTGCCCCAGAGCAAAGCCCACTTGTTGCGCTTGTGGTAAAGAAGTTAAACATTCTAAACTTTGGGTATTTTCTATAAACGCCAACGCTCGCCAATATTGGCCCTGTGCATCTATAAAAAAATCTTGTTGCGTGCGAGTCTGTAATAACGCAGGTATTTTTAATTTAATAGACTCAGGTGACTTTTGACTGATATGTAGCGTTAGTTGCTGCAGATTAGCCATGATCTGCGTAGGCTCAGGAAAAACTAAATGATTGATGCGTTGCAAAACAAAGTCAGAAGAATCAGACACGACCCAATAAGTATCATTGATCAGCCCATTGCCCAAATTAGTTATACTGTTAATGCTATCCGTAAATTGTTCTGCAATAACACTCATATGATTCATCAGTGCTAAAATTTATTGCTGAATTAAAGTAAGCGTCTGAGTTAAAGACCGAATGGCTTGCCCTCTATGACTGATAGCGTTCTTGTCATCCACCGACAATTCAGCGGAAGCACATTTATGGTCAGGTACCCAAAAGACTGGGTCATAACCAAAGCCATTAGATCCAACCGGCTTCGTTAAAATCTTACCTTCCCAAACACCTTGGGCAATAATCGGACAAGGATCATGAGCATGTGCCATAAACACCATCACGCAAATAAAGCGTGCCGTGCGCTGTGCTTCTGGTACGCCCTCTAAAGCCAGTAATAATTTTTTGATATTGTCTTGATCAGTCGCACCAGCTCCAGCGTAACGAGCCGAAATAACACCGGGATAACCCTTTAATGCATCGACCACCAAACCAGAATCATCTGCTATAGCGGGTAAGTTGCAATGTAAAGCCGCATTTCTGGCTTTAATCAAGGCATTTTCGACAAAAGTACAGGCTGTTTCGTCGGCTTCTTGCACATTAAAAGCCGACTGAGCCACAATTTGTGGCCCTGCCAATAAGGCTTGAATCTCTTTAATCTTACCTAAATTTCCACTGGCTAAAACGATCTGCTGTGCTAATAAAAAACTCATAATGGCTACTCAAGAAAGAGTGAAACTTATAAACCACCTTCTAAGGCCACTTGTTGTTTTTCTAACAATTGCTTAATTCCGGCACTGGCTAAATCCAACATCGCATCTAACTCTTCTTTTCTAAACGCATGCCCTTCTGCCGTGCCTTGTACTTCAATAAACGCAGACGCATCGTTCATCACCACATTCATATCTGTTTCTGCATTACTGTCTTCCGCGTAATCCAAATCTAATACGGGTACTCCATTAAATATACCCACAGAAACTGAAGCCACTTGTCCATGAATCGGACTCGTTTTAATCAGTTTACGTTCTATCATTTTTTCTACCGCTAGAGATAAAGCTACAAACCCCCCAGTAATTGAGGCTGTACGCGTACCCCCATCGGCTTGCAGAACATCACAATCGATCGTTATTGTATGTTCACCCAGCGCTTTTAAGTCAACAGCGGCTCTTAAAGAACGACCAATTAAGCGTTGAATTTCTAGGGTACGCCCACCTTGTTTACCATGAGATGCT
The DNA here is from genome assembly GCA_903917345.1 of uncultured Methylococcaceae bacterium. Classification (GTDB taxonomy): domain Bacteria; phylum Pseudomonadota; class Gammaproteobacteria; order Methylococcales; family Methylomonadaceae; genus Methylobacter_C. The sequence goes on along the minus strand of CAIXAE010000028.1, from coordinate 13,116 downwards.
TCACGATTCATGCGGGTGTGTGTGGAGCGCGGCAACATACCATATTCAGCCGTAACCCAACCCTCTCCTTTACCCTTAAGAAATCGCGGCACACTTTTATCTACGCTAGCGGTACAAAGTACGCGAGTATCCCCAAACTCAACTAAAACAGAGCCCTCAGCATGTTTGGTAAAGCCACAGGTGAATTTAATATCTCTGAGTTGATCTGGGTTACGTCCGCTAGGTCTCATGTGTTTTCCGATAAATATAAAACCCGAAAGTATACCCTAAAAAAGCATTGAAATGATGCAACAGTCATCAGAGAGGTTTAGAATGGACGCCTTTCGAAGCACACTATCGCCTGGATCAATAATGATAAAAAGCATGACCGCATACGCTGGCACTGAAGCCAGTATTGGAGACTTAACGCTTAACTGTGAGTTACGCTCAGTCAACCATCGCTACTGCGACATTACGCTTAAATTACCTGAACACTTTCGGTTTCTGGAGGCTGATATTCGGTCCATGCTCACTGCAAAAATCAATCGTGGCAAAATTGAATGTGGACTTAGCTATAAAAAACATACCAAAAACACCGCACACTTTACCATCAATAGTGACGCAGTCACCGCCCTACTGGCAGCAACCAACCAAATTGAAGAGCAGATGCAAGCGGCATTATCCTTCTCTGCATTAGATGTTCTGGCTTTTCCGGGTATTCAACAGGAAGCTGAATCAGATAAAACACAACTTAATGAAAGCGTGGCGCACTTAGTTAAACAAACGCTAAACCAATTCTTAGAAGTAAGAGAACGTGAAGGCGCACAACTTAAAGTCTTAATAGAAGAGCGTTGCCATAAAATGCAAACATTTGTCACACAAGCTGACCAACGCATGCCGCAAGTCTTACAAATAATCCGCACCAAAATAACAGACCGCGTGACTGAATCAGTGGCCCAACCGGACTTTGATCGTTTAGAACAAGAGTTAGTTTATCTCACTCAAAAACTAGATATCACAGAAGAACTAGATCGCTTAACGACTCACATTACAGAAGTACTTAGAGTTCTTAACGCAAAAGAACCCATCGGTAGACGCTTAGATTTTTTAATGCAAGAACTTAACCGAGAAGCCAACACACTAGGCTCTAAATCAACTGATACTGAAATGACTCAAATCTCTATCGAACTAAAAGTATTAATAGAACAAATGCGAGAACAGATCCAAAATATTGAGTGATAAAGGATCAATGAGGTCTATAACTTAGCAAGACACCCTAAAACTAATGCAACTCTGGGTTTAATAAACTATAATTAGTAACATAATCAGCTTTGAATTAATTCAAATTAACAACCTAACGGAGTCACCCTTTTGAAAAATTTTATACTTTATTTTTGCTGTCTTTTGATCCTCAGTGGATGTGGATTAAAGATGAATGATGTGATGCGTCAATGCGAAAAAGAACAAGTTTTTAACGAGTATTCGCAGTGCATAAAAAACACTTACAACAAAGAAGGTAACAATTATTTTTCCGACGCTAAAATAGGTGCTTTTTATGCTACGTTAGGCGAAATACAAGAAAGCTTTACTCAAGGAAAAATGTCAGAAGCCAAAGCCAGAGCAAACCTCTATAAAGTTTATATGGAAACGATAGATGGCAAAAAGAATTATTGCCAATTAGTTTCAAATACCGTTTTTTGCTATTAGTTAGGATCTAATGAAAAATTATAAAATCGCCATACTTGCCGGTGACGGTATAGGCCCAGAAATCACTAAAGAAGCCATTAAAGTACTTAAAGTAATTGAAGAACGTAACGATGTGACTTTTGAATTAATGCCCGCTGCCTTTGGTGCGTGCGCTTATTTTGAATGTGGTGATGCTTTCCCACAAGCCACTATTGATATTTGTGATAAAGCGGACGCGATCCTTAAAGGCACGATTGGTTTAAGTCATGAAGAATCAAAAAAGATTCCCGTCGATAAACAACCCGAACGTGGTGCTCTATTACCCTTGCGTCGTCGTTACAATACTTATGCTAATTTCCGTCCCGTCTCTCTACCTAAAGCGTTAGCGCATTTTTCTCCCCTTAAACCAGAAATTATCGGTGAAGGCATTGATATTATTATGGTACGTGAGTTAGTGGGTGGCCTGTACTTTGGTAATAAAGAAGCCGGCATTAACGAGCAAGGTTTACGTTATGTAAAAGAAACCTTGGAATATGATGAAAATCAAATTCGTCAAATTATGCATCAAGCGTTTAAATTAGCCAATAAACGTAAAAAAGTGTTACATAACATCCACAAAAGTAACGTTTTAAAATCTAGCGTCTTGTGGAATGAAATTTTAGATGAAGTGGCTGTTGAATATCCAGAAGTCCAAGTGATCCATCAACTAGTGGATTCTGCGGCAACTAACCTGTGCTTAAAACCGACACAATTTGATGTGATGGTGATGGAAAACATGTTTGGTGACATTTTAAGTGACCAAGGCGGTGGTATTTTAGGTTCTTTAGGTTTAATGCCTTCCGCATGTATAGGGCCAGAAAAAGCTTATTATGAACCTTCACATGGTTCAGCTCCTGACATTGCAGGCAAAAACATCGCTAATCCCTACTCGATGATTGGGTCAGTGGCTATGATGCTAGAAAACAGTTTTGATATGGCTGATGAAGCTAAAAATGTGTGGGCAGCCATGCAAGGTGTATTTGCGGATGGCTATTCAACTGCGGATCTATCGAAACCAGGCACAGGTGTTACTATGATTAATACCGTTGAATTTGGTGATAAAGTAGTAGAAAAATTAAGACAAATGCCGAAAATTTAAAATTTAGCATAATTCTAGCTAGGAGAAAAAGGTGAGCTTAATAAGCTCACCTTTTTTTATGGCCGCCATTTACATTTTTTAAATAAGTTTGTGTATAACATGACTTGTTTTAAACCTTTTTATACTTATATTGTCACTCGTGCTTGTTTAACAAATTCTGAGACGCTTTTATGAATATATCTTTACTTAAAAAATTGTGTATAACATTGATTATTAAGGGTGGTTTAATAATTTCTTTTAATTCATCTGCTGCAGGTTTACCTCCCTTTACTGAAGGGCAAGCCTTACCCTCTTTAGCGCCCATGTTAGAACGTAGCATGCCAGCCGTCGTTAATATTTCCACTTCAACTAATATTCAAGTTAACGAAAATCCGTTAATGCAAGACCCTTACTTTAGGCAGTTTTTTAATGTACCTAAACAATCCCGCCAACAACAAAAGAATAGCCTAGGCTCTGGCGTCATTATTGATAGCAAACAGGGTTTAGTTCTCACCAATAATCATGTGATTGATAAAGCCGATAAGATCATGGTAACGCTGACAGATAGTCGTCAACTCAATGCCGAATTAATCGGCACCGACCCCGAAGCGGATATTGCCATTATTAAAATTCCAGCGGAAAACTTAACACAATTATCCATAGCGGATTCCAGTCAAATAAAAGTCGGCGATTTTGTAGTCGCCATTGGCAATCCTTTTGGCTTAGGCCAAACAGTGACTTCTGGCATTATTAGCGCTTTAGGGCGTTCTGGTCTGGGCATTGAAGGTTATGAAGATTTTATACAAACCGATGCTTCTATTAACCCCGGGAACTCAGGGGGAGCTTTGGTTAATTTACGTGGAGAGCTGGTCGGTATGAATACGGCTATTCTAGCACCCACCGGTGGTAATGTAGGTATAGGTTTTGCAATTCCAACCAATATGATTATGCCTATTAAAGAATCACTCGTTAAACATGGTGAAGTTAAACGTGGCTTATTAGGCGTGAGCACTCAAGACTTAACGCCCGAATTAGTCAACGCATTTAATCTTGAAAATAAACACGGTGCCGCCATCAATCATATTGAAAGCAACTCTCCTGCTGCAAAAGCTGGCTTAGAGCCAGGAGATATTATTGTTGCCGCAAATGAAAAGCCGGTAAAAAACAGCCAAGATATTCGAAATATTGTAGGCTTATTACAAGTGGGCGATAGCGTCACTATTGACTATTATCGCGGTAATGAAAAACGGTCAGTGGTTGCAACCATTGGTAAACAAGAAATACCTCATATTGCCGGTGAAAAATTACACCACTTATTAAAAGATACTGTCTTGACTGCGACACCTAAAGATCAGATAGAAGGCGTTAATATTAGTAAAATTGAGGCATCATCTTACGCTTGGAAAATCGGTCTAAGACCCGGCGACATTATCATTTCTGCTAATCGCTATCGCGTCCATAATCTGGAAGAATTACAAAAGGTGGTTGATCCCAATACGCCATTAGTCATTAACATTCAGCGTGGCCAAGATGGTTTCTTTGTTGTGTTAAGATAAGATTATGAATATACCTACAGAAAGACAATTTATCCCTTTAAATATTGCTGTATTAGTGGTTTCTGATACCCGGACTGAAGTCAATGATACGTCTGGCAAATTATTAGTTGATAGAATCACCGAGACTGGCCACTTAGTCATAGAAAAACTAATCGTACCAGACAACATGTACCAAATTAGAGCGTATGTCTCAAACTGGATTGCTAGCGATGCCGTTAACGTGATTATTAGTACGGGGGGGACGGGTGTTACTGGCAGGGATGGTACACCAGAAGCGGTAACCCCTCTGCTGGATAAAGTATTAGATGGCTTTGGTGAAACATTTAGAATGCTGTCTTATCAAGAGATTAAAACCTCTACCATCCAATCCAGAGCGGTGGCCGGAGTTGCTAATGGGACTTATGTATTTTGTTTACCGGGCTCTTCTGGAGCGTGTAAAACAGCATGGGATCTCTTAATAAGAGAACAACTGGATCATAGAACTAAACCTTGTAACCTTGTGCAATTAATGCCTAGACTCTTAGAAAAATAAGATGAGATCTATATTTTTATTTCTTGGGGCCATGAGCGCCCTGTTAGCCGTTGCGCTGGGGGCCTTTGGTGCACATGGCCTAAAGGACATTTTAAGCCCAGAACATATGGTGACTTATCAAACCGCTGTTAACTATCAAATGTGGCATGCCTTAGGGTTAATCGGCATTAGCTTTGTACATCAACAAGATCAAGAATCCAAACTCATTGCATGGTCTGCTAGATTCATGTTTTTTGGCATTTTAATATTTTCGGGTAGTCTTTACTTGTTAGTGTTTTTAAACATTAAAGAATTGGGCATGCTAACCCCCTTAGGGGGTGTTAGCTTTATCGTAGCGTGGGCATTACTCGCTATTTATGCTGCACAAAAACAACATCACAGTAGGTATAACCATGCGCGACGCTAATCCACAAACTATATATTTAAAAGATTACACGGTTCCTGATTATTTAATTAAACATGTTGATTTAAACTTTTATTTAGACGAAGATCATACGCAAGTTGTCTCAAAATTGGTCTTATATAAAAATCCAGACAGTCAAACAGGTGATGCACCGCTGGTATTATTAGGTGAAAATCTAAACTTAGTGCGCATTATTCTTAATGATGACACCGAAATAAATGAGCAAGACTACCTACTAACCGCCGAATCTCTAACCATTCACACAGTGCCACACCAACGTGAATTTGTTTTAACGATCGAAAATACCATCAATTCAAAAGCCAATACAGCATTAGAAGGCCTATACCTTTCCAACGGCATGTTATGCACACAATGCGAAGCAGAAGGTTTCAGAAAGATTACTTACTTTTTGGATAGGCCGGATGTGATGACAAAGTTCACTACCACTTTAACGGCAGATAAAACCCGTTATCCGGTACTCTTATCAAATGGTAATAAAATCGCTCAAGGAAATTTACCAAACAATCAACATTGGGTGACATGGGAAGACCCTTTTAATAAACCCTGTTATTTATTTGCCTTAGTCGCTGGTGAACTTGAATGCATTGAAGATCACTTTGTGACGCAATCAGGTCGCATGATTAGTTTACAAATCTTTGTCGAAAAACATGATTTAGATAAATGCGACCATGCAATGCAATCACTTAAAAATGCGATGCAATGGGATGAAGAAGTCTATGGCTTAGAGTATGACTTGGACTTATACATGATTGTGGCGGTAGGCCACTTTAATATGGGAGCTATGGAAAACAAAGGCCTCAATGTTTTTAATACTAAATTCGTCTTAGCCCGACCTGATACGGCAACCGACTTTGATTATGAGCATATTGAAGGTGTAATTGGTCATGAGTACTTTCATAACTGGACTGGAAACCGTGTGACCTGTCGAGACTGGTTTCAACTCAGTTTAAAAGAAGGCTTTACCGTATTTCGTGATCAAGAATTTACTGGTGACCGTACATCTAAAGCTGTTAAGCGCATCGAAGATGTCATTAATTTGAGAACTCGCCAATTTGCAGAAGATGCTGGCCCAATGGCCCACCCGATTCGCCCTGATACCTATATAGAAATTAATAACTTCTATACCTTAACCGTATACGAGAAAGGTGCAGAAGTAGTACGTATGATTCATACCCTATTAGGAGCAGAAGGTTTTAGAAAAGGCTGCGATTTATACTTTGCTCGCCATGACGGCCAAGCAGTCACCTGTAATGACTTTGTTAATGCGATGGAGGCAGCCAATGATATTGATCTAAGGCAGTTTCGTCGATGGTATGAACAAGCAGGTACACCCGTCATTACCGTACAACAAACTTACGACCTTAAAAGTCAAACACTCACTTTAAACATTAAACAATACTGCCCACCTACTCCTGGCCAAGATCATAAAGCCCCTTTACACATCCCTATTGCTGTTGGCTTAATCGACAATCATGGCAACAAAATTAATTGTAAACTATCAAGTTGTGACACAGTCAATGAGCAAGTGATCTTGCAATTAACTGAAACAGAGCAATCTTTTGTGTTTGAAAACCTAAATACACAACCTGTGGTTTCCTTGCTAAGAGGCTTTTCTGCTCCTGTTAAATTAACAATGGAACGTAGTCTTGAAGAGTTAGCCTTTTTATTAAGCTACGATACCGATACTTTTAATCGTTGGGAAGCCGGTCAACAACTTGCGGGGCAAATTATTACTGATCTTATTGTTGATGTACAAAATGGTCGTACCTTACAAATCAACCCCATTATCATTAAAGCATTTAAGCAATTGCTTGATCAAAATTGGGACGATTTATCTTATTTTTCATTACTACTCACACTCCCCTCCGAGACATATATCGGTGAACAAATGCTAATCGTTGATGTTGATGCAATTCATACCGCACGAGAGTTTGTTTTAAAAGCCTTAGCAGAACACCTTATCACCCCATTTAAAACCCTTTATCTAGAGAATCATCGTGAAGAATCAGGTCAATTTGATACGGGGGCCACTGGTCGAAGACGTATTAAAAATGTGTGTCTCGCTTATTTAGGTCGATTAGAACAAGCCAGCATTTACGAATGGGCAGAGAAACAATTTAACACCACTAAAAATATGACGGATCAAATGGCGGCTCTATCCATCATTGTCCATCATGATCATCCCACTAAAAAGACCTGTTTAGCGCATTTTTATGAGCAATGGCAAGATGAAGTACTAGTAATTGATAAATGGTTCTCTCTACAGGCCTCTAGTCCAAACGCTGATACTTTTACTATCGTACAAGCTTTATTAAAACATCCTGCGTTTGATCTAAGAAACCCGAACCGGGTCAGATCTTTAATTGGTGCATTTAGCCAAGCCAATCCTTTACATTTTCATGCGTCGAATGGCCAAGGTTATGAATTCTTAGGGGATCAAATCATTGCTTTAAACACCCTGAACCCGCAAGTGGCTTCGCGTATGCTAAATGCCTTAACAGTGTGGAGACGCTATGACGCCAACAGACAAGCTTTGATGAAGGCGCAATTAGAACGTATTATTGCTACAGAAAACGTGTCTAAAGATGTTTATGAAGTAGCGAGTAAAAGTTTAACTGTATAACTCAAGTGCTAACTTAGAGATTTTTAATGCGCCACTGAGCCAGTATATATTTTAAGAACAAAGGCAATAAATAGAAAGTAAAGGCGGCTATTGCAAGGTATCTTGCAATAGTGGCTAAATCTGCTTGTATAACACCCGCCCCCACTAATGTTGCCGTAACACCCAACGGTAAAAATCCAATAAAAGTACCTACCAAAAAGTTTAGATGATTAACCGTACTAAGCCCCAATAAAATACTGTTATATAAACCACTAATAGGCAATTGCCGCATCAAGAACACAGAATACCAACCGGAGATCTGGGAATATTGAGTAAGCGAAATAATTTTTGGAAATCTTTTCTGAATAGACGCACGGCCTAGCCAACGCGCAACAACGAAAGATAGATAAGCTCCCATTATGGTAGCTAGATGACTTAATAAAATGCCTAATTTAAAGTCAAAGACAGCACCTGCCAAACTACACAGTATCAAACGTGGAACACCGATACTTGTTAAAAATGCCGCACCCAATAAAAAGATAATAGATGCCGCATTTCCTGTTTCAGCTAAGCCATTTTTAATATGATGACTTTGACTAAGCAATTCTTTAAAAGGCCCAGCATAAATTATAAAACCACTGACTGCCATTAATACAATCAAAAGTACAATAGGCAGCCTATTAAAAATCTTCTTTTTGCTAATCATTCAACACCAAAATCTAATCAAGGCGTATTTTAACATACGAAAACATAGCGTTAATAGGTAAGCTAAGAAGGATAATTTATCTCACTTAGCTTTTAAACACACATGTAACACAATCTTAAAGAAACCTTAACCAAGTTGTCACAGAAGAGCTTTAATCTTTGTCATGAAAATGTAAAAAAGCGTGTGATCATTGGGTAATCGAAAGCACACTTTGATTCTTTAAGTTACGAGGATGTGCTATGAAACTACTCTATTCTATCCATAAATACGATGTATTTATGTTTACTTGGTTAATTAATACTCGCATTCATAGCGCCTTGACACTAACAAGCCGCTATCTTTCAAAAACAGGTGATGGTGCCCTGTATGTTTTAATTGCTGGAGCCTTACTTTTACATGAAGGGATTGAAAGCCCTTTTTTACATGTTGTTTTACTCGCCTTCTTAATAGAAAGACCTATTTATTTCATCCTAAAAAATGGCTTAAAACGTAATCGTCCTGAAGCTGCACTCCAAAACTTCCGTAGTATTATTAAACCATCAGATAAATTTAGCTTCCCCTCTGGACACACTTCTGCCGCCTTTATGATGGCAACACTACTCAGTCATTATTTTCCTACGTTAATTATTCCCTTTTATATATGGGCAACTTTAGTGGGTTGTTCTCGTATTGTGCTAGGCGTGCACTTTCCTACGGATACCTTAGTCGGTTCTATTTTAGGAATGAGTACTGCCATTTTTTGTTTAGGATATATAGGTCAAATATGAAAATTTTTTACGGTGTACAAGGAACGGGTAACGGTCATATCACGCGCGCAAGAGTGATGGCGAAAGAACTCTATGAAGCGGGTATTGAGGTTAAGTTTCAATTCACGGGCAGACCTGCCGATAAATACTTTGATATGGAAATCTTTAATGACTATCAAATTCGCTCTGGCCTTACTTTTAATACCAATAAAGGTGAAGTGAGTTATTTAAAAACTGCTTTAGATGCCAAACCACGTACTTTATTACGGGATATTAAAACACTCGATTTAAGTGGTTATGACCAAGTAATTAGTGATTTTGAACCCGTAACAGCATGGGCGGCAAGACAACAAAAAAAACACGTTTTAGGTATAGGTCATCAATATGCGTTTAATCACAAAATTCCTAGAAAAGGTTCTGATCCTGTTGCAAACCAAGTGATGAAGTATTTTGCACCGGCTAATACGGGAGTAGGTTTACATTGGCATCATTTTGGCCAACCTATTTTGCCACCTATTATTGAAACACCTGAAGTTCCAGAAAAAATTATCAAAAATAAAATTATTGTTTATTTACCTTTTGAAGATCAAAGAACAGTCATTCAGCTTTTAGCGCCTTATAAGGAATATGATTTTTTCTTATATTCACCCGAAGTATCGCCTTCACCTTACTCACATATTATTTGTAATCCTTTATCTCGGGATCAGTTTCAAAAAGACTTATATGACTGCGCAGGTATTATCAGTAATGCGGGGTTTGAACTAGCAAGCGAATCCTTACAACTCGGTAAGAAAATTTTAGCTAAACCGCTACATGCTCAAATGGAGCAAATCTCTAATGCGGCGGCATTAAAAGAATTAGACTACGGACTCACCATGGATAATCTAGAAGTGTCGGTGATTGAACAGTTTTTACAAGCGGACCAAGCGATTCGTATCAGCTATCCTAATATCGCTAAAATATTAGTGCAATGGATTAAAGACGGCATGCCATCCATGGATGCTGATTTCATTGATGCTATTTGGAATCAAGCAGAAGTGAAGCATATAAAACTCTAATTCTACAAAATAGCCGACAAAAAAACCCTTAGCAGATAACACGGCTAAGGGTTTTTTATTATGCGACAAGGCAAATTAGTTAAATACCAACTCAGACCCTAAAGCATCATTCAAAGCCTTAGCATAAGCAATACGCGCTGTTTGTAACACGGCTGCTTGCGCATTTAATCTTGCTAACTCTTGATCAACAAATTGTAGACTTTGTAACTGAGCTTTCGCTTCATCTGATAAGGTTTCTGTATCGTAATCTTTGTCATCAATTTTAATAACGGCCATTGTTTTTTCCTGATAATTTTAAATAAAAAAGGATAGTGATGCTTAACAAATCCATAAGCATCCGCTATTAGGGTAGTATAACAAATAACTAGGATAATCTAAATTAACTCTATAATAAGCCCCACCCATTAAGTTAATCACCGCACACCAGCAGCGTCATGAATAAAGATTATTATCGTAGCTTAGGACTCACTTTTTTTGCAGAAGATGTAGTGATTCGAAGCGCCTTTAAATTAAAAGCACATCATTATCATCCTGACAAATACCCCAACAATCCAGAGCAAGCCACCTTAAAAATGATGGAGATCAATGAAGCTTATCAATGCTTATCCGATCCCACATTAAAAGCGCGATATGATAAACACTACCCGTATTCAGCGGCCGGTTCTGATCTTTACCATACACTAGGCGTACTAAATAATGCAGACACCTCATTAATTCTAGCTGCGTATCAAGCTTTAATCAAAAAATACAGTCTCACTCACCCTGCTAACACACAACGTCTAGAGGCCATTAAACAAGCTTATCAAATTTTATCAAATAGCGATCAACGCAAACTATACGACTTTAAACGCCGGTCACACGACACACTATTCCACTCATCTTCACAAGTCGGATTAAGTATTTGGAAACTTTACCTCGTTTACAATATCACCTTTTGGCTATTAATCACCCTCATAGCAAGCGCACTCTATCTAATAGCTTAAAGCCTAGCCAAACAGAATACCTGTATGGCTTAAGCCCACTAAATCGATCATGGAATCTGAATGCTGTGTTGCCATTTCTAACAATTCTCCCTGAGTATTGACATGACTATCTAACAAACCTTTAAAATTAAGCAAAGTATTAGCATCCGGTGTCTGCCCCATCACATTCTTATAAACAAAATTCACAAACGCCGTATTATTAGTGCCCCCTGCCAATTGTTGAAACAATTTCGTACTGACGACCAAATCACAGAGTTGAAGGTGGGACATTTTACTTTGCTCAAGATAGCTTAAACCAAATTGCACATATTTAGACACACCAATATAATCTCTACCCAAACCCGTACCGATTAATTCAGCCACAAATCCCACATCTGCTTGAGTGTCATAGGCTAACCAATTCGTGTAAGTATCTGATGCAAAATTATAAAACACCACTCGATCTGCATTACTAATATGAACAGAGGCATAACTACCCGTTATATTTTGAATATCTAAGCTATTATTCTGATTAGCCACAATACTAAAGTCAGCGCGCTGACCTGTTAGCACCACAACCGGTGTATTGCCCAGATCAGAAATCTGTTTTATCTGATAAGGGGTTGCCGTAGTCATAGCATTAGGATTGGCAACTAAGAACGAAGCCAGAATATCGACCAGTGTATAAGGCAATGTTTGGTAGAACGCGGGGTAAATTGACGAGTAAGTCATCACCTGTGAAATTGAATGCACCACATTCCAGCCACCCACAACAGAGCCAAATACCGTATAACCTGTAGTACTACCGTTACCATCAAAGCCAGGATTATCAGTTAGATTAAAATAAAACTGAGAGGTAACCGAATTAAGATCAACAGTACGCGCCATCCCAATAGTGCCCTGAATGTTTTTATAATCTGTATTTTCTAAGGCAATAGGTGCCGAGGTGGACTTTGCCTGTAAAACCCTTGATTCACATAAGATAAAAAATTGGCAACGGTAATCGGCGCTTGCCCCTGAAAAAGCTCAACAAACACAGCACCATAATTAGTATTAATAACAACAACAGGATCAGTAGCGTTTTGTAGGATCATAAAAGCATAATCAATATTAAAGTAAAATTTTTATTTTAAAGCATTAACCCCTATTTTTGCTCCAAATTTTGTGCATTCCCACTCAACACCCTGTCAAAAATACCTCTATATAAGCCGCGAAATTACATAAAATCTCCTACCATAACCTACTGACATAAAAAAACGCGACCGTCTTGTGACGGTCTGGGCTGAGTCATTACACAAACGCATCAAATTACGGTAGAAATTTTCATGGGCTCCAACAGTCAGAAGCTTGATACTGCTTGCATCAAGTACCCGATAAGAGAGCAGCAACAACTGATTGACCATCCGAAATTTATACACGCTAATCCCAACAAGATCACCCACTTTTTCCTCATCAATAGAAACATCGCAAGCTTGAAAACCATCGAACAAAAAAATCCTCGCGAGGTAGCATCCAGGTGAGGGTTAGTTTATCGCTCCGAATCCGCCGTACGGCCGTAATAGTTTACAAACCCTAATGTGCATTACATTCATATTTGAAGCGTGGATCTTGGTTTCAAACATGAAGTGCAATGCCCTTTATTTCATAAAATACTTCATGAGGAGTTTTAAAGCTAAGTCTTTTTCTTGGCCTGTTATTTAACTTCCTCATAGCTGTTTCAATTTCATGGTTTTCAATGGTCGTAAAAT
>CAIXAE010000027.1 GCA_903917345.1 uncultured Methylococcaceae bacterium | reverse complement strand
GAAGGTGTAGAGATGGTAATGCCTGGCGATAATATTTCAGTAAAAGTAAAATTAATCTCACCGATTGCGATGGAAGATGGTTTACGCTTCGCGATTCGTGAAGGTGGTCGTACTGTCGGTGCTGGTGTTGTTGCATCAATACTTGAATAAATTTATTTCTTGGTATAATATAGCAAGTTCTGTAAAGTTTGTCTGAATAGGTCAGTAGTTCAATTGGTAGAATGGCGGTCTCCAAAACCGCTGGTTGGGGGTTCGAGCCCCTCCTGGCCTGCCAGTCAGATTAAGCTTAATTAATATTGTGAATAATAATAAAAAATGAATAATCAACCACAGTCATCAGCATCAATAACTGATATTCTGAAACAAATACTTTCAGTGCTGCTTGTAATTTCGGGTATCGCTGCGTTTTATTATTTCTCAGCAGACCATGCTAGTTTTAAAGAGGTCGCATTATTATATAGGGTTCTAGGTTTAGTGATACTCATGTCAGTTGTTTTGGGCATAGTGTTTACTACGGAGCTTGGGCGCTCTGTGTGGAATTTTGCAATTGAATCACGTCAGGAAGTTAGAAAAGTTGTTTGGCCGACTCGTGAAGAAACAATTAGAACAACTTTGCTTGTATTTGCAATGGTTTTTATAGTCGGTTTTATTCTCTGGGTGCTAGATATGTTTCTATTCTGGGGCATTCGGTTTTTAACTGGTCAAGGTGGTTAAGGTAATGGCTCTTCGCTGGTATGTGGTTCATGCGTATTCAAATTTTGAAAATAAAGTTAAACAAGCGCTTGAAGAAAGAATTGTAAGAGAAGGGCTTGAGGATTATTTCGGCAAGATTCTGGTTCCAACTGAAGAAGTTATTGAAATGAGAATGGGGCAGCAAAGGAAGAGTGAAAGGAAATTCTTTCCTGGTTATGTCTTGGTTCAAATGGAATTAACAGATGAAACATGGCATTTGGTAAAGGATGTTCCTAGGGTTCTTGGATTTATAGGTGGTACATCAGATAGGCCTGCCCCGATATCTGAGAAAGAAGCTATGTCTATCTTGAATAAAGTTGAAGATGGCGTAAATAAACCGAGACCAAAGGTTTTATTTGAAGCTGGTGAAGTGATAAGAGTAATTGATGGACCATTTAAAGATTTTAATGGTGTTGTAGAAGAAGTTAATTACGAAAAAAATAAATTAAAAATATCCGTTCTTATTTTCGGAAGGTCCACTTCTGTAGAGCTGGCTTTTGGTCAGGTTGAAAAAAGTTAATATTTAAACAACATAAATGTTAAAAATTATCGAATCTCTGTCTAATATAAGACAGGGATTTTTGTGTCTAGGGGGAGCTGAAAAGCGTTTGCACCCAAATTGGAGTAAAAAATGGCTAAGAAAATAGCGGCTTATATCAAACTGCAAGTTAAAGCAGGTGAAGCAAATCCGAGTCCACCAGTTGGTCCTGCTTTAGGTCAACGTGGTGTAAATATCATGGAGTTTTGTAAAGCGTTTAATGCTAAGACTCAGGATGTGGAAAAAGGTTTGCCTTTGCCGGTTGTAATTACAGTTTATAGTGACAGAAGCTTCACATTTATAACTAAAACCCCCCCTGCTTCAATTCTATTAAAAAAAATTACAGGTCTTAAAAGTGGAAGTAGCAATCCAAATACAAAAAAAGTTGGAACTGTTACATATGCGCAATTGGAAGAAATTGCTAAAACAAAAATGGAAGATTTAAATGCGGCTAACTTAGAAGCTGCGATTAAAACAATTGCGGGAAGTGCTCGTAGCATGGGCTTAAATGTGGAGGGCATGTAATGGCTAAGTTGTCGAAGAAAGCTAAATTAGTTAAAAGTAAAGTTGATAGATCAAAGCAATATAGCATTATAGAAGCGGTTGGAATTTTAAAAGAGTTAGGTACTTCTAAATTTAATGAAGCAATTGATGTTAGTGTTAATTTAGGCGTAGATCCAAGAAAATCTGATCAAAATGTTCGTGGTGCAACGGTACTTCCAAATGGAACTGGTAAAACAGTTCGTGTTGCTGTTTTTACACAAGGACCGAGTGCAGATGCTGCGACAGCTGCCGGTGCTGATATTGTTGGTATGGAAGATTTGGCTGATTTAGTTAAAAAAGGCGAAATGAACTTTGATGTGGTTATTGCTTCACCAGATGCAATGAGAGTTGTTGGTCAGTTGGGTCAAGTATTGGGTCCGAGAGGTTTGATGCCAAATCCTAAAGTAGGTACAGTAACAGCAGATGTTGCTACGGCAGTTAAAAATGCAAAATCTGGGCAGGTTCGCTATCGTACTGATAAAGGTGGAATTATTCATTGCACATTAGGCAAAGCTACATTCGATGCGGATGCGATAAAAGGAAACCTTGAGGCGTTGCTATCTGATCTTCGTAAAGCAAAGCCAAGTTCAGCAAAAGGTGTTTATATCAAAAAAATTACACTATCTTCAACCATGGGTCCTGGCTTATGGTTAGATGCAGGTAGTCTATCAAACTAAATTAATTGTAAAAAACTTTGGGTTGCCGTTTAACGGCGGTAACCGTCAAAGACCGCAGGGGTTGTAAAACTTAATCATCCTGCGTAGGCGGTTCTAACATATTAATTATGTTAAAAGCCGTAATTTGGGCATTCGTAAGAATGAATTGTTAAACACTGGTTCAATCCAGCAATATGGAGCTATTTTGTGGCACTAAATTTAGATAGCAAAAAGGCTGTCGTAGAAGAAGTCGCACAATTCGCAGCTAAAGCACATTCAGCAGTAGCTGCTGAATATCGTGGTCTTACAGTTACTGAGTTAACAGCTTTACGTAAGACTGCAAGAGAGACTGGTGTCTATCTTCGAGTTGTGAAAAATACATTAGCAAAGCGCGCAGTAGCGGGAACTGAATTTGAATGCATGCAAAGTGGATTAGTGGGTCCTCTTTTGATAGCGTTTTCAATGGAAGACCCTGGTTCTGCAGGTCGTTTGATTAATGACTTTGCTAAAACAAATGATAAGTTGATAACTAAGATTGTTGCATTTGGCGGAGAAGCTTTTGATGGTTCTGCACTAGCTAAATTGGCAAGTTTACCAACACGCGATCAAGCAATCAGCATGTTAATGTCTGTTATGAAAGCACCTGTAGGAAAGCTTGTGCGTACAATAGCTGCTGTTAGAGATCAAAAGCAAGAAGCTGCTTAATTATAAACAATTGAAATAAATAATATTTAGAGGAATTTACATGGCCATATCACAAGCCGATATCTTAGATGCGGTATCGAACATGACAATTACTGAAATCGTTGATTTAATTTCTGCGATGGAAGAAAAATTTGGTGTAACTGCTGCAGTTGCTGTTGCAGCTGCTCCAGCTGCTGGTGGCGGTGCTGCTGCAGCTGAAGAACAAACTGAATTTGATGTTATCTTAGCCTCTTTTGGTGACAATAAAGTTGCAGTAATTAAGACTGTACGTGGTATCACTGGTTTGGGTTTAAAAGAAGCGAAAGATGCAGTAGAAGGTGCTCCAACTGTATTGAAAGAAGGTGTGCCTAAAGCAGAAGCCGAAGATATCCAGAAACAACTAGCTGAAGCTGGTGCAACTGTCGAAATTAAATAATTTAATTTTGATAAAGTTGAAGAGAAGCAGTAGCTGCATCTCTATATAAAGTATGGCTGGTGACCTATTGTCACCGGCCTTTTGCTGTTTGTACCTATACACAGTAGAAATAAATCATGACGAAAAAGTTTGGAAGCGATATGTCCTACTCTTTTACAGAAAAAAAGCGTATTAGAAACAATTTTGGGAAAAGTACAGAAGTTCTTGAGGTTCCCTATCTCCTTGCAACACAAATTAATTCATATGCTGGATTTTTACAATCTGGAGTGACGCCTGAAAAGCGTTCAGCAATGGGTTTGCATGCTGCCTTTTCAAGTGTTTTTCCAATTGAAAGTCATTCAGGCTATGCTGTTCTAGAATATGTCAATTACAGATTGGGCGAGCCAACTTTTGATGTAAGAGAGTGTCAGCAAAGAGGGGCTACCTACGCTGCTCCATTGCGTGTTCTAGTTCGTTTAGTAATATATGACAAAGAAGCATCAGCTAACGCAAAGGTTGTTAAAGATATACGTGAACAAGAAGTTTACATGGGTGAATTGCCATTAATGACAGAAAATGGCACGTTCGTAATTAATGGAACTGAAAGAGTTATAGTTTCACAATTACATCGCTCACCTGGTGTGTTTTTCGATCATGATAAAGGTAAGACCCACTCTTCTGGTAAATTATTATTTAACGCAAGAGTAATACCATATAGAGGTTCTTGGTTAGATTTTGAGTTTGACCATAAAGACTGTGTTTATGTACGTATCGATAGACGGAGAAAGATTCCTGCAACCATCTTGCTAAGAGGTTTAGGATTCGACAATGAAGAAATGATCAAAATTTTCTTCGAAACTAATAAATTTACATTAAACAAAGACAATTGTTTATTTCATATAGTTCCTGAAAGAATGCGGGGTGAGATTGCGGCATTTGACATTACACACAACAATCATGTGTTAGTTGAGGAAGGTCGACGTATAACTGCTAAGCATATACGTGAAATGAACAAAGCTGGGTTGACAGAAGTTAAAGTGCCAAGAGAGTATTTACTTGGGAAAATACTAAGTCATAATATAGTAGATAAATTGACAGGTGAGTTGATTGCAAATGTAAATGACGAATTGTCTACTGTTTTAATTGAAAAACTTTTAGATAATGATGTTACTGAAATTAACACGTTATTTGTTAACGATCTTGATAACGGGGCTTACATAAGTAACGCTATGAGATTAGATACAACAACTAATTCGCTTGAGGCATTAGTAGAGATATACAGAATGATGCGTCCTGGTGAACCACCAACGAAAGACTCTGCAGAAAATCTATTTCAAAATTTATTTTTCACCGATGACAGATACGATCTATCTACTGTTGGAAGAATGAAGTTTAATAGAAGATTGGGCCGCGAAGAAACTGTTGGTACAGGTACGTTAACAAAAGAAGATATCATTGATGTACTTAAAGAATTAATTTCTATCAGAAATGGTAATGGAACTGTAGATGATATTGACCATTTAGGTAATAGACGTGTTCGTTCTGTAGGTGAGATGATCGAAAACCAATTCAGAGTCGGATTGGTGAGAGTTGAACGCGCAGTTAAAGAGCGATTAACCTTGGCTGACTCTGAAGGTTTGATGCCTCAAGAGATAATAAATGCCAAGCCTGTTTCTGCTGCTGTAAAAGAGTTTTTTGGATCAAGCCAACTTTCTCAGTTTATGGATCAAAACAATCCGTTATCACAAGTAACTCATAAGCGTCGTGTTTCAGCATTAGGACCCGGTGGTTTGGCCAGGGAAAGAGCCGGCTTTGAAGTTCGTGATGTTCATGCTACTCACTATGGAAGAGTGTGTCCAATTGAAACTCCAGAAGGCCCCAATATCGGTTTGATCAATTCGCTTTCTGTATATGCTCGAACAAACGGCTATGGATTTTTAGAAACACCTTATAGAAAAGTAATTGATGGCGTTGTAACAAATCAAGTTGATTACCTATCAGCAATTGAAGAAGGTGAGTTCGTTATTGCACAAGCAAGTGTTGCTGTTGATGAAAAAGGTAAATTAGTTGATGGATTAGTGTCTTGTCGACATAAAGATGAGTTTGCATTAGCTATGTCTGATACCGTTCAGTATATGGACGTATCATCTAAACAAATTGTTTCAGTTGCAGCTTCAATTATTCCATTCCTTGAACATGACGATGCAAACCGTGCATTGATGGGTTCAAACATGCAGCGACAAGCGGTTCCAACATTAAGGGCTGAAAAACCTTTAGTAGGGACTGGAATGGAACGAATTGTAGCGAAAGATTCTGGCGTTACCGTAGTAGCAACAAGGGGTGGTCGAATAGAAGCAGTTGATGCGGCGAGGATTGTAGTTAGAGTTAATGATACTGAAACTGAAACTGGCGCTCCCGGTGTTGATATCTATAACTTAACAAAATATACGCGATCTAATCAAAATACATGTATTAATCAAAAGCCGTTAGTCAAGCTTGGCGATGCAGTAAGTGCGGGTGATATATTAGCTGATGGACCTTCAACAGATATGGGTGAATTAGCGTTAGGGCAGAATATGCTTGTCGCCTTTATGCCTTGGAATGGATATAACTTTGAAGATTCGATACTCGTATCTGAAAGGGTAGTTAAAGAAGATCGGTTTACAACAATTCATATCGAAGAGAAAACTTGCGTAGCTAGAGATACTAAGCATAGTCCTGAAGAAATTACAGCGGATATTCCGAATGTAAGTGAAGAAGCATTATCTAAACTCGATGCATCTGGAATTGTGTATGTTGGTGCAGAAGTTAAAGGTGGTGATATTTTAGTCGGAAAAGTAACTCCCAAAGGAGAGACGCAATTAACGCCAGAAGAAAAGCTTTTACGAGCCATTTTTGGTGAAAAAGCTGCTGATGTTAAAGACACATCCTTACGAGTTCCTGGAAGCATAGAAGGTACGGTTATTGATGTTCAAGTCTTTACAAGAGATGGTGTAAAAAAAGATCAGCGTGCACTGGATATTGAACAAGAAGAAATTAACAGATATAGAAAGGACCTTGACGATCAACTAAAGATTCTAGAAGAAGATATATTTGCTCGTGTAGCACGAATTTTAGTTGGTAAAACTGCACACACGGGCCCTGGTAATTTGAAAGACGGTGTGGAAATTACGCAAGCATATTTGGATACATTGCGTCATACAGAATGGTTAAAAATAAAGATGAAAGATGAAGATATCAATCTTCAACTTGAAACTGTTGCCAATCAAATTGAGCAACAAAGAAAAGATTTTGACGAGCGTTTTGAAGTAAAACGTAAGAAAATTACTATGGGCGATGATCTTGCTCCGGGTGTTTTGAAAATGGTTAAGGTCTATTTAGCTGTTAAAAGACGTATTCAACCTGGTGATAAAATGGCTGGTAGACATGGGAATAAGGGTGTGATTTCTATGATTAGGCCTATTGAAGATATGCCTTATACAGCAGATGGTAATCCAGTTGATATTGTATTAAACCCGCTAGGTGTTCCATCACGTATGAATGTCGGTCAGGTATTGGAAACACATTTAGGATGGGCTGCAAAAGGCTTAGGTATTCAGATCGGAAAAATGCTTAATGATAAATATGATGTTGAATCCGCAAAAGTATCAGCAATAAGAAGTTATCTGGATAAAATTTATAATGGTAGTGGACGCAAAGAGAATTTAAATTCTTTTAGTGATGAAGAAATTCTAGAAATGGCTAAAAATTTAGTCAGTGGTGTGCCAATGGCAACGCCAGTTTTTGACGGTGCAAGTGAAGAGGATATTCGTAACATGTTACGTTTGGCTGAACTTCCAGAACATGGTCAAATTACCTTATTTGATGGTTTAACAGGTGAGCCATTTGAGCGTGAGGTAACTGTTGGATATATGTATATGCTCAAATTGAATCACTTAGTTGATGATAAGATGCATGCTCGTTCTACCGGCCCTTATAGTCTAGTAACTCAACAACCATTAGGTGGTAAAGCACAGTTTGGTGGACAAAGATTTGGTGAAATGGAGGTATGGGCACTAGAAGCCTATGGGGCTGCTTATACCTTGCAAGAAATGTTAACTGTAAAATCAGATGATGTAACGGGCAGAACAAGAATGTATAAAAATATAGTCGACGGTGATCACAAAATGGAAGCTGGCATGCCAGAATCATTTAATGTTCTTATCAAAGAAATTCGATCATTGGCTGTTAATATTGAATTACAACGTGAGTAAAGCTAAAAATATTTAGATGCTTATAAGGGTCTAATAAAGTATTTTAAATAATTAATATTAACCAGCATTAAAACAAATAGGACTTCTGTTTGTTTAACTGAAGCATGAATACAGTTCAATATATTGATATTGAACTTTTCTGTTCTGGGTTGTGAATAAACCAATTAAAGAGGACAAGCTCTTGAAAGATTTGATGAATTTTCTAAAAAGACAAGGACGTGCTGATGACTTTGATGGAATTAGCATAGGCTTGGCATCACCTGATATGATCCGTTCGTGGTCATATGGAGAAGTGAAAAAACCTGAAACAATAAATTATCGTACATTTAAGCCTGAAAGGGATGGTCTTTTTTGCGCTAAGATCTTTGGTCCAGTTAGTGACTATGAATGCTTGTGCGGTAAGTACAAAAGATTAAAGCATCGCGGAGTTATCTGCGAAAAATGTGGTGTGGAAGTTACTTTATCTAAAGTACGTCGTGAACGAATGGGCCATATAGATTTGGCAAGTCCAGTGGCGCATATATGGTTTTTGAAATCTTTGCCTTCTAGAATTGCATTGCTTTTGGATATGACACTGCGTGAGATTGAAAGAGTTTTGTATTTTGAATCGTTTGTAATTCTTGATCCAGGGTTGACTCCGCTTGAGAAAGGACATCTTCTAACTGACGATGAGTATCTTGAAGCGGTAGACCTTCATGGTGATGATTTTGTAGCTAAAATGGGTGCAGAAGCAATTTATGATCTATTAAAAGCAATTGATTTAAAAGAACAAGTTAATGTTTTAAGAGAAGAGATTAACTCTACTTCTTCAGAAACTAAAATTAAAAAATATTCAAAACGCCTTAAGGTAATGGAGGCATTGTTAAGTTCAAACAATCGCCCAGAATGGATGATTTTGAAAGTTCTTCCTGTATTGCCGCCAGAACTACGTCCTCTGGTGCCATTAGATGGTGGTCGTTTTGCAACATCAGATTTGAATGATTTATACAGAAGGGTAATTAACCGAAACAATCGTCTAAACCGTTTATTAGATTTAAATGCTCCAGATATTATTGTACGTAATGAAAAGAGAATGCTACAAGAGTCTGTTGATGCGTTGTTAGATAACGGTAGACGGGGCAGAGCAATTACAGGCACAAACAGACGTCCGCTTAAATCGCTTGCTGATATGATAAAAGGAAAGCAAGGCAGATTTCGTCAAAATTTGCTAGGGAAGCGCGTTGATTATTCTGGACGATCTGTAATTGTTGTTGGGCCTACTTTGCGTTTACATCAGTGTGGATTGCCCAAAAAAATGGCATTAGAGCTTTTCAAGCCATTCATATTTAGTAAACTACAATTACGAGGCTTAGCTACTACCATTAAAGCAGCTAAAAAAATGGTTGAAAGAGAAGGTCCAGAAGTATGGGATATTCTAGAAGAGGTTATACGTGAACATCCTATTTTATTGAATCGTGCTCCTACTCTTCATAGATTGGGTATTCAAGCTTTCGAGCCGACCCTAATCGAAGGAAAAGCAATACAATTGCATCCATTAGTTTGTAGCGCATTTAATGCAGACTTTGATGGTGATCAAATGGCTGTTCACATACCGTTATCAATTGAGGCTCAATTAGAAGCCAGAACATTGATGATGGCAACTAATAATATATTGTCTCCAGCAAATGGAGAACCTGTGATCAATCCATCACAGGACGTTGTATTGGGTTTGTACTATATTAGTCGTGAAAAAATTAATGCAAAGGGCGATGGATCTGTTTTTGGGTCTGTTGGTGAAATTCACAAAGCATTATTGGTTAAATCGGTTGAATTACAATCTAAGATTCAATTGAGAATAACTGAAAAAGTTAAGTCTGAAGGCGCATTGGTTGATAAAACACATCGCGTTGAGACGACAGTTGGTAGGGCATTAATATGGGAAGTTGTTCCTGATAGAATGCCATATGAATTAGTTAATTGCGATATGACTAAGAAAAACATATCAAGATTAATTAATTATAGTTATAGACATTTAGGAAATAAAGATACTGTTGTTCTTGCAGATCAGCTTATGTATCTGGGATTTAGATATGCAACTATCTCAGGTGTTTCGTTTGGGATAGAAGATATGGCAATTCCTGCGAAAAAAGTTGACATCATCAGTGCTGCGGATAGAGAAGTAAATGAAATACAAAGTCAGTATGCATCAGGTTTAGTAACAGATGGTGAGAGATATAACAAAGTAGTTGATATATGGTCACATGCAAATGACCAAGTTGCAAAGGTGATGATGGACGGGTTGGGTGAAGAAACCGTTACCGATGCTCAAGGTAATAGCGTAAAACAGAAATCGTTTAATTCCATATTTATGATGGCAGAATCTGGAGCTAGAGGTTCGGCTGCTCAGATAAGGCAGTTAGCTGGGATGCGAGGTTTAATGGCCAAGCCTGATGGCTCTATTATTGAAACACCAATTACCGCAAATTTCCGTGAAGGTCTTGATGTATTGCAATACTTTATTTCTACGCATGGAGCTCGTAAAGGATTGGCTGATACTGCATTGAAAACAGCTAACTCAGGTTATTTAACCAGACGATTAGTAGATGTTGCTCAAGACTTGGTAATCACGGGTGATGATTGTGGTACTGTTAATGGATTGGTAATGACCCCAATAATTGAGGGTGGTGATGTTGTAGAGCCATTGTCTGAAAGAGTACTGGGTAGGGTAGCGGTAAGTGATGTAATGGATGCTTCAGGACAAAATGTAATTGTTCCTGCTAAAACCCTACTTGATGAGTATTGGGTTGCTATTCTTGATGAGCAAAGTATTGACCAAGTAACTGTCCGGTCAATTATTACATGTGAAAATAGGCATGGCGTTTGTGCGGCTTGTTACGGTCGTGATTTAGGTCGTGGGCATTTGGTTAATTTAGGTGAGGCAGTAGGCGTAATTGCTGCTCAGTCCATCGGTGAGCCAGGCACACAGCTTACTATGCGTACTTTCCACATTGGTGGTGCAGCATCTAGATCTGCTGCTATCAGCAATGTACAGGTTAAATCATCTGGTACTGTTAAATTAAATAACTTGAAATCAGTATTGAACAGAGAGGGTAAGTTGGTAGCTGTATCGCGATCAGGTGAGGTTGGTGTTGTCGATGATTACGGAAGAGAGAGAGAGCGCTATAAAATACCTTATGGTGCTGTTTTGTCAGTTCAGGAAGGATCTAAGATCAGTGCAGGCGATATAATCGTAACATGGGATCCATTTACTCATCCTGTAATTACAGAAGTAGATGGTATCGTCGAGCTTAAGGATTTTCTTGATGGCATTACTGTTCAAAAGCAGTCTGACGAAGTAACTGGATTAAGTTCGCTTGTGGTTACTGATCCTAAGCAACGGGGATCTGCTGGTAAAGAGTTGCGACCAATGGTTAAGTTACTAGATATGGAAGGTAACACAATTCATTTACCAGGCACAGAAATTCCAGCTCAGTATTTTCTTCCAGCAGGAGCTATCGCTGGTATCAAAGATGGTGGCGAAGTAAGAGTTGGTGATGTACTTGCAAGAATTCCACAAGAATCGAGTAAAACTAGAGATATTACAGGTGGTTTGCCAAGAGTAGCTGACTTATTTGAAGCTAGGAAAACAAAAGATCCGGCGATATTGGCTGAAACAAGTGGAACAATTTCTTTTGGTAAGGAAACTAAAGGAAAGCAAAGAGTAATAATTACTGATGGTTCTGGAGAGCAAGTAGAAACACTAATCCCAAAATGGAGACATATTACTGTTTTTGAAGGTGAGTATGTTGAGAAAGGTGAGACGATAGCAGAAGGTGAGTTAACACCACATGATATTTTAAGATTAAGAGGTATTGAGGAGTTAGCAAATTATCTCGTAAAAGAAATTCAAGATGTATATCGTTTACAGGGTGTAAAAATAAACGATAAGCATATTGAAGCAATAATTAGACAAATGCTCAGAAAAGTTGAAATTACCGCACCTGGTGATACCTCCTTTATAAAAGGGGAGCAAGTAGAGCGCGCGGCAATGAGGGTTGAAAATGATACGGTTGAAAGCTTAGGTAAGATTCCTGCAACATATGAGTCAATATTGTTAGGTATAACTAAAGCCTCATTAGCAACTGAGTCATTTATTTCTGCCGCTTCATTCCAAGAAACAACAAGAGTGCTTACAGATGCGGCGGTTAGGGGTTTGAGTGATGGCTTGCAAGGCTTGAAAGAGAATGTGATTGTTGGCAGGTTGATTCCTGCGGGAACAGGGCTAGCCTATCACGAAAATAGAAAAAATAAGTTTACCCAGCAACAAGAAATAGAAGCTGAAAATGGTCAAAGCATTGATGCAGGAGATGTTGAAGAAGCATTGAAGCAAGCGTTGAATGTGTAATTAGGTATTTTATAAATAAAAATGGGCTTGACCTAAACATTATTAACAAGTATCATGTTTAGCTCACATAAGCAAAGTGCTTGGTCAGAATGGATATAATTGATTTTAGTAAATATTATCAATTCTTAGTTAAAGTTCTGGCAGTTATAAAAAAATTGGAGTAGAAATTTATGGCCACGATCAATCAATTAGTTCGAAAGCCACGTGCTAAAAGAATAGAAAAAAGTAATGTTCCAGCTTTAGAGGCTTGTCCTCAAAGAAGAGGTGTGTGTACTCGCGTTTACACTACAACTCCTAAAAAACCAAATTCAGCACTTAGAAAAGTTGCTAGGGTTAGATTAACTAATGGCGCCGAGGTAAGTAGTTACATAGGAGGTGAGGGTCATAATCTTCAAGAGCACTCTGTAGTACTTATTAGAGGGGGTCGTGTAAAAGACTTACCTGGTGTTCGTTATCATGTTGTTCGAGGTAGTTTAGATGCGTCAGGCGTGAATAACAGAAAATGCGGCAGATCAAAATATGGAACCAAGCGCCCTAAAGGCTAAAAGCGAGTTAATTTAAATGTCTAGAAGAAGAGTTGCAACAAAAAGAGAAATTATTCCAGATCCAAGATTTGGTAGCATCATGCTAACTAAATTCATGAATATGATCATGGAAAGTGGTAAGAAGTCAGTTGCTGAAGGAATAGTATATGGTGCACTAGATGCCATTGAAGCTAAGGGTCATTCAGAGCCATTAGATATATTGTCTAAAGCATTGGAAAATGTACAGCCGAGAGTTGAGGTAAAGTCAAGAAGGGTTGGTGGTGCAACATATCAGGTTCCTGTTGAGGTACGTCCTTCACGAAGGATGGCATTGGCAATGCGTTGGTTAATCGATGCATCAAGAAAAAGAAATGAAAGAAACATGTCGTCTAAGTTAGCAGGTGAGTTGATGGATGCCTTTGAAAGTAGAGGGTCTGCAGCCAAAAAACGCGAAGATACGCATAGAATGGCTGAAGCTAATAAAGCCTTTTCTCATTATCGCTGGTAGTTAAATATCAAATAAATTAGATGAGCTAGTGCGTAAGACAAATATTAGTAATTATAGAAATATCGGCATCATGGCTCATATTGATGCTGGAAAAACTACAACTACTGAAAGAATATTGTACTACACGGGTGTCTCTCACAAAATTGGTGAGGTACATGATGGAACCGCAACAATGGACTGGATGGTTCAAGAGCAAGAAAGAGGGATAACTATAACCTCTGCTGCTACAACTTGTTTTTGGAGTGGGATGGATGCTCAATATGATGAGCACCGTATTAATATAATTGATACGCCTGGGCATGTTGATTTCACAATAGAAGTAGAAAGATCTCTTAGGGTTCTTGACGGTGCTTGCGCCATATTTTGTGCCGTAGGTGGAGTTGAACCTCAGTCAGAAACTGTATGGAGACAAGCAGACAAATATGGCGTGCCTAGGCTAGTGTTTGTTAATAAAATGGATAGAACAGGTGCGGATTTTTATAGAGTTATTGACCAGATAAAAACTAGGCTAGGTGCAAATCCAGTACCTATGCAGTTGCC
This sequence comes from uncultured Methylococcaceae bacterium, assembly GCA_903917345.1. Classification (GTDB taxonomy): domain Bacteria; phylum Pseudomonadota; class Gammaproteobacteria; order Methylococcales; family Methylomonadaceae; genus Methylobacter_C. Next base: position 1,748 of record CAIXAE010000027.1, on the reverse strand, counting down.
ATTAGGCAAGGAAAATGAATTTCAAGGTGTAATTGATTTAATCAAAATGAAAGCGATATATTGGGAGGATAATTCCCTTGGTATGTCATTTCATGAGATGGATATACCAGAATATTTACAAGAAGATGCTTCTATATGGCGTGAAAAGTTAATGGAAGTGGCTGCAGATGCTTCTGAAGAGTTAATGAATAAATATTTAATGTGCGGTGAGTTAGAGCCGAATGATATTAAATATGGTATTAGAAAATTAACAATAGAAAATAAAATAGTTCCAGCATATTGTGGGTCTGCATTTAAAAATAAAGGCGTTCAATCTTTATTAGATGGTGTAGTTGAGTATTTGCCTTCGCCTACTGATCTTCCAGATGTGCAAGGGCTAAGTAAAAAAAATGGGGATATTTGTACAAGACAAGCATTAGATAGCGAATTGTTTTCAGGATTGATTTTTAAAATAGCGACGGATACTTACGTTGGAACTCTTGCTTTTATTAGAATTTATTCAGGTATTTTAAGCTCTGGTGATGTGGTTTATAACCCAATAAAAGAAAAAAGAGAGCGTATCGGTAGAATTGTTCAATTGCACTCAAACTCTCGAGAAGAAGTAAAAGAAGTTTATGCTGGGGATATTGCCGCTATCATTGGTTTAAAAGAAGCTTCTACTGGTGACACATTGTGTGATCAAGAAGATGTGATTATGCTTGAAAAAATGGAATTTCCTGATTCTGTTATTTCAATTGCAGTTGAGCCCAAGACAAAAGCAGATGAAGACAAAATAGGATTAGCGCTGTCTAAATTAGCACAAGAAGATCCTTCATTTAGGGTATCAAGTGATGTTGAATCTGGCCAAATTATAATTTCAGGTATGGGGGAGCTTCACTTAGAAATTATAGTAGATAGGCTTAAAAGGGAATTTAACATAAATGCAAATATTGGGATTCCACAAGTTGCTTACAGAGAAACTATCAAATCTTCAGTTGTTGAAGAGGCAAAGTTTATAAGGCAAACGACTGGCCGTGGTCAATATGGGCATGTATGGTTAAAGTTGGAGCCGCAACCAATTGGTATGGGTTATTCTTTTGTAAACGAAGTCGTTGATGGAAATATACCTAAAGACTTCATTAATTCAGTTGATTTGGGTGTACAAGATCAATTGAAGTGTGGTGTGCTTGCTGGATACCCAATGCAAGACATTAAGGTAACATTATTTGATGGCTCATATCACGAAGTAGATTCAAACGATATTTCCTTCAAAATTGCTGGATCTATATGCTTTCGTGAAGGTGCTAAAAAAGCAGACCCTGTTTTATTAGAGCCCATTATGAAAGTTGAGATAGTAACGCCCGATGAATATATGGGTGAGGTTGTTGGTGATATAAATAGACGGCGTGGTCTGGTTCTTAATATGGAGGATATGCCGTCAGGAAAGACACTTAGCTGCGAAGTGCCTTTGTCAGAAATGTTCGGATATTCGACCGATTTGCGATCAGCGACGCAGGGGCGAGCTACGTACAGTATGCAGTTTAAAAAATACAATGAAACTCCTGTGCATGTAGCACAGGATATAATTAAAAAATCTTCATAATATTAATATATATAAAGGTATTGACTCATGGCTAAAGAAAAATTTTCACGTAGTAAGCCCCACGTAAACGTAGGTACAATTGGCCACGTTGACCACGGTAAAACAACATTAACAGCGGCATTAACGACCGTAATGGCAAAATTGCACGGTGGTGCAGTTAAGGCAT
>CAIXAE010000026.1 GCA_903917345.1 uncultured Methylococcaceae bacterium | reverse complement strand
GATCTCGTTGTTAAACAATTCCATACCGCAATTTGTGTGGTGAATAACGAACCACTCACGGGTACCTAATAATTTGTAAGAAATAACCAAAGAACGTATAGCGTCATCACTTGCACGACCGCCCGCATTACGAATAACGTGCGCATCACCTTCTGATAAGCCTGCATATTTGGCAGGATCTAGGCGCGCATCCATACAGGTTAAGATAGCAAACTGTCTCGCGGGTGGAAGTGCTAATTCACCTTTGTCACCAAAGTTATTTACATAATCCCTGTTGGCAGATAATACTTCGTTTAATATTTTGCTCATAAAATCCTCACTTTTTATAATTATTAGGCATTAAAAAACCGTTTGCTACTTTTATCTTTGTGCAAGTAACAAACGGTATATAACTATCTCCGCTAAGAGTTTAACTCCATTATGGTTACTGTCAAATAGAGTTCACACATTTTCAAAGATACATTAAGTATAACCATTTATTCGTTATAAATTGTAGTTTATATGCCAAACTTCTGTGTTAAGTTAATGGCTTTTTAAGCGATGCGAAACAATATCTTTAATCAAAGGATGTATTAAAATGAATTGCGCTGTATTCCCTAAGGCGAGCTCAAGAGAATTATGGGCATGGGCTTTTTATGACTTTGCTAATTCCGGCTATACCACTGTGGTACAAACAACCATATTTAGCGCCTATTTTGTCGGCGTGGTTGCCGGAAGTTTGCAAGCAGCAAATCCAGGGCTTTCTACTTTATTATGGTCATTAGCGATTGGAACCGCTAATTTTGTAGTGATGATGAGTGGCCCTTTGTTGGGTGCCATAGCGGATCATCATGCCTGTAAGAAATTATTTTTGTTCGTATCCTCCATTGGTTGCATTCTGGCTACCGCATTATTAGCTTTAGTAGGGCCTGGCGATGTGTATTTGGGTATGATATTGGTAGTAGTTTCAGCCATCATGTTTGCCACGGGTGAGAACTTAATCGCCGCTTTTTTGCCTGAGTTAGCATCAGAAGAAAGCAGAGGTAGGCTTTCTGGATATGGATGGGGCTTAGGCTATTTTGGGGGTCTATTAACTTTGGCGCTCTGTTTGGCTTATATCACTTGGGCAAAGCAACAAGGCTTAACAGAAACTCACTTTGTCCCTGTTTCATTAATTATTACCGCAAGTATTTTTGCTTTAACAGCAACGCCTACTTTTATATTTCTTAAAGAACGCGCATTTCCCTTGGCTTGGGATAGAAGCCAGTCTAGCCTAAAAGTAAGCCTTAAACGCTTGCAAAATACCTTTACCGAAATGTCTCGATTCAAAGATTTGATGTGGTTTTTAATCACCCTAGGTATTTACCAGTCAGGCGTAAGTACGGTCATCGTATTGGCGGCTATTTATGCTCGGGAAGTTATGGGCTTTGAAACCCAAGCATTGATTATGTTGATTATGGTGGTTAACGTAACAGCCGCGTTTGGCGCTTTAATTTGTGGGCATCTGCAAGATAAAATGGGCTCTGTACCTTCACTTGCAATGACTTTGGTTATTTGGATTGGTGCCGTTATTTTAGCTATTAATGCCACTCAATCATCGGACATGTGGATAGCGGGTAATGTTATTGGCTTGGCTATGGGGGCCAGTCAATCCATCGGTCGAGCTTTAGTGAGTAAATTTTCTCCTGTGGATAGGGCGGGGGAGTTTCTAGGTCTTTGGGGCTTGGTTAACCGTTTGTCAGCGATAGTGGGTCCACTGAGTTATGGTTTGGTTAACTATTTAACGCAGGGCAACCACCGGTTGTCATTATTATCAACTTTAGTCTTTTTTATACTGGGTTTGCTTACTTTAACGCAAGTTAATGAAGCGCGAGGGAAAGCGGCTGTTTTACTTGCGGGAAACTAAGTCAACACTATTCTCCGCGTTGTGGTTCAGCATAGTTTCTGTTGGGTTTTTTAACGCCTGGACAGGCGATACTGATACGTTGCACAGGATTATCTAATTTAAGCGCTGTTAATTGCCCTCCCCATAAGCAGCCAGTATCAATAGCATAACAATTAGGGCCTTCATAATACCCCAAAGTAGACCAGTGACCAAAAATGATACGCATGTCCGCACTTTTTCGTTTGGGGGCTTCAAACCAAGGGATCAGTGTTTTAGGTTGAGAGCCCAGCGGGCCACTCTGAGTAAAATCAAGTCGACCATTCACATCACAATACCGCATACGGGTGAAGCAGTTAATAATAAATCGATGCTTCTGCATACCTTTTAAGCTGCTGGACCAAACATTGGGTTTATTACCATACATTTGTTTAAGAAAGAGGGGGTAGTCATCACTGCGTAGGGTTTTTTCTACTAGATTTGCCATTTTCTTAGTCGTTTTAAAATCCCATTGCGGAGGCAAGCCCGCATGCAGTAAACAAAACTCGTCATTATGATGAAATAACGGTTGATGTCTAAGCCAGTGTATCAATTCATCGCGATCTGGGGCTTCAAGGACTGTACACAAGCTACTTTTTTTATCCGCTACTTTAGGTAAGCAAGAGGCCGCTAATAAGTGCATATCATGGTTACCCAATACAGTAACAGCCGATGTGCCAAGCGATTTAACAAAACGTAAGGTCTCTAAAGATTTGGGGCCTCTATTAACGAGGTCACCAGCAAACCAAAGTTGATCTGAGTTTTCATTAAATGAAATCGTATCAAGGAGTCGTAAAAGATCATCGTAACAGCCTTGAATATCACCAATTGCGTAAATAGCCATTTAAGTTAGTGCAACGTCCTTGGAATAGATAAAGTAAATTTTGGTATAGTGGCGTTAAAATTTTCGCCTTCATCCGGTTGCATAGTATATAGACCTTGCATCGTTCCCACAGCGGTTTCAAGGATAGCGCCACTGGTATAGCGAAATGTATCACCGGGTTTTAGGTAAGGTTGTTCGCCAATAACGCCATCGCCTCTTACTTCTTGAAGCTTGCCATTAGAATCCGTTATGAGCCAATAACGATGCAGGAGTTTTGCTGGAACAGAGCCTTGATTAGTGATGGATATAGTGTAGGCAAAAACGTATTTATTTTCTTCTGGTGCAGATTGCTCAGCAATAAAAAAGGGAGTTGCTTCAACTATTATTTTGTTTTTTTCTGTCATTATTAGATCATATATAAAAAATATAAATTTTTCTCATGATTATTTCATCTTAACTTAATGGTAAACGCAAGCACGTATTTCAACTCAGCCATTAAGCGCTTAAAACTTATTACAATTTACATTTATTAGGACAAGACATTGCGTATTCATATTTTAGGTATTTGCGGAACATTTATGGGCGGCATTGCCGTTATAGCCAGACAGATGGGTTTTGAGGTCAGTGGTTCAGATCAAAATGTTTACCCCCCCATGAGCACGCAACTAGAAGAACAAGGCATAGAGTTAATGAACGGCTATCGCGCCGAAAATTTGGAGTGCAACCCTGATTTAGTGATTATCGGTAATGCGCTGTCGCGCGGTAATCCAGAAGTTGAAGAAGTCTTAAATAGAGGGCTCAATTATGTATCGGGGCCTCAATGGCTCGCAGAACATGTTTTGCATGATAAATGGGTGCTCGGTGTCGCCGGCACACACGGTAAAACAACCACGTCAAGTATGTTAAGTTGGATATTAGAGCATCAAGGTTTTAATCCTGGATTTTTGATTGGTGGCATCCCTTTAAATTTTGGTATATCTGCACGTCTAGACGGGGGAGTAGAAAATAAGTCCGGCTTTTTTGTGATTGAAGCCGATGAATATGATTCTGCCTTTTTCGATAAACGCTCAAAGTTTGTCCATTACCGTCCCCGCACCGCTATTCTCAATAATTTGGAATATGATCATGCGGATATTTTTCCTGATCTTGATGCTATTAAGCGTCAATTTCATCATTTGGTTAGAACCATTCCAGGTGAAGGATTAATCATCAGTCCAGAAGCCGATGCTAATATTAATGATGTATTAGCGATGGGATGTTGGACGCCGGTAGAAAATACGTCTATTAATGGTGCTGCCGTTTGGAATGCCAATCTATTGGCAGCAGATGGCAGTCAGTTTACAGTGACATTTGAAGGGAATGAACAAGGCGTTGTTAATTGGACTTTAACGGGTGAACATAATGTGTATAACGCCTTGTCTGCTATTACTGCAGCCAATCATATCGGCATATTACCTAAAGATGCCATTGCCGCTTTAGGTCAGTTTGTTAATGTAAAACGCCGCATGGAAGTTCTGGCAACCATTAATGGTGTCACGATTTATGATGACTTTGCACATCACCCCACGGCCATCGCAACTACTTTGGATGGTTTGCGCAAGCAAGTGGGTGAGGCGCGTATTGTGGCTATTGTTGAGCCTAGATCGAATACCATGCGCTTAGGTATACATACGGAAACCTTAGCAAAATCGTTAGCACAGGCCGATTTGGCTATTATGTATCAACCGCAAAACCTGGATTGGGATTTAAGTAAATTGACGCAGTATGCTGATAATATTGAAATATATCAGTCGATTGATGCCATTATTGCCAAACTAAAGGTAGAAGCTTGTGATGCGCAACACTTTGTATTTATGAGTAATGGTAGCTTTGGCGGTATATATCAACGCTTGCAGGATGAGTTGTAAGTGCTAATGGGCTTCGGTTTTCTCAAACAGCGCCATCGTGTATCATGTCGCCTTATAATACACCTTGTAGTGTGTCACTAGAAAATCACTTTTTATGAAGATACTCACCTTACATTTCAAAAACATCAATTCGTTAGAAGGCGAAAATCAGGTTGATTTTCAACAAGCGCCTTTTTCTGAAACGGGCGTTTTTGCAATTACAGGGCCTAATGGTTCAGGTAAATCGAGTATTTTAGACGTGATCACCTTAGGTTTGTATGGTGAAACCTTTCGTTTTGATAGACCCGCAGATCATGTAATGACACTACAAACAGCAGAATCTTTTGCTGTGGTTGAGTTTACAGTCGATGGCGAATCTTATAAGTCAGGTTGGTTTGTGGAGCGAGCAGAGGGTGACGCTAATCGAGCGTTATTGCCTCCCCAAATGCAATTAGTTCGGTTGTCTGATGAACAAGTCTTAGCGGATACCCCCCAGCACGTTTGTAGAAAAATGATAGACATTACGGGGATGAGTTTTAGAAACTTTACGCGTTCTATCATGCTGGCTCAAGGTGACTTTTCGGCTTTTTTAAATGCGTTAGACAATGAGCGCATGGATATCTTAGAAAAGATTATCAGTGCCGATATTTACACCGACTATAAAAAAGAAGTCTTAGATAAGGCAGTCTCTGCCCAGAAGGAATTGGATTTCTTAAGACAACAATTGTTGACTATTCAAGTGATGCCGGCTGATAAGCTTGAAGCCAGTGAACAAGACCTCTCAGATTTTAAAGCACAACTCATTGAGTTGCAGGAAGCGCAAAAGACGCTAACGCAACAACAGGTTTTGTTATCAAATATATCCGTTATCAACAAACAGATCACAGAGCAAGATGGTTATTTAGCAACCCTTCAACAGCAGATTGCTGATAATCAACGGGGATTAGATCAAATTAGTTTAGCTAAAGATTTGTTGATCTTTAAGGGGGATATTGCGGCTATTGCAGATCAAAATGCGCTTATTCAGCAAACTAAGACAGACTTAGAGGCCTTAAAGAGTGAGCTTAAGTTTCTAAGAGACCAGGTCGCTAATGTAGAAGTAGCACCCGAAAGTTTAGCTAAGCAGTCATTTAGTGAGCAACAAAAAACGTTAGAAAATGTTAGGCTACAACTCAATCAATTCACTTTAAATAGACAAACAGAATTAGAGCAGTGGCAGTCATTAACGGAGCAATCCGCGCAAAAAGAAAGCGCCTTTACCCATGTTTCAGCTTGGTTAGATGAGCATCAGTTAGATGAGATCTTATTAACCGAACTGCCAGAAATAGGTAAATTAAAGAAACTAAGAACAGAGGTTATTGATTTAAGCAACAAGCTTAAGTCATATACGAAACAAACCAAAAAGACGTCTACGGCTTTACAAAACAACACCAGTGCTTTGGCTAAGCAACAGGCAAAACAAGTCGAATCCAAAACACAAATTGAATTAGATCAAAAAGAGCTGGTTGAATTATTGCAGGGTAATACATTTGATCATCTGGAGTCTTTAAGACAAGACCAACAAGAGCGTGTAAAAAATTTTCAGGTACTTTATAACATAGGTTTAAAGCATGAAAAACTCGTGGGTAAGTCCGGCTTTTTTTCATGGTTTAAATCCAAAGAAACACCTGAATATGATGCAGATGAATTAACACTCGCATTAGAAAAGCTCAAGCAAGATATGAAGCGCGAAGAAAATATCAAGGCTTCATTAGAAACCGCGATTATCTATGAAGGGCTATTAAAAAAGCTAACGCCTGATCGTGTTCATTTAGTGCATGGCAAGCCGTGTGCTTTATGTGGGGCTTTACAGCATCCTTATGCTAAATATCCCCCGATGGTCAGTAACTCTAAGCAGGCGTTGGTTGATCAAAAAGCTAAAATGCGCGAACTTAAAGAAGATATCAGTCAGGTAAACTTTAAGATCAGCGCCGCACAAAAGAACAGTGCAAATAATACCGCTAAGCAAATCGAATCCTCTAAACTAAGAGGCGAGTGGTTAAATCAAGTTAATCGTCTTAACTGTGCGAGTAAAGAACTGACGATTAATAACATCAGCTTAATGAAAGACTTGCTACTGCAATCAAACGATGAATTAAAAGAAATTGCCAATCTAACGGCTAGCATTAAAACTAAACAGAGTTCGATAGAAAAAAATACAGCGCTTATTGCAAAAGGTGAGCAAATTATTGAACAATTATTGGCTAATAAAGCCCAATTAGGTTCGGGTACTGAAGGGGCTTCACAAGAACAAATAGACCTTGAGACCGCTTTAGCCACTAGTCAAGTTCAAGAAGCTGAATTAGCGGCAAAAGTGGCGGCACAGTTGGCTGTTTTTGATGAAAAAATGCCCGCCAAAGGCCAAGAAGATGCCTTGTTTGATAAACTAAATACCCGTCGTCAGGAATATCACACGTATAGCTATCGCCATAAATCCTTACAGGAAGAGCGGGTGGCATTAGAAGAAAAACAGGTGACTTGTCAGCAAGAAATCAGTCGTTGCAATGCGCAAATAGAAGCGTTTACGGAACAGTTGCAAACGCAAGAAGCGATAGGTTTGCACCTAGGGTTAATAGAAAAACAAAAACTGATCGCCGAAAAAGAACTGGCCTTAGTTAGCTTAGAGGTTGATTTAGGGCAATTACAAAAGACCACTCAAGAAAAAATAGCCAGTACTTCATTTACGAGCCTGCAAGAGATTAGCAAAGTACTTGATGTTATGGAAAATCAGGCAGATATTGAACGCCAACAGGCTGAGTTAGCAAAACAGTTAAGCGCAAAAGCACAAGACATAAAGGCTCTACAAACAGAGCTTGATGCGGCCTATGCCGCGACTAACGATACGTTAATAAATTCACTAGAGCTGGAACAAACCTTAAAAAGTCAGAGCGAAAAGATCAGCATTACCCGCATGGAAATAGAGCATGTAGAGCGTTTGTTAGATGAGCAATCTCAAAATCAAGCAGCTTATGAAGAGGTTGCAGAACGCTTACAGCAACTAGAGGTAGACGCCAAAGTGTATATTGCCGACGCGGCCTTAATCAATGTTGAAAATGGCATGGCCTTTAGACGACGCGTGCAAAATCAATTGGCCGATAAGTTATTGTCACAGACTAATGCGCTATTAGAAAAAATCAGTGGCCGTTATTATTTACGCCAAGCCTATAGTGAACTGGGTTTAGCCTTAGAAGTTGAAGATACTTATCAAGCCAATGTAAGACGCTTACCTAAAACGTTATCGGGTGGCGAGAGTTTTATCGTGAGTTTAGCGCTGGCCTTAGGTTTATCGGAATTAGCTAATAATGGCCGGTCAGTTGACTCATTATTCTTAGATGAAGGTTTTGGTAATCTAGATGCGGATGCTTTATACACCGTGATTAGCACCTTAGAAAACTTACATACACACGGTAAAACCGTGGGTGTTATCTCCCATGTTGAAGCCGTTCATAAGCGCTTTAAAGCCCAGCTTCAGATTGTTAAAAAACCGAACGGTTTGGCGGCCATAAAACAGGCGTCTTAAATACTGCAAACACCTATCAAATATTAAAACTGCGCATGTAATAATGCAAAAACTTAAGCGATGTAGAAACAAACGGTGCTGTTTTCTATAGGCTTAAGGCTTAGGTGAAAATGGAGTGCTGTGCGTTTTTTGCCAATAGCTTGTCCGATAAGGTAGGTATTAGATTATTTCGCTGATAGGAAGATTGTTTTTACTTTTAGAAAACGTGAGCCACTGATCGAATGATTAAACCTGCGGTTGTGGCACGCGAAATGCGATCGCAAACTCAAAAGAACCAGAAAAAAAATCAGGATTCGCGTAAGGGTCAAAGGATCCAGCTATTCGACAAGAGATAGGTGCGTTCTTTTACGTAGCCGAAAAATTAATATTTCAGCCAAATATCGAAGTCTTAGATGCGCTAATCGCGCGCGTTAAAAAATTATTGTAATTCTCCGATCCGCGAAAAAAGTACTGCATCCAAAGATTGAGGGTTAACATCCGTTTTTTGCATAGTTTAACGGCGAATCGCGTTTCTCATATTTATATTGGATGTTTTAGCCGTTTGTCGCGTAGGGTATTAGCGGGAAAATTTAGACTTAAAATCGAAAGATGTAACTAAAATAAATTCATTGTAAAAGTGAAAAAGCTAAGAACGGCACGATAACAAGCTTGTTTTCCTTCGTTATCGTGCCGTTCTTAGCTGTTTATTTTTTCTCGACTTCTTTTTCTACTTCTTGTTCTTTTGCTTCACCCGTTGGTTTTTCGGCAGCGGCTTCAGCTGCTTTTTTCTCAGCTAATGCTTTGGCTTTTCTGGCTAATGCGGCTCTTTGATCCGCTGCTTTACTTGCTGCTATCGTGCCTGTTTCTTCAACCGCTTGCGTAAGTGAGGGCGATAATAACGCCGTTGCAGATAATGCACCCATAATGACGGGGTATAGCCATTTTTTTAATTTCATAGACAAAATAGTCACCTTTTAAATTAATCTTATCTTCAGTCTAGTAAAGTCACTGAAAATAAGGTGAAGAAAAACTAGTCAACATCATGCACTTATTTTAAGGTCTGATTAAGACCTTAAAGCAGAATAACAATCCGTTACTAAACCAGACGTAAAGATACCAGATTATTAGATTAAATAAAGGTGTACAGCGATTTTTAAACTTAAGACCTCAAATATAGAGATTTAGAGACGGGCATTGGCCGCTGCTTCTTGTTGTTTGTGCATTTGATTAATCTAATTCTAGTGTATAAGCCACTATTAGAGTTATTATAATCACCGCAATAAAGGTCGAGTTGCTAAAAATAATCTAGCTTAAATATAAGCCATAAAAATAAACGGCCGATAAAAATAATGAGGAAAACTGATGAATCTTGAGACTAAGTTTACGGCCTTGCAGTTGGCCATTATTAATAATCAAGCGGCTCTTTATACGTGTGCATGTCCTGTGCATATCAGTATGCAAATTACCAATTTACGTAAGTTGTTTGATTATCAAAAGACTTGCATGGAAATGCCGGTTGAAAATGAGGTGCAAACCAGAGTGCATCAACGTATTGCAGAAGTCACAAAACAAGCCCATGAATTAATGGAGCAGTGTTTGGACGAAGTGTTGGATTTAGAAGGTTGGGACAGAACAAAGATGGAAATGCCAGAGGGCATTCGTGCACGCATAGAGCCCAAAACTGCTTGATAGGAACTTAAAGGGGTTAGCAAGTGCTGACTGTGTAGCCAGCACATTGTTTTTTTTAGCGCTATTTTTTTAACGCCTTTGCAAAGGCGTTAGCCATACTGTTTTGCACAACGGGTTGTGGCTTGGCTTTGTTAGGCGCTTTTGCAGTTTTGCGATCAGGTTTGCTTTCAACAAAATCTTCATCTGTCGTAGTTTTCATAGATAAAGAAATTCGCTTGCGATCTGCATCCACTTCTAACACTTTTACTTTAACCATATCCCCCGTTTTTACGGCATCTCTAGGATCTTTTATAAAGGTATCTGATAGATGTGAGATATGAATTAAACCATCTTGATGCACGCCAATATCCACAAAGGCACCAAAATTAGCTACGTTAGTCACTACGCCATCCAGTCTCATGCCGGGTTTAAGGTCAGATATCTTTTCTATACCCGCTTTAAATTCAACACTCTTAAATTCAGGGCGGGGATCACGTCCGGGTTTTTCTAATTCTTGCAAAATATCAGTTACGGTCGGCAAGCCAAAGTCTGCATTGGTATAGTTGGCAGGGCTTAATGAACGTAAGAATTGGCTTTGGCCAATGAGATCTCGAATAGATTTCCCCGTATTATCAATAATGGCTTCTACTACTGGATAGGCTTCTGGATGCACGGCGGAGGCATCTAAAGGATTATCGCCATTCATGACGCGTAAGAATCCAGCCGCTTGTTCATACGCTTTATCACCTAGTCGAGGTACTTTTTTAAGTTGAGCGCGATTTAAAAAGGGGCCATTGTCATTTCTAAAGGCGACAATATTTTCACTGACGCTGGAAGATAAGCCTGATACTTGTTTTAGCAATGAGACTGAAGCGGTATTAACATCTACGCCGACCGCGTTTACGCAATCCTCAACGACGATGTCTAAGCTTTTTGCTAGCTGAAATTGATTAACATCATGTTGATACTGCCCCACCCCTATGGACTTTGGGTCAATTTTAACTAATTCTGCTAAAGGATCTTGTAAACGACGAGCTATAGAAACAGCGCCACGTAAAGAGACATCGAGTTCTGGGAATTCTTTAGCTGCCAGTTCAGAAGCGGAGTACACGGAGGCGCCTGCTTCTGAAACCGTAATTTTAGTAAATTTAAGTTCGGGATGGCGTTTAATGACATCGGCGACTAATTGGTCGGTTTCTCTAGAGGCGGTGCCATTACCAATACTGACGAGCGATACTTGATGTTGTGCGATCAATTTAGCTAAAGTCGCAATAGACTCATCCCATTGTTTACGTGGTGGATGTGGGTAAATGGTATCGGTGCCTAAGACTTTGCCAGTGGCGTCAATAATGGCGACTTTAACACCGGTACGAATACCTGGGTCTAAGCCCATGGTGGCTTTTGATCCTGCGGGTGTAGCTAATAATAAGTCTTTCAGATTGTTGGCAAATACTTTAATAGCTTCTGTTTCTGCGGCTTCTCTTAAACGCATTTTTAAGTCTAAGTCGATGCGGGTAAAGAGTTTAATTTTCCAAGCAAAACGCGCGGTTTCTGCCAGCCATGCATCTGCGGGTTTAGTGGTATCGGTGACATTAAGGTACTGTGAAACAAATTGTGTGCATAATAAATGCGCGTCTTTTTCTTCTGAACCGGGTTTAAGCGTGATGGTTAATAAATCTTCATTACGACCACGAAATAGCGCTAAAGCGCGATGAGATGGGATTTTATTGATGGCTTCTTGGTAATCGAAGTAATCTTTAAATTTCTCGGCGACTTGTTCTTTGTCTGCGATGACTGTCGCATGAATAATACCGTCTTTCCATATCCGCTCACGGAGTTCGGCTAAGAGGTCAGCACTCTCAGATATGCGCTCCATGATGATTTGTCTGGCGCCTTCTAGGGCAGCAGCCGCATCAGACACTTCTTTATCCGCGTTAATGTAGGCAACCGCGATCTCTGTTGGAATAACACTGCGATCGTCTAAGATGGTGTCGGCTAGGGGCTCTAAGCCAGCTTCCTTAGCAATTTGAGCTTTAGTTCGACGTTTAGGTTTATAAGGTAAATATAAATCTTCTAGCAGCGTTTTTGTGTCGGCATCAATAATGGCTTTTTCTAATTCTGGGGTGAGTTTACCTTGAGAGTTAATGCTTTCTAGAATCGTTTCCCTTCTGGCGTTAAGTTCGCGTAAATAGACCAAACGTTCTTCGAGTAGTCTTAACTGGGTGTCATCTAATCCGCCGGTCACTTCTTTTCGGTAGCGAGCAATAAAAGGGACGGTAGCACCTTCGTCTAATAAAGCGACAGCGGCTTTTACTTGTTGGCTATTAACGGAGAGTTCTTTGGCTATGCGTTGGATAACATCCATGAGTTTTATTCGTCTAGGGTTAAAAGGGGCGTATTGTATCAGAGGGCTTAATAAAGCAAATAAGCTAAACACTCTTGCTGCCAAGCCTGTTCATCTTGTTGGGCAAGTGCTTCTAAGTCGGCGGGTGTTGCTTGGGCATCATCAACCCATTCGCGTAATACCGGTGAGCCATTAATAACATCAATAGCTAATCGATCTAATTCATATTCGTAAGGAAAATCACGCCAAAGTGGATAGTCGGGTTGTAGTTGGCGTATGGCTTTAAAGGCCAAGGCTTGTAATCGCCAAGGCTTAAATTGCTGATGATCATAAGCTGAGTCTTCGACATGAATCTGTACTCCCGAACAGAGTTGCCCCATATGTTTATGGAAGGTCGGCTCAAACCAACATTCTCTTAAGCGACAGCCCGTTAACCATTGTGGCGCTAATGTCTGCATGGTTTTAATGATGGCTTTGGCATCAATATCCGGCGCACCAAATAACTCAAGAGGGCGTGTGGTGCCGCGACCTTCTGACAGCGTGGTGCCTTCTAACATGACAGTGCCCGCATAACAGCGTGTCATCCAAAGGTTGGGGGCGTTAGGGCTGGGGTTAATCCAAGTGCGTTCTTGTAATGGCCAGCCATATCCGGGTGCCGCTTCAGGTTGCCAATCTTGCATTGTAATGACTTGGCAATCGACATCTAATTTTAACGTATCAATAAACCAGTGGGCTAATTCACCTAGGGTTAAGCCATGTCGCATGGGGAGAGGGCCGGCACCCACAAAACTTTCCCAACCGGCGCGTAATGTTAAGCCTTCAATGGGTCTGCCCGCTGGATTGGGCCTATCTAGTATCCATACGCTTTTTTTGTGTATGGCGGCTGCTTCTAAAACATAGCGTAGCGTGGTGATAAAAGTATAAATGCGACAGCCTAAGTCTTGTAAATCGACCAATAAGATGTCAAAGGTATCCATCATGGCATCGGTAGGTTTACGAACTTCACCGTATAAGCTAAAGACAGGAATGCCCAATACGGGGTCAATATAGTCTGAAGACTCCATCATATTGTCCTGTTTGTCGCCACGGAGTCCATGTTGAGGCCCAAAAGCAGCGGTTATATTGAGATCGGGCAAGTTAGCGAGAGCATCTAAACTGTGCGTTAAATCTTGAGTAACCGAAGCAGGGTGGGCTAGAAGAGCAAGGCGCTTACCAACAAGAGGTTGTCGTAGTTTTCTGTCTTCAAGTAAGCGGTCAATACCAAATTTCATAGGCTTAAGCGAGTGTTGAGTAAAGTATATAGCCATCACGATGATGAAAGTTAGGCTGTGTTTCGGGATGTTTTAAGGCCCAATAAGAATGTTCATTTTGTTGAGTTTCTACTACGGCGGTTAATCCTATTAAACAAGCCTCTTTTTTGTTTACTAGAGGTAAGTCAGCTAAATTTATAACCGCATCCAGTTGATAGTGGTTCTGAGTTTGATTGATGTTGATGCTGGGCGCTTCGTTAATAGCCCATTCGCGTCGAACTCTGTAGCTATCAAAAGCATAGGCCGCCCATAAAGTAGAGGGCGAAAAATTAAATTCATAATAGTTTTCGCCTTCTGCTTGGGCTATAAAGAATTCAAAGCAGGTATGTTGCCATAAGTTATCGCTGGCGTTAGGTGTTTGTTGTTTTGGAATCAAGAGCCGGTTTAAATCTCCAGTCACTTGATAACTGAGTTGAATACTGTCTCCAGTTAATTCAGAGATTGTTGCTGTTAACTGACTCACGAGCGAAGAGGGCGTTGCTGGATGGCAGGCAAGTCTGTATTTTATCATGGGCTTATTTTCTTAAAACGCGGCAGTGTAGTCAACTTGATGCTGTGCAATGAGTTGTTGGTAATACGTCGCTTCATCTACTTTGCCACGTTTATTAACACCTATTAGGTAAATGCGGGCTTTTTTAATGAGCATCTCTGTAGCGGCTTGTTGTTGTTCCGATGATAAATTTCCTGTCGCGATAATCTTTTTTAAAGCTTGAATCCTAAACCGATCCATACCCCAGAGTTGTTGTGATAGTTGATCAGCATGACCGCCGTATTTTTTTATTTGTGGATCGGCAATTAATAAAACGGGGTATTTAGCGGTAATACGAAGCCATAGATCGTAGTCTTCACAAACGGGGAGTTCTGTGTCAAAGAGACCCACCTCTTCAAGTATCGAACGATGAATTAAAACGGTTGATGGCGAAATAGCACATAACGGCAAACAGTCATTAAAAATCCATCCGCCTTTTTTTTGGTACTGTTTATTCAGATTAACTCGCACTTCATTGCGTATCCAAATTTCTTCTGTGTGACAAATTTTATAATGGGATTGATTTTTTAAAGCAGAAATCTGTTGCGCTAATTTATCAGGTAACCATTCATCATCCGAATCTAATAAGGCAACCCAGTCCCCTGTCGATGCGTGGATACCTTTGTTTCTGGCACTGCTAACACCTTGGTTTGTTTGGTAGAGAGTTTTAATTTGAGGAAAATCTTTACGTAGCATTAAGCCAGTATCATCCGTAGAACCATCATCAATCACAATTATTTCAGAGGGTTGTAGTGATTGATTCAACACTGATTGTAAGGCTTGCTTAAGCAGTGTGCATCGATTGAAGGTGGGAATAATGACCGAGATGTTAATAACGCAGCTCTTGGCAAGTGCCTATGAATAGTGTGCTTGGATGGATAAGTTTTATGGATACTTAATGCTCACATCACTTGGATGTGAGCATTAAAGTGCTTAGGTTTTATTGCGTTATGATTGACTTGGGCGTTTCTGTTCCATCACTGTCAGCGGCATTTTTTATAAAGATTTGTTTTAAACGATTAAAGGCCGACCATAAATTGGTGTCCATAATAGTTTCATTACCGATGGAGACGATAATACGTGTCAGTTGTGGCATTTTATCTTTAGTCGATGCGATATAAATCGGTTGTACATAAAGTACGGTATGTCCCATAGGCATAATAATCATTCTGCCCATTTCGACGACTGAACCGTATTGGCCCCATAAGGTAAATTGAGCCGATATTTCGGGATCTTGTTGAGTTAAGGCTTCAATTTGAGCAGGGCCATTAACCTGGATGTCTTTACCAAACTTATAAACGGTAATGTTTGGGTTGTAGCTGCCATCACAAATCGTTTTGTCCATCGTGCCAGCAACACCAATCATACTGAGATTAGTTCGGTTAACAGGTGTCATAGGTTCAATTAAGACAAATTCTTCGGAATCATTACAGTTTCCAAAGTCCATGGTTTGATAATAAGGTTCTACTGCTTGGCCCCTCACATTGGCTTGTGCCCAAGTTTCTGCTTGTTCATAAAATAATTCTGGGCTTTGTTGATGGTATTTTGCATACATTTTCATCTGTAAACTATACAAATCACGAGGATAGCGTAGATGTTGTTTTAGTTCGACAGGCAGTTCGTTAAGGTTTTTAAATAAATGCGGATACGCGTTGCTATAGGCATTAACAATCGGATCCTCTGGATCAGAAATATAAAAATCCACATCGCCATCATAAGCATCAACCACTATCTTGACGGAGTTACGAATATAGTTGAATTTTTGTTTGCCGTCTAAGAACGCATAATGAGTGGGTTGAGAAATAGGGTATTTATCAGAAACGGTATAAGCATCTTGTATCCAATAAAAACGATCTTTATTAATTACCAGATAAGGATCTTTATCTAAGCGTAAGAAAGGAGCCAGTTTCTGGACTCTTTCTGTGATGTTTCGATGGATTTTGACTTTACTTTCTTTACTAATATTCGTTGAAAAGAAGATCTTTTCATCTTTAAAATATAAAGACACTAAGGCTTTTTTAAATAAAGAGTGTATCGGGATCCCACCCTCTCCATGATAGGGTAGCGTGACACTCGGGTCAGAACTAGCGATATCTTCGATATTGAGTTTATTAGGCACAATAGCGTAGTCATACTTTTCTAGTCCGTAATAAATGTCGGGTGTTTCAATTTTAAAACCGACATCTGAGTTCATATTTAAATCACGTAAATACCAGACTAATGGTTTATTAGCATCTTGTGCGGCGGGTGTTACTGCAGCGCCGTAGCCGTGGGTATAACGCAAATGAATATTTTCCCAATTCTGAGCTTCAGTAGGAAGTTTAGTAGTATTTACTTCCCTCGCGGCTAAATTAACCTGGCGGGTATGATCTAAAATAAAATAGCGATCTTCGTCTACAGAAAGGATTTTGTAATACGGTCTAATTTCCTGCAGTTGTTTATAGCTGTCTACTATATATTCTCTATCCCAGACTGGAATATTTTCGAAGCGTTTTTGGGTGCCCCAAGTTTGAATGTCCTGAGTTGCATTAAGTTTAATTGAGACATCAACGGTATTAATCTTATTTAAATTGTAGGCCGTCAGCGTTGCATCAATGTTTTGCTGCATATAGGCTTTGTTGCTCGATACGGGATTCGGGTTAACGAAATATCGATTAATAGCGTTTGGAATAAAATTAATATGCGGTAAGGCGATGGCGCCTAGGAAAAGAGCAAGTGAGATAAAGAACGGTTTTTTAACGCTGTGTTGAGGTGAGAATATGAGCAAAGCCAAAGAAACGGTGGTGGCTATAAAAGTAATAATTTCTAGCCAAATAATTTTTAAATTATAGAAAACTTCTAAAAATCCTGGGCCATAGAAAATAGGCTCATGCGTTTCTGTATAAAGTAGGCTAAAGCGTTCAAGCATAAAGCCCCAAACGACAAAGCCAACAACAAAAGTTAATAAAATGGATAAATGTACTTTAACGGCGAGCGGATATTCTTTGCTTTGATTGGGAATAAAAATGTGTTCCAGCCAATATAACAAGCCAATACCAGAGAATAGAACGCTGGCTGTAATGAGTAACTCTTTTTGAATAAGGACAAAGATGGGGTACGACAACATATAAAAACTGATGTCGTTACCATAAACGCTTTCTTTTACGCCAGAGTCGTTTCCAAAAAAGAAGAGTAATGCGGCTTCCCATTGAGTATAAAAAGGGATGGCTATAAAAATAGCCAGCGCCAAAGAAATGGGCGTATAGACTTTTGCTGAGCCATTCATAAAGGTATCTGCAAAGCGCTGAAACTTAATGCGGCGATCTGCATTGGCTTCAGTATCAGCAGAGGCAGAAATGCCTAAATATCGGGTAGCAATCCAAAAATGGAAAAAGAAGATGGCAAAAAAGAATAGTGTTACACCTCCAGAAAGGAAGAATTTATAAAGCAGTCTTTGCCAGAAATAAGGTTCAAGTTTTAAGGATTGAAACCACCAGAGGTCAACAAATAGATCAAGAAAGATAAAATGGAATGCGACAAAGGTAATGATCGCAATAAGCAGTAATGCACCAATAATCGCGGGTAAAAACTTCATGTTCCGCATAATATCCTCAAATAGTTATAAATGTTAACGAGGGTGGGGTTTTTGTCGCTATTCTAACACCCAATAGCGACTTAGTAATGATTTAGACACGTCTGACTAAGTCCAAAATCGTATTTTAGGGCGTTAGGATAGGTGCTTACTGCATCAAAATAGTGCGGCAGCAGTAGATTGGTATTAAAAGCGACTCATGATGGAGCGTAACGGGAAGTGATTGGGGTGTATTTTGACAGTAGTATTTAGCCTGTGGAGGCTTTTTGCAAGTTGGCATAGTAACTGCTTAAATTATATTAAACTTAGTTCAATCTCCTGTGTGTTGCCACTATGAGGCACTTATTTAGTTAAGTGCCTTTTTTTTGTTTTATTGATTTTGCAGTTAAGTTATTGAGACGGTCTTTAGATTAAAGGTAAATCATTCTTGTCACTGTCTTCCTCAATGCCTGCTTGTTGATTGATATGTTTAGGTAGACTTTTCTTGACTTTAACCCCCAGTTCTAAAAAGCTATTTGCCTGGCGTATTAAATTACCATTGCCTAGTGTGAGTTTATTCATAACACCTTCGTATGTGCCTTGTACGGTACTTAATTGTTTCCCCAATTTATCAAGGTCTTCAACAAAGCCACGGATTTTGTCATACACTACCCCCGCTTTATCGGCAATGAGTTTGGCATTTTCATTTTGTCGTTCGTAGCGCCATATATTCTCAATTGTGCGTAAAGTCGCTAATAAAGTAGTGGGAGTTACAACCACAATATTGTGTTCAAAGGCATCGGTGAATAAGCGTTCATCAGCTTGGAAGGCGGCAATAAAAGCAGCCTCTATTGGCATAAACAATAAGACGAAATCTAATGATCGTAAGCCTTTTAAAGCCGAGTAATCTTTTGCGCTTAAGCCTTTAATATGATTGCGGACTGCATCGGTGTGCTGCTTTAAATATTGACTACGTTCATTATCGTCTTCTGCTGCACAGTATTGCTCATAAGCGATTAAGGAGACTTTAGAATCGATGATAATGTCTTTATCTTCTGGCAGATGCACAATTACATCCGGTTTAAACAGTCGATTGTCTTCATCTCTAAAAGAGCCTTGAGTGTCGTATTCAATACCCTTACGAAGACCTGAGCGCTCTAACACAGTCTCTAAAATCATTTCGCCCCAATTCCCTTGGGTTTTCTTATCACCTTTTAAGGCTCGCGTAAGGTTTAACGCCTCTTTATTCATTTGAGCCGTTTCATTTCTTAATAGTTTGATCTGTTCGGTTAAAGAGATGCGATCTTTGTTTTCATTGTCATAGACTGTTTCAATACGTTGCTTAAACTCTCCTAATTGTTCACGTAAAGGTTTAACAATATGATCCATACTGGCTTTATTGTGCTCGGTAAATTGTCGATTTCGTTCTTCAAAAATCTTACTGGCTAAATGTTCAAATTGAATACTCAGGCGCGCTTCTGACTCTTTTAATAACGTTAATTTTTCTTCTGCATTTTTGACCTGTTCATGCATGCGAGTTTCTAATTCAACATGGATGTTTTTAGCGTCAAGATAAAGCTGTTGTAACACCTTGTAGTCAGCATCCAACTGTTGCAGTTGCTTAAGTCGTTCTTCTGATACCGCTAGTTGTGTCTTAAGCTCATTGAACTTTGCTTTATCTTGTAAATTGAAAAATCGCATACTGATGGCGCCAACGAGTAATCCGGTCCCTGCCCATATATATTCTGGTGCCATATCTATTAAAGTCATTCTTAGTCGTTTATAGGTTTTTGAAAACGGTCTGGGCAATGTCCAAGGTTTTTTCTATGTCAGCATCGGCATGAGCCGCAGATACAAATCCAGCTTCAAACGCCGAAGGCGCTAAATAAACACCTGCGTCTAACATGGCGTGAAAAAAACGCTTAAATAGGACTTGATCGCATTGCATAACTTGTTTAAAGCTAGTGATTTGGGGTTCAGCACTAAAGAAAATTCCAAACATACCGCCCACTTGATTTGTACTTAAAGCAATGCCGGCTTTCTGCGCGTGCTCTTTTAATCCGGTGGTTAATTTTGTTGTTTTTAACATTAAGCTTTCATAAAAGCCGGGTTGCGCAATGAGCTCTAAGGTTTTTAAGCCGGCCGCCATCGCAACGGGATTTCCTGACAGGGTACCTGCTTGATAAACAGGGCCTATTGGAGCAAGGTATTCCATAATCTGACGTTTTCCACCAAAAGCCCCAACAGGCATACCTCCGCCGATTATTTTTCCTAAGGTCGTTAAATCAGGTTCAATATTATATAAGCCTTGAGCGCTATGCAAAGCTACTCTAAACCCTGTCATGACCTCGTCAAAAATTAACACACTGCCATGTTCATCACAAACCTGACGCAGTGTTTCTAAGAATCCGGGTACGGGTGGAATGCAGTTCATATTTCCTGCAACGGGTTCTACGATGATGCCCGCGATTTGATCGCCTATTTCTTTAAATAAAGTGCGGACGGCTTCCGCATCGTTAAAGGTTAAGGTTATGGTATCTGCTGCAACTGAAGCGGGCACCCCTGGTGAGCTAGGGACTCCAAAAGTTAAGGCGCCAGACCCTGCTTTGACTAATAGAGAGTCTGAATGTCCATGATAGCACCCTTCAAATTTAAGGATTTTATCTCGGCCTGTGTAACCTCTGGCTAGGCGAATTGCGCTCATGGTTGCTTCTGTACCGGAGCTAACCATTCTGACTAGATTACAGGAGGGCACTAACTCACAAACCCGCCGCGCCATGAGAGTTTCAATTTCTGTGGGTGCGCCAAAGCTTAAGCCTTTTTCTGCAGCAACTTTAACCGCATTGATCACTTCTGGATGGGCATGCCCTAAAACCATGGGGCCCCAAGAGCCGACGTAATCAATGTATTGTTTTCCAGTGCTATCAGTAATATAGGGGCCAGAGGCATTATCAATAAAAACAGGGGTGCCACCAACACCACTAAATGAGCGTACAGGAGAGTTAACTCCGCCGGGTATAACTTGTTTGGCATCAGAAAATAATACAGTTGCTTGGGTCATAATAAGATTTTTTAAGGTTACAATGAGGGTTGTAAGAATAAGGTAACTTTATCATGATTGAAAGTCATAGGCGTGTTCGCTACTATAAAATTGTTATCTTTTCTGGGTGTTTATTTAAATGAGGGACGCGAATATGAAATCGAGAGAGCGACGACATGGGCTGGTTGTGGTAAATACTGGCGAGGGTAAGGGCAAGTCGTCAAGTGCTTTAGGCATGGTCTTTCGAGCGGCAGGTTGGGGTATGAATGTCTGTGTGATACAGTTTATAAAGGGTCAGTGGCAGACAGGTGAACAGAAAGCAGCGGCACGATTTGATAATATTGAATGGCATGCTTTGGGTGATGGGTTTACATGGGATACCAAAAATCCAGAACAAGATATCAAAACGACACAAGCTATTTGGGAATTAAGTAAAGCAAAGATTCGTTCAGGTGAGTTTGATGTGGTTTTGTTGGACGAAATTAATTATTGTTGTGGCTATGGATGGCTTGATGGTAAAGAGATTGCAGATTTTGTTCGAAATGAGAAACCCTCATGGAGCCACTTGATTTTAACAGGGCGTAACGCGGCATCTGAAGTGATTGAGCTTGCGGATACTGTTACCGAGATGACTCTGATTAAACATGCATTTGAGCAGGGAATTAAAGCTGAGCAAGGCATTGAATTTTAATGTTGATATCAAAATAGCCTCCAATTATTCAGTACCCGATAAACATTTGTTTTTTGCAATCGTTCAAACTTATTGTATAAGGTATTGTTAAAAAGAAGCTGCAGTTCTATTACCCTGCGGAATTAAAAACGCTTATTACTATTTATTGAGAAACGTATTTTATGGAAACTTATTTACCTATTATTAATCAACTATATTCTGATTGGTTGGCATGGGCGCTTATTAATCAAATTAACGCAGGTATATTAGCTGGTACCGTGTTCCTATCAACGGCAATGCTGTACAGCTTAAGAATTGGTTTCCTAAAAAGAAGAATTCGTATTAATGATAAGTTGTTCACTGCAGAAAAAACGAATATGTTGGAGCAAGTCACGACGGCTCAGCAGGCATTAAAAGTAATACAAGACGAGTTAGTCGTTAATACCGAGCAAATGCAAGAAGCCCAAAAGACCGCTGAAATTGAAGCTGAACGGGCTAAAAACCATGAAGCATTAGTTAATCTTCGTAATGAACAAGTTTCAAGTTTGATTCAATCTTTAGCCACACGATTTGATTTGGGTGAGCGTCCTGTGCCTTTAATGGGGGATATTAAAGCAGAAGACTTGTGGCAGCAGCATGATCGAGTGACAAATTTAATAGCTATGCGTTTACAAAGTGAACAGCAAGCAAAAGCGCAATTAGATCAAGCGTATCAAGTTGAAACAATACAACGTAGAGAATTAGAGGCGTTAAGAGATACATTACAAACGACTTTAGTTACGCAACAAGATCAACTTTCAAAATTAGAACAGGCGCTTGAAGATCAAAAGTCCATTTCAAAAATTCAACAAGATAGAGCCGAGCAAGTCTTATCAGACGCCTTAGCTCAGAGTCAGGCAGAGTTAGCGCGTATTCCGTTATTAGAGCAACAATTACAAGCTACCTCTAATAATCAGCAACACTCTGCTCAATTACAAGAAGCTTTGATCGCTAAAGACCGTTTAATTGCAGAGTTGGAAAAGAAGAAAGCGGATTCAGTAGTAAAAGTGGCGCCTCAGCAAGAAGCGACTAAAACAGAAGTTAAACCCATTCCGGCTGCTAACTTATCGGTACCTTTAGAAATTGAAGAGGACTTACCTACTGCACCAAAAGAGCTTGGATTGTCTTCCAAGTTTAAAGGTTTATTTGCTAGGGGTCCTGAAAAGACAGTTGAAGTAAAAATGACTACCCCTGAAGTAGAGGCTGTAAAGATTGAGGTCGAACAAGAGCAAGAGCCTTTAGTTATCGAGCAGCCAGCACCGGCTCAAACTCAATCTGTTAAAGAAGAAAGTGGGCAAGGTTTTGGTAAATTAAAAAGTTTTTTTGGTCGTGGTAAAACGGAGGTCGTCGTTGAAGTTCCTGCACCTGCTGCAGTTGAAAAAGAACCAGAGCCAGTTTCGACTCAAGCTGATCCATTTAAGGCGTCGCCAATTGAAGTAACTGCGCCCGTTACTGAGGTTAATATTGATCCTGAGTTAGTAGCAACACAAGTAATAGAACCTTATGAACGGGCAGTTGAACAAAATCCAGTTAATTTCGTAAAAGATGATATTGCTAAAACAAAGGCGATGATTAGTAGTTTTTTTGGAAAAAAGAAATAGTTTAGATAGCGCGTGATAGAACAAATAAATGCAATTCTGCCACAAACACAATGTCGTCAATGTGGATTTAAGGGCTGTCGTCCTTATGCTGAAGCGATTGCTTCAAGTGAGGCTGATATCAATCAATGCCCTCCAGGAGGTGGCGCGGGTATTGAACAATTAGCTAAATTATTGGGTGTTTTAGTTAAGCCGTTGAATCCAGAATTTGGTGAACATAAGCCAAAGCAAGTGGCTTTTATTATTGAAGAAGAGTGTATAGGTTGTGTTAAATGTATAGCGGCTTGTCCAGTTGATGCAATCTTAGGGGCTGCTAAGTTTATGCATACGGTCATTGCTACGGAATGTACAGGCTGTGAACTCTGTGTATCACCTTGTCCGGTTGACTGTATTGAGATGCGGGATATCGACGTGAGCCTTGAGACAGCGTTCGATTTTTTTAAGACTCAAAAATATGTGACCTCTCAAGTCGCTAGAAAACGTTACGAAGCAAAAACGTTGCGGATTGAGAGAGAAAATCAAGAAAAAGCCGAGCGTGCTAAACAAAAAAGAGCGGCACTACTCGGCTTAAAATAATGTTAAGCAATTAAACCAGCAAGCTCATATAAAGGCGGCAAGATGACCATCTTTGCCATCTGTAATACCATTAATGCCGCTAAGGGTGATAAGTCAATACCCCCTAAGTCTGGAATAACACGTCTAAATACATCTAATACCGGTTCTGTAATGGTTCTTAATACAGAGTCTGCAGAACTAAAGGTGCCAGGGTTAGCCCAGCTTAGTAAAGCTCTAGCAAAAATACTAAATACCAAAACATTGAGTAGCATAGAGACTATCTGGGCAACAGAAGTAATGGCCAATGCGCCAATATTAATCATGCCTCCATCCAATAAAAGACGAATAGAAACATCTGATAGCATCTGTAGCGCTAGTATGAGGACAAGAGAGGCTGTATCAATTCTGCCTACTGAGGGCACAAATCGACGTAACAACTTTAAAGGTGGATGCGTAATTTTAACTAAGAATTGTAGAATGGGATTGTAATAGCCAGCACCACCCCATTGTAATAAGAAGCGTAATAACGCAGCCAAGATATAAAGTGAAAAGACACTGTCTATCAAGAATATTAGTGGATCAGTAAAGTAGGTTGACCCCATTAGTTGTTCTCCGCGGGTTTTGACATTTCAATGGAGCGATCTCTGGCTGCGTGTAAGGCTTTTGATACCAATTCTGAAAAACCGCCTGCTTCAAAAGTTTCGATAGCTTTTTGAGTGGTTCCTCCAGGTGAGGTCACTCTCTTACGCAACTCTTCTGGAGATTCAGTAGACTCTAACGCAATTTTTGCTGCCCCCAGAGCTGTTTGTTGGACTAGTAAGCGCGCTGTATTAGTCGTTAGACCTAATGCTAAAGCGGTTTTTTCCATGGCTTCCATTAATAGGAAATAATAAGCGGGCCCACTACCAGAAACTGCCGTTACAGCATCTAATTCAGTTTCTTCTTCAACCCATAGCGCAATACCTACAGAACGCATTATGCTTTCTGCGAGATCATGTTCGCTAGCGCTAACTTTAGAATTAGCATGTAATGCTGTGGCGCCTGTTAATACCAATGCTGGCGTATTTGGCATGCAACGGACAATAGCAATGCTCGACCCTAGCCATTGACTCAGACTTGCTTGACTAATGCCTGCGGCAATTGAAACGACCAGTGATTTTTTTTGTTGAATCAAAGGCGCAGCTTTCTCTGCGACTTCTTTAAGTATCTGGGGTTTCACGGCTAACACAACAACATCAACAGCATTAATAACTTCAGAATTGTCAGTGGTTGTGTTTACAGCAAGGCTAGTCGCTAAAATTTTTAAACTGTCTGGGTTTATATCTGAAACCCAAATATGTTGAGCAGAATGACCACTAGCAATTAAGCCACTAATCAAGCTAGAGGCCATATTGCCTCCACCGATGAAACCAATTTTCTGTGTATTCATTTTTAATAAAGTTTGCTTAAGTTAAACATATTTTAACCTATATAAGGCCCACGTAATAATTCGCAAGTGTTTTCCTATAAAATGCCTAGGAGTAAGACGCATCAGTAAAATATAACGGCATGATTGAAACCATATACATAGAAGAAAATATCATACAGCATCCGCGTGTATTAGAGATTTTGGCACGTTTCCCTCAGGCTAATAAAATAACCTGTGGCCGTTATGGTGAGGTCTTTAACCCTAAAGCTCAAAACTTTAGACTGCAAAAACAAAAGCCGGCTTTAATATTGGCTGAGAAATATAAGAATTTTACAATGCCGGCACCTGCTGGCTATGGTGTAGGTGCCGTGCACAATTATTATTTTTCGCACATGCTTAATTGTTTGTATGACTGTCGCTATTGTTTTTTGCAAGGCATGTATCAGTCCGCTAATTATGTATTGTTTGTTAATTATGAAGACTTTCAAGCCGATATAAAAGCGCGTACGGAGGCGTTTCCAGATTACCCCGTACATTTCTTTTCGGGATATGATTGCGATAGCTTAGCCCTAGAACCGGTGACAGGGTTTGCTGAGCAATTCCTGCCGGTCTTTGAACAGATCCCAAATGCTTGGTTAGAGTTGCGTACTAAAAGTACTCAAGTGAGAAGTCTGCTTAATAGAGAGCCCTTTGAGCGTTGTATTGTGGCCTTTAGTTTAAATCCTGATGAAATTGCTACTAAAGTTGAAGATAAAGCGCCTACTTTAGAGCGAAGGCTTGAGGCGCTCTGCAAAGTTCAGGCTCAGGGTTGGCAAATTGGATTACGCTTCGATCCGTTGATTTATCAATCGGGTTATCAAGCACAATATCAGCGCTTGTTTGATCAGGTTTTTTCAAAGATTAACATGTCGCAGTTACACTCCGTGAGTTTAGGTACTTTTAGATTGCCTGAGAACTATTTTAAGAAAATGCATAAATTGTATCCTGAGGAAAGATTGTTCGTGAGCCCACTCAGCAGTCAGAAGAGAATGGTGTCTTATCAACAATCTATTGAGCAAGAAATGATGAGCCATTGTACCGAGCAACTATTAAATTACATTTCACCGTCGGTGTTTTTTCCATGCACGCTTTAAAACGTACGATTTTAGTAACGGGCGCTAGTTCGGGAATTGGCTTAGCTGTCGCAGAAAAATTATTACAACAAGGTCATACCGTACTGGGTATTGCGAGGCAAGCGAATCTAATATTAGTGGAGTACTCTGACTTTGTGCCGATCGTCCTAGATTTAACTCAATTAGATGTTTTATCG
This sequence comes from uncultured Methylococcaceae bacterium, assembly GCA_903917345.1. Taxonomy (GTDB): domain Bacteria; phylum Pseudomonadota; class Gammaproteobacteria; order Methylococcales; family Methylomonadaceae; genus Methylobacter_C. The sequence goes on along the minus strand of CAIXAE010000026.1, from coordinate 31,434 downwards.
CAGAAAATAAAAGAACTACAACTCGCTTATCCATCGATTAATGCAGTCATTTTTTGTGCAGGCAGGGGGCAGTTCGGCGCAATAGAGCAGTTCTCTTATCAGCAAATTGACGCCTTAATGACGCTTAACTTTACTAGCCAAGTTTATCTTACTAAAGCGGTATTGCCCGATTTAAAGCGTAAATCCCAAAGTGATTTAATTTACATAGGGTCCGAAGCGGCTTTAAAAGGGAGTCGTAATGGCGCTATATATTGTGCAAGTAAATTCGCTTTGCGTGGCTTCACACAAGCGTTAAGAGAAGAGTGTGGTAAAAGCAATGTGCGGGTGAGTTTAATAAATCCAGGGATGGTAAAAACACCTTTCTTTGATGAGTTGAGTTTTGAACCGGGTGATCATAAAAACAACAGTATTACCTCAGAAGAGGTTGCAGAAGCCGTTGTGTATGTTTTAAATTCACCTACTAACATCGTAATCGACGAAATTAACCTGAGTCCGTTGAATAAGGTCGTTAAATTTAAAAAATAATCTCGCCCAGCCTCTTTGTTTTTAAGCGTAGAATGAAGCGACTAAATTTTAGTCGCTCATTGGACAATAATAATGAAAATAATGCATAAAGCGGCACTCATCTTAGTGTTGGCGTCTTTTGGTTCGATGGTTTCTGCAGATGTTACTTTGCAAACTAAAGAAGAAGTTCAAGGTACTTGGAAATTACAAACCACCAAGAACTCATTAACGGATAAACAAGCTATCGACAGAGAAGATACCTGGGTCTTCAAAGATGGCAAAGTGACTATCTTAAACATACCGCGTGAAGGTACTCACTATGATCAAGCCCCGGTTGCTTATGAAGTAGAAGACGGTAAATTAAAAGTAGCCATTATCGGTAGTAGTCGTTTTGATCTTTTTACCGTGATAGATTTAGCGGATAACGCGATGACCTTAAAAGGTAAATACGGCGGTTATTATTACTTCATTAAAAAATAAACTTTAGTTGTGTTATCTCTTTTAGAGATTACTTTTTTAAAGTCATTCAAATCGTTATAATGTTTCTTAAGGGTGTTGATTAGTTGTTTTAAGCCCCACCCTTTCAACAGACTCTCCGTTTTATAAATCATCACTCCTATTGAGTTTTAAAAACTTTTATTGAGATATTCAATATGCTTAATGCACTAAAATTTAACGCTAGAATTTGGTTTTTCTTAGGCTTCTTGGCTTGTGGGGGGCTATTAGGTATGGGCGCTTATTTTCAATTAGTTCAGAGATTAGAACCCTGTCCTTTGTGCATATCTCAGCGTATCGCTATCTTCTTTACTGGGATAGTTTTTTTAATTGCGGCGCTACATAATCCTAAGTCGATAGGCGTTAAGCGCTATGCAATAACAGGCACTATAACGGCCTTATTGGGTGCTTCAATTTCAACAAGACATGTTTGGTTACAACATTTACCTGCTGATAAAGTACCCGAGTGCGGGCCAGAATTAAGTTATATGCTAGAGTATTTTCCCTTGTTTGATACTTTAAAGTTTATGCTAAGTGGTACAGGTGACTGCGCTAAAGTGGACTGGACTTTATTAGGCTTTAGTATGCCGGTTTGGACTTTGTTAGCTTTTTTAATATTAGCGACTTTAAGTTATTTACAGATTTGGAATACGACTAAAGAATAATTCCATTTTATAAAATTCATCAGTGATGCCTCCCAGCAGTCCGGCGATCCTTAGAGTTGCTATTCAAGTCCCTGTTTATCGTTTATTTGATTATTTAGCGCCGTTAGATGTCGACTTAAGCACGCTAACACCCGGAGTAAGATTGGAAGTGCCTTTTGGTAAGGGGCAAAAGATTGCTTATTTGCTAGAAATTACTCAGCAGAGCGATATTGAGATCAGTAAGCTAAAACCCGTGATACGCGTTTTAGATCATTATTCTTTATTATCAGCAAAAGATTTGCGCTTATTAAAATGGGCGAGTGAGTATTATCATCATCCCATAGGTGATGTTATCAGTACAGCATTTCCAACGGCTTTAAGGCAGGGTAAGCCGGCTGTTTTAAAAGAGGAACAGCACTTTTGTTTAACGGAATTAGGTAGAACAATGGATCCGGCTGATTTAAAGCGCGCACCCAAACAAAAAAGCCTCTTAGAAAAGTTTCAGGCAAGTCATGTTAGCCTTTCAGCAACAGCGATAGCAGAATGGAATCCGCATTGGCGCCCGGCGCTTAACGCATTAATCACGCAACAATTGTTAAGCCAGTCTGATGTTAAGAGGCCTTATATTGCGCCCCAAAAAGTTCTTAGAAATCCAGCCTTAATATGTAATCCACAACAACAATTAGCGATTGATAGTGTATGTAATCATCTGGGTCGTTTTAAAGCCTTTTTATTAGAAGGGGTTACAGGCAGTGGTAAGACAGAAGTTTATTTGCAGATTATTCAAGCTGTTTTAGAGCAAGGTTTACAGGTGTTGGTGTTAGTGCCTGAAATCACTTTAACACCACAGCTCGAAGAACGCTTTAGACATCGTTTTGCAGTTAATATTGCTGTTTCTCACTCTAAACTCACTGATAAACAACGCCAAATAGCGTGGTTACAAATGCAGACAGGGCAATGCTCCATTATGTTGGGGACCCGTTCGGCTTTATTTACCCCCTTAACAAGACCCGGTTTGATTATTCTGGATGAAGAGCATGATGGCTCTTTTAAACAGCAAGAAGGCTTTCGATTTTCAGCGAGAGATGTAGCCATGGTGCGTGCGAAATCGTTAGCGATTCCTGTGGTATTGGGTTCAGCCACCCCTTCTTTAGAAAGCTTACATAATGCCCAGCGACAACGCTATGAGTTATTACATTTACCTGAGCGAGCCGGCAATTCTATAGAGCCGGCATTGCATTTACTGGATATAAGAAATAAAGCGATACAAGAAGGTTTGTCTGAAGCGTTAATCTTAGAAATACATAAAACCTTGGCCAAAAAAGAACAGGTCTTGTTATTTTTAAATAGACGCGGTTTTGCGCCGACTTTGATTTGCCATGGGTGTGGCTGGGTGGCCAGATGTTTACGATGTGATGCCAATTTGGTCATTCATTATGATGAAGGTCGTTTGCGTTGCCATCATTGCGAGCAAGAACAACAACTCTTAAAGCAGTGTCCAGATTGTCAAAGTAGTCAATTAACACCCTTAGGTTTAGGCACTGAGCGAGTCGAGAGAGTATTAGCCGAATTGTTTGCCGATAAAGTCATCGTTAGATTAGATAGAGATACCACCCAGCGTAAAGGTGTTTTGGAAAACTATTTACGGCAAATAAATCACGGGGCTGTTGATATCATTTTAGGTACTCAAATGCTCGCTAAAGGCCATCATTTTCCCGATGTAACTTTAGTCGCTATTTTGGATGTGGACAGTGGATTGTTTAGTATTGATTTCCATGCCTCAGAGAAAATGGCGCAGATGATTGTGCAAGTGTCGGGTCGAGCAGGACGTGCAGAAAAGCCGGGTAAGGTGATTATGCAAACAAGACAGCCAGAGCATCCTTTATTAACGACGCTTATTACCCAAGGTTACAATAGTTTTGCTCAAAAAGTATTGCAAGAGCGTCAAGAAGCCGCATTACCTCCCTACAGTTACCAAGCTTTGTTAAGAGTGCAGGCATTAGATTCTGCTGCGCCCAAGTTATTCTTCAATGCCTTAGCTGATTTAATGCAAAACATTAAAGCCAGTCATACCTTGATTTTAGGCCCCGTCGCGGCGCCTATGGCAAAGCGAGCGGGCCAATATCGATATCAAATGTTGTTTCAAAATGCTCGGAGAGATGAGCTACAACATTTTTTAAGTGTCTTAATGCCAGAATTAGCAAAACTTAAACAAGCAAAAAAAGTCCGCTGGTCATTGGATGTAGATCCGGTTGATCTGTATTAAGATTGTTTGAATGGATAAACACTGCAAATTAATGGATAATGTACGCTTATTTATCCGATTTTACTTCGCAGTGCAGCAATGAAACAAAAAATAGAGGACCTGATTCAACACGCCATTACAGCGCTTAAAGCAGAAGGCGTTATTAGCTCAGAACTAAATCCCCAAATCATTATCGACAGAGCGCGCGATGCTCAACATGGTGATTTTGCATCAAATCTCGCTTTAGTATTAGCTAAGCCCGCTCAATTAAATCCTAGAGAACTCGCACTTAAAATTATTGCGGCGTTACCTCAAGACGAGGCCGTAACAAAAGTTGAAATAGCAGGTCCCGGATTTATTAATTTTTTTATTAATCCCGATTCACAATATCAAATTGTTAGCCAAATACACGCACAAGGTAATGCTTACGGATTAAGTAAAGTCGGTGCAGATAAAAAGGTTCAGGTTGAATTTGTGTCTGCTAACCCCACAGGGCCTTTGCATGTAGGGCATGGTCGTGGTGCGGCTTATGGTTCTGTTGTAGCAGACTTGTTGGAAGCAGTTGGTTTTAATGTGCATCGTGAATATTATGTTAATGATGCGGGTCGTCAAATGGATATCTTGGCGGCCAGTGTGTGGTTACGCTATTTAGAAGCCTGTGGCGAGGTTCTGACCTTTCCAAGCAATGCTTATCGTGGTGATTATGTTCGCGAAATAGCAAAAGATATATACGCTAACGCGAGTAATGAGTATCGTCGTCCGATTGAATTGGTTTTAGAAAACACCCCCCCTGATGAAGCGGATGGTGGTGATAAAGACCTCTATATTGATGCCATTATTGAGCGCACCAAAACCTTATTAGGTTCACAATATCGCGAATTTTTCCAAATTGGTTTAGAAAATATTCTGGATGATATTAAAGACGACTTGGAAGAGTTCGGTGTTAATTATCAACAGTGGTTTTCAGAACGCGATCTAATGGATGATGGTTCTGTTCAAAAAGCTTTAGCTCGTTTAGAGACGGGCGGACATCTTTACCAACAGGAAGGTGCAACATGGTTTGCATCGAGTCAATTGGGTGATGAGAAAGATCGCGTGGTCATTAGAGAAAATGGTCAATATACCTATTTTGCTTCCGATATTGCATACCACATGAATAAACTGGATCGCGGTTTTGATCAGATTATTGATATATGGGGCGCTGACCACCACGGATATGTGCCCAGAGTTAAAGCCGCTATTCAAGCTTTAGGTGCAGACGCTTCAAAACTGAAAGTATTATTAGTACAGTTTGCCGTTCTGTATAGAGGTGAAGAGCGCGTGCAAATGTCGACGCGATCGGGAGAGTTTGTTACGTTGCGTGAGTTACGCAGTGAAGTGGGCAAAGATGCAGCACGTTTCTTTTATGTGATGCGTCGATCTGAACAGCACATGGATTTTGATTTAAAGCTAGCGACATCAAAATCGAATGAGAATCCCGTATTCTATGTACAATATGCGCATGCAAGAGTGTGCAGTGTGTTGCGTCAATTAGATGAAAAAGGCTTTAGCAGAGAGATAGCGTTGGGTATGGAAAACCTAAATCTATTAAACGAAGAGCATGAAATTAGTTTGTTGGGCACCTTAGAGCGTTACCCTGAAGTGCTAGAAAAAGCGGCTTTACAGTATGAGCCCCACCTACTCATACATTATTTGCGTGATTTAGCCCATGAGTTTCATACTTATTACAATGCGCATCAATTCCTTGTTGAAGATGCGGCGGTTCGTAATGCCAGATTGAACTTAGTTTGTGCAATCAAGCAAGTGTTGGCGAATGGCTTAAATCTCTTAAATATTAATACACCTGAATCCATGTAATGGCTAGAGACTATAAATCAAGAGCTCAAGATAAAAGCAACTGGCGCTCCAGGCCTGAGCATAGACGCAAGTCTAGTTTTAGCTTATGGAAGTGGATGTTGCTTACCACCGTTATTATTTTAATAGCAGTGGGCTTGGCTTATTTGATTACTAAGCTATTTAAGAAAGATGAAAATACGCCAGTACCGGTTGCCGTAGAACAGCAGAAAGACGCGAAAGCTCAGGTAGAAGTTAAGCCCGCTCCCGTTGTTGATCTAGGCCCTAAACCGCCTCAGTTTGATTTTTATACGATATTACCGGATAAAGAAGTCATCGTCCCTGAGTACGAAATTAAGACACGCGCACGAGAAGAGCGGGTGGGTAAGGCTAAAGAAACGCATTATGTTATTCAAGCGGGTTCGTATAAAACAGTTAAAGAGGCCGATGAATTACGTTTAAAATTAGCGACTATGGGTATTGAGTCTAAAGTAGACAAAAGCAAAATGGGTGAGGTTAATTGGTACCGCGTTAAGATGGGTCCTTACACCCAGACGGAGAGTGTTAATACGGTTAAGTCTAGGTTAAGGCAAAATGGTATCGATGTACTCGTAACGGAAGAAGACAAATAAGTCTGCTTTTAGGCTTCAGCTTCTTCTTTATCATCATCTGACGTCATATCAGAGATTTCTTTCAAACGAGAGATGGCTTTAAAGTTAATACTGTTCTCTGGATATAATCCGTCATTATCGACTTCACCGGCGTATTGACCGGTTAATAACTCCAAGGTTTCATTCACCGATCCTACGGCATAAATAGCAAATAAGCCCTCTGCCACCGCATCAATCACTTTTTGTTTTAGCATTAAATTACGTTTATTCGCGGCTGGGATAATGGCGGCGTGTTCTCCTGTCAGCCCTCGCGCTTTACACAGTCTAAAGTAGCCTTCTATTTTTTCATTAATGCCGCCGACGGCTTGTACTTCGCCATATTGATTAACCGAGCCAGTAACGGCGAAAGATTGCATAATCGGTGTGCGAGTTAAGGCTGAGATAAGACAGCAGAGTTCGGCTAATGACGCACTATCCCCATCAATATAGCCATAAGATTGTTCAATAGCGATACTGGCAGAAATAGCCAAAGGAAATTGCTGTGCATAAGAGTGGCCTAAATACCCGGTTAAGATCATCACACCTTTTGAGTGGATGGCTTGCCCTAATTCAGCTTCTCTTTCAATATCTACAATACCTCTGGAGCCCGGATAAACGGTTGTGGTGATACGAGCCGGAGCCCCAAAGCTACTGCCACCAATTTCTAATACGGTTAAGCCGTTAATCTTTCCTATGGCTTCACCTTCGGTGTCGATAAGAATAGTACCGTCTAACATTTCCTCAAGTATGGCTTGAGATAATCGCCCGTTACGATGTTCTCTAGCAGAGAGCGCCTGTTCAATATGAACTTTGTCGATTTCAGTGTGTTGGGTCTGGTTACAAAATAAATTAGCTTCCGCAATAATGTCTAAAGAGTCTTTGATATGCGCAGAGAAATGATGTTGATTTTCTGAGAGACGGCAACTGTGTTCGATTAAGCTTTTTACGGCCGCTCGAGTTAAAGGTTTAGCGCCAGAGTCTTGAGCATGTTTAAGCATTAACAAGGCAAAACCTTGAATGGATTCCTCATTGCGCGGAATATAGCTGTCAAAATCCGCTAGAATTCTAAACATTTCATTAAATTCAGCGTCCATTTCTTCAAGCAGATAATAAATATCCCGAGAACCGACCAGTATCACTTTAACATTCAGCGGAATAATTTCTGGCTTTAAGGTAATGGTATTAATACCTAATTCTGAATACGGTGATTCAATTTCTATACGACCCGATTGTAAAGCGCGTTTAAGACCATCCCAAACAAATGGATAGGTTAATAGCTTTTCGGCATCTAAAATTAAATAGCCACCGTTGGCTCTATGTAAAGAGCCTGCACATATCTTTTGATAATTGGTAATTAAGGCACCTTGATCACTGACATATTCAATGCGGCCAAATAAGTTGGGATAGATAGGGTGTGGCTCATAAATAATAGGCGCACCCGACTCTAGTTTATTATCAACGATCACATTGGGTGCGTAGAGCTCATTTAAGGCTAAGCGTTTTGCAGCAGATTCCCTAGCATCAGACGTGCGCCCCGGCATTAAATAATCCGCAATCGACAGGTTTAAATGCTTCTTGATTTCCGCCAAATAGGTAATAACGTCGTCTATGTTTTGATACTTTTCTTCAAGCTCAGCAAATAAAGGCTCAATAGCTAGGCTGATCGTATCGCTATCCAATTGTTTGATTTTATCAATCATGGCCCTACGCCATTGGGGTAGCTCTAATAATACTTCGCTTAAATAGTCTTCTAGTTCTTCAACATGCTTATGAAAAATATCGCGCTCTGCTTGTGGCAGTTGTTGAAACTGCTCTTCGTTGAGAGACTTGTCGTTTCTAATGGGCGCAAAGGTAATCGTTTCGCTTTCTTTAAATAAAGCAATGCTGAGGGTTTGGGCTTTCTTATCGACTATATCAATCGCGGCATTATAGTTTTGACTAAACTGACGCTCGATAGCCGATTTTTTTTGTTGATAAGTGGGGCTTTCAAAAGCCGCTGGAAAATTCTCTAAAAGATCATCTAAGAACTTTTCAATATCTTTGTTCAAAACTTGCCCATATTCGGCGGGTAATTCAATGACAACAGGTTCACGGCTATTATCAAAGTTATCAACATATGCATAAGAAGACGGCGCAGTTCGCGTATGAGCCAGTGTTTCTAAATGATTCATAATCATCGTTAAACGGCCTAAGCCCGTTTCACCCATCACAAAAACATTATAGCCAGGGTTAGGCATGGCAATACCAAACTCCAGTGCGGACTGTGCTCGGGGCTGCCCTAAAATTCCAGTCTGTAAGCGAGGGACTTCCGGTAGATCAATACCGTTTAGATCGATAGTAAGTTTGAGTGACTCTATGGGGAGCTTTAAATGACTGGACATGAAATAAGGTTAACGGTCTGCAGATGATAAATAATTGAGCATTCTAACATTGTTATAGACGTGTTCTATAAGGCATCAGCGGAAATATGTCGGCGATTAGGGTTTGATAGCCCTATCAGTATAAAAAATACTGAAACCAATAATGCCAGTATCGGTCGGTCACCGATGCGGGCATAAGGTGTTAGCCCGGTCAAAGGGGTAATGCGGTCGGTAAGTGTGGCGGGCTCAAATAAAGGTGCCTGTTGGATCACCTGGCCTTTGGCATCCACGATGGCTGTAATACCTGTATTAGTGGCGCGTAATAAAAAACGCCCTGTTTCTAAAGCACGCATTCTAGCCAGTTGTAAGTGCTGATGCGGCTCTATTGAATCGCCAAACCATGCGTCATTGGTGAGGTTAATTAATAAAGCCGCTTGATCAATATTAACGAGCCCCAGTGCGCCAAAGGCATCTTCATAACAGATCGTCGTTAAAAAAGGATAGCCTGCGACCTTTAATAAAGGTTGATGAGTATCTCCGGCGTTAAAATCCCCTAATTTTATGGCCAGACTATTTAAGATAAACCCTGATAAGGGCTGTAAAGGGAGGAACTCGCCAAAAGGTAATAGGTGGCGTTTTTTATAAAAACCGGAGTCTTTACCTAAGGTTATAACGGCATTGTATTTCTCGTTAATGGCTTCGTTTTTAATCGGTAAACTTACCACCACAGTTGATTGGTGTTGTTCAGCTTGTTTTGATAACGGTTGAATAAACCAATCATTAACTTCTGATAAATAAGCGGGAATAGCGGTTTCTGGCCAGATAATAAGCTCAGAATCCCAGTGCGCTTCGGTATTTGCTTTATACCATAGCAAGGTTTTGGCTTTGTTTTCAGGCAGCCACTTTTGGTCTTGCGTTAAATTGCCTTGCAGTAAAGACACTTTAATAGGCGCACCGCTGGACTGTGTCCATTGCACCGACTTTAGCGTGGCCCCTAGGCTTAACGTGGTAAGTAAAAGCGCGATAAATACCATTTGATAGCGGGGCTGCTGAAAAACACCCATCAGTCCTGCCGCCATTAAAGTACTGATAAGGCCAGTGCCATAAGCGCCCAGCACAGGAATATAACCGGCTAAGGGGGTATCTAATTGTGCGTAAGCTATTTGTAGCCACGGAAAGCCATTTAGGATGAGTTCACCACGACAGTATTCAACCAGCATCCAGATAACAGGCAGGGCGATATAAGACAGCTTTTGGCTTTTATTAAGTCGTGTTTTTGCAGAAATATAACCGGCCAAGGCGGGGAATACGCCCCAAAAAAGCACACATAACAGCGTGATAAGGATAGCATTAACGCTATTAGCACCGCCGAAGTCATGCACGCTGATATAAACCCAAGAGATGCCTACCCCAAAAGAACCGATGCCAAAGCCATAGCCGATTAAAAAAGCACGCAGTGGAGGCGTATTTTGCCAGCTATAAAACAAGAGGCTCAGGGCAAGGGGGGCTAAGTAAGGGTAATTGAACGGTGCAAAACTAAGGGTGAATAAAGCACCCGTCAGTAGAGCGAATACTTGCCAGTAATGTGTTAAGAATCTTGGCATGGTAAGGAGTTAAGATTAACTATAAAGTGCTGATGATAAAGCCTACAGCAGAAATTATGCAAATAACATCTCTAACTCATCTTGCTAAAGGTGTAACAAGGTGGCTTATGGCTTGCACAGGCTAGAAAATTCTGGCAAAAGGTGAGTGTCAGCTTGCAAAAGAGGACTTACTGCTTACTAAGGGCATTTTTCAGAGCTCATAAGTGGAGTTAATGTTTACTAAGGTATTTTGTAAGTATGCGGAAGGAGTGTCTAAAATATCACTCAATATTTTGGATCTGTTCACGCATTTGTTCTATTAACACTTTAAGTTCGATAGAGATTTGAGTCATTTCAGTATCAGTTGATTTAGAGCCTAGGAGCGATATATTTTTTACACTGTTCCGTCTTATGTTGGTAGTCATTGGCTAGTTTAAATCACGGCCTATAGGTCGTCCATAAATGGACTTATTCTTAGAAAGACGATATTATTACTGTCTTTTAGAAAGTCGCCAATTAAAGGCCAATCCAATCCTGCTTAGCTAAGTTTATAAAGCTTTGCAGCAGATTATTTGCCGATATAAGTAGGGGGACGGGCTGTTTTATAGAACAGATGCCTGTTTAAAATGACAATTTCAATAAAATTTAAAGATTAGAGACTAATTAACATTATGACTAGTAAAGTTGCGCTTATAACCGGCATTACCGGTCAAGATGGCTCCTATTTAGCTGAATTTTTATTGGCTAAAGGTTATGAAGTGCATGGTATTAAACGCCGAGCCTCTTCGTTTAATACCATGCGTATTGATCATATTTATGAAGATCCACACAATTTGCATCCTAAGCTTAAGTTACATTATGGTGACTTAACCGATACTTCCAATATTAATCGTATATTGCAATAAGTGCAGCCTGATGAAGTGTATAACCTAGGCGCACAATCGCATGTGGCCGTCAGTTTTGAAACGCCTGAATATACCGTGGATGTCGATGCTACCGGTGCGTTGCGTCTTTTAGAAGGCATACGCTTCTTAGGTTTAGAGAAAAAAACTCGCTTTTATCAAACCAGTACTTCTGAATTGTATGGCTTGGTACAAGAAACGCCACAAACAGAAACGACGCCGTTTTATCCACGCTCACCTTATGCGGGTAGCCAAGCTTTATGCTTATTGGATTACCGTTAACTACCGTGAAGCCTATGGTCTTTATGCCTGCAATGGTATTTTGTTTAATCATGAATCACCTCGCCGAGGCGAAACCTTTGTCACTCGTAAAATCCCCCGTGGTTTGGCTAATATAGCTCAAGGTCTTGAAGACTGTTTGTTCATGGGTAATATTGATGCTTTGCGCGACTGGGGACATGCTAAAGATTATGTGGAAATGCAATGGTTGATGTTACAACAAGAAACCCCTGATGATTTCGTCATAGCCACCGGTGTTCAATATAGTGTTCGTGAGTTTATTAATAAAGCGGTTGCACAATTGGGTGTTGAACTGGATTGGGAAGGCGTAGCTGTAGATGAAATTGGTCTGGTCGCGGCTATTTCTGGTGATAAAGCACCAGGACTTAAAATAGGCGATGTGATCGTTAAAATTGATCCACGTTATTTTCGTCCCACCGAAGTAGAAACCTTACTAGGTAACCCTGCTAAAGCTAAAATGAAATTAGGCTGGACACCTAAAATCACCTTAGATGAAATGATAGAAGAGATGGTTGCTTATGATCTTGATCAAGCCAGGCAACATGCTTTGTTAAAAAACAATGGCTTTAATGTTGTTGTTGGGCGTGAATAAACTATTAAATTAATCGGAACTTCGTTGGGATGTCAAAAACTCAAAGTGGTTTAGAAGCCCGTTTTATAAAATAGGATGTGCCGACGAATGAGTCGCATCACTTAGTAACGGACGCACAAAGATTCGCTTCGTTCCTCAGCGCATCCTATGGTATTATAACATTCAGTATTAGGTTAGATAGATTCAATAAATGACTGTTTTTATTTCTTATGAAAGTAATTTTATCAATTGATCCTATTTGTTTTCCTTTGACGGGCATAGGTCGCTATACCTATGAGTTAGCCAAGCATTTAAACGATATTGCAGCTATTGAGCAGTTAAAGTTTTTATCGGGTTATCGCTTTGCACAGCTGCCTGTACCTATACCAACGCCAGATACTAATAGAGTATCTTCAAATAAGTTACGTCAAACCATCCTTAAAAATACCTTAACTAGAGAACTTTATAGTTCAGTTTCACCGGTATTAAAACAGCTGGCTCTCCGCGGCTATACTGATCATGTTTATCATGGGCCTAACTTTTATTTACCACCATTTGCTGGGCCATCGGTTTGTACTTTTCATGATTTATCTATCTTTACTTGGGCACATTGTCATCCTCCTGAGCGCGTCAAATATATGCGTAAAGAAATTGCTCTTACGCTAAAGCGCGCCGACATGTTGATTACAGATACAGAAACAACACGCCAAGAAGTTGCTGCTTATTTTTCGTGGCCTTTAGATAAAATACGCGCGGTACCATTGGCGTGCTCTGAGGATTTTAGACCTAGACATTTAGATGAGTTAAGTTCAACGTTAATAAGTCAAGGCTTAACATTTCAAGGCTATAGTTTATATGTAGGCACGATTGAACCGCGCAAAAATTTGGACGCTTTATTAGACGCTTATGCGTTGTTACCGCCGGCTATTAGGCAGCAATGGCCTTTGATATTAATAGGTTATCATGGTTGGCGTAGCGAGCAATTGCATGCCCGCATTGCAGCTGCCGTTTCAGAAGGTTGGGCTCGTTATTTAGGTTTTGTTGAAGCTAGGGAGTTGCCCTTAATTTATGCAGGCGCACGTGTTTTTGTATTTCCGTCGCTGTATGAGGGCTTTGGCCTACCGGTGCTTGAAGCCATGGCTTCAGGTATTCCAGTGGTATGCTCTAATGCCTCTACCTTGCCAGAAGTGGCAGGAGACGCGGCTACGATGTGTGAGCCCAAGGATATCGAGAGCTTGAGTGTGTTAATTAATAAGGCGTTGCAAGATGAAAGTTGGCGTAAGCTAGCTATAAACAAAGGGTTGCTGCAAGCAGCAAAATTTAGCTGGCAGCGCTGTGCAAAAGAGACTGCAGCGGTTTATAAAGAGGTTGTGACATGAAACAAAAACCACTAAGGGTCTTACATTTTTATAGAACCTCGTTTCCAGATACCATTGGCGGTATCGAACAGGTTATCAATCAAATTGCCAGAGGCTGCGTTAAGCTAGGTATTAAGGTAGATGTGCTGTCGCTGACGGCCAATAAAGACTCTAGAACCATTGAAATTAATGGTTATTTCGCGCATCGAGCACACTTAGATTTTCAGATTGCTTCAACAGGCTTTTCTATTTCTGCCTTTTGGCGGTTTTATCAACTGGCAAAGCAAGCTGATATTATTCATTACCACTACCCTTGGCCATTTATGGATGTGGTGCATTTTGCAACCCGTGTTTGTAAGCCTACGGTAGTCACCTATCATTCTGACATTATTCGTCAAGTCCATTTAAATAAGCTTTATCGGCCATTAAAACGTAAGTTTCTCAGCAGCATGAGTCGCATAGTGGCGACATCGCCAAATTATGTTGCGACCAGTAACGTATTGGCTCAGTTTAAAGATAATATTACTGTGATCCCAATAGGCTTAGATAAGCACTCGTATCCACTGGTGGACCCTGAACGAATGGCCTTTTGGCGAGAAAAAATAGCGCCTCAGTTTTTTTTGTTTGTAGGGCTGATTCGCTATTATAAAGGCCTGCATATTTTGCTTGAGGCTGCACAAGGCACTGATTATCCAATTGTTATCGTTGGTGCTGGGCCGATTGAATCAGAATTGAAAGCGCAAGCGGCACAATTAGGCTTAACTAATATTCACTTTTTAGGTTATCAGTCTGATGAGAATAAAGTTGCCTTGCTAACCTTAAGTTATGCGGTAGTATTTCCTTCACATTTGCGCTCTGAGGCTTTTGGTGTGTCCTTGTTAGAAGGCGCTATGTATGGCAAGCCTTTAATTTCTAGCGAAATTGGTACCGGTACGACCTATATCAATATTGCCAATGAAACGGGCTTAGTCGTTCCGCCCAGTGATGCCTTAGCGTTAAGGCAAGCTATGAACTATTTGTGGGAACATCCTGAGCAAGCTGCAAAAATGGGACAACTTGCCGAATTGCGTTATAGACAACTCTTTACGGCAGAACAAATGGTAAAATCTTACGTAGAGTTATATCGAGAATTGCAAGAACACCAGAAATAATTACAAAAAATAGAGTGCTGAGCCTCAGCTATTGCCTTTTAAAACAGCTAAAGCTGTTTTACTCCAACTTAACATAAAATACAGCTATAGGATCCTATAAAATAATGGTTTATTATTATTTAGAAAAGAGGTCTACTGTAAGAAACAATAGTTGTTATTATTAACTACTGGCTACAAAAATAATTAATGGATAACTAAATTAAAATGACAAAAACAGCATTTATTACTGGCATAGGTGGCCAAGACGGCGCTTATCTTGCACAACTGTTGCTTACTAAGGGCTATGTTGTTTTTGGTACCTCACGAGATGCCGGCGCCTCAAGTTTTAGCTCGCTGACACGACTAGGCATACTTGATCAGGTTAAGGTGCTGTCAATGGCGCCTCACGACTTTAAAAGCACGCTAACGGTGATCTCAAAAGTACAGCCTGATGAAATTTATCATTTAGCTGGACAAACCTCAGTAGGCCTGTCATTTGAACAACCTTCAGAAACCATTGAGAGCATTACCATTGGTACGCTTAATATTCTTGAAGCCTTGCGGTTTTTAAAATTACCGACCAAGTTTTACCATGCCAGTTCTAGTGAATGTTTTGGCGATACCCAAGGGGCACCCGCTCATGAACACACGCCCTTCAATCCAGTAAGCCCTTATGCTGTAGCAAAAGCTGCCGCGCATTGGTTGGTTAAGAATTATCGCGAGGCGCATAAGATGTTTGCCGTCAATGGTATTTTGTTTAATCATGAATCAGAGCTGCGTCCAGAACGTTTTGTCACACAAAAAGTGGTACGTGCTGCCTATAAAATTTCCAAAGGCTCTACAGAAATATTAACCTTGGGTGATTTAAATATCTCGCGTGATTGGGGTTGGGCGCCTGAATATGTAGAGGCCATGTGGCTCATGCTGCAAGCAGAGCAAGCTGAAGATTTTGTTATTGCTACAGGTCAAACTCACTCACTCAAAGATTTTGTAGCTCAAGCCTTTGCTTGTTATGGCTTAGATTGGGCTCAACACGTCGTTCATGACGACGAATTAATGCGCCCTAATGAAAATGCTTGGAGCCAAGGCAATCCTAATAAAGCTCATCGAATACTAGGCTGGCAAGCTAAAAATCACATGAGTGATGTCATCAAGATACTTTGTGATGCACAGAGCTAAAAAAAATCAGGATATAAATGAATAGGTTATTAAAAGCGTTGTGGGACTACCGAGGCTTTATCTTCGGAAGTGTCCAGCGCGAATTTCAATCTAGATACAGTAATTCTCTGTTGGGTGGTATCTGGACAGTACTTAATCCACTTGCCATGATAGTCGTCTATACCGTCATTTTTTCGCAAGTCATGCAGGCTAGGTTACCCGGTGTTAACAATAGCTTTTCCTATAGTATCTATTTATGTGCTGGTGTATTAACTTGGGGCTTATTTGCAGAAATTGTCACCCGCGCTCAAAACACCTTCCTTGAACATGCAAATCTATTAAAAAAATTGAGTTTTCCAAGATTATGCTTGCCTATTATTGTGGTAGCCAATGCTTTGTTAAACTTCTTTATTATTTTTGGCTTGTTCAGTTTATTCTTAATTGTTTCAGGTAACTTCCCTGGTCTGGTTTATGTAGCCTTGTTTCCTGTGATCGCCATTTTGGTACTGTTTGCCATAGGATTGGGTATTAGTCTCGGAGTGCTGAATGTATTTTTTCGTGATGTAGGCCAATTTTTTGGTATATTCATCCAGTTTTGGTTTTGGCTTACCCCTATTGTTTATTCCTCTACTATTCTTCCCGAAGCCCTGCGTCCATGGATGATCTATAATCCCATGTATAGTTTAATAACAGCCTGTCAAGGCGTATTGGTGAGTGGGCAATGGCCAGTTTGGCAAAATCTCTTGCCAGTAACACTACTGGCCTTAGTATTATGTGCGTTTGCGCTGCGTTTATTTCGTAAGCGTGCGGGTGAAATGGTTGATGAGTTATAAGTTGATGCTGTTTTAGCCCAAGATAAGACGCAATAATAAACCCCCGCTTTTATAGTATGTGCTGAACGGCAGTGAAGCGCATCATTTGTAATAGAGCGATGCGCATCACTAGCGTTTTGCACATCCTATTGGGGGTATTTTATTTTTTGCGAGTTACCCAACGTTAATATCGAGATTTTTTAGGTATTAAAAGCTCGCAACTTACAACAATGTTGCTCATACCACTAATAAAAATAAAGTTTACATATGGGAACGATTACTCTTTCGAATATAGGCAAAGCCTATAAGCAATACCCCTCACGCTGGTCGCGACTAGCCGAATGGCTATCGCCTTTTAATAGATCATATCATCAGCTTAAATGGGTATTGAAAGATATTAGCTTTACCGTCAAACCAGGTGAAGCCGTCGGCATTATCGGCATTAACGGTGCGGGTAAAAGCACTTTACTCAAAATGATTGTTGGCACCACCCAACCTAGCACCGGTAAGGTCCAGTTGACTGGACGAGTAGCGGCATTACTAGAATTGGGCATGGGCTTTCATCCCGATTTTACCGGACGGCAAAACGTTTATATGGCAGGACAATTATTAGGTATTAGTGTCGAAGAAATTACCAGCCTAATGCCAGACATTGAAGCCTTTGCCGAAATTGGTGATTATATTGACCAATCGGTACGCGTTTACTCTAGCGGTATGCAAATGCGCTTAGCCTTTAGCTTAGCCACTGCTAGAAGGCCAGATGTACTCATTGTCGATGAAGCCTTATCTGTAGGGGACGCTTACTTTCAACACAAAAGTTTTGATCGTATTCGAGAGTTTCGAAAGTTAGGTACCACGTTATTGATCGTTTCCCATGATAAAGGAGCCATACAATCTATTTGTGACCGCGCCATCCTTCTGGACTCGGGCTCTATCGTCAAGGAGGGCGGACCCGAAGAGGTGATGGATTATTACAATGCGCTCATTGCCCAACGTGAAAATTCCATGGTTTTGCAGAAAAAAAACGCGAATGGACGTATCCAAACGACTTCAGGTACCCAAGAAGCCATTGTTGTGGAAATCATCTTATTAAATGATGAAAACGAAGTGCTGGAAATGGTTAATGTCGGTGAAACTGTGTCGCTACGAATTAAAGTGCAAGTCAAAGCAACGATACCTCGCCTAGTGTTGGGATATCTAATCAAAGATCGGCTAGGGCAGCCAATATACGGCACAAATACACATCACAGAAATATGCCATTGCATGATCTACGAGCCGGAGATTTAATTGAATATAACTTTATTTTTCCGGTTAATTTGGGTCAGGGTGACTATTCAATAGCTACCGCATTAACTGATAGCGATACTCATATGACAAACAACTACGAGTGGACGGATCTTGCGCTGTTATTTACCGTGATAAACATTAATCAGCCTGCATTTGCCGGATGCGCTTGGCTAGAGCCTAACGCATCCATACAATTACATAGACAAACTTCAGACGATGCTCAATAAAATCATCAACCAATTTTTGGGTTATTTTGACGTTATGATGATTCGAAAAGCAACGCTCAGATCATTGACTGTAGACGAAGCGCTTGAACATTCACAACACGAACAGCAGGCATTAGCTTTTAAAGAAATGAATGTTGTTATAGATGATAATCATAAGCAACTGCTGCGCCATCAACTGAGTGTCAAATGGGATTTGCTTGATCAATTAGATCGGCAGCGTATTGTAGACATTGAGCTGAAATGTCCTATTTGTGAGCATAGCCAAGATAGAGTCAACTTTAACACCTTTGTTTCTCAATGCATTTTTGAGGGTGGTACCCTAGTACGCCATCAATGCCCAGAATGTGAGCTAATTTTTGGCGCTGAAAAAATGCTGCGACTTTCTGAGGCGGAGCTTGCTAAAGACTATGAGTGGCATTATCGGGTGTTTTCCGAGGGAGATTCTACGGCACAAGAGCTTAGAGCTTTTTATGCGCTTCACCCCGAAAAAGACCGCATATATCTGAATTGGGGAAGTGGAGCTTGGTCGAATACTTTAAGCGTGCTACGAGAGGAGGGCTGGAATGTCTATGGTTACGAGCCGCATAGCTCGGCAATGTCAAATAGCCCCTATATAATTTCAAGTATAGAACAACTAAAGGCTATGAGTTTTGATGGGATTTTTTCAAATAATGTCCTAGAGCATCTGCGCTACCCAGTACGTGAACTTTTGCTCATGCGCGAACTGCTCAATAGCAACGGAAAAATGTCCCATGCGACACCTTGCTTTGAATACCTTTATGAGTTTACCCGCTTTCATTTATTTTTTTATTTAGGGCGATCACGTACTCTGCTGACAACCAAAGCAAAACTTAGCATAATTGACTTTGTGGTTGATGGTGACTTTATGAACATGATTCTTATAAAAGGTTGAAGATGACATTTATTTCTTACGCACAGAACTTTGAAGACGTCATGTTATGGCGAGCCCTAGGACATGTTGATCAAGGCTTTTACATTGATATCGGTGCCCAAGATCCTGTTGTCGATTCTGTAAGTCTTGCTTTTTATGAGCATGGCTGGCGTGGTGTTCATGTAGAACCTACCCAGCAGTATTCAAATAAACTCCGTGTAGCGCGTCCAGATGAAATCGTAGAGCAGGTGGCCATTGGCGGTTGCGAAGGGCTAATGACATTCTACGAAATTAGTGGGACGGGCTTATCAACCGCTGATCCTGAAATTGCTAAGCGACATGAGTTTGCTGGTTATGAAGTCAATCAAATTGAAGTGCCTGTCGTATCGTTAGATGTGTTGCTTGATAAATATAAACATCAGCCTATCCATTGGTTAAAGCTGGATGTTGAAGGCTTAGAACAGGATGTCCTAGAAAGTTGGCAAACATCAGTTTGTCGTCCATGGTTATTGGTTATAGAAAGTACTAAACCCTTAACCCAAGAGCAAAGTTTTGCGGCATGGGAACCACTGGTTTTTGCCAAAGATTATCGCTATGCTTATTTTGACGGCTTGAATCGATTTTATGTGCACAGCGATCATATCGATTTATTGGCATCATTTAGCACACCACCTAACATATTTGATGAATTCGTATTGAGCGGTACCGCATCTCAATCCTTCTGCCAACTTATAGTAAGCAAATCCCAACAAGCTGAAGCTAGAGCCCAACAAGCTGAAGCTAGAGCTCAACAAGCTGAAGCTAACGCTGAGCAGTCATTAGTTAATGCGCAGCAAGCATTAGCTAATGCTCAACAGTCATTAGCTAATGCAAAACAAGCTCAAGCAGATGCTCAGCAGTCAGAAATAGCTTTAGCAGCTTTGCAAAGTAGTTCATTATGGCGATTAACTGCACCTTTGCGTAAGCTTTCCAGTGTTATTGCTAAATAAGCTTAAGGTAACTCGCAAAAAAATAAATACCCCCAATAGGATGCGCTTCACTAGCGTTCAGCACATCCTATAAAAGTTACGTCTTACCTTAGTAGTGGCTCTATGTGATTTGATTCAGAGGCTGATTTATTTGAAATAGTGCAGCGTTTATAAAGCCAATGACTCCGGCATTAAAGTTCTCAGGAAATTCTATGCCTTCGGCATGCAAAACTGATAGCGGATCAGATATAATACGTTGTTGAAGATCTAAGTCTGTTTTAGCCTTATTACATAAAGCAGCAAGTTTTTCACCTAGTTCTTTTTCGTTAAATTCAGTCATATTTTAAAGCTATGGTTGCGTAGTAGTGTTATTAAGCTCGATAGTCTAATATCAATACTAAATTAAAATAAAGCCATAGTGTAATTTAATTAGCATGTCTATTGCCAGTCATTATACGATGGACAAGCCAAACATGAGCGTTTATCATAGCCAAAAAATTCATAGCGATCAAACCTTCAATGTCAATCATCATACAAGATACCCAGCCGAGCTTTTCAGAACCGATTTCCCATGCTTGTACTCAAGCTCAATTTGACACCCCCGAATTCGAATTCTGGTGCCGAGAAATACGTGAGCCTAAGCGTTACCATCGTAAACTATGGGAATACTGCTATCTGTTACAGGTGCTTTCAAGGCAGGGCATGATTGCTCCAGGTCGTCGTGGTGTTGGCTTTGGGGTAGGAAAAGAAATGACAGTAGCGGTACTAGCGGCTCGAGGTGTCAAAGTGACGGCCACTGATCTTGATATGGAATCCGCTCAGCAAGAATGGGTTGAAACAGGACAGCATGCCGCAAGTCTTGCTGACCTAAATGACAAATGGATATGCCCGCCTGATATATTTAAAGAACTGGTTGATTTTCGTGCCGAAGACATGACCGCAATTTCACCTGATCTGACTGGTTATGATTTTGCCTGGTCCTTATGCGCTTTTGAACATTTGGGTAGTATTCCAGCAGGACTGGATTTTGTTCGTAACTCACTTAAGTGCATTAAACCCGGTGGTTTGCTGGTGCATACCACCGAACTCAATTGTCAGTCCGATGACGCCACCCTAGATAGTGGACCGATAGTTATTTTCCGTCGCCATGATTTTATTGAACTTGCCGAGCAACTGCTTGCTGAAGGTCATCAATTACAGCTTAATTTTAATCTGGGTGAGGGTGAACTTGATCACTATGTTGATGTAGAGCCTTATACGACCCGTCGTCATTTGCGTTTGCGTCTAGGTGAGCATGTTACCACTTCTTTTGGTTTGGTTATTCGTAAGGCTATGGATTAACGCAAATGATAAAACTACCACAGCCCGATATAATGACTAAGCCCAATTATGAGCTTGCCGAATTGCTTACTGGTTCCGATGAGCAGTTTTTGGTTAATGCTTATTATGTTATTTTGCGCCGCACTCCTACTGATGCAGAGGCTACAGCTTGCTTGGAGAGTTGTGGCTTAGTGGATCAGCGAGTTATGAAGCTAGGTGATTTACGCTACAGTCCCGAAGGGCGACAGAATGCTGCCTCTGTAAGTCATTTGATGCACTCGTACTGGTTTCGCCGTATGAAGGCTTTGCCATTAATGGGGCGAGTTATAGGCTGGTTTTATCGAGTTTTGCGTATCGGTCGTCTTGAAGTACTAATCATTCAGACTCAGCAGCGATTGGATCAGACTGAACTTCGTTTAAGTGAAAATTTAGAAAAGATAGGCTTACAAGCTCAGACCAGCGGAGTTTATTTAGACCAAAGACTGAATGACCTTACGGCAGAGTCAGATTCTTGGCGAGGAGAAATGGCTTATGCCTTTTCAACGCTACGTAATGAATGGAAAGTGACTCTTGCCCGCGATAGTCGCGCCTTAGAATCTACCGCCCGCTTGTTAGCAGAAGGCCTGGTGCAGCCAGCATGGGCGCCCCTAGCCTTGGCTAATGAACATATTTATGTTGAATTTGAAAAAGCCATGCAAGCTCAATCAAATGGGCAGCAGCACGGTCATTGGTACATGCCACTGATACGCCAGCTTTATGACGAAACAAGCACCCTTAAACCTTGTCTTGATCTTGGTTGTGGCCGCGGCGAGTTTCTTGTTGAGCTTAAGCGCCATGGCTTTCCTTGCGTGGGGGTTGATCTTAATCCGGCTCGAGCAGATGCCTGCAGAGCGCAGGGGCTCGAAGTTGTTGTTGCCGATGCCATCGCACATCTGCGCACACTAGATCCAGCTTCGGTATCGGTAGTCAGTGCTTTTCATGTGCTTGAGTATCTACCATTTGAGATGACTTTGCATCTGATTGAAGCTGCTAAGCGAGTACTGATACAAGGTGGTCTATTAATACTTGAGACGCCGAATCCTGAAAACTTGATCATGGGCGCTTGTACCTTTTGGAATGATCCGCTACGGTTAAAGCCTTTGCCCCCAGCCTTACTTAAGCATTATGTAGTGTCAGCGGGTTACCAAACTGTACAGGTCGCTCGATTTACAAGGCAGGCGGTTGGTGTAGACACAGTAACCTTAGATGAATCAGTGCAGCCCTCTGTCGATGCTCCGCTAGATTACGCCATACTTGCTCGCAAGAAATAAAATAACCAAGTATATTAATTATAGGATGTGCTGAACAACGAGAAGCGCATCGTTTCCAAGATCATGTCAATTCGCCGCAATTTTAATCAAACCTCAGTCCAACCTAATCTACCAAATTGCACCAAATACAACCATGAACCAAATAATTCATTTCTTGCGCAGATTAATGCGCGTACTCATCAGTCCCGCTCGACTTAAATTAGCAATAAAAGCACGCATGCCGCGTTTGCGTCACTTAGTCATCAGACAACTACCTGAGGCCATCTCTCAGCCTATCCAGCAGCTCGAAAATGAACAGGCCGAACTTCGCCTAAACCAGCTTAAACGCGAATCTCAAGAATACTTGCATAGCATCGGTTGTATTGATCCTTTGTCAGATGTATCTGAACTATCAAATCAGGAGCAATGCTGATGAGTCAATTTTCACATTGCAGCATCTTACTTGACTTGCGTATTACCCAAATTGCTCAGCGAGAACGAGGAATACCACGTTATGCAGCAGCGTTGGCCTTAGCTTTGCCAGAGCAACTGCCAGGCGCAGATATCTCCTATTTAATTGATCCCGATGCGCCTCTACCCGATGCTATAGAGGCATTAAGCCAAGCTGGGCGTATCATTGAAGGTCCAGCGCAAATATCTAGTCTGCCGCACCTTAGTCATTATTTGCAAACTTGCTTCTTTGAATTACACAAAAATGCCGATGAATTATTTCCTAAAGAATTAGCTCAATTTAAGCCTCGGCTTTCAACTATTGTTTATGATGTAATTCCTTGGCTATATCCCGAACATTACCTGACAGATCCTTATATAGCCCAGCGCTACGAATACCAGTTGGGGCTGCTTAATTGTCTTGACCACCTGTTTGCAATTAGTGAATCAGCGCGCGACGATGTGATACGAGTCGCTCAATTGGAGCCTAGGCGCGTACAAAACATCTACGGCAGTATCGACGAGGCGCGTTGGGCGCGAGCCGAAGCCGATTTCGGAACCTCAGGAAGGGTTAATGAAGAAGGGCGGCGGTTTGGTATAAAGCGTCCATATTGGCTTTATGTAGGCGGTGCCGATTTTAGAAAAAACAACAGCAGCTTGGTGCGTGCCTTCGCACAGTTAAAAGCTAAACTCGCAGCGCAGGGTGCAGAACCTGTCAGTTTAGTTGTCGCCTGTTCACTATCAGAGTCACAGAGAGATGAGCTGTTGGTGCTGGGTAAGCTTCATGGACTAGAAGCTGGACTAGATTTGATCATTACCGGTTTTATCAGCGATAGTCTGCTGGCGCATTTATATCGCCACGCATTTGCTACCGTATTTCCCTCGCATTACGAAGGCTTAGGTTTGCCTGTATTAGAATCTTATTATTTTGATGTGCCGGCATTAGCGTCGAATAACTCATCGTTGCGGGAAATAACCCACCCGGCTTGTCAGTTTGATTCAACTAGCGATACAGATATCGCTGAGGCTATGCTGCGCCTGCATAATCAGCCAGAACTGCGTGCTGAGTCGCTACAGTTTGGCCAATCGATGTTAGAGCAATGCAGCTGGTCTCAAGCCGCTGCTAAAATAGCACATTACGTAGCGGAATTTACAAAAAGCAAATAAGATGTGATGGCGCAAGGAGGCGCATCAACCAAGAGCTAAACCCCTTTAACACTAATTTCTAAAACTTGGCCCACACGTTGATCGCGTATATGATAAATGGCACGATATTTCCAAACGCTAGCACTGCCAATAGCGGGTAATGGCGTATCATCTTGATAGCCAGAGGACATGCGTATGGTCAATAAGGTAAAAATGCCAGTACCATGTCGGCTTCTATCTCTAACGCATGCGTACCGTTGATTTTCCAAAATAATATGGGGTGACCGCCTTGAAACTCCACTGATAAAATAGGTTGTAATATTGATACATCCATTGCAACAGTGACAGCCGGAATAATCCTAAGGGTTTTACCCATGGTTTCAGTGTAATTGGGGTGTTTTTTAATGCGAGTGATCAACGGGCCTACAAAACCGAAGATATCCGAAAAGGGTGTGCCAGTGGGCGGCGGAGATATTGCGGCTAGTACGGGTAAAGTGATGTCAGTATTGGGCCATCACGTAAAATAAGTTTAAGCGAGAATATGGCATGCGAGTAGTTTTGGGCAACTTCTTGGCTGTTAAGTAAATAGTCAAACCAGCTTGAAGCCGTCGCCACTTTAGTTATTTCATCGCTATTAAGCTCTATGGTACTTGCGTAAGAAGGTAGCTGCGTACTTAATTATTTAAGCAATATGCTTCTGCTAGTATCGTCATGAGGTATAGCGCTGGAATTAGGCATGAGTTGAATCCTCAATTGAAGTTAAGTGAATGTAGATTTGCTAGTTAAAAATGTCTGCTGATAGATAATGCCATTTTTAGTTATTGCAAGGCAAGTTATTTTTATTAATGACCGAATTAAAAGATAATAATTGTCGGTAGGCGTATGTAGGCTGTAGATTTATGGCTAAGAAATGCTCATTAAACAATGAAAGATTAGATGATTAACAGCGCAGGCGACTAATTTATTATCTGTAAATAGGCTATTCATATCGTGATACAAGCAGCTAGAGTAATGAGATTAGGGTTTTATGGTAAGGAATAAACCGCTCAAGATAGAAAATCAGGGTTGCAAGATAGACAATGAAGCTCCCGAGATAGCGAATCAGCATTTCAAGGTATGGGCTAAAGAGATATAGCTTGTGTAAAGGTACAAAACACATCACACACCATGATGCGAGGTGAAAATATGTGTTACACATAGGATGTGCGAAGGCACGAAGCGCATCATTAAAAAATACTTCCGCAAAGCCAATAACAAATACTGCTTTTAATAAGCAAAAAACTTCAGCTTATGCAATCTATCATTATAATAGGGATAACATTCTAACGTATTCACATACGACCCTAATAAATAAAGCTTAACTATGTCAAAAGCCGTCGCAAACCAACTCTTCGTCGCCTATTTAGGTCGGGCAGCTGATCTTCAATGGCAATCAAGCACAGCAAATATGCTTGATGGCCTAAATGATAGCCCTAGTATCGCCTTACAGACAGCTATGTATAATGCGGCTATCTTAGATGGTGCGCTATCAGCAACAGCAAGCCTTACAGCCTTAGTTAACACCGTTTTTCATAATACCTTCGGCTTTGCAGCCAGTAGTTTTGAGCAAAACGCTTGGGCGAATTTAGTCACCAATGCTGTTATTAGTAAAGAAAGTTTACCTTGGTTTATTTTCACCAGTTACTTAGGTGCGACTAATGTGCCTGCTTACTATCAACTACCTGCTCAGTCAAAGTTGATCGCTGCAGACACCTATACCAATACGATAACAGGCACTCTCAATGCCGATTTTACTCAATTGGGCAGTTTCACCACTGTCAATGCCCGCAACTATCTTACTGGCGTAACCAGTCAAGCCAGTGCAGCATTGGCCATCACAAATGTAACAGCCACAATTAATACTACTTGGAGCAGCAGCGGTGGTTTGGGAGTAATTAATACCCAAAAAGCATTAGCTTTGGCCACCGGCACCGATATATTTAGTCTTGCTTTAAATTCATCCTATACCGGTAAGGGCGTGGTTATTGCTGATATTGATACCGGCATAGATCTCAATAATAGTGCTTTAACGCATAACTTAAGCCTATATAATTGGAATTTTATTAACAACACGGCCAGCGTGCAAGACGATAACGGTCATGGCTCGTTCACTGCCAGCGAGTTGATAGCGACTAGTACAACTACAAATACTGTAGTAGGTGGTGCATATGACGCACAACTCATGGTATTAAAAGCAATAGATGCTACAGGCACAGGCAGTAATAGCACGATTGCCACTGCTATTACCTATGCTACCGATCATGGCGCCAATATCATTAATTTATCTTTTGGTGGTTCGGGTAGCGCCGCTTTGCAAATAGCTTTGCAGTATGCAGCCAATCACGGCGTTGTCGTGGTAATAGCAGCAGGTAACAGTGCGGCGTCAACGCCGGCCTATCCAGCCTATTATGCGCAAACTATCAGTACCGTATTGGCAGTAGGTGCCTCACAACAAGCCGGTTCATCACAAGTTTTAGCCAGTTTTAGTAATCAGGCTGGTAATTCCATGCCTTACCGTTTTGTGGATGCCTTGGGCGTATCCATATCGGGCTACAATGCCAATAGCCAAGTTATCACCCAGTCTGGCACCTCGGCAGCTGCTCCGATAGTAGCTGTGGAAGCTGCACTATTAACGCAAGCCATAACGGTGCAACATCCTGAGTATAGTCAAGTACAGATAGCGACGCAGGTAGTTGCTGATATAACTCAAACCACCACAGCACTTAGTTTGATAGGCGTTAGTTCTGTCTTTGGCTAAAAACTCTAAAACCATAGGCTGTGTTAAGCAACGTGAAGCATATCAAACAAGCGATGCGACAACTAAATAGGCGCAGCCATAATTATTATAACGCCACGTTAAAGAAAGCCCTTTGTTGCTTATTAACGTCAACTCATGTCTATGTAAATAAAAAATTAACCACAGCTAAGTGCGCGCTATTAAACCACCACAGCGAAAATAACTAGCTCTATGGCAACTATTTTAATACACGCCCAGAAAGCATCATTTAATCAATTAAGTGTTAACAATGCCATTCAATTTTTGTGGTAGAATTACTAAGCATAGCTAATGCAAGGCGTAATAAAAAATAAATAATTTGTGTTAGTTTTAAAATTGTTCTACTATTCCCACGTCTTTGTTGTTAAGTTGGCAAAATAGATGTATATTTAGCTACGAGTTCATTGACATCAATGCATAAATCTGTCTGTGCAAACGTGGCGAGAAGAGCTTTATTATCCTTACGGTGTTAAGTGCATTAGCAGTTATCATCTAAACAACGCACCCTTTTTTTAATTTAATGGAGTTTACATATGTCTACATCAGTAGCTAATCAACTATTTGTTGCTTATTTAGGTCGTCCAGCTGATTATGCTTGGCAATCTAGTACCGGAACTTTGCTTGACGCAATGAATAATTATCCTACAGAAGCTTTACAAACAGCTATGTACAATGCTGCAATTGCTGATGGTCGTTTTTCTGCAACCGATAGCACATCGACACTCGTTAACAAAATTTTCTTAAACACCTTCGGCTTTGCTGCTAACACTTTTGAGCAATCAGCTTGGTCTAGTTTAGTCAGTAACGGTGCAATAACGACTTCAGATTTAGCTTGGACTATCTTTAAAAGTTACTTAGGTGCGACTAACGTTCCTGATGCTTATAAGTTACCTGCTCAATCAAAATTGATTGCAGCACAAGCTTATACTGCTGCTTTATTGAACAACTCAGAAGCTAACTTGGCTTACTCACAATTAGGTAGTGCCGCTGCAACATCAGGCGTTACTTATTTGACTGGCGTCACTAGCCAAGCAACAGCAGCTTCTGCAGTCGCTAATGTGGCTACTACTATTTCTACTGGTGCGGTTACTGCGGGCACTACTTTCACGCTCACTACTAATGCTACTGGCGCTACTTGGACTACAGGCGTTTCAGTTCCTGCTGGCGCGTTGACATTGAACGACGGCGGCTTAATTGGAAGCGACACAATCACAATGCCTGCTGGCGCATCTGTATTGGCATCAGCTCTGACTATTAACGGCGCAGCTGGCGATACAATTGTCGCTGATACTAGCGGTGCTGCATGGTCTACTGTAACCAAAGAGACAGTAAATGGTAGTGGCACTCTTACTATTACTGGTTCAGCTACTCAAGGATTGAAGGTTAACGATACCGTTGCTGCTGCTTACGTGACGACAGTAAACGGCGGTTTGAATGACACAGTAAACGTTACAGCAAGCGATGCTGGTAACGCTATTGCTTTTGGTGCTGTGAACGCAGGCCAAACAACTGCTGATGCAGGTTCTTCTACTGTAACTGTTACTTCTACAAATACAGCTGCAACAACTGAAGGTGCTGTTGCTGTTACTGCTACAACAGGCGCTACTGTTAACGTTACGCTGAATGAAAAAGTAGCTGCAACTGCGAGCACAATCGCTGCTACTAGCACTACTGGTAACGTTACTGTTAATGAAACCATCAATCTCACAAACGTTGGTGGAGCTATTGCTTACACCGCAGAGGCAATCACTGTAACTGGTGGTACAACTGTTAACGTAACAGAGACTGCAACTCAGGTCGCTGGTGCAACTGCTGTATCAAGCATTACAGAAGGCGCTGTGACTGTGAACGGTAATGCAAATACAACAACAGTTACTGTTACTCAAGATAAGGTTGCCACAGGCACTATCGTAGCGGCTGCTGTTGCTGCTAAAGCTTATGTTGCAGGTAACGCCGGTGCTGTTACTGCTGCCCCTGGTCGAACTGGAGTTACTGCTGTTACTCCAGTAGCTGGTACAAATGGAACTGCTGCTACAACTAGCGTACCAACAATTACTGCAAATGGCGCTGTAACCATTGCCGATATCAATGCCGCAATCCAAACTAAGGCCAACAGCATTGCTACAGTAACTTTAAACAACTACGGAAACTCAACCATTAATGATCAGGCACTGGCGACTTTGAATTTGTCAGGCACTGGCGGCACGTTGATAATTACTAACCAGAACTCTGCTGCTATCACTGCTGCTGCTTCTACTTTGACTATCAACCTAAGCAATACTGCTGTATTAGGTGCAATCACTGACGTAAATGCTGAAATCAAAACATTGA
The DNA here is from genome assembly GCA_903917345.1 of uncultured Methylococcaceae bacterium. Lineage (GTDB taxonomy): Bacteria > Pseudomonadota > Gammaproteobacteria > Methylococcales > Methylomonadaceae > Methylobacter_C. The sequence goes on along the minus strand of CAIXAE010000026.1, from coordinate 2,163 downwards.
ACATCGTTACAGACGCAACTGCTAGTTCTGTTAGCTTTGCAGCTGATGCAGCATTAAAAGCAGTTAACGTATCAGGATCCGGTGTGTTGACTTTTGCAACAGTTACTAACCCAACAACGATCACTGTTACTGGTGCCGCTGGTTACAAAGGCACTGTTGTAGATACTGCTACTGTATTTAATGCTGCTGGTTCAACAGGTGTAGATACAATTACTTTGGATGCTGTAGCAACTAAAGCAATTACTGGCAGCTCTGCTGCTGGCAACGAAGTAATCGTTAGTGCAGCAATATTTGCTTCTGCAGCAAATATTACCGCTTTCAACACAAACGTAACTGGTTTCTCAGTATTCGGTACTTCAATCACAGGCCAAACCTATGATATGAGCAAGTTGTCAACTGCTTTTACGACAGTTGACTCCGAAGTGGGCGCTGGTAATGCAGCTACATTTACCAATACAGTATCTACAACTGCTTTGGTAATTGATACTGCAAACGCTGGAACACAAACAGTAACATTCCAATCCGCTGATACAACTGGTTCTGCAGATGCATTGAATGTAACAATTGGTTCTGCAAAAAATACAGCTGCACTTACTGAAACTAGCTTGACTGTATCTGATGCGAATGGTGTTGGTTATGGTACTGTCAACTTAACAGCAAATGCTTCTGCTGCTGGTTCAGTTGTTACATTAACTGGTTTAACTGATACTGGTTTGACAGCGTTGAATGTAACCGGTACCGGCGGTTTCGCTTTAGGTGCATATGCTGATTCTGCTACAAGCTTGGCGATCAACAATAGCGAAACAAATAGTAATGCTGGCATAACATTTGTTTCGATTACTGATAACACCTTGGGTGCATTGACCTTCTCAGGCTCAAACACTGTTGGAACAACTGTTATAGCGTTGCATGACACAGCGTCTAATATTTCTATTGCCAATACTGCAACTGGAGCTGTGGCAATTACAACATTGGCTGCAACAGCTGGTGCTGGTCACTTGACTTTCACAGGCACAGGCACAACTGATGTAGGTATCTTCACTACAACAGCTGCGTCTGTAACGATTGCTAACAACGGTACAGGTACAGTAACGGTTGCTGACGGCGGTACTAGCTTGTCTGCTACTGCATTAACATCGTTAACACTTACAGGTAACGTAGGTTTTGGTGCTAACTCACTAACACCAACTGCATCTGTTGGTAATACGGGTGGCGCAGCAAACCTTACAGTTGCTGCTGGTACGGATAATGCTCATATCAACTTGAAAGTTGTTGGTGCAGCTGCAGGGATTACAGATACCATCACAGTTGGCAATGGTAATGACTTTATTACTGATTTAAGTGCCGCAGGTACTGTAGTGATCAATGCTGGTACTGGTTATAACTACATTGATATTTCTACTGGCTCTGCTGCTACTTACACAGCAACATTGTCATTCGGTGCGCATACATCAACCTCAACATTGTTTGACAAGGTTAATATTGGTGTAGAGGCAGCTGGAGCGGTTACTGCTTACAACGTAATTACAGGATTTGGTGCTGGTGACGTAGTAAGTTACGCAGCAACAACTACTGCAACTGGTAACGTAACAGCAGCTCAACAAACTACCTTGGGTGCACAGACAACATTGGGCAATGCAATTACAGCGGCAATGGGTTTAACAGGCGCTACTGCATCTGCCTTAGAGTTCCAATACAACGGCAATACATACGCTGTTGTTAACGGTGTCGGTACTGCACATACAACATTGTTGGCTACTGACTCAGTAGTTGAGCTTGTTGGTTTGCATACAGCTGCAACAGGAACAGCAGTTCTGACTCAAGCTTCTTAATCCCCTTAAAAGGAAATCCCCACAGCTCATCGTGGGGTAAGCAACAAGTTCTACACAGCCCATAAGGTTGTGTAGAGCAACAATATCAAACCTCATTCCTCAAAAGGGAGTGGGGTTTTTTTGTGCCTAAAATAACGGGGTAGGATATTGTTGGTAGGTGGTTTGTGAGGGACAATAGGGGACAGGAGGGACAATAGGGGACAGACCACTATTAATTAGCGCTCATTAATGCTAAAGTCTAGCTATTTCCTTGAAGAAGTGAAATGTCATGCCTCGTCGCCCTCGAATTATTGTTCCCAATACACCTCAGCATATTATTCAGCGGGGTAAT
>CAIXAE010000025.1 GCA_903917345.1 uncultured Methylococcaceae bacterium | reverse complement strand
TAACTTGACATACTTGACAACGTGGTCTAATAACTATGTACCCTATGAAATGATACTAGTATTAGTAATTATCTAGTATCGGTAATTAACTATCTGTTAATACCATTCTTCTTCAAATGTATGCGTATTATTTGCATATAAAAAAAAGTATAACTTCTTGATTATTTTTATCTAAATCATTCATCATTTAAAATTATTGATTCACTCGGAATTTGCCAAAACGAAATATTATGAACGAACACTTTTATGGGATAGCTGATTCCTATAATAGCTTAAAATTAACTATATTTTTTATAGAACACTCATCATAGTTTCTATCTTAGAAATTAATATTTAATATATTATCAATTTTTTCTTTTAATATTGTTCTATCCCATAAGACAGCTGAATTTGATCAATCCATACACAATTTAACTAAAAGCATAATAAGATCCATTTTTATTATACGATCACTATATTTTTAGTACCGTATCATTATCCCGAATACCAATAATACTGGCTCGTGACACTTTGAATTCCCTAGCAACTGCACTAACTGATACACCCGCTTGCAATTTACTAATTATCACAGCTCTTTGTTCTACCGTTGTTTTGGAAGGACGGCCCAACATTTTCCCTTCTGCTTTTGCACGTGCTAATCCAGCTTGAGTTCTTTCAACTAATAAATCCCTCTCCATCTCTGCTACGGCAGAAAGCATCATTAACAATAGTTTACCAGCTGGCGAAGTTAGATCGGTATTACCAAGCTGAAGCACAATAACCTTTACACCTTTAGAGCCAAATTCTTTAACTGTCTGTAAAACATCAATAGCATCCCTACCTAATCGATCGAGCTTAGATACTACCAACGTCTCACCAGATCTAATCTTTTCTTTTAATCTAATAAATGCAGGACGCTGATTAGCACAAACTTTTCCACTCACACCAATATCAGCAAACCAAAACTCAGGTTTTATTAGATAACCAGCTTGTTCTAATTCGAGTCGTTGATTTTCAGTAGTTTGTTGAGCGGTTGAAACGCGACCATAAAAAAAATGTTCCATATTGCCATCCACCTATGTTAGAAATCGGTGTTAATAATAACGACATGTTATAAATTAGTAAAGCTATTTTTCTAACAGGTGTATCGTATTGAATATGGTCATGTTAGAAAAGGAATGTTTTCTAACATGTATTTGCACTATTCAGGTTAAGCAAATCAACACGTGTTCCAAACCCGCATTTTTAAGATTCTCAAGCACAGGATTTAAATCAACATACATTTTCTCAAGCCCCGTATCACGTACCTTAACTCTATATTTCCTAATATGCTCCTTATCTTCATCTTCTGGTCGTTCTTCTAGCTGTTTATGTGTAATTAATAACCTCCAACGGCCAGAAGGCATCTTAGTGAATTCTGCAAAAACCTTATCACCTTGACCTAAGTACATAGGAATCCTCTTAAAAAGGATCGCCTCTTCAAATAGTTTTACTTTTTTATGTTTAACGGTTTTCACTGCTCACCCACATATAACCTAAACCTTGTAAACATAGTAGCCCGAAAAAGCGATTTTCGGAAGGGCGAAATTATACATACTCATGAATACAGGAATGTGTAGCACTGTGTTTTCATAAATAAAGAATAGATTAAATATTAACAACCAATGAAACGAGGAATCCTATGAAATTTTTAAAAATACAGACTGTAATTTCGATGACAAGTCTCTCTAGATCTTCAATCTATGCAGCCATCCGCGCAGGTGCTTTCCCTGCTCAAATACAACTTGGGGAACGGTCTGTTGCATGGCTCGAAAGTGACATACAAAACTGGATGGAAAGTTGTATTAACAATCGAAACAACATCTAAGTTGTTTCGAGTGCCTGAAATGCTGGCACGTTAATTTTTATTATGGGTTGTTGGTGAGTGCATTTGCACAAAAAAAAACCAGAGAACCTAGGGAGATACTCTGGCTTACTACAATGAGCAATTACTATTACGCAATAGTATTTATAACGGTTCTATTTGCAGTATGCCGACTTCTTTAGGTTCTTTGTTTAAACACTAAAATAAGGAAATAGAAATGAAGAAAGAAACATACCGATCTAACACAGCAATAAGCATGGCTGATTTTGATAGATCAAGATCAGAATTGGATGATGCTAGTACAGCACGATCAATTAGCTTTACCAAGTTCACCGATACGGATAAAAAAACGGCCAAATGTTTTGATGTGGTCGATGATAAGGTCGAGAAATCTACGTGCGGTAGTTTCTGGCATGGGGAATATCAAACGATTACCCTGCCCTATGATCAGTTGCCTGATTATATAAAATCAATGTCGGGTGGAGAATTTATTGTGCAGGGTGTTAATCAAACATTAACATCCGGCAAGTGCCCTGATGATGCAACGCGTAGTAAGGAATTATTCCCATTCTCTAGAAGTGCTGGTGTCATGTGTATCGATACGGATTCTATTAATAAATTCAAGGGTATTAATAATCTTGAGGATTTACATCATACATTTCATCGCATAGAACCAAATTTGAAGCCAGCTTTCAAGTTTAGTTCGAGTTCTGCCAGCAGTTATGTTGAATATAAGGGGGTTAACTCTGAAAACAATAGGGGACAGACCACTATTAATTAGCGCTCATTAATGCTAAAGTCTAGCTATTTCCTTGAAGAAGTGAAATGTCATGCCTCGTCGCCCTCGAATTATTGTTCCCAATACACCTCAGCATATTATTCAGCGGGGTAAT
>CAIXAE010000024.1 GCA_903917345.1 uncultured Methylococcaceae bacterium | reverse complement strand
CCGTGCAGGTGATCTTGCAGAATACTATGCTAACCCTGAACTAGCCTTAAAAGAACTCAATTGGAAAGTAGAAAAAACTTTACATAATATGGTGGCTGACACTTGGAATTGGCAATCTAAAAACCCTCAAGGCTATCGATAGGCATAATCGCATGTATCCAGATCGACTTCGTTGCTTAGTTAATAATGCCCCCATTGATGTCATTGATTGGGATCAAGTGTTGCGTCAACTACTCAACGGGTCTGTTAATTACGAAAGCCGTTATGTGTGCATTTGTAATGTGCATTCGGTGGTAACGGCCTCTCAAGACAAGCGTTTTTTAACGGTGATAGATAACGCAGATATGGCGACACCGGATGGTGCACCGGTGGCTTGGTTAATGCGCAAATTGGGTCATACCCATCAACAACGCATTAATAGCCCCGACTTAATGTGGAAGTATTGTGAGCAGGCACAATATCTTGATGAATCCGTTTTCTTTTATGGGGGTTCTGAAAATACCTTAGCCTTATTACAAGATAAACTCTTAGCGGCCTTCCCTACGCTTAAAATTGCCGGTACCCTCTCCCCACCTTTTAGGACGTTAACGGCAGAAGAAGAGCAAGCAAATATTGATACTATTAATGCTTCTGGCGCGGGTACGGTTTGGGTGAGTTTGGGCTGTCCTAAACAAGAGTTTTGGATGGCTGAACATCGCGGCAAGATTAATGCGGTAATGATAGGTGTGGGTGCAGCGTTTGATTACCATGCCGGCACGTTAAAAAGAGCGCCTTTGTGGATGCAAAATTACGGCTTGGAATGGTTTTATCGCCTTGCAACCGAGCCGCGCCGTTTATGGAAGCGTTATTTAGTGACTAATACCCTTTTTATATTTAAAGCTGTTTTACCGGTGTTATTATCGCAGTTTAAGAAACGATCAAAATAGTCTATGATCCCATTTTTAGAAGAAACTGTTTTTAGTCAGGTGGTGGCTTCTACCCCTTTAATTTCAATAGATCTAATTTTAAAATCACCCGACAATCTTATCCTATTGGGTGAACGTTTGAATAAACCCGCGCAAGGATTTTGGTTTGTGCCTGGGGGGCGTGTCTATAAGAATGAATCTTTGGATAATGCTTTTGTTCGTATTACAGAATCTGAATTAGGGTCATCTTTTTCTAGACCAAACTCGCAATTCTTGGGTGTATACGAGCATTTTTATAATGACAGTCAGTTTGGGGCGCATTTGTCAGATAGCTCTACGCATTATGTTGTTTTAGCGTATGTGATTAATGTCTCATCAACAGCTTCAATTAACCCACCCAATGATCAGCACGGGCAATATGCCTGGTGGCGTTTAGATGATATAGATAACAGCACATCTGTGCATCGACATACCAAAGACTATTTTAAAATACGGTAGCATCCTCAAATCAACATCTATCCATTATTGAAAAATTCAAATCATTAGCTAGTGCGGATACTATGGCGATTAAATCCGCTATATTAGTCGCTGCTGTCCATTTTTGGTTACCGTTATATAACACGATGACTAAATAGGGTTTATCCCAAACTTTTATCTTGGGTGCTGAGTTTATTGGTAATGATAAAAAAGCCACGGTGTTTGGTTATACTCAAGACTATTTTAAATAATAGTGACTAATTATTTTTATATCCCTATAATCAATTTTGATTTTATGTATAAGGAGTAATATTGTAATGAGTACAATGGCAGATTACGATAGTCGTTTTAATAAAATTGATCAGGATTTATCTTTAATAAAAGCAGAAATTACAATTTTAAAATGGATGTTAGGTTTTCTTGTCGCTGGAATGGTTTCTTTACTTTTTAAAATCTTTACTGTTATTTAATTTTGCAGGCGCTTCGGGGTTATGTGCTAACATCTTGAAAACAAATTTTATTTTTATTCCCCATGACTGATCAAGAATTAAAAGATCTCGTTGCAAGCCTTGCTATTGATAGTAAAGAATTGCATGCTGCTCAAAAAGAAACATCCGATCAAATGAAGCGCAACGATCAAGCTTTAACAGAAAAACTGGACCGTATGGGCATTACTTTAGGCAATATGGGTCAAAACCAAGGTGCTGTTGCTGAGGAATTTTTCTATAACTCGCTAAAAGAAACTCAAACGTTAGCGGGTGTGCATTACGATTTTATTGATAAAAACATTTTACGTTCTGGTAATGGCGTGAGTGATGAGTTTGATATGATTTTAGTTAATGGCAAAGATGTCGCTATTGTTGAAGTTAAATACAAAGCGCATGCGACCGATCTGGATAAATTACTAAGTAAAAAATACGCTAACTTTAAAAAATTATTCCCCGCTTATAAAAACTACCGCCATCATCTAGTTTTAGCCACTTTTCATTTGTATGATGAGTTAAAACAACAAGCGCTTGATCACAATGTTATCGTTTTACAACGCAAAGGCAATCTTGTTGAGAGCTACCTACCCAAAAGTGAAGTGCATTAAGGCATAAGAAGTGGCAACAATCATGTTTGGTACACTTATATCTGAAGTCTTTAAGCCTAATCTTGAAGAGCTAATCTTTAAATACGTCTTTTAATGTTTTCGCATCAATGGCTATGTCAAACCACTGCTCAATTTGTAGCAACGATGCATTGGCAATTTGTTCTGTTATTCCAACAGGAATAACGCCAAAGCGTTTTGCTAACAATTTTTGTAAAGCCAGTGCTTCACCTTCTTGTCTACCTTCTTGTCTACCTTCTTGCTTACCTTCTTGTTTGCCTTCTTCAATATAGGCTTTTGCCCACACTTCTAATTTATCTGCCAACATTACTCTTATCTCCTGTAAATCATCTACTTGCGGCATTACAATACCGTATTCTGGCTTTCTCATCAATGTTGCGCGTAGCCATTGCGCAAACATTTTTCGTAAATCAGGTCTATCTTGTAACCAATCTATGAGCAATTTAACGAGATCACTGACGGCACTGGGGCTACTGGCGTGTTCTAATCTAAATACGGCGGCGACTAAGTTATTTAAAGAAGCTAGCTCTGTATCGGTGTAATTGTTTTCATCTATTAATAAATAATGCAGTGAGGGTTTAAATTGACTCACCATCCCCGGCACAACGGCGATTAAATCCGCTATATTAGTCGCTGCTGTCCATTTTTGGTTACCGTTATATAACACAATGGGTAATGATGATGTCTCTAGGGTGGTGGGGTTGGTGTATCAAGTCGATATGACTTTAATTAAATATAACGTCTTCCAAATAGTCTTCGTGTTAAACTCGTTTAAAATTTAATATTTAGGGATAAGAAGTGGCAACAATCATGTTTGATACACTTAAGTTCGCAAATACCCTAAAGGATGCTGGGGTTCCATCCGCTCAAGCAGAAGCTGAGGCTAAGGCGCTATCTGAAGTACTTGAGGTTAATCTTAAAGAGCTAGTGACCAAAGAAGATTTACATAGAGAAATTGACACCTTAAGAAGAGAAATGCTAACTGGATTCTCTCAAGTCGATTTTCGACTTATTCAATTAGAACAGCGTTTAATCATAAAATTAGGTGGTTTAATCGCTTTATCAATTGGTGTGGTAGCTGCACTCGTTAAACTCTTATAATAAAACCAACCCGTAATTACTGCTTAAATATGGCGACGAAGGCAAAGCAACTCTTACAAAATGTGTTTTCTGTATAAGCTGCCGTTTATCGGATTTTACTTAAAAATATCATCAAGGGTTTCAGCGTCAAGTACGCGATCAACCCACATTACTGGGGCTACTGGCGTGTTCTAATCTAAATACAGCGGCGACTAAGTTATTTAAAGAAGCTAGCTCTGTATCGGTGTAATTGTAAATAATCTTAAATTTATCGCTTGGCGATAAACGTATCGCGTAATATACTTGATGTCATGAAAATTAAATCATTAGTATGACAACAAATAATATGCGTCCAATTCACCCTGGCGAAATTCTAAGGGAAGAATATTTACGACCTTTGGACATGACGCCCAATGCACTATCTATACATTTACGTGTTCCGGCTTCAAGAATAAACGAATTAGTTAGAGAAAGACGAGCTGTTACCGTCGATACTGCCTTGCGCCTAGCACGTTATTTTAATACCACAGCGCAATTTTGGCTTAACCTTCAGATGAGTTACGATTTAAAGGTGGCTGAGAGAGCATTAGGCAATAAAATACAAGATGAGATTCAACCTTTAGTAGCTTAACGGTATATCACTATATAAATCGATATCTCATTGCATGTAAAGAATATTTATTTTTATTCCCCCCCTCCCCCATGACTGATCAAAAGACTCGGCGTTCTTATGGCGTTTTCAATAGGTTCAGTTGCTGCACTCGTTAAACTCTTATAATAAAACCAACTCTATTTTTGTACTTTAATAAAAGCAGAGATTACAATTCCAGACTTACAAAACGTGGGTGTTCCGTCTAAAACTTAGGGTTCAGCCTTACACAACAAGTTTCCGTTCTAAAACCTGTGGCTGAGTGCTTATATTAAAGTTTTGCCGTTAAAACTTCGGGATCCGCCCTATAACCCAAATTGTCACGCTAACATTTAAGTGCTAGCTTTAATACTTAGGTTTTTGGTGTAAAACCTAAGTATTAAAGCTATCAAATAGATTTAAAGTGTAAAACTTGTGTTGCATCCCGATTATTTGTTTTTAACAGCTAAAACTTCTGTTTCAAGGCTGGAACAGAAGTTTTCCCGCTAGGATTTAAGTTTCAACCCAATACCTTGTGTTTTAGATCTGAAACTTAAGTTTTAAGTCGATAACCTAAGTTTTAAGTCGATAACCTAAGTTTTCGATCAGAAACCTGAGTTTTACAGCGAATACAGGGGTTTTAAATCTAGTACTAAAATTGACACATAACCGATGGGTTATGCTTCTATAAAAATCACATTAAAAAGCCTTAAGCATTGCGCTTAAAGCTTTAATAAATAGAGTTTCTTAGTTAACGATTTTTACGACGGGGACACAAAATTCAGTTTTGCCATTCGGCGTTACTGCTCTACATCTTACGGCTACTTGGGTACCTACTTCTAAACCACTCATTTCATGCGACGCTGCGGTGGTGATATCTACTGCTTCATAATCAGACTCTAGCACAGGGATGCCGCCTTTACAGATTTGCCAGTCATAAGCACCGGCACCATAAATGGCTTTTGCTATAAATTTAAGGCTACCCGAATGTGCACCATCAACCACCGCTAAAATGGCTTTGGTAACTGCGGGTGTATTGGGGGTGATATTAAAGCCACTGCTTAATAACTTGGTTTCATTACCATTAGCGACTTGATTAACATAGTGTGCATACACCCTGATAATATTATCTACGATTTCTTCTTTATCATGCATGATCGACTTAGCAATATGGCTGCCATCATCAGCGGCAATAATGGCGGCTTCAAAAGCATCTATGGCTAAGGTGGCCTCTGTCAGAGGAATATAGGGGGCGGTGTAGTATTGGTTGGCGGTCATTTTAAAAACGATGTTGCGATAAGCAACAACTTTTTCGCGAGAAGGAAACTTAACAATATCGATTAATGCTCTTAAAATCTTCATGATCTTTTCCTATAGTTATACTAGTTATGGGGTTGTCACGCTCCCTACTATAGGCTACTTAAGAAAAAATAAAGTTTTAATTTCAATAATTTACGCAAAATGGCTATTATTTTGCTGATAATTGTCGTTATCTTGCTGATAAGTGACAGTAATTTATTTTTATGTATTATTTGTTAAGTATAAGAATATATCGATTTAACGCAGAATTTATGATCGATTTGAATATCTATTTACGCACTTGACCGTGATTGGGCAACCGCACCCCCCATAATTAAGGCATATAAATAGGCTACGGCAGGAATTTGTAAACTAAAATCTACTAAAGAATGGATGCCCACTAAAAGCGTTGCCGCAACACCTAAGGCGGGGTAAATCCAGTTTCTGCGCCTTACCCAGAGGCCTTTCATACACATTATGGCCAATACGCCAAACACTGCAAACAATGCAATGGCAGGCACATAGCCCAATTCAAATATATTTTCTAAGTAGGTGTTATGGGCTTTGTCATAATAGCCGCCGATAGATTCGTTACGATACAAACTAAATGTTTTCGCAAAACTACCGTAGCCATTACCCAGCCAGGGATTCTCTTGATTGGCTACATTTAATATCTGATAAACGTCTAAACGATCATTATTGACGAGTGACATATTGTCTAAGCGCTCGATTAATGAATCGCTACTCACGCTAAAGACCCAACCGGTGGCCACTCCAAATACAACCAGTAAATACATAAAGATACTATTACTGGGCATTTTATGACTCAATTGCAGTATTAAAAAAAACACAATCACAGCTAATAAGGTACTAATAAATCCACCACGTGACTCCGTTAACAGTAAAGCTGTCACAATAAGCATGGCACTAAATAGCGGCTGCCAACCGTGCTTGATTAGATTCTCCACAAAATATTGCCGACCGTAAGGTGAGCTTAGGCCGTATTTAAAGCCGGATTGCAGCTTATAAAATAGTAGCGGCATGATGCTGAGTAATCCTAACCCCGCATAGGTGGCGTAACTATTACGATTAACAAAGGTACTGGTCACTAAATCTTGATACGACCATTTATCAAACCATAATATCGTATTGTAATCCCCCCATTCTATAATAAGCCCATACAGCGCATACCCTACACTGGCGTAAGCTATGGTATTAAAGGTGGTTTCTATCCTTTCATTATCTTGATTAAAATGGTAACTCAGAAAAAATACCAAGCCGTAACTCATCAAGCGCATTAACGCCGTACCTGTTTCATGCGGGATTAAACTGATATAAGACGCATTGCCTGCGGCGTCTAAGGCTGTATTGCTCAATGCCCAAAAAGGATGATGCCACGTCGCGGGGCTTACAGGAAGCATCTGCATTAAGGCCCACATGATAGGACATAACAGCAATAGCAACGGTAAGCGCAAAGGTTTTAAATTGATACTGACTTTTGTTGGAGACGCTAGGGCTTGCATCGCTAAATACAAACCCAATAGCCCCATCAGAAGACCGTAAAAACTCCATGCCCAAGGCCGATTGGCCCCAAGCGGAATGCCCGCTGTTAATATGATTAAAGTAAAGTATTGGCCCACGGCTTTCTGGTTATGTAGTTAAAGAGAGTGCATAAGATAATGCCCATCGTATCAGCCAGTAGATCTAACACATCAGGTGTTCTGCCCGGTAAATAGAATTGATGAATTTCATCTGCTATACCGATGCTAAGGGCAATATAAAAACTTAAATAGGGCTTTAAGCGTAATAAACGCCCTAAACAAAAAGTAATCAGCGCGTAATACATCATATGCACGCCTTTATCCATTGGGGCTTCAAATAAACCGACCGCGATGGGTTGAGCCCCCCCAATAAATAAAACACACACTAATATTAAGACACAGACCACCCCCAGTACTTTATTAAGCATTGATCATCTGCGGCATCACATTGATAGATAGCGGTATACCCTGGGGTATGCCTTCATCAATACAACTCGCTGCCGTAAATACATACCCGTGTGTATAATCTGACTTAACCGGCAAGGTTTCAAAGGAACTTAATTTTACTTTAGTACGTAAACGGGTCACGATTAAGGCCATTCGTTGATCGATATTAAAATAATCGTGAATAATTATTTTGCGTTTAAATTGCTCTTTACTAATGACGTTATTATTCTCGAATAAAAGATCCAGAAACTTATATTCTCGCACCGTTAAACTAACTTTTATGTTATTGGGCGTATAGAGGCAATAATCCATACGTGATAACAACCAAGGACTTGTGGCTGAATTATTTTTAGGACCCATACTACTCACTTGCAGCCCAATGTTAGCAATATCTTGTGCAACATCGACATCATTAGTAAACACATGACACCCTGCCTCTAAATACCGATTTTTATGCTCCATATCCCCTATCACTAGCACACGCATATTAGGTTCAATGGCGCAATAACATTCTATAGTATGTACATCTTGTGATTTAATGCTGCTGTCTGTGATAATTAAATCTAATTCGCCCGATAGAATACCTCTTAATAGTTCTTTTGCACTTGTGTAAACATTCACAAAATATTCGAGATTATTTAGCGCATTAATGCACTCTATCTCTAAACTTCTTCGATCGACATACAATCCAGCTTTTAGTTTCATAACCGCACACTCCATTCATTTGTAGTAAAAGTATTTCTGTTAACATATATTACAGACAAAGACTGTATACAAAGGTATGCTATGTTACATTTTGTGACACAGCACACTTTTGTCACACATTGACACAAATTACTGAAATTACGGCTATAAATTGCAACATTTACCAACAAACATTAAAAATATTTTGTTGAGATTTTTATATAATATGACCTGATTTTAATAGAACGAATTCACACACGGCAACCCCACTGAATATAAGGCTATGAAGCAAGCAATATTGAGTGTTACAGCATGAGTACCCCGTTTAACAAAATATTCAGAAAACACATGTGGCGGCGCATCGTGTTATTTGTACTTTTTGTTGAAATAATCGTGATCTCTGCGTTGTTTATGCAAGGCGGTAAAATAATGGGGGGACGATTAGGCATCATGACAGCCAAAATGGTGAATATGGTAGATATCGTTTTGCTGCAAAACAATGCCAATATGACACAACAGATGATGGCAGTATTTAATAGTGATACTTTTATTGATATAACGCTAGGCTCCATCAATAATGTCAGTGACCCTATTCCACTTTACCCCTTTGTGCACAGCTTTAAGCGTTCTTTTGAACGCCTAAATAGCCAAAAATTTGAGTTAAGCTATCAAGCAAATCCACCGACAATATGGATAAAAAAGATATCCCCCCCTTATTTTTCGTTGTCTGCGCCTTTCGTAGGCCATCAATTTTATACCGTCACCATCATATCCCTTTTATTGAGTAACTTTTCGGCTCTATTCCTTTTGGATAATTGGTTCAATAAAAAGATTAGACTCCCTTTAAAACATATAGCATCAGAATCTATAAAACTGGTTAATGACCATAAAGCGCATAAAATCAGGGTTCCAGAAGACAGTATTACGGAAATTTTGGTGCTGACTGATACTCTTAATACGATGCATGCAGATATTACCTTAATGATTAAAGAACGCGAAATCATATTAGCTGAGGTCGCACACGATACACGTACCCCCTTGAGTCGCTTACGTCTGGCGATTGAATTAATGGAAAATGAATCTGAGGTACTCAAAGAATCTTTGATCGATGATATTAATGAAATGGGTGAAATATTGAATCAAACAATGCAATTAGCGCATGTCAATAAAGCCTTATTAGAAAATTGGATTTTAGGTGATATTAATCAATTATTAACCCATATAAAACATCAATATGCGCGTGCATCTATCTCTTTAGATTTGAAGTTAACTGAACTCCCCCTCGTCAGATATAAAACGATTTCGATGACACGTCTGCTGTATAACGTAATTGATAATAGTATTAAATATGGTAATGGCTGGGTCCACATATCGACTCGTTTAGAAGGCAATCTGCCAACCCTAAGTATCATGAATAAGATTGATGGGGCATATAGCAACAATAAGATTGACAATTATAATGAAAAATCAAAGGCCAATTCCCCTTTGCGCAACGACAAATTAGGACTCCATATCATTGAACGCATCGCCCATATCAACGATTTATTGATTACTCGGCGGTACTATATTGATAGAGAAACCTATGAAGTTAATATCATCTTCCCCGCTATTCAATGAGCCTTTTTTAAAAAATAGCGGTTGATGGCTATCAAAATACCAACATAACACAGGGTGAGCATCAGCCTAATGAACGATGCAATCATGTCCTCCTGATATAGATATTGCACATGACTCGATTCATTAAAATTAAACAGTCGTACGACAAATAAAATCAGAATACAACTCAACAGCAAACCTATTATTTTTAAGTGAGAAGCCGTATCAATTTTGATCAACTTAACGACTTCTCTAATTTGCAACCCCGTTAAAACACAGACTGTTCCACCGACCATATAATATCGATAGACATAAAGCATATCAAACAGTAAAAAAACTATAAATTCCGCCGCAAACGCCAAGATAAAGACTCTATTTATCAAAATCAAATCTTCACTCACTGACTGATGCATGCAGCGTAATAAGAAATAAAGGCAACTTAAACAATAAACCAGCGCTATATTGGCGAACCATATAAAAACGGGATAGCCCATTGATCCAGCGTATAAAAAAAGATAATAAATAAAAAAAAATATCACAGATCTAAGCCAATAGGTCTGTTGATTGGCTGGTATGCTCAGGTGTTTTATAGTATAAAACGCGTGTAATGCTAAGAATAAACTTATAAACGTGGATATTGCAAAACCAATCTGATTAATTGAGTTCACGTGGCTTACAAACTACTACTTTGGGTGATTTGAGTCGTAAAAGCGTAACCGACTCCTCGTATTGTCAGTAAATATTGTGGAATGTTAGGCTCTGGCTCTAAGCGTTTCCTTAAACGAGAAACCATGGTATCTATAAAGCGACAATCAGAATTTGATTCAAGCTCCTTGGTACTAATCTGATGGGCTAATTGTGTACGTGAAAGTGGCTTACCCAGCGCATTTATGAGTGTTATCAGGAGTGCGTATTCTTCAGAGCTTATAGTGACCGGATTATTTTTGTAAGACAATGATCTAGTTTGACCATCCAACACATAATCACCAAATTGATAACGAGCGGCTATCCCATCATAAGCATCAGTGCGCGCTTCGGGAATACGACGCAAAAGACTCCGTATCCTGGCTAACAATTCTCGCGGATCAAAGGGTTTAGACATATAATCATCCGCACCATACTCCAAGCCTAGCACTTTATCTACCGTTTCATTATTTGCAGATAAAAATAAGATGGGGGTATTGTCTCCCTCATCTCTCAACCTTTTACAAATACTTAAGCCATCTTCACCCGCCATATTGATATCTAAAATAATAAGATGACAAATATACCGTTGGCGTTGTTTTTGTATATCAAGGCTATTGGCTGCAAAAATAATTTCATAGTCATGCTTTTGCAGGTAAGCAGCGATTAACGCCCTATGCTTAGCATCATCATCAACAACAAGAATAGTATGGAACATAGGCCTAGTATCTATTGATCGGGGGTAGCATAAAGCAGTTCATTTTGCGGCCAAGCTTTAATACACGCAGTCACTACGTGCCATTCTTTCTCTAATGCCGGTACTAATTGTGTTAGTTTATTCATATCACCTAACAACCCTGCATCCTCAATTTCTGCACATAAATCAGCAAAGTTAGTTGCCCCGATACTCAATGCAGAGGGCTGCATTTTATGACTGGATTTACTGGCCGCAAGCGTGAGTCCAGAATGTATCGCCGCAATTGTTTCAGTCAGATTAATAGCCGCTGTCTCTAGAAAGAAATCCAGATGGCTCTTAATGATTGACTGATCTTCACCGACTAACATTTTAAGATACGAGATATCCAAACCTGTAGTGCTAGTCAGATGTGTTTCAGTGTTTTCTAGTGATGCCTTTAGTTGCTTAGTAAAACTAAGATGACGACAGATACTGTTAATCAGTTTAGTTCTATTAATGGGTTTTTCTAAAAAATCGACCATCCCGGCAGCAAAGCAACGGTCTCTATTTTCTTCAGTAACAGACGACGTTAAAGCAATAATGGGTAAGTGCTTATAACGCACTTGACTCTTTATCACTTGGCAGGCGGTAATGCCGTCCATTACGGGCATATTGATATCCATTAAGACCAGATCATATTCCGCATTACTTAATGCCTCTAACACTTCTAGTCCATTATTCGCGATTGTGATATCAACGTCTGATAATTTAAAAAAGTTGAGTATCACATGCTGATTAAAGACATTATCTTCGGCAATCAGTATGTTAAGACCTGCTAATTGTTTTTTATCAACAAGGTTATCCTCGTTAAATAGGTCTAATTGTGTATTTAAGCTTTCATTATCAACGTATACAACAGGTTCTATCGTCATAGCTGCACTTATCCAAATTAATTATAAGAATTTGCAGATTATTATAGTCAGGTAAATCCATTAAAATAATGATATAGCAGTCAATATATTGCAAAACATCCAGATGATATTGAAATAAAAATTAACAATTAAAGCTAAGTCTTATAACACTATCTAAAACGTATTAACGCTTTATACTCTTAGAACCGGCAAACACATAGCCGTTGGTATAGTCCGATTTTACCGGCAAGATTAATCCACTTTCTATACTGACCTTTTTACGCATTCTTGCCACCAACAGGGCAATACGTTGATCGGCTGTAAAGTAGTCGCCCCCAATCACTTGGCTTTTAATTTCATCTTTGGTAACGACTTTATCAGTCTCAAATAAGAGCTTTAAAAACTTAAATTCGCGCACCGTTAATTTAATTTTAGTATTGCCAGGGCAGTAAAGATGATAATCAGAAAGCGATATGCGCCATTTATCGTTAACCTCATCACTGTTGTTTTGTTTAGCGGTCTTTTCTATATGTATTGCATCAATAACGTTCATGATGTTTTGTGCGTCGGTCACTGCATTACTACCGACCGCTAAATAGTCACTCAGTGATGCCGAGGACTCACCCAGCACAATGATAAACAACTTAGGACTCATCAGGCGGTAACGCTCAATCATCTTAACATCTTCAGAGGGAAGATGACTATCAACAATTAACACGTCTAGATGACCGTCTAAAATGCTTTTGAATAATTCGGTCGGATCAGAATACACATTAACGCCAAATTGTTTGGCGTTTAAGGTATTTATACAGAGAGACTCAACAGCGCGATGATCGACAAATATTCCAGCGTTATGTTTCATTTTATTTATTTAATCGATCTAACGATTGTTAACACATTAAAGTTACAAAAAATTCTTTACCCATTACAACTGACAATACCCCGTCAAAATCTACATAAATACATTACGTTAATCTTAAAAAAAGTAGACGTCTCCTAAGTTTACAAGTTTTTAGATATAACAAAATTACACTTTTTATCGAAAGATAACGACACGTCTATCTATAATAACGCTGCTTAAGTTAAGATGATTTTTTCTCGGCTTTTGATGTGTCCTATGGATTAAAATCAGCCGCTTAGTGTTATCGTTCGCGTCTTTTAGTACCGCATCAAGCTGATGATTTAATACAACTATGCTGTTTTTTGAACCGTTTGTGAGCGAAATAAACAGGGTGTATTTATTTTGCTAAAGAAAGAGAGAGTGGGTGTAAAAAGAGAGGGTGGCGACTTAATCTGTCGTAGAGAATGATTTTGCAAGCGTGACAAGCAAAATCTAATAGTTACCCAATCATACGGTAACTATTAAATAGTGTGATAACGCCGTTTATAAAAACGGCGTGTATATTATTTTAAGTTGCTTTCTAATTTAGCTAGATAAGCATCTAATTCTTCAGGTGTTTCAACTTCGCTGTAAGGCAAAGACGCTTGTAACTTTTCTAAAATCTTAGTTTCGGTATCCGTGATAGGGTAACCAAAGGTGGATTGAATCGCCGAAAACGTATCTGGGTTATATTCTTTAAGTGCCATCGCTAATAATTTAGCGGGGTCTACTTTAAGGGTTTCAGCTAATTTAGGGATCAAATAAACAGGGATCTTAATAGAGCCTTGTTTAATCATTGTTATAAGATTAGGGGTCTTGAAGCCTAATGCTTCAGATATTTGCTTTTGTGTCAGTGTACTTTTTTTAATATGTGTCGCCACATATTCAGCCGTTTTGTTCTTTTTTGGGACGTTAGTAGCCATAATTTATTTCATTTCACTCGCTATTGGGTTAGGTATCTTAATATTTTAGTGCCTTAGCATAGATGAGATACCAATCAGCTATGAATACAGTATGCGCTCTTAAAACAATAAGTCACTATTTTTAAATTTATTGCAAAGTAAGCGGCTATAAATATTAAAAACAATTCAATATTTTCTCACTTATTGACTATACATGACTTTATAGGAATTTTCACTTCATTAAATAACGAATATTATCAAAAAGTATTAATTAAGACAATACCGGCCTTTCTAGTGCCAGCGCTTCTTAAAATAAAAAGCCACATTCACTAAAGCAACCATCACTGGCACTTCTATTAACGGCCCAATCACTGCCGTAAAAGCCTCGCCACTGTTAATACCAAATACGGCAATAGCCACAGCAATAGCCAGTTCAAAATTATTACTGGCGGCGGTAAACGCTAAGGTAGTGGTTTTCTCGTAACTGGCCCCAATGACTTTACCTATGGCAAAACTTAATAAAAACATGGCCACAAAATAGATCAGCATGGGAATTGCAATGTGCAACACATCCAGGGGTAATTGCACGATCAAATGCCCCTTTAGTGAGAACATCACCACAATGGTAAACAACAACGCAATGAGCGTTAATGGACTTATTTTTGGTATAAATTGGGTTTGATACCAGGTATTATCTTTAAGGCGTATCAAAACAAAACGCGTTAAGAATCCAGCCATAAACGGAATACCTAAATAGATAAATACGCTTTTAGCGATTTCGCCTATGGTGATGTCCACCGCAACGGCTGTAAAACCAAATAATGGCGGTAATACGGTTATAAATAACCACGCATAGACACTAAAGAACAACACCTGAAAGAGACTATTAAAAGCGACTAAGCTAGCGGCAAATTCATTATCGCCAGTAGCTAATTCATTCCAGACGATCACCATGGCAATACAAGGCGCTAACCCAATGAGTATAAGGCCGGTCATGTATTCTGGCGTATCGTGTAAAAACACGAGCGCCAAGCTAAACATGAATACAGGGGCGATGAGCCAATTTTGTATTAAAGCCACTCCCAATAATCGCCACTGTTTAAAAATAGTACCCATCTCTTCGTAATGCACTTTAGCCAAAGGCGGATACATCATAATAATAAGGCCTAAGGCAATGGGTAAATTGGTGGTACCCATCGACACTCGGGTATTAAGCGCAGACACTTCTGTCGAAAAAAAATAACCTAGGCTGATGCCTATTGCCATCGCTAAGGCGATCCATAGCGTTAGATAGCGATCTAAGAAAGACAGTCCCGGTTGATGGTTCTGTTGAGTTGTCATAATAAGATCCACTTAGGGCACTAATGTACTGATACGATCGAGTTCAACTTTGAGTTGGATAGGATCCTGTTTTAATTCATCAATCGGTAAGGCTAAGAATTGTTCTATTCTGTATTTTATAATGCCATACGCAGTCTCAAATGCGGCTTTAACTTCTGCTTCGGTGCCGACAAAATGCGCCGGATCTTCTACACCCCAGTGGCTGCGTAATACAGGGCCTAAGTAAGCCGGACACACTTCGTTAGCGGCATTCCCACAGACACTGAGTACTATATCGGGTGTTACAGGCAGATCATTCCACGATTTGCTGTAATAACCTTCTATTGATAGGCCTTTTTCTAACAGTAATGCTACGGCTCCACTGTTTAATCGACCGATAGGTTTGCTGCCTGCACTCAGCCCATGCCAGCCTGCGGGTGCTAAGTGATTAAAGAGGGCTTCACCCATCAGCGAACGACACGAATTACCCGTACATAAAAATAGTACATTCATAAGTAAAATCCAATTAATTGTAAATTGTTAAGGATAAAGCTCTAAAATAGAGCCTTTTAACGCGGTGGCCTGTGTGTGCTGCATAATATCTTATTAATAGTCTCGTTAACACCCTTATATGGATATCCTGTTTAAAGAATATTGCAAAGTCATTTGGCAAAAGAAAGTGTATTTCTTCATCGCCCTATTCGCCCTTGCCTGCTCTATTTCACTTGATCTAACAGCGCCGCTTTATTACAAG
The DNA here is from genome assembly GCA_903917345.1 of uncultured Methylococcaceae bacterium. Classification (GTDB taxonomy): domain Bacteria; phylum Pseudomonadota; class Gammaproteobacteria; order Methylococcales; family Methylomonadaceae; genus Methylobacter_C. The sequence goes on along the minus strand of CAIXAE010000024.1, from coordinate 711 downwards.
AACATCGCTAATGGCTTAGCGTCACCCTACTCTGAAGAAACACGTGTTTTATTGTTTGATAGTCTAACAAAAATCGCGTTCATTTATTGCGCTGTATGGTTCTCTTGGCGCTTATTAGAAGTGGCCATCGTGCCTTTAGACGGCGGCGGGATTAACCTTTTAGAGAAGCGTTGTTTTGATGTTTTAAAAAAACAAAAATACATTTTCTTTGAAAATAACTTCTCGGGCAGCTTAATTAAACAAGCCAATCGGTTCTCACGGGCTTTTGAAACCATCATGGACTGGTTTTTATTCCAGTTTTTCATGAACATTTTAGCGGTCATTATTTCGTTTACGCTCTTTTACCAACAACAACCCGAGTTCGCTCTGTACTTTTTAGTTTGGGTTATTGTGTTTGTGACCTGGAATATTAGTTTTTCAATTTGGAAGATGCGTTTTGATAAAGCGGTGGCCGCGGCTGATTCTATTGTTGGCGGGGTATTCTCTGATGCCATCAGTAATATTTATGTCGTAAAAAGCTTTGCCTTAGAACAGCGTGAGCAGCAGCGTGTTGATGAAACCTCTGATGAAGTGTATCGCAAAAAGAAAATTGCGTGGTTTTTTACCTTTTTATCGTTTGCTGTGCAAGGCATCATGACTTTTGGTATTGAGTTATTGCTGGTGTATTTAATGATTATTAAATGGCAAAACGGACACTTTGAAATCGGTGTG
>CAIXAE010000023.1 GCA_903917345.1 uncultured Methylococcaceae bacterium | reverse complement strand
ATGGAATTGTTTAACAACGAGATCATGAGTGACTTGTTGGCTAGCAGTTTAAAAACAGCATCAATTGACGAAAATGGCTGGCATGATTGCTGTGAAGGCCATGGTTCTGCTGAAGGTCGTTACATCAACTGGCTAACAATAGAAGAACAAACCGCCAGTGTTTTAGAAGATGTATTACGTATTAAAAACCATCCTTTAGTGCCTTCTGATATTCCTGTTTATGGCTATATCTATGAATGCAGTACAGGAAAATTAATCGAGGTACCTGCGGCTACTGACGCGGGCAAAGTAAGCTAAAAATTTAGTACACAAAAAAATAGACCTTATACTGCTTTACTAAATTCTAAAGCAGTATTAAGGGTGGCTTTAACAATGCCTGTTTTGATTAAAACAGGCATTGCTCATCAATAGGGCTTAAGTAAAAAAACGTTTTCCACCAGACTTTTTAAGCCTTGATCTTTAAACTGTGGATAGTGATTAATCACGTCTTCTTGAAATAACATTTTAATTTTATATTTATCACCATAAAGCGCCTGAACTTCTGCCTGAGTCACGGAAAAAGGGGGCCCCACTCGCTTAGTCTGATCATACTCAAAGGTAAGCAACAAGATCTGTGTATTTTTAGGCAAAACATTTTTTAAATGTTGGGCGTATTTCTCACGCAACATAACAGGCAGGGCAACCAATGAAGCCCGATCAAACACACCCTCCACATTATTTAACTGATGTTGATTTAAATTAAAAAAATCACCCTGCCATATAAATAAGTCACCCGACTCCCATTGGACTAAGTCATCTTGCTGACACCGAGTATAATCTAAGTTATTTTCAGAAAAAAATGTGCTTACCGCAAACTCACTAACTTCTACTCCAATAACATGATGACCTTGTTGTTTTAGCCATAAAAGATCAAGACTCTTTCCGCATAATGGTACGAAAGCCTTACTATCCGCCGAAATATCTAAATTTTGCCAATACTTGACCAGTTGTTTATTGAAATCTTTTTGATGAAAACCAATTTTATTTTGGCTCCAACTTTCAATCCAAAAATCAGTTTCCATAATATATTATTGCCCGCTACAGTGGATCAGATTACAAAAAACACCCCATGATTTAGCCACGAAAATTACTTTCTTTTGAGAAAAAAGACAGCCAGGGATAACCCAACAACGATAGCCGGTAAAACAAAAAAACTGACTTGAGATTCATCAGTATTCTCTGTGCCTCTATGCAAAGACTGCTCTTTTGACTCATTGTAAGAACTCCCATCATTTAAGGTTGCTGATACAACCATTGTGGGTGCCGTTACGCTAATAAAACCTAGATAAAACATTAGCATTATTTTTTTACTCATATTTTCTCCCTATTAACCTCTCGATCTTTAATGATCAAAAACCAAATCCAGACTTTAAGTTTATAACTATAAAAATGTCATTAGCAATCTAGCTAGGCACTTTATCCAAAACAATAAGCCCACCCATCAATATCAGTGTCCCTAATATTAAAAAATGCGGACCAAAGAACCACAGAATAATCGGCAAGCTAAAAAAGAAAGTGCGTGTACCTAAGGAATAATAGCGACCCGCTTTATTTAAATAGGCACACGTTTGTTTGAACAAATCCTGACTCAGCATGGTTTCTCTAGGCAGATTAATCATATAACCCACATGATTAAAGAGCCGAATAGCCATAGAAAAATAATAGAACGCAACAGAAAAATCGAGTAGTAACAGGCCTAATTTTATTTGCCAAATATCTGCTAATGAACCCTGAAGCGTTGTACTTAAAGGCCATAAAGACACCCATTGCTGAGCTTTATCACTTAGATTTAAAGCCCCCATTATTAATAAAATGGAAGTTGATGCCATAAAGTTGGCCGCCATAACAGAATTACGTAAGGTTTGAACCGCTAATATATTCATATTATCGTTGCCCATTACCTTATTAACCCATTCAGCTCGGATTTTGGCATTAAAGGTATGCACGCTTCTTTCTGGTTTACGGCGCACTAATCCATTTAAATATAAATAATAGGCCAGTGTTAAAACCGTACTCACCATAAAAGCGATGAAATCATAATTTAGTGTCATCAATCTACCGTTTTATCTCTATTTATTAAGAAATAAACCACCGGGATAACTAGCAACGAAAATAAAGTCGATGCAAAAATCCCAAAAATAAAGCTCCATGCTAAGCCTGAAAATATAGGGTCTAAGATAATTACAAACGCACCAAACATGGCGGCACCGGCTGTTAAAAAGATAGGCCTTAGTCGAATAGCCCCGGCTTCTATCAATGCATCCGTTAAAGTAACACCGACTTGTGTACGTAGACGCTCAATAAAATCGATTAATATAATCGAGTTTCTAACCACAATACCCGCTAAAGCAATCATGCCTATCATCGCGGTAGCCGTAAAATAGATAGGATTAGGATAACCGGCAATCGGCGTAGTCATCAATTGATTTAATATCCAAAAGCCCGGCATGATGCCAATAACAGTTAGAGGTATAGCAATCATCATCACTAAAGGCACCGTTAAAGAACCCGTTTGCCCCACCAATAAAACATAAATCATCACTAGCGCTGCGGCAAAAGCCAAGCCAAGATCACGAAACACATCAACGGTAATTTTCCATTCACCTTCACCGGCTAACTCTGCCTTATAACCCTTAGGTAAAGGACGCTCTGCTAAAACATCATTAAGATCGAATACGGCTTCAACTGGACTACGTCCTGCCATACTCGCCACTACGTATGCGACGCGTTGCAAATTCTTATGGAAAATAGGCTGATCTTCAACTACTGTTGATGCTGTACCGATTTCACTTAATGGGATTAATGCACCCGTATCTGTTCTTACCCGCAAGGCCAGTAAATCAAGCTCTGAAGATCGTAATTCGCGAGGTAATTGTAAATTCACGTCTAAAGCTTGACGTTCACTATCTAAATGCACTCCACCCACTTGTTTTCCTGCCAGTGCTGTCTGCAAGGTATCTGCTACCTGTGCAACATTTACACCCGATAAGGCGGCTTTTTCTCTGTTCAGATCAAAACGTACCTTATCATGAGCTGCTTCAGAGAAATCATCCACATCCACTACACCTTCTGTTTTTTCCATATCGGCTCTTATGCGTTTAGAAACCGATATTAAACTATCTATACTCGCTTCTGGTGGCCCATACACTTCGGCGACCAAATCTGAAAGTACTGGCGGTCCGGGTGGTATTTCTACAATCTTTAGATTTGCACCATACTGTTTAGCTATTTTTTCTATCTCAGGTCTAATACGCAAAGCTATTTCATGAGACTGCTGTTCTCGTTGATCTTTGGGTAATAAATTAAGACGCACTTCACCCAAATACCCACCGCTACGCAAATAATAATGTCGCACCATGCCATTAAAATCCATCGGTGCAGCTAAGCCCGTATATGTCTGATAGTCAGTCACTTCATTAACGGTTGCCAAGTAAGAGCCTAAAGCACGTGCAACTTGATCAGTATTCTCTAAACTCGCCCCACGCGGCATATCAATCATAATCTGCAATTCGTTTTTATTATCAAAGGGCAGTAATTTGAGTGGCACAGCGCGAGTGACTGCTAACAAAGTTGAGGCTAGAAATGCAATAAAAACCACGAGTAAGAATAATTTAGCACGCCCAGTGGTGGCTAATAAAGGCCCTAAAGCAGAGCGGTATACCTTATAAATTGCACTCTGTTTAAAGTCTTCGGGCGCTTCATCAACATGCTTATGATACTCACCTTGCAATAACTTAAAGCTCGCCCAAGGTGTCACTGTAAAGGCCACAATCAAAGACACAATCATTGCAATAGGCACATTAAATGCCATTGGTGCCATATACGGTCCCATCATCCCGGTGATAAAAAACATCGGCAAAAAGGACACGATAACGGTAAAAGTCGCCAATATAGTGGGAGGTCTTACTTCGTCAACCGCTGTTAATAAGGCTTGTAAAGGAGATTCTTTACGCAATTTATAATGTCGATGAATATTCTCCACATCCACAATAGGATCATCAACCAATAAACCTAACGATAAAATCAGAGCGAATAATGTGACACGATTAATACTGTAGCCAGAAATGTAATCCAACAATAAAGTGAGCGCCAACGTCATTGGCACTGCGATTGAAACAATAAAAGATTCTTTTAAACCTAAAGAAAAGGCCAATAACACCACAATAATAACGATGGCAAAACTTAAATGCTTCACCAATTCGTTGACTTTATGATTAGCAGTTTCACCATAATCACGCGTGATGGTTAGCAACACATCTTCTGGAATTAATGTCCCCCGCAGGCTTTCTGCATTAGCAATAACCGCTTTTGCCACATCAACCGCATTACTGCCTTTACGTTTAGCAATAGCAACAGTCACCATTTCGCGCTCTTGCCCCACTTTAGGCTGATCGCCAGTCGCATTACCCACTGTTGGCATTTCTGAAACTGCGGGCCCAAAACCAATCCGCGTATAATGACTTACATCAGCAGGCCCCTCTTCAATCCTCGCAACGTCTCTTAAATAAATAGGCCGTCCAGCAATATTCTTTAGCACTAATGCGCTAACCTCAGTTGGCGAAGTAAAATGTGGACCGACTTCTAACGCAACTTCATGATTATTGCGTTCAAAACTACCTGCCTGAACATTAACATTAGCACTAGCAAGCGCTTGAGTGATATCCATTAAGGTCAGATTATAACCCGCTAAACTGACTGGGTTAGCGTAGATAGATACTTGACGTTGCTCACCACCTACGACCCAACTCTTACCAACATCGGCAACCGTTCTTAAAGAAACAATTAATTCATCAGCAATACGACGTAAAGCCATCGCATCATAATGCGAGCTTTGTGGGGACAATGACAACAAAACGATCGGCACATTATCTATTTCTACGGGCGCTACTTTCCAATGCGTGACACCCGCAGGAATAAGATGTTGATTAGACATCAACCTATCCCAGGTTTTAACTAAACTATCTTCAAACGACTGACCCACCAAGTAACGCACAGTCACAACAGCCGCACCAGGTTTGGAGATGGAGTAAACATATTCCACCCCTTCAATTTGTTTGAGTAAAACTTCTAAGGGAGTAGAGACTAATTTCTCGACTTCTTCGCTAGAGGCCCCTGGATATTCAATCAACACATCCATCACAGGCACTACAATTTGTGGATCTTCTTCTCGTGAAGTTAACGCTAACGCGGCAGCGCCGGCTAATAAAGATATGATTAAAAATAAAATAGATAACTGAGAAGTTGTAAAGATTTCAACAATCTTTGTGGTCAAACCACGATGTGGCTTGGAGTTTTGCTGATCAGCCATTATTGTGCCTGCTGTGGATTACTAATAACGACTTCGTCTGCAACTAAACCAGAAATCACTTCAATCTGGTCACCAAAAACTTTAGCCGTTCTAATATGACGCATAACCTGATGCCCTTTAGCCAATACGCTAACAACTTCTAATTGACCAATATGTTGTACAGCACTGAGTGGAATTAATAAGGCTTCGTGTTGCGCACAGCCTTGTTCTAACCAGCCAAAATAACCGGCTTGCAAGCCTGTCATAGTCGGTAAAGTTACCTTAATTAATTGTGTTCTAGTTTGTGCATCTACGTCAGGACTAATTTCATCAATTTGGGCGGTAACCGTTTGACCTAAAGTATCAATACGCACTTGTGCAGGCATACCAAGCGTGAATTGACTAGCACAACTGGTCGGCACATCAGCCTCTAATCTTAAGCCCTGCGGTGCTTGTAAAGAAATAACAGGGACGCCTGGTAATCCCATATCACCGGGCTCTTTAAATCGTTTAAGCACAACCCCATCAAAAGGCGCTCGCAATACAGTATCCGCATGCAACGATTTAGCTTCTGTCAACACACTAGTTGCTTGATTAACTTTGGCTTGCGCTAATTTATCTTGTGCCACACTAGTATCAAGATGCTCTTTGGTTGCCGCTTCTTTACTATACAAACTCTGAATACGTTCAGCATCCGCCTTAGCGCGATTAGCCTCTGCAGTAGCGCCTGCTAACGCGGCTAAAGCCGCTTGTTCTTGAGCGACCATATCTCTTTCATCTAAACGTGCGAGTACATCACCCTGTTTCACTTTATCACTGGCATGCACTTTAATTTCAACAATACGTGCTGTCATTTTAGGGGCGATATTAGCAACGATTCTGGACTTTACGGTGCCTGGCCAACTCATAACATCAGCCACCTGCTTTTTCTCTACCGTGCTTGTGTGTAACGCTAAAAAGCTTGAATCAACTGGGGGCTCAATCATACCGGGAGCCACCTTACTCACAAAACTACCTTGCATATAAAGCAGTAACAAAATTAATGCTAAAACAGCCCCTGCAATGGCCAGTAATTTATTCATGTTTTTGGGTTCGGTTTGTGTCATGTGCGTTCCTTTATTTCCAAGCACCAATGGCTTTCTTTAATGCGGCTTCTGCGCTCAAGGCATCATAATGCGCGGCAATTGAATTTGATTGTGCAGTATTTCGAGCCACTTCGGCTTCTATATAACGAGTCACCGTAACGACCTCAGCTTTTCTTTCTTCTTTAACGAGCCTTAAAGCCTCATCTGCCGACTGCACCGATAAATCTGTTACATGAACACGAGCCAAACTTTCTTGAAGTTTTAAATGAGCCACTTTAACTTCCTGCTCAACAGCCAATTTAGTTTTACGTTCTGTCTCAAGGGCTTCTGTCGCTTTTAATTCAGCCGTTCTCAGCTGTTGTTGAGTACTAAATCCAGAAAAGATATCCATTTCAACAGCAACGCCTGCCGTTACATTCTCTTTACTACTCGAGAAACCAGGCGTCTGGCTATTTTGCCCATAACTGACATAAGCATCAGCCTTAGGCAAGTAGGCGCCCTGTGCACTTTTTACTTTATATTGTGCAATTTCAACCTGCTTTGCAGCGGCTTTTACCTCAGGTCGCTGACCCATAGCTTGCTCTAGCAATTCATTAAATGAGGGTGTGAATTTAGGGGAGTTAAAAATAGACGATGAAGAAATATTAAAAACCGACAGACTGGGTAACCCTAATAAATTAACCAGATTAACTTTTGCCGTTTCAATACCATTAGCCGTTCTAATTTGACTTTCTTGTGCTTCAGCTAATTTAACTTCTAAGGACAATACATCAGATTTAAGCACTGTACCTGCATCGTGCTTTAACTGTGTTTGCTTTAATTCACTTTCAATAGCGACAATCGCATTTTGTGCGTTTTTTTGAGCTTCAATCGCGGCAAGATGTGCGTAATAAGTTGCTGTGACCGCTTGAATTAATGCATTATGAATAGATGATCTTTCAAACTCTGCCGCTTCTATTCCTAAAGCTGCCGCTTTGCTATTTTGATAATCTTGCCCCCCCCTAAAAAGCGATACTTTACCTACTATTTCGGGTCGAAAATTTTGTCTGTACCCTGGATCGTTAATATTGGCGATTGAATTAGAATTAAAGTCTCTTTGCGCAACAATCATGGAGAAAACTTGTGCGGGGTTATTAGACGTTTCATACCCCACTTTTGCAGAAACCTGTGGATAAAATGCTGATAAAGCAACTCCCAATTGAGCATCTGCTTGCTCTATACGCTGTATGGCTATTTGTAAGTCTGGATTATTAGCGATGGCATAATCAATGGCTTGATCCAAAGTAAACGACTGACTCGCTGACTTATCAACTGAATCAGACGCCATGACAGAAGTCGTTAATAAACACATCACTAAAAAACTGTTAAATCCACACAGTTTGTTTTTTTTAAGCATGATTTTCCCGTAAAGTCTTAGGCTTTTATAAAGGTAACAGTACCTCATCTACTCTACTTAAAATGAGGTACGTTAGTCTTTAAAATTAATTTATATAATCAGAATGCACAACCGGACTTAATCCCTAACTTTTTAAGTATGATTGCCATAGGGCAAAAACCAGTCAATGCCGATTGAAATAAATTAGCGCCAACAAATGCTGTAAACCATAGCCACATTTCTGAATGATAATGCGCCAACAACAAACTGACTAAGATAAAACTACCCGCCACGGCAAATACAATTCTATCTATATTCATATTAATGACCTTTTATACGCACAATACCCATTAATTTAAGCGTCAATCTTTCATAGAAAGGCTCACTGATGCCTTTTCTTATCTTCCGCATAAAATATTTCTCAAATCCGATCTTAGCTAAATGCACCCATTTACCGTTTGCAGACCACGTTACGTTGCGAGGTGGAATTTGAGGAACCGCCATAAACGCTACACCAGAATCACCAAAATCTGCTAAACATAGCGCATTTAACGACGCATGATGCGTGGGTTCTTTACCGGCTAATTGTTCTGCAATATTGTGGGCCGTTGCAGTCACCATAGATTCAATCATATAGCCTGTTTTCGGTGTGCCGACGGGTAACGGTGTTTTTTCAACGGGCGGTAATGCAACACAAACACCCACAGAGTATATATTTTTAAAAGTTGGGTTACGTTGATGTTCATCAATCAAGACAAAACCACGCGGATTAACTAAGCCTTCTGCTGCCTCATTACGGACTGCATCAATACCTGTAAAAGCAGGCAACATCATTGAATGTTTAAACGGCAGTTCGTGTTTCTTTTTATCGACACCTTCATCATCCACTTCGGTTACAAACATCATGCCTTCTTCAATCTTATCGACCTTAGCATTGGTAACCCATTTAATAGATTTATCACGTAATGCACTTTCTAATAAACCTTTAGTATCACCCACACCACCTAGTCCAAGATGTCCAATGTAAGGCTCTGCAGTCACAAAAGTCATTGGGACTTTATCGCGTATTTTCCTGTTACGTAATTCTGTTTCCAGAATCATTAAATATTCATATGCAGGTCCGTAACAAGAAGCGCCTTGCACAGCACCAATAATGATCGGACCGGGATTTTCCATGAATTTGTCCCAATCCTGTGCTGCAACAGCCGCATGATCAACATGACATACAGAAGATGTAAATCCATCAGGACCGAGTCCTGGAATTTCATCAAAAGCTAAACGCGGACCTGTAGCAATAATCAAAAAGTCATACTCAACAGCAGAGCCATCAGCCAATAACACTTGGTTATTATTAGGCTCTATTTTTACCGCTGCTTTTTGAATAAACTCGATGCCTTTCTTTTTCATGACCGGTGCTAACTCAATTTTTAAGTCTTCCGGTTTACGCCACTTGGGTGGTACCCAAGGATTGGAGGGGACAAAGTGAAAAGTAGGACTGTCAGAAATAACAATAACCTCATGTTTTTTGCCTACCGTTTCTTTCATTTCATAAGCCATTGGAACACCACCAATGCCTGCACCTAAAACAACTATTCGCGCCATGCTACACTCCTCATTATTGATTATTATTCTAATAAATCGCCTTTAATTAACACTGTATTTATAAGGAATTATAGTGTTAAATAACCAAAACCTCATTACACTACAAGTAGATAACGAAATTTATCACTCTTATAAATCTTCTAAAGGAAGCTATACATACAAATTCCATTAGACAATATAGGGCATTAACTTTATCATAAATCTTTTTTATAGATATATATATCTAAAAAAAAGATAAGCATAAAAAGAGTCATTTATACAAAGTAGATTGTTTACTTAGCTTTAAGGCATTGGTTTTATAAACATACCATGCTGTTTACTGACAGCTCTCTTACTGAGAGCTTAAACTCCACAAGAGGAAATCATGATTTCAGAATCTATAGTTGATTTATCACGCTGGCAGTTTGCAGCAACATCCTTATATCATTTCTTATTTGTACCGCTTACCTTAGGTTTATCCTTTTTACTGGCCATTATGGAATCTACTTACGTAATGACGGGTAAAGAAATTTATAAAGATATGACCCAGTTCTGGGGTAAGTTATTTGGAATTAACTTTGCTTTAGGCGTGACTACCGGCTTAACAATGGAGTTTCAATTCGGCATGAATTGGTCTTACTTCTCGCATTATGTTGGCGATATTTTTGGTGCACCTTTAGCGATCGAAGGCCTAATGGCCTTTTTTCTTGAATCTACTTTTGTTGGCTTGTTTTTCTTTGGCTGGGATAAGTTAGGTAAAGGCCAACATCTGTTAGTCACTTGGTTAGTCGCTTTAGGCACTAACTTATCCGCTTTATGGATATTGGTAGCGAATGGCTGGATGCAAAATCCTGTCGGTGCAGACTTTAATTATGAAACCATGCGTATGGAGCTCACTAGCTTTGGTTCGTTACTCTTTAATCCTGCAGCACAAGTTAAATTTGTACACACGGTTGCTGCTGGATACACCACAGCCTCTGCGTTTGTTTTGGGCATCAGTGCTTTTTATATGTTAAAGGGCCGAGACGCTGCTTTTGCTCAACGCTCATATACCATTGCTGCAGGCTTTGGTTTAGCCGCTATCTTATCCGTTATCGTCTTAGGTGATGAAAGTGGGTATACCGATGGTGAAGTACAAAAAGCTAAACTCGCCGCTATTGAAGCAGAATGGCATACCGAACCTGCCCCTGCGGCTTTTACTGCCATTGGCATTCCAGATCAGGACGCTATGGTGACTCATTATGCAGTTCAAATTCCTTGGGTTTTAGGCCTGATTGGCACTCGTTCAGTTGATGAGCCTATCACTGGGCTTTCAGAAATTTTAGAAAAAAACCGCCTACGCGTTCGTAACGGTATTAAAGCTTATAAAAGTTTACAGACCTTACGATCAGGTCAACGTGATGAGGCAACCGTTGCAGAATTTAACCTGAATAAAGCCGACCTAGGTTATGGTTTATTGTTAAAGCGTTATACCGAAAAGGTAGTAGACGCAACAGATGCACAAATTGAATTAGCCGCACAATACTCATTACCGAGAGTGTTACCCTTATTCTGGACTTTTAGAGTCATGGTAGCCTGTGGCTTTATTATGCTGTTTATCTTTATCTTTGCCGTGATTGCCAGCTCAATTAGAAAATGTCGACAAACTTGGTTATTACGTGCTAGCTTCTTTATGATTCCCTTACCCTGGATTGCCTGCGAAACAGGTTGGTTTGTCGCTGAGTTTGGAAGACAACCTTGGACAATTGCCGAAATATTACCCACGTTCTTGAGCGTATCTTCTTTAACCGAACTGGACCTTTATTTAAGTTTAGCCGGTTATATTAGTTTATATACGCTATTTCTAGCGATAGAACTTTTCTTAATGATAAAGTTTATTAAACAAGGACCTAGCAGCCTACATAAAGGTCGCTACCATTTTGAAATTGCTACAGGAGCTACATTATGATTTTTGATTATGAAACTCTCCGCTTAATCTGGTGGGCACTACTGGGTGCTCTATTAATTGGCTTTGCTATTACAGGTGGTTTTGACTTAGGTGTCGCTATCTTATTACCCTTTTTAGGTAATAATGACACAGAACGTCGTGTCATTATTAATAGTGTCGGAGCAACCTGGGAAGGCAATCAGGTGTGGCTGGTTACAGCTGGCGGCGCTTTATTTGCCGCATGGCCACTCGCTTATTCCGTCGCTTTTTCTGGTTTTTACTTCGCACTACTTCTCACTCTATTCGCCTTATTTTTAAGACCTATAGGTTTTGATTATCGCAGTAAGCTCCCTTCACCTACCTGGCGTAAGAACTGGGATATTGCCTTATTTATTGGCGGGTTAGTACCTTCATTAATTTTTGGGGTAGCCTTTGGTAATTTATTAGAAGGCGTACCTTTTCATTTTGATAATGATATGCGTATTTTCTATACAGGTTCTTTCTGGACCTTATTAAATCCGTTTGCTATAGCCGCTGGTTTAGTTAGCTTAGGGATGTTAATTATGCACGGCGCTATCTATTTACAAATTAAAACTGAAGGCAGTATTAACCAAGCATGTAAAAAAACAGTCACTCTATTTGGTTTAATAACACTGATCGTGTTTGGTTTAGCAGGTGTTTGGATAGCTAATATAGAAGGTTATGAAATTACGAGTGCTATTTCCACCAACCTTTACTCTAACCCTTTAGCAAAAACCGTGTCCAAAGCTTCGGGCTTATGGTTAGCTAATTATGGTCATTACCCCGTATTGTGGAGTATACCTGCACTTGCCTTTTTGACTGGCATCGCAACTTTAATATTGTCTCGATTCAATCGTCCTGGCTTAGGCTTTATAACCAGCTCATTAATGCTAGCAAGTATTATTTTGACAGCGGGTGTATCGATGTTCCCCTTTCTAATCCCTTCTAGTTCAGATCTTAATAGCTCCCTAACGGTATGGGATGCAAGTTCTAGCTTGGGTACTTTAAAAATCATGTTTTGGGTCACTTTAATATTTTTACCCATCGTATTGTCTTACACCACTTGGGCATTTAGAGTGCTACGCGGAAAAGTGACTGAAAAACATATTCACCAAAACGATCATACAGCTTATTAGGAGCAGATTATGTGGTACTTTACTTGGATACTTGGTTTATTACTGGCCTGCTCATTAGGCATTATTAATGTACTTAGATTGGAAGCTCAAGAAGCTTGGGACAGGGAGCACCTTGCCCTAGACCCCGTTACACATTTAATGACTAAAGAAACAATGCTGGGGCGTTTAAAAGAAAAAGTAGAAAACTCTAAACGAAATGGTTTTCCATTTTCTATTATTTTATTAAATCTGAATGATTTTAAAGCCCGAAATAACATAGCTAACTATGAAATGGATAGCATCTTGCGAGGGGTAACGAATTGCTTTAAAGATGAAATTAGAGCCGGCGTTGATATTGCAGCGAGAATACATGAGGATGAATTTTTAATCGCCATGCCAGGTTCACCGAGAAATAAAGCAGAAGAAATTGCACTACAAATTAAAAATACTATCAGTCAACGTGTACAAGCTCCGCAAGGTGTAACAGTTGAATTGTCTACTGGAGTAGCTGAGTTTTCAAATAAAACCAAGCTATCAGCAACTTCAATACTAGACGTTGATAACTTAATCAGCGTAGCAAAAGAAAATAGCCGCGCATAACCCTACATAAGGAACGTGTTTTACATCACGTTCCTTTCAACACACCTCAAGCTAACCAATAATCATGATTAACAAAACTGTCTGGATTCACAAAGTTGGAGATCTATTAGTTGATAGCTTTCACTACCTTGCGCTATTTGGCATTGGGGCAACCATTGTTTGGTCAGCAGTCCATGACTACATAGAGATGATGAGAACGGGTCATGCCGACCTTGAAGACATATTATTACTCTTTATTTATCTTGAATTAGGCGCCATGGTTGGCACCTACTTTAAAACAAGACGACTCCCCGTACAGTTTCTTATTTATATCGCCATTACTGCTTTATCACGTCATTTAGTTATTGACGTGCAAAAAGTAGCCGATAGTTTCCACCTTTACTTATTACTCGGTATAACTTTTGCGATCGCACTATTGAGTGTTGCCGTTTTTATCTTATCTTACACAGGTAAGAATTACGGATGCCCAGAAGATAGTCAGTTTAATCGCAAAGATTAATACTGTTAATGCCATCCACCATACTGTGTTGTAGGATCACCCCGCCACCCAGTCGATGTCTTATTGGCATCAGGTACATGAACTGATTCTTCAGCCGCTCTTACTAAATTTGCTCGCGTATATCCACCCATTGTTTTAGCTGCTTTTGCAATCGCAGTAGTGGCGGGATTGATCTGATATTGACTAATTTTTTCATCGACCACAGCCACCATCCATTGTTCAGAATCTACATCCGTTGATGCTATCAATAGAATAGGTAATTCAGTATTTGCGGGTATATCTATTTTGAAGCGACCATTTTCCAGATCAGTTTTCACAATCAATTGACCATTATCATCAGTCGCCTTTACATGGCCTGTTTTAATAGGTCCTTTATTATTGCTCACCACACCTTCTAAAGTAGTGACCTGTTCGTACTTCTTTAAAACGCTAGGAAATGCTTTAACTGTATTTTTATTATCATCACACGCTATCAAAGACATCGTTCCTAATGTTACTAATAGTAACGAAGTTAACAATCTATACTTCACCTCTACCCCCTCAACTTCAATCGTTTAAAAAACAACTATCACAGGTGATAGTCACGTAAGACACCTTGCTCCATTCTATAAACTTTATCGACTAAGCTTAAACCGGCTGCACGGTGGGTCACCATAATAATAGTTTTTTTGGTTGCAAAAACACTGAGAGCTTGAAAAACATCGCGCTCTGTTTCTGAATCTAAACCCTCTGTAGGCTCATCCAGAATTAATATCGGTGCATCTTTAAGATAAAGCCGAGCTAAAGCAATTCGACGCGCCTCACCTCCCGAAACCTTAACACCACTTTCACCTACCCAAGTATTTAAACCTTCAGGCAAATAACTAATGAACTTTTCTAACCCCGCCGCTTTAATAGCAGCATCTAACTCTTTTGCAGTCGCATCAGGTTTAGCTATTAATAAGTTCTCTTTAATAGTGGTAGCAAAAAGTTGACTACGTTGTGAAAGCACACCAAAACAAGTCATCAAGGGTTCAGATCCATACTGACTTAAGGAATAACCTGCTAACGCTACCTGCCCTATTTCTGGATCAAAATAATGCATGATTAAATGCAGTAAGGTCGTTTTACCTGAGCCACTTGCACCCACAATCGCTAACTTAGTACCTAGGGGTATCTGTACATTAATATTTTTTAGAACCCAATCCTGTTGATCTGAATATCGAAAACACACGTCACTGAGTTGCAAATCATATGACTGAGGTAAGAGTAGTATTTGCTGAGGCTCTGTTATTGTTGGCTTCAATTTAGCCACTTGCCTTATACGCTGAGCTGATTTTTGCGTCTTTGCCAACATTTGCAGCGCTTGAGGCAAAGGCGTGACTAGCTCAAATGAAGCGAGTACACAAAAAACGACCAACGCGACTTCGGATCCTGTCAGTTGATTTTCTGTATATAACAACCCAGCTAAGATTAACACCACTGTAAAACTAATTTGAGACAATAAGAAAGTTATTGCAGAAGAGATGCCCGTTAAGCAGTTATTTTGACGTTGCGTATGAATCATTCGATCAGAAAACTGCTGCAGAAACACACTGTAGCGCTCATAAGCCTGATTAGCCAATAAATCAGCAAAACCTTGCAAGGTATCCACTTGCCTAATCTTATAGTTTGCCATTAAGACGGTAATACGCTCTGCGCCTTCATTACCTAATCGATTAAACAACCAAGGCACATAAACGGCCGCAACCAATAAAATTAAGCCATTCGCAATACTAATGATAGGTGCATAAGTTGCCAATACAATCGTCACTGCAGTGACGCCTAAAATAGCAACAAAAACAGGGGCTACTAATCGCAAATACAGGGCATCTAAGGCGTCAATATCGGCCGTCATGCGTGATAATAAATCGCCACTTCGCATTAGCGCTAATCGACCCGGCACTAAGGGTATCAACTGCTGAAAAAACCAGCTCCTAATCTGTGCCAAGACCCTAAATGTTGCTTCGTGCGTGACAAGACGTTCAGCATAACGGCCTAAGGTACGCATAATCGCCAATGCCCTAATTTGAGCGGCAGGCAGCATAAAATTAAACGCCAATACATTGCCATCAATCGACAATAATCCCGCCATTGCTGATGCAGTGATAAACCAACCCGACAAACTTAGTAAGGTGATAGCCGCCATACTCGTTATGAGTGACAAAATAATGCCCGAAACTAACCACATGGTATAGGGCTTAAAAAGCTTCAAAAAGAACCAGCAATCTCTCATCATGATATGCCGCCCTGAGAGACCTTGATATGCCTAGACATTATTTTAATTACGAGAGGATCATGCGTTGCAATAATTAAGGTTTGTTGTTTAAACAATTGATTAATGACAGCTAATAATAGAGCTTTATTACTATCATCCAAATTGGCAGTAGGCTCATCTAAGACAATTATTTCAGCCTTTTTTAAGAATGCCCTCGCTAAAGCTATTCTCTGTACCTGTCCACCCGATAAGCCATAACCACGCTCGCCAACCTGCGTTTCTAAGCCCTCTGATAAATGTATACTAAACTCCGTTACACCAGCAGCCACTGCTGCCTCATAAATTCTTTCTGCGCTGGCAGTAGGCTCGGCTAAGGCGATGTTGTCTTTTATACTGCCATGAAAAATATAAGTACTTTGGCCAACCCAAGCGATCTGTTGCGCAGACTGTGTTTGGGTCAACGTCTCACCCTTAAGTAAAACACGGCCCGTTGTTGGCTGTTCAAAACCTAATAATAAATTGATCAATGTGGTTTTACCGGCCCCTGACTCTCCCACCAAAGCCACTTTTTCACCTGGCTCTATTGATAAATTAATATCGGTTAAAACGGTTCGCTGATCGTATTTTTTACTGACATGAATAAACTCTATTAAATGATGACTACTGGGCTTTTGTATGTCGATGGATGTAAATTGTCCAGCAGGTTCTTTCTCTAATATTGCCAATATGGCATCGCTCGCACCCAAAGCTGCCGCCCGATCGTGATAATTGATGGCCAATTGCCTTAAAGGCATAAAAAACTCTGGCGCTAGTAACAATACAAATAACGCTTCTTGCAAACTAATATGTACAGCAGGGCCAAAATGAATTTGATCTAATAACCCTAAGCCAACATAAACCGCAACTAAGGCAACGGCAATTGCACTAAAGAACTCTAAAATGGCGGAAGATAAAAAAGCAATTCTTAATACCGCCATGGTTTTTTCTCTAAACCCATTGGCCATAGTATTAATATTAGACAATTCTGTTTCAGCTAAACCAAACAATTTTAAGGTGCTGAGGCCTTGCAAACGATCAAGGAAATATCCACTCATTCGAGACATAGCTAAAAACTGGTTACGAGTTGCTGAGGCCGCCCCCATACCGACCAAAGCCATAAATAAAATCACTAATGGTCCTGTTATTAAAAAGATCACCCCAACGATCCAATTGAAGGGCATTACTACTATTAGTATGCTGATTGGCAAAATAGCGACGAGCATTTGTTGTGGTAAATACCGCGAAAAATAATGCTCTAAGGCATCGACTTGCTCAAGCGTTACCGTAGCCAAGCTCCCACTTTGATGGTTCTTTATTTCAGACGGCCCTTGTTTTAAAAATTGTGTAAACAACTGCTGCCTAACAGATGACCTTACCTGTGCTCCAGCCTCAAACCCGCAAACTGGATAAGCATAAACACATAAACTGCGCACAACAAAAATCACAACCAAGCTCCATAAATAGGGCATCAATACTATTAATGGGAGTTTTTCAATAATGATTGCTTGTAATAGATAAGCAAGTACAGCTGATTGAATAATGACCATCCAGCCATTAATAACCCCTGCACTCACTGCTAAATAAAGCCACTTTTTAGCTATTTTTGCTTGAGCTTTTAACCAAACAGCGCAAATTTTTTCTCTTGCTTTATTTTTATCAAAATAGGTTTGGTTATCGGATTCTGTTAAGTGCACTCGCTTTCCAATTGATACATCAAAAATTAAAGCATAACCCAACTTTAGTATTTAACACAGTCTTAGCTGAGCCTTTACTATCACTTATTTAGATATTCATATCTGAAATAGTCGTTTTATTATCATAAGAAATCTAATTAAACTTTATAGAAAGAATTAAATATCATTATTTTCGCTAAGTCATTTAGCCGCGTTAATAAAGTTTACTAAAGGATAGATAATGTCACACAAGAGCGTCATGCCAGGATTCCGACCCACCATCGGGCTCACCGTACTCTATTTAGGACTGGTTGTTTTAATACCCCTCAGCACCTTGGTATTTGAAAGCTTTAAACTGAGCTGGGATGATTATGTCCACATCATCACCAGCAAACGTGTTTTATCTTCCTTTCAAGTCAGCTTTTTTGCCGCATTAATAGCGGCCGCCGTCGCCAGTGTGTTTGGCTTTATTACCGCTTGGGTATTGGTTCGATATTCTTTTTTTGGAAAGAATATCTTTCATGCGCTAATCGATTTACCTTTTGCACTGCCCACCGCGGTTGCCGGTATTGTTTTAGCTACTATCTTTCAGCCGAGTGGTTTTTTAGGTCGCTTATTAAATGAGTTTTTTGGTTTACAAATAGCCTTTAAACCCATTGGTATTGTGATTGCCCTTATTTTTATTAGTATTCCCTTTGTCGTAAGAACCGTTGAACCGGTATTACTGGAGTTTGAAAGCGCCATGGAAGAAGCCGGTGCTAGCTTGGGTGCAACACGCTTACAAGTGTTTACCAAAATCATATTCCCCAATATTTCTCCTGCGCTACTTACCGGCTTTGCCCTCGCCTTTGCAAGAGGCGTAGGTGAATATGGTTCAGTTATTTTTATCGCGGGTAATATTCCTTATGTATCTGAAATCGTACCGCTGTTAATCGTTATAAAATTAGAACAGTATGATATTCAAGGTGCTACGGCCATTGCCTTAACTATGCTGGTTATCTCATTTTTACTTTTGCTCATCATCAATTTATTACAATTCTGGGTGCGTAAGCGCTCTGGTCAACTTTAAGATACCGTTATATGAATACTCATTCTATTTCACACCCTCCCGCTAAAGGCCACGGGGCTAAACAACAGCAAGCATTACAAGATCCTAACTGGGTCAGATGGAGCTTAATTGCTATAGCCCTAGGCTTTATTACGTTGTTTATTTGCTTACCCTTAGGCTTAGTTATTTACCAAGCCCTTTCTAAAGGCATAGAAGCTTATTGGACCGCACTCACCCAGGCAGACACTTTAGCCGCCATAAGATTAACTTTGTTAGTGGCCATTGTGACGGTACCTTTAAATACACTGTTTGGCATAACGGCGGCTTGGGCCATTACTCGCTTTGAGTTTAAAGGTAAGAGCTTTTTAACCACTTTAATAGACCTGCCTTTTTCTGTGTCTCCGGTTATTTCGGGTTTTATATTTGTCTTGTTATTTGGTGCAGAAGGTTGGTTTGGCAAGCTATTGGCCACTTATGACATAAAAATTATTTTTTCTGCCCCCGGCATTATTTTAGCCACCCTGTTTGTGACCTTCCCTTTTGTGGCAAGGCAATTAATTCCTTTAATGCAAGAAATGGGGCATCAAGAAGAAGAAGCGGCTTTATCCTTAGGCGCCAGTGGCTGGAAAACATTTTACTCTGTGACCTTACCGAACATTAAATGGGCTTTGCTGTATGGCGTACTACTTTGTAATGCCCGCGCGATGGGTGAATTTGGCGCCGTCTCAGTCGTTTCTGGTCATATTAGAGGTTTAACAAACACCTTGCCATTAAACGTTGAAGTTAATTACAACGACTACGATGTAGTCGGCGCCTTTGCTAGCGCTTCTATTCTGGCGGGCTTAGCGATTGTGACTCTCGTTTTAAAAACCCTACTTGAATGGAAGCAAACCAGTCGATAACCATAAACCTAATGCAGCCACCCTAAACAGCTGTTTAACATTATTAACAAACGTCAACAAAGCATTAGGCTTTATGACCCTTAAGACACTAGAGATTTTACTATGAGCATTATACTTTCTGATATCAGTAAGAATTTTGGCAGCTTTGCCGCTCTACACAATATCAACTTAGAAGTACCCGAAGGAGAGTTGGTGGCCTTATTAGGCCCTTCGGGTTGCGGAAAAACCACCTTATTAAGAATCATTGCCGGCTTAGAGCATACAGATCAAGGCAGCGTAATTATTAATGGTGAAAATAAAACCAGCCAAAATGTCAGCCAACGCGGCATTGGTTTTGTTTTTCAACACTATGCTTTATTCCGCCACATGACGGTATTTGAAAATGTAGCGTTTGGCTTACGCGTTAAGCCTCGCCACACACGGCCGAGTAATGAGATTATTAAGAAAAAAGTGCACGCCCTGTTAGATTTAGTACAATTGGACTGGTTACATGATCGTTATCCTGATCAATTATCTGGGGGGCAGCGCCAACGTATTGCGTTAGCCCGCGCTTTGGCTGTAGAACCTTCTGTATTATTACTCGATGAGCCTTTTGGGGCATTGGATGCCAGCGTTAGAAAAGACTTACGTCTGTGGCTAAGAAACTTACATCATGATCTTAATGTGACCAGTATTTTTGTTACACACGATCAAGAAGAGGCGATGGAGGTGGCTAGTCAAGTGGTCGTGCTTAATCATGGGCATATTGAGCAACAGGGTTCACCCAGTGAGATTTACGATAACCCCACTAACGCTTTTGTCTCTCGTTTTATTGGCCAAACCAATGTGTTTGATTTGGATGAGCATGATAATGAATGGTTAAGAAATGTGGGTATTATTAATGCCAACAGTACCGGTAGAATTGCTCACGTACGTCCGCATGATATTCTGATTGAAAAATCTGAAAGTCATCAAGATGCAACCGCCACCTTAAAAGACTGGCAACATCTAGGGGCTCTTATTCGTCTTGAGTTAGTAAAGAATGATCATCATGCTAGTAAATCTCTCTTTGCTGAAATGCCTAAAGAACAATTTAAAGCCTTGGCCCTCAAAATTGGCGATGTCGTTAAATTAAAGATCCGTCACGCACACTGGTTTCATTAAATCATGAATTTAAGTCAAATCGAGTTATTAAGGGTTCTGCAAGAAACTAATTTAAACTTGTCTAAAGCGGCTGAAAAAATGCACATTGTGCAATCAGCTGTCAGTCGACAATTACATTTGTTTGAAGCAGAATTAGGCTCACCTTTATTTGAGCGCCAAAGCTAATATTCAACATATAGCCGCTGATTTTTTAGACAGTAGTAAAGGGACCTTGCATATTGCAACCACCCATACTCAAGCCAAATATTTTTTACCCAAACCGATTGCCCGCTTTAGAAAAAAGTATCCTGGGGTTAATATCTACATGGTACAGGCGTCACCCGAACAACTTATTGATCAACTCCATAATCGTAAAGCCGATGTAGCCATTTGTACGGAGCGTGTTGATTTAATACCGGACCTTATTCTTAAGAAATGCTATGAATGGTCACACTCTTTAATCGTGCCCCCTGACCATCCTTTGGCTGAAGGTCCTATTACTTTAGAGCGAATATCTAAATACCCTATTTTAACTTACAGCCTGGGTTATACCGGTCGCTCAAATATTGAAAGTGCCTTTAAGCAAGCCGATTTAGAATTGGATATTATTTTGGCCGCCTCTGATACAGACGTGATTAAAACCTACGTACGTTTAGGGTTAGGCGCAGGAATTATTGCGGGGATGGCGTATGATCCTATCGTTGATAAAGACCTCGTAGCCCGCGATCTATCCAACCTTATTCCTAGATCAAACACTAAAATTGCCTACTTAAAGCACAATTACTTACCCTTATACAGCCAACATTTTATTGATGAAATGTTAATAGCGGGTAAAGAAAACAGTTATTAAAAGTAAACCTCAATCTATACCTTAGCACCCTATACAGCCTGCTTATCTTCATTAAAGATATTATTATCTTTATATATCGTTTTATTCAGTTAAATTAATCACTTAAACTTGTATCCAAGGTCAGATAAAGACTGATTTCGATACAGCACTAGTTTTTTCAAAGCTTTGAATTAAGGATTATTTGAAGTGTCGTCTCCTACCTTCATGGATGTTTCTATAGCGGACTTTATGTCCGCTTTTTTTTCTTTAAGTGAGGCTTGTTATTTATGCCATTACAATATTTAGTTGAATATTTTAACGATCGATTAGGCCGTGAGCATCGTTCGAGTGTTAGACCGTTTATCCTTGAAGCAGGAAAAGTGAGTGGGCTATTTGGACCTGTCCGTGTTGACAGTATTCTTAAACCTTTAAGAAATGCTTTTACGCCGTCAGTCATTGTAGGACATGCAGCAAGGATGAATGTGGCCACTAACACGGTGCCACATTTGTATGTAAATAAAATTAAACCGCTGGTGACTAATAATAATTCAGTCGAAGAAGCGGAGTCGATTATTAACTTTGATCGACTCTCACGTACGGTACATATGCTTAATTATTTAACGATCGTACATTTGGAAGGCGTGTTATTCCTAGATGTGGATCCAAGACACATACTCGGCGTAAAACAAGACCACGGTGCTTATTTTGAAGAAGTGATTAGGCAATGTGGATTAGAGACCAACAATGTGGCTATTGTCTTAACGCTTAATAGCCAATATGCACCTTATTATGAAGCGTTAGCAAAAGGCCTAGAAAACTATAGGCACAGAGGCTATCAAATTGCGCTTAAGTTTGATTATATTGTCAGAAACGTACAAACGTTTAGTTTAATCGAAAGAATAGCGCCGCAATATGTTATTCAATCTGCACGCAACCTCATAGGGCGAGTGCACAGTGATGAGTTATTTGAGCAGTTAAGTCAGTTTAATGCCAAGATTGCTTCGTTAGGTGCCCAAAGTATCTTAGAGCATATTGAAGAGAAAAAATTTGATGCCTTAGCACGGAATTCTGGCTTTGATTTGGTTGATGGCGATTACTATAACGAGACATTAACCGATCCCTTTGAAGACTCAGATGCGAGTCAGTATGCCGTGGGGTAGTTATTATTAAAAAACACTGTACTGGCTTCATCGTAAACCGTATGAAGCCAGTACAGTGTTTATTTTAGTCCTTAAACGATATGACCACTTTTAATGCGTCTTACCGTATCCACTAAGAGATCAACCTCTGCATGGGTATTGTAAAAAGCTAAAGAGGGTCTAACCGTCGTTTCCAAGCCAAAGCGACGTAAGATAGGTTGAGCACAATGATGGCCTGTACGAACCGCAATACCGACCTTATTCAGTTGTATACCAATCTCTTGGTTGCTGTGTCCGTCTAATACAAACGATAAAACGCTCGTTTTTTCTGGTGCAGTACCAATCAATCTTAAGCCTGAGATACTTCTTAAAGCATCCATCGCATACACTAATAACTCATGCTCATAACGCGCAATATTATCGATACCGACTTTAGATACATACTCTAAGGCGGCACCTAAACCGACCGCATCAGCAATATTACCGGTACCCGCCTCAAAACGTGCTGGCGCAGGTTGATAAACAATCTTTTCGAAGGTGACATCTTCGATCATATTGCCACCACCTTGCCAAGGTTGCGTAGACTCTAGTAAATCTGCTTTGCCATATAAGGCACCAATACCGGTAGGGCCAAATATTTTGTGACCCGAGAATACAAACCAATCACAATTTAAAGCTTGTACATCTGCACGTAAATGCGAAACTGATTGCGCACCGTCTAATAAGACCCGTGCACCCACGCGATGTGCCATTTCGATCATTTCTTTTGCAGGAGTCACGGTACCTAGAGCATTAGACACTTGTGTAAAAGACACCAATTTAGTTTTAGACGACAGTAGTTTTTGATACTCATCTAATAACACTTGGCCATGATCATCCACTGGCGCTACGCGTAATACTGCACCTCTCGCATCACACAACTGTTTCCACGGTACGATGTTAGCGTGATGCTCTAGCCAGGTAATGACTATCTCATCCCCTTCTCTAATATTTTGATAACCCCAACTTTTCGCGACTAAATTAATCGCTTCTGTGGTGCCTCTAGCAAATACAATTTCTGAAGGTGATGACGCATTCAAAAACTTAGCCACAATATCACGCGCTTTTTCATAGGCATCCGTTGATCTTGCGGCTAACTCATGCGCCGCACGGTGAATATTAGAGTTCTCGTGTTCATAAAAATACGAGAGTCTATCAATCACCGATTGTGGCTTTTGAGTGGTAGCGGCATTATCAAACCACACTAAAGGGTGTCCGTTGACACGCTCTTTAAGAATGGGGAAGTCACGACGAATCGCATGCACATCAAACGCAGGATGCGCAGAACTGATAACAGCCGTTTGAGGGTTATATTCGCCTGTTTTTAATTCATCAAGAAAATAAAACGTGGGTTTTTCCTCAAGCGTTACTGGCGCTTTTTCTGTGACAGCAAACAGGTCTTTGATTTGAGCTTCACCGGGTAAACCATAAGCTTCAGGTGTTAATCCGGCAATTAAGGCGGGATTAAATCCATTCAAATCTGTCGGTATTGCACTAGGTGACGTAAAAGACGGCTGCTCAATTTTTTTATCGGCAAACAGTTTTTGAAACTCCGTTTCAAAAGATTGAGGTGGGCTGTTTAACTTAGACGCTTCTGATAATTCAGCAGGTACAACCGGATTATGGGTATCAACACCAGGAGGCGCACTAGGATGGCTACCGGCCGGTCTACGTGACACTAATAATTGTTGTAACTGTGCTTCATCAGGTAAGCCAAAGTCACTGGGCAAAATACCTGACAACGTTGATTTATCAAAGTTTGCCAGACTGTGTTCAGTAGACGGCGCCCCGCCTAAAACAGGGCTGGTATCTAGCGCATGAGGCACATCTTTATATGAATTTTCTGGCTTAGCAAAAAACTTTTGCAACTCCACATCACCCGGCAAATCAAACGATTGTTGCCCTAATTGAGTAGGCAAACTTGATTGATTAAATCCTGGCAAAGGTGAACTTACCGTGCTGGGTATCTCATTCGGTAATGCCGCCTTAGCAAGACCTAAACGAGAGCCGTCACAAGGCAACGCCGTAAACAACTCATTTGCCATTTTTGTTAACTGCCCAATATCTGGCAAACCGCTCTCTTGTGAAAAACTTTGTGGCACTGAAGTAGGGGGCTCAAAGTTACTTGTAGTCATGATATCTGCCCACTTCGACATTCTCGAGCACACCGAGTGCATCATCTGTCAATACTGCGATAGAGCAATATAGTGAGATTAAATAAGAGGCAATCGCTTTATGATTGATACCCATAAAACGCACAGAAAGTCCCATGCTTAATTCACCCGTCAAGTTAGGTTGGTATAGACCAACAACACCTTGACGGCTTTCGCCTGTACGTAATAACAAGATGCTACTTTTACCGTTAACCACTTTTACTTTATCAGATGGGATAATCGGTAAGCCGCGCCATGTTAAGAATTGTGAACCAAATAATGTCACGATTGCGGGTGGCACGCCACGACGCGTACATTCACGACCAAAAGCCGCAATCGTTAATGGATGCGCTAAGAAGAATGCTGGCTCTTTCCACACGCGAGAAATCAATTCATCCATATCATCAGGCGTTGGAGCACCGTTACGCGGTTGAATTCTAAAACCGGGTGCTACGTTATTTAACAAACCGTATTCTGCGTTGTTAATTAACTCGCTTTCTTGACGCTCTTTAATCGTCTCAATCGTTAAACGTAATTGTTCGTGGATTTGGTTATGTGGGCTGCTGTATAAATCAGAGATACGTGTATGTACATCTAATACAGTGTTAACGGCATTTAATCGGTATTCACGGCCCCATTCTTCGTAATCTACGAACGTTTGTGGTAATTCTTTTTCATCAAGACTAGAACAATCTACTAAAAGTCCTGCTTCATTTTTTACTTTATTAACGCGGTAAATACCGGCTTCTAAAGGTTTCCATTGTAATAAATGCACTAACCATCGTGGGGTGATGGTTGATAACATTGGGACGGTTTTGGTGGCATTAGCTAAGGTACGCGCAGCTACATCACCTAATGCGGTATTGCCTTCATGGATATCTGACATCTTAGTTTCCTATCTTTATTATAAGTTATGGGGGTTATCCCAATCTCCAGATTGGAATGATTGTTGGAAGAGTCTCTTCCTTTTATTAAAAGCTGGAGCTTCCTGTTTGTTTAAGGGTTACGCATGCGCTTGAATAATGTTGCTATTAGGGGGCACGCTATGGGTTAACCAGACATTGCCACCTACCGTTGTGCCTTGACCGATCGTAATGCGTCCTAAGATAGTCGCGCCGGCATAAATCACCACGTCATCTTCAACAATCGGATGTCTAGCATGGCCTTTAACTAATATGCCATTGCTGTCTTTTTCAAAGCGTTTAGCACCTAACGTCACGGCTTGATAGACCCGTACTCTTTTGCCAATAATCGCGGTTTCACCGATAACAACGCCGGTGCCATGATCGATAAAGAAACTTGCGTCAATTTGAGCGCCTGGATGAATATCAATACCGGTGGCTGAATGGGCAATTTCAGAAATAATACGTGCCACTAAAGGTGCACCCAATTCATAAAGCACATGGGCTAAGCGATGGTGAATAATGGCAGTGATGCCTGGATAGCACACTAAGACTTCATCAGAACTCCGTGCTGCGGGATCGCCTTCAAACGCCGCTTGGATATCGGTATCCAGTAGTTTTCTTATCAGCGGTAGCTGCGCCGCAAATTGTCTTGCGATATGAATGGCTTGTTCATGGTCTTGATCATCAACGCCTTGCAGCCCTGATACAAACTGCAGTTCTCGGTTGATTTGCTTGTAAAGCTTACGCAGTAAATTTTCTAAGGTGTGTCCTACATAGAAATCGATACCTTCGTCATTTAAGTCAGGCAACCCCAGTCTATTAGGAAATAAAACACCGCCTAAGCCCTCTAATATCAATTGGAGTTCTTTTCTTGACGGTAATTTAGGAGGTCTATTGAGTAAGCTTCGTGCTTCAAGCGAATGTAAACGTAAGTCACGTAGTTCCGCTACGATGCCATCAATACCCCAGTTGTAGTGGCCGTTTTGAGGGTGGTATTCGTTCATGCTGCAAAACCACTCGCGTCAAAAATACCTTCAAAAAGTGCCGAGCTTAGATAACGCTCTCCAGAGTCTGGCAATATAACAACAATGGTTTTACCGGCATTTTCTGGGCGTTTAGCAATCCGACTAGCGACAGCAACGGTTGCACCGCATGATATTCCAGCCAAAATACCTTCTTCTTGGGCGAGTCTACGTGCATATTCAATGGCTTCTTCATTAGTGACTTGTTGAACTTCATCAACTATTGAAAGATCAAGATTCTCTGGAATAAAACCGGCACCGATACCTTGGATTTTATGAGAACCCGGCTGTAAAGGTTCCCCAGCACGATACTGGCTAATTACTGGACTTGCCGCTGGCTCAACAGCAATCGATTGAATAGCTTTACCTTGAGTTTGTTTAATATATCTAGAGATTCCTGTAATGGTACCTCCTGTACCTACGCCTGACACTAATATGTCAACTTCGCCATCTGTATCTTCCCAAATTTCTGGGCCAGTAGTGACTTCATGTATAGCAGGATTTGCAGGGTTTTTAAATTGTTGCAATAACACATAACGATCTGGATCAGACGCGGCAATTTCTTCTGCTTTTGCAATAGCCCCACTCATACCCTTTGCACCTTCTGTTAACACTAACTTTGCGCCATAGGCTATGAGTAACTTTCGTCTTTCAATACTCATTGTTTCTGGCATCGTTAATGTTAAAGGGGTGCCAATAGCGGCCGCCACAAAAGCCAAGGCAATACCGGTATTACCACTGGTAGGCTCTACGAGTTCTTTACCTGGACCGAGTAAACCACGTTTTTGCGCATCCCAAATCAAGGCCGCACCTATGCGACATTTAACAGAATAAGCCGGATTTCTGCCTTCAATTTTTGCTAATACAGTTGCCGGAGCACCATCAATCACTCTATTAAGACGCACTAAGGGCGTTCTACCTATTGATTGTGAGTTATCTGTAAACCAATTTGCCATAATAAATTACCTGAGGGTTGTGCTAAGTTGATCGGCGGCTAAATTTTGGCCAAAAAAAAGCCAGCGTCCCTCATGGGGCTCGCTGGCTTCCGGTGGTCCGGTCAGCTTGCATAATTAAGATTAAAATACTCTACACGTTATTTTTTGTCAAACGTGGACAAGATAAAATAGTCAGTTAATGAATTTATCTTTCCTTATGCAGATTAAAGTAATTAAATTGTTTTAAAAAGTGATATTTTTAGGCTTATATATCTCTTTTAGAGATTTAAAACTCAAAATGTACACGACCGCTGTACATATTAACAGGTCCACGATCTGCGTTATAAGCCGGATTAGCAATATACTGATAATCTATGGATAACCATGTGGCTTGAAAGGCATGAAATTGATAATAAATATCCATGACTTTTTCCGAACTATAATTAATCTTACCATCACCGATAAAACCATCAATACCACCCATATTTAAATAAGCCACATGATCCTTTGAAATCCAACTTTCTGCATATCCGATACCTACTGAATCTTTAATTCTACCCCAACGCAGACCTTTTATCTGAGCACCCAATGAGATAGACTGATCAGAAGAAGTATAAGAATACACTTCTGTTTTACCGTCAGAAACCATGCCTCTAAAGAACAACCCCACATCTTCAGTGACTTTTTGTTCCATATTAATACCGATACCCATCTTGATATTAGGCTTTCTGGCCCAACACAAATCAGGTGCCGATGCATTAAGTGAGTCATAATTAAAACTAGTACAGGTCGTAGCATTCTTAGTATGATTGGGATCCGCGTTAAAAGCCGCTATCGCATCTGTCCAACTACCCATGTTCTCACGATTTCTATAACCTAAGATGCGCACGGCACCCGGTTGACCAAATAGCTTATGTTGATGTTCTAACTCTATTTGGTCGCCATAAAAATTTAATAAATCCAAATTAAGCTGCAATTGATTAGGATCCCCTGGCCCTGCAACACGCGCAAACCTAAAAGCCCAGTCATCAAAATAAAACTCACCCGCAAAGCCTGTACTATATCCTCGGGCATCCGCCGCAAAGTCATATGCGGCATTGGTCATAAAAGCCATGTTAAAAAACTGTTGGCGTAAATTAGCGGCATAGGTGTTTTTATCAAAAATATCCAAAACACTAAAAAGACCACCAGTAAACACAAAGCGCCGACTTGTAGTCGCTCCCCCTAATTGCATAGCACCTGATTGCATTTCAACAGGATCACCACCGAAAGCAAGAGTCTGTCTATAAAAAGCTCTGGGCAAATACCATGTTGAGCTTTCAGTGCCATTTTTTTGCAACTCAAAATTTTGAATTGACCCACCCAAACCTTTCAATCCCGACAATGGCAACTCAGAAACCATCTCTGGCGCCGCATAAAACTCAGCCCCTTGCCAGGCTTTAAGTCCAAGATAACCAGTAACAGTAGCTGTAAAACTCCGCTCTGCGTTAGACGATAAAGAATTGGTCGAACCATTTAGATTTGTATACGCGGCAGAAAAAGCATCCTTATAACTAGTTATATAGGTACCTTGTGAATAAAAATTCCAACGCTCATCTTTAAGGTTATGTAGATTATGTTCTGATAGAGCATTCATCACAGAAAACTCGGCAGAATCATCTGCTGCCTGTACGTTATTATCATCCGCATGCACATTTATTAAGCTTGTAAGGCTTAATACAGCTATTAAGAAGGCTATTTTTTGAACAAACATTGAATACATGAATGGGCTATCGCTTTAAATTTTTAATAGCCACGCATTTAAATGGCGATATAACGGTTAGATATGGGATTTAATTATACAGGGAATAATGACATATTTGTTACTTGGGTTGATGCAACACCTTAAAGACAACAAAGCCGGTAATCATGGCGCCCACAAATACAAAAGTACCCGTTAAACCCGATGTTAAACTCACTAAAGCAGGACCGGGGCACAACCCAGATAATCCCCAACCTATCCCAAAAACAGAGGATCCAATGATTAATTTAGCGTCCACTTTTGAATGTGTGGGCTTAGCGGACTGTGTTACGGATGCATGATGTTGGCAACTGTTTTTTATTAAAAACTGTACTGCGCTTAACGTAACTAAGGCACCTATCATGACAAATGCTAAGGATGGATCCCACTGACCTGCCACGTCTAAGAATCCAATCACTTTGGCAGGGTTAGTCATTTGAGCGACTATTAAACCTAATCCAAAGATTAAGCCACTCAAAAAGGCTGTAAGAATTAAAAACGCAGGTGATTTTTTAAAGGACATGATGCACCCCATACACAGTCAGACCTGCGGTGATCATAAAACAAGCCGTGGCGACCATGGACCGGGTGGATAAACGCGCTAAACCACAAATACCATGTCCACTGGTACACCCATTACCTAACTGAGTACCGTAACCGACTAAAAGACCCGAGAGCGCTAATACCTCAACAGTACTATCAAGCTGAATAGGCATAATGCCGCCGAATAAAAACCAAACCGATGCACTGAGGATTAAGCCTATCAAAAAGGCTAAGCGCCATGCGCTATCTGATTGCCAAGGTTTAATAACACCCGCTGCAATACCAGATATACCCGCGACTCGGTTGTTAAAATAAAGGAGGAGTGCAGCCGCTAACCCGATAAGGGCACCACCAGCCAATGACAATAAAACTGTTAAGTAATTCATGTATTTGAATGAGTTAAAGCGTATCCCCGCGAACGCCGCCATGTGCTTTCGTCCTTGAACCGACGGTTCAAGTGGGAATGTAACCGATAAATAAGGCTTCCTGTCTAAAACAGGCATGCACACCAATAACGGATTTCACTCCCGGGGTAAAGACAGGTTCAGGAAACACCCAGCACACTATCAAACGCCACAGGAGATACGAATGATTATTCTAGCCGTGTTTATGTATTTTCTAAAACGTTTTCTATTTTTTGATTTAATTTAGCTAAACATTCGCTTAATCGACTATTCAGCAAATCATTTTGGGTTTTTACTGTCTGTAACTCATGCGCTAGATTTAATGCGGCCATCACCGCTATTCTTTCTGGGGCTGCAATCTTGCCAGAATCACGCATTTTGCGCATTTGGATATCGAGTTGTTGTGCCGAGTGAATAAGCTCATCTTGCTCTTCTTCATCACAAGCAATCTTATACTCTTTACCCATAATTAGAAGGGTAACGGGCTGTACTTTTTTCGTCATTAGCTATTCTCCATTGCTTTTAATCGGGAAATCATCGCATCTAAACGCACTTTAGCAGCCGCTGTTTTCTCAAGTAATTCTAGATTTTCTTGAGCCAATACGTCTTGTTTCTGTTTTAAAGAGGCGTTTTCATTTTTAAGCTCACGATAACTATCAATTAGCTTATCAAGATTGTATTCAACGTCTTCAATTTCTGTAGGCAAATAAATTTCAGTCATAGTAGCCACTATAAATGTTGCAAGTAATCAGGTATTTTTTATAAGTGATGATAAACTTCTACCGGCGCTCAGTGTTTGTCTAATTTAATTAAAACAGAACAAATATTAACCAATTTTAGGTTCAATGGTAGCATAAGCGTCATTTTTATTTTAGTAATAGTGAAATTATTATGGCTTATAACGCGTGTAACGCAATCATTTTAGAGATAGATCCTGATCTATCAGCCGCAGAAGCCCATGGTATGGCAACGGGCATTTTATGTATTAACGAACATTCAAACAGTGACACATGGTTAACTGAGCTTAAAGCTAACAGCCCAACCACTGTGGATGCCGATGAATCAGTTTTAGTAAGATTATTTGATGAAACCAAAAGATTACTCATTGAAGATGAATTTGAGTTTGATCTTTTTTTACCTGAAGATGATTATGATTTAAGTGATCAAACTGAGGCCCTAACGAACTGGTGCAGAGGATTTCTGTATAGCATGGGCTCTGTAAACGCTACCACCACGTTTTCTAAAGATGCTTTAGAAATTTTACGTGATATAACTGAATTTACGAAACTAGACACAGAAGTTGAAGGGGAAGAGGATGAAGCCGCTTTCGTGGAAATTACTGAGTATTTAAGATCGGCGGTCTTATTATTAAAAGCAGAGTTAATGCATAATAGTGATGAAATTAACGCCTAACGGTGAACTAAAATATGAAGCAAAGTGAATTTAAAAAACGCCGCAAACAACTCATTAGTGAAATTGGACTGGGCAATGTTGCTTTAATTAGCAGTGCATCTGTTCGTACTCGCAATAGAGATGTCGATTACCCTTTTAGACAAGACAGCGATTTTTTTTATTTAACCGGCTTTAATGAACCTGATGCCTTAGCCGTTTTTATACCCGGCCGTGAGCAAGGGGAATATATTTTATTTTGCCGAGAGTACGATGCGACAAAAGCACTCTGGGAAGGTGCGCATGCTGGCTTAGAGGGCGCAACGCAACATTACGATGCGGATGATGCTTTTCCTATTGATGACTTAGATGACATTTTGCCAGGCCTATTAGAGAATAAGACCAAAGTGTTTTACCCTATGGGGCGTAACTTAGAGCTGGATAATAAGTTGCTTGAATGGATTAACAATATCCGTAATCAATCCAGATCAGGTATCGTTGCACCGAGTGAATTGGTGTCCTTAGAATTAATCGTGCATGAAATGCGTTTATTTAAAAGCGCGAATGAACTTAAGTTAATGCGCTTAGCCGCTGAAGTTTCTGCTGCTGGCCATGTTAAAGCAATGCAAAACTCTAAGGCCGGACTTTATGAGTATCAAATAGAAGCTGAACTGATTTATCATTTTAATCAAAATGGTTTAAGGCATGTTGCCTACCCTTCTATCGTTGCCGGAGGAAAGAATGCCTGCACGCTTCATTACACTGAGAATACGTCTAAATTAAAAAACGGCGATCTTTTACTCATTGATGCCGGCGCAGAATGTGATCATTATGCGGCGGATATTACGCGCACTTTTCCTGTTTCTGGCCGTTTTACCGAGCCACAAAAACTACTCTATCAACTCGTCTTAGATGCTCAATTTGCCGCTTTGGAAAACATTAAACCGGGGCTATTTTGGAATCAAGCCCACGATGCTTCGGTAGAAGTATTGACAAAGGGCTTGGTGGAGCTAGGTCTGCTAAAAGGCAAAGTCAATAAACTCATTAAAGACGAAAAATATAAACAATTTTATATGCATCGTATTGGACATTGGCTGGGCATGGATGTGCATGACGTGGGCGATTATAAAATCAATAATCAATGGCGCGTCTTAGAACCCGGTATGGTGTTAACGGTTGAACCCGGCCTATATATCCCCGCTGATTGTAAAACAGTGGAAGCAAAGTGGCGAGGTATTGGTATTCGTATTGAGGATGATATTTTAGTGACCAGTACAGGGCACGAGGTTTTAACTGCTGGTGTACCCAAATCTATCCAAGAGATTGAAGCTTTAATGCAGGAACAATAATGCAACAAGATTATGATTTAATTATTGTCGGGGGTGGTTTAGCGGGTAACTGTCTAGCCTTAAAGTTGGCTAATAGTCCTTTAAAAATAGCCATTATTGAAGCCAATACCAAAGAACAACTCCAATCAGCCCCCTCAGGGGATAGAGCTTTAGCTTTAGCCGCAGGAACAGTGCAGATGTTAGAGGCATTAAATGCTTGGCAAGGTATTAGTCATGCCGCTACGGCCATTAAACACATTCACATTTCTGATCGCGGTCACTTCGGTAAAACTCGTTTATCGGCAGAAAAAGAACAGGTTGATGCTTTAGGTTATGTGATTACAGCACGTGAACTTGAAACGCATATCAGCCAACTTGTCGATCAGGCGGGTATAGACGTGATTTCTCCTGCGCGAGTTGTCGGCTTAATGTCTGGCGATAATCAAATTCACGTTTCTCTTAAACGGGACAATGAAAATTTAAATCTGTCCGCTAAATTATTGGTGGGGGCGGATGGGGGATATTCTTCTGTTAGACAATTATTGGATATCGCTCAGCAATCTGTCGATTATGGCCAAACCGCTATTGTCACTACCGTTAATTTAACTGTGCCACATAACAATACGGCTTTTGAACGCTTTACTTCTTCGGGTCCTTTGGCTTTATTGCCACTCAATAAAAACCAAAGTGCGGTCGTTTGGACACGAACAACAGAAGATGCAGAAGCTTTAATGCTAGGTAATGAAGCTGACTTTTTAGCCGAACTACAAAACTGTTTTGGATTTAAGCTCGGCGCTTTTAGTTTGGCCGCGCCAAGAAGAGCATTTCCGTTGTCATTAATCCGTGCAGAAAAGATGTTAGCGGATAGAGCCGTTATTATTGGTAATGCCGTGCATCAATTGCACCCTGTCGCTGGACAAGGCTTTAACTTGGGCTTAAGAGATGTGGTAAGTTTAGCGGATAATTTAATCACCCAAACTGAACTCAATGCAGACATTGGCGATAAAGCATTTCTTAATGCGTACGCCAAATCACGTAATAGTGATCATGACAAAACCATTGGATTTACAGATACGGTAGTCAAAGTATTTTCTAATGAATGGTTAGCATTAGCCCTCTTCAGAAATATTGGCCTCACGTTACTGGATCATATACCTAGTGTGAAACATTTACTAACGCGTCATGCGATGGGATTGGCTGATATGAGCCCAGTCAGTTTGAAAAACGTAGACGAATAATTAAGGTTTTAAAAGAATACCTGTAGAGAAGATTATTTTTAAATATCCTCCCCTACAAATAAACTCACTTCATCTTAAATAGAGCTTATTTCTCAATCAGAATAGTGCTTGACCAAGAGTCCAGCTACTATTTTGATTTATTTACTTTTGTGGGTTCAACAGCTGCTGGTTCTGCCGAGGGTGTATTGGTTAACAAGATATCTTTTTTATTTTTTTCTAACGTTTTTTGACCGATGCCTTTTACTTTGGTCAAATCTTCAACAGTCGCAAATGCGCCATTTTCTGTTCGATATTTAACGATAGCGTCTGCTTTTTTAATACCAATACCATTTAAAGCATCGGCAATTGCCTTTGAATCAGCCGTATTAACGTTAACAGGTGCCGCTAATAAATTTGTAGAGAATAAAAACAATAACAGTAAAATTAAATTTTTCATGATTTTCCTAGACGAATAAGAAGCTAATAAAAGGATTTCTATCAACTTTGAGCGGTTGCTCAACACGGAGTCTAGTAAGTTATTTTAATATTTCAATTTTATTTTAGTCCTATTTAACGCTATTAACCTTAATTTAGCGTTAACACGCTGATTTAAAGCCATTAAATAATTTTAAATATAAATAGAAATGAACTTAAAAATCGTCTTTTATGGTGAGTTTGCAAGAATAATGGCCCGTTTAGGCGCGGGATATCCCTCATACGTTAATGAGGAATCGTCTGGTTTTAAAAAATCTTTAAGCGATTGAAACTGCATCCACTCGGTACTGCGTTGCTCTTCAATAGTCGTTGTAGTGACATCAACCAAGCGAATGTTTTTAAACCCACAACGCCCCAACCAACTTATTAAAGTGTCACACGTCGGTAAAAACCATACATTTCGCATCATCGCATAGCGATCTTCAGGCACTAATACCTCATTTAAACCACCATCTATCACTAACGTCTCAAGTACCAACTCCCCACCCGAACGGAGACTATCCCTTAATTCGTATAGATGATCCAAGGGGGATCTTCGATGATATAAAACACCCATTGAAAAGACCGTATCAAATGCTTTTAAGCCATAGGGCATATCTTCAATACCTAGGGGTAAGACGTAAATAGGTGCTTCGCCATATAACTTTTTAAGCAGATGAAACTGCATGACATTAAGTAGCATGGGGTCAATACCCACCACCATTTTTGCCCCCGCACCCAACATACGCCAACAATGATAGCCATTGCCACAACCTACATCTAAGACTAATCGGTGTTTCAATGGAGCAATATGATCTTTTAATCGATCCCACTTCCAATCTGAGCGCCATTCGGTGTCTATAGTTACACCCATTAAATCGTAGGGGCCTTTTCGCCACGGATGCAAAGATTTAAGCTGATGAGTAAATTGATCCAATTCTGATGAATTCAAGTCATCAACAGGGGCAAGTTGAATAGCGAAATTGTTTAATAAACGCTGGGATAAAGGGTATTGTGGAATACTTTCAATGACAGTTTGCCATTCTGACAAGGTTCCGTGTTTAGTAACATCGAATCCGTCAGCTAACTGCTTGGGTAATATACTTACCCAAGCATCCGCCTTAGCATCAAGCAAAGCCGTGTATAAAGGTGTGTAATCAATCATTCAAAACGATTGAGATTAATCAGAAATAAACTCTTATGAGCTTTTTGCCGCAAGTGCTTCTATATTTCTCTTTGCTAAACTATCAATAACGGCACTTAAAGAACCTTTAGCATCCACTTCACTGGTAAAAGTAGTACGGTAGTTGGTTACCAAGCTTACGCCTTCAATCATAATATCGTAAGCCTTCCAATCACCATCAGTCAGTAACATGCGATAATCAACAGCCACTGGTTTTAGGCCTGGCTGCAATACTTCTGTTTTAACAATAACTTTGCTCTCATCTGCACCTGCCTCAATTGGCAAATAACGAATTGACCAATCTTTAAACTCTACAAAGGCTCTAGAATAAGTTCTAACCAACAAAGTTTGAAATTCTTGTTTAAAACGTTCACGCTCTTGAGGCGTAGCTGATTTCCAAAGTTTACCTAATACTAAAGAAGAAATTTTTTCAAAATCAACACTGGGTAAGATGGCTTCATTAACAAACTGGTTAACTTTTGAAAAGTTCTTAATGAACGTTTTATCCTGCATCTTATGTTGTAATTTTGCAGATGCCGTTTCAATAGCTTGTTGTGGTGGTAGCAAATCAGCTGCACTCGCTTGACCTGATAACATCAAAAACATCCATAATGTGAAAAAACCAAACAATGTGTAATGCCTAACGTTCATGAAACCCTCTAAAATTATACTAATGGTAGTTTGCTCTATTTTTACGAATAACCACACCTGCAATCCTTGATACAATAAATCATATAGACATATTAATTCAAAGCAGAAGTGCTAATTTCTAAACTTAATGAGTATAGATACGATGACATATAATAACATCAATTTTCCTCTCACACGCATGAGAAGAATGCGTTATAACGATTTTTCAAGACGTTTAATGCGTGAAAATAGCCTATCTGTAGATGACCTAATTTACCCTATGTTTGTCACTGAGGGGACTCAACAAAAAGAAGAGATAAGCTCAATGCCAGGGGTTTTTCGATTTTCATTAGACTTATTACTTGAACAAGCGGATGAAATTAATCAATTAGGCATACCTGCTATCGCTTTATTCCCGGTCACGCCAGCAGACAAAAAATCTGTAGATGCTGCTGAAGCCTATAACCCAGAAGGCTTAGCTCAACGGAGTGTTAGAGCATTAAAAAGTGCATTTCCAGATTTAGGTATTATTACTGATGTAGCCCTTGATCCCTTCACCACTCATGGTCAGGACGGCTTAATTAATCAAGACGGTTATGTGCTTAATGATGAAACTATTGAAGTATTAGTTAAACAAGCCTTATCACATGCTGAGGCTGGAGTGGATGTGGTCGCTCCTTCTGACATGATGGATGGTCGAATTGGCGCTATTAGATCAGCCCTAGAATCATCGAACTATACCAATACTTTAATACTCGCTTATTCGGCTAAGTATGCCTCTAGCTTCTACGGCCCTTTTAGAGATGCAGTAGGATCATCAAGTAATTTAGGTAAAAGTAATAAATACAGTTACCAGATGGATCCCGCTAATTCTGATGAAGCACTTCGAGAAATTCAATTGGATTTGCAAGAGGGCGCCGATATGATTATGGTTAAACCCGGCATGCCTTATTTAGATATCGTTCGTCGCGCTAAAGAACAATTTGCTGTGCCAACATTTGCCTACCAAGTGAGTGGGGAATACGCCATGCTTAAAGCGGCTGCAATGAATGGTTGGCTAGATGAAAGACAGGTCGTATTAGAATCTTTACTCTCTTTTAAAAGGGCTGGATGTGATGGCATCTTAAGCTACTATGCAAAATCAGTGGCTCAATGGTTACAAGAATGACACCTATCGATCATTACGCGGTCTTTGGTAGCCCCATAAAACACAGTAAATCGCCTCGAATTCATAAACTGTTTGCCGAACAAACTTTACAAAGCTTAATTTATGACGCGCAAGAAGTGAATGCAGAACAATTCTCAAGTTCTGTATCCCATTTCTTTGCTAATGGCGGCAAAGGGTTAAATTGCACACTTCCCCTTAAAGAACTGGCGTGGCGTTTTGCTGATAAAAAAACCGAACGCGCTGAACTCAGTAAAGCGGTTAATACCCTGGCGCTTCAGCCTGATGGCTCCCTATTAGGCGACAACACCGATGGCGTAGGCCTACTCACTGACTTAATGAACAATCATCTGGTAAAGTTAAAAGATCAGAATGTTCTCATTTTAGGCGCGGGCGGCGCAAGTCGAGGCATCATACTACCTATTCTTGAACAAAACGTTGCATCGCTAGTCATTGCCAATCGCACAATTGATAAAGCCATTAATTTGGCCAACGAATTTGTTCATAAAGGTGCAATCAATGGCTGTGGTTTTGATGATTTAGCTCATCAGCAATTCGATCTCATTATTAATGCAACCTCCTCCAGTTTAAGCAATGAAATCCCGCCTTTACCAGAGAATATTCTGAGCAATAACGGGGTTTGTTATGATCTTGCTTATGGGAATGAACCGACATCCTTTGTGCGCTGGGGACAAAAAAACAAAGTCATAAAAAGTTTAGATGGCTTAGGTATGCTAGTGGAACAGGCGGCTGAAGCTTTTTTTATTTGGCGAGGCGTGCGTCCAATAACCAAAGAAATTATTGAGCTACTCAACTCAGAACGCGGTTAATCTTTAAATAAAATTAAAGACTCGATTTTAAATATTCATTTTTTAAATGCACGTAATGCTCAGCCGAATAGCTTAAAAACTCTTTTTCGGCATCATTCAAT
The DNA here is from genome assembly GCA_903917345.1 of uncultured Methylococcaceae bacterium. GTDB lineage: Bacteria > Pseudomonadota > Gammaproteobacteria > Methylococcales > Methylomonadaceae > Methylobacter_C. The sequence continues at coordinate 69,578 of CAIXAE010000023.1, read as the reverse complement.
AATCTAACTTGTTTAGCCGGCGCCCCCACATACAGATAACCGCTTTCTAAGCGCTTACCTGGAGATACTAGAGAGCCAGCACCTAGCATCACATAATCTTCTAATATTGCGCCATCCATAATGATAGCGCCTATGCCAACTAGGCAATAATTACCGACTGTACAACCATGTACGACTGCTTTATGTCCAATAGTGACACCTTTTCCAATGGTTAATGGAAAACCATGTGCAGAGAATTTCCCCGCATGAGAAACATGCAACACAGCACCATCCTGCACATTGGTATCATCACCAAGAGTCACTTTCTCAACATCACCTCTTATTACTGCCGTAGGCCATACGGAAACATTATCACCTAAGGTAATATCGCCAATAAGCACCGAGCTTTCATCGATATAAACGGCTTGCCCTATAACAGGTGTTTTTTCATTAAATGATCTAATTGCCACGACATCATTCCTTTTTAGCTTTTATACACTAAAAGACTGTTTTCAAATGAATGCCATTATACAATGAGCCATTAAAACTCTGACAAGCCTTATACCGTTAAAATATTGTATGAATTTTATACACGGAGATAACTTCACTGTTGAGATCGTCCGCTCCCCTAAAAGGAAGAGCGTAGCTATTAAAATCAGTAAAGGTAAAGCGTTTATTCATGTGCCCAGCTATTTAACTCACAGTTCCATTGAGTCAATCATTGCCAGAAAACAGCCCTGGATTAAAGCAAAACTCGCCATCCAAGAAAACTTAAGTAGCCTAAAACCCAAACAATTTATTGAGGGTGAAACTTTTTTATATTTCGGAAAGATCTATACTTTAAAAATCATTTTAGGCTCGCGCTCATCCGTTAGCATTGAAAATGATAAATTAATTGTCGCCATCAAAGAGTTATATTTAAAGGATGCCAATGCTATTAAAAAGCTATTAAAACAATGGTATAGAAAAGAAGCGGAAATAATATTAAAAGAAAAAACAGAGTATTACGCTAAAATAATAGATGTTAAGCCTACGTCTATCACTATCAAGACATTTAAATCGAGATGGGGGAGTTGCAATATTAATGCGGGGATTCAATACAACTGGAAAATAATGATGGCACCGGAATCGATTATGAATTATCTGGTGATCCATGAACTATGTCATATTCATCATCATAATCACTCACCGAGTTATTGGCAAACTGTCGCAAAGTACTGCTCCCAATACAAAGAACAAGGGAAATGGTTAAAACAAAATGGTGCTTATCTCGAGCTTTGAGTCGATATAAAACAGAAGCAAGTTCTGTCTTATATCGAACTAGCGTTTTCAGAACAAAGTATTAAGAAAAACGCTCAATCATTTTTTCAGCTTGTTCAGCAAACTGCTCAAGATTACCTTGCTTTACCTTATCAACCGGAATAACCAACGCCGTACTCAAATTGATATAGATATAAACATAACGTTTACCGTATTCAACTCTCACTAAATCAGCCCAAGCCATTTTGTTTTTACCACTGGGCGATTTCTCTAATAAGAAATTAGGATCGACTGGATCAATACTTAAGCTATAAGTACCAAACATATTGAGCTTTTCTTTTGCCGTATAACTTTTAAGGATTTGTCTACGTAAATCCAACAACATTATCTTGGGTGATAAAAGCGCCCATAATGCGGCAATTATCAATATATACCCAGAGGAATTGATATCACCATAATAAAAATAATAAAAACCACCTATGATGCCCATAACACCTGGAACAACCCAACGATTTTTTTTGATATTGTATTGGATTTCTTCATTTCTCATGAACTGTAGTTCATTAAAATGAATTAAATCTTCTTCGCCAAATTCATACTCTACTTCAAACATAATCCTATTCTTCTTGTAATTTTTAAAATATTAGTGCATTTTAATTTTTCTATAAACACTACGTCTAAACACATTAGAGACTGTCAACATTGCCGTTCTAAAATAGCCATGAATTGCCACTTGATGCATCTTATAAAGTGACATATATACAATCTTAGCGATAAACCCACCGACACTCACAGTACCCATTAGGTTGCCCATCAAGTTCCCCACCGTGGTGTATTTACCTAAAGAAACTAACGATCCATAATCATAATAAACAAATTCTACTAAAGCTCGGCCTTTTAATTGGTTAATAATTGATTTGCCTACCGCTGTTGCCTGCTGATGAGCCGCTTGTGCTCTGGGAGGCACATTATTACTCCTGCCAGCCGGCCATAAGCACGCTGCACAATCACCCATTGCGAATATATTCTCATCACTCGTCTTTAATGTACTATCCACGACTAATTGATTAATATGATTAGTTTCTAATCCATCCAAATCTTTTAACCAATCAGGCGCCTTAATACCCGCAGCCCAAACTTTTAACTCCGCTTCAATAAACTCACCATCATGAGTCGTGATACCTTCTTTAGTTACTTCTACAACACGCCGCCCCATTTTTAACACAACACCTAAACTAGCTAATTGTTGCTGGGTAGCAGCTGCCAATTTAATAGGTAACGCGGGCAATAATTGAGTGGCCGCCTCTATAATTGTCAACTTAACAGTGCTTTCTGAATTTAAACCATAAATAGCCAAAACATTAGTCACTTCATGCAATTGAGCCGCTAGCTCAACACCTGTTGCCCCTGCCCCCACAATGGCAATAGATAACGGTTTTACCGTCTCTGGGTTTTTACCAATATAACTTTTTAAATAGGATTCAAATAACTGTTTTTGAAATTTAAAAGCTTGTGATGTAGTGTCTAAAAACAAACAGTGCTCAGAAACGCCTTTAATACCAAAGGTGTTGCTCACGCTTCCTACAGACATGACTAACGTATCATAGCCAAAAGTTCTTCTTGGAATTAATTCTTCACCACTATCACTCAATGTGGGACTCACTACAATTTCTTTTTTACTTCGGTCTAGGCCTTCCATTCGTCCGAGTCTAAAAAAGAAATGATTTCGATGGCCTTGCGGTAAATATTCAACTTGTTCTGATTCGTCCAATGTTCCCGCAGCTACTTCGTGTAATAAAGGCTTCCATATATGCGTCGTTGTCGCATCGATTAAGGTAACTTCTGCCAAACCTGGCTTGCCTAATTTAGAGCCTAAACTCGTCGCAAGTTCAAGCCCCGCTGCACCGCCACCGACAATCACTATTTTATGTATTGAATTATTATTGCTAGTCATCACACCCGCCTCACCCTAAACAAATCAGGGCATACTATAACACTATATTGATACTATTTCGTAAGGTCAGAATCAGACAAAATGAGGGTATTACATAAAATTTAGTTAAAAAAAACCCGTCATATGACGGGTTTTTGTTTGCGCTAACTAAGCTATAAAAAAGCCTAGTTTATTAGGCCAATTATTTTCCTAATGGTTTTTGTGTTTGACCATTCACTTCTAGCTGTACTCTGCGATTGTTAGCACGACCCGCTTCAGTATCGTTAGTATCAATTGGATGAGTCCAGCCAAAACCTTTTGTCGTTAAATTAGGTGATTTTGTACCATCAACTAGATATTTTTTAACGGCAGTGGCACGACGCTCAGATAATTGGACATTATGTTTCAACCCCCCTGTTTTACTAGTATGTCCTTGAACTTCAATCACTAATTCTGGGTGCTCTTTAATGCGCTTTGCTACATTATCAAGATTTGAGAAATATTCAGGTTTGATAACATCTTTGTCATTATCAAATTTCACATCTACAATCCAACAACCTGCAATGCTAACTTTAACGCCCTCTAATGTATTAGGGCATTGATCTTTACAATCGTTAACACCATCATGATCAGAATCAAGTGTTGAACAATCAGGAGTAGCTACAACAACCGGAGCAGGAATCAATGGCGCAGGCGCTTCAACGACCTTTGCTTTAGGTTTATCTCCGAAAGGCACAACAAAACCAAGATTAACAACCATATCAGTAAAGTCAGTACCATCAGATTTCAGATTGTTATTAAAGTTATTGTTATAACGTAATCTCACATCACTACGAAGTAAAAAATTATCACATATTTCATACGCTAGACCCGCACCCGCTTCACCAAGAAAACCTGCTGTGCTACGCCCATTATGAGAACTACTAGTACCACCTAAACCAATAACGGTGTAAGGAGAGAAAGTACCTCGAGAAATGTAATATTGAACATCTGCAGTTGCGCCAGTCATATCCCATCGACCTTTACCACTAGCACTGTTCAATCCATCATAAAAACCTTTCAACTCAACATTAAAATGTTCATTTAACATTTTACCAAAAGCCATTCCACCACCCCAACCGTTATCAGCTCCCCGATCCGTATCAGTCAGTATAAATGTACCAAAAGGTGCCGCATACCATCTTTTATCGACTAAATCATCCGCACGTACGACAGAAATTGCACCAACACTTGAAATGGCAGCCATGGCCAGTAAGATTTTTTTAATCATGTTAATCTCCTAAATTCAACTTCAAAAAAGTATTAAATCATCGAAAACAAATTGATTTCCGTAGCTTAATTACAACAATTTTTAACATTATGACACATATATGACAGCACTATAAGCAAAGATAAATTATTTTATGCGTTTTCAAGCAAATCCTATTAAGTTTCGATCGCCTCAACGCTATAATGCAGATCGTTTTGTTCATTAATATTTGGGAAATATCATGCTAAAAACAGTGCATTTACTCTTTATCTTACTCTCTTTAAGTGGTTTTATTGGACGAGTCATCTTATCAGAAATAAAACCCGAACTGCTTGAGCAGAAAGCCATTAAAATCGCGCCTCACATTATCAATTCATTTCTAATAGTCAGCGGGATTAGTCTTGTATTTCAAGGCGACTGGCTCAGCTCTGACTTCGGCTGGATCGTTGCAAAAATAGTTGCTCTATTAGCCTATGTTGGCTTGGGTATTTTAGTACTAAAATTAAAGGGGCAAAACAAATGGTTAGCTTTTGCTGGCGCTCTACTTTGCTTAGCTTACATTGGTGTTGTTGCGGTTACTAAACAAGCTTTCTTTTTTTTATAAACAACTCTTCAATTATAAAAAATATTCAATCCGACTTACCTTAGTTTCCAACCACTGTAATACTGACTTTGCAGTGGTTAATTCACCTTGATCTTGCAACAAAGCTTTTTGATTGGTAAGTACATCCCATTTCTCAATGAGACTTTTCAACTGCTCACGCTCATTGACTGTGAAATAATATTGATCCATGAGCAGATCAAGAAAAACCTTATTAGGACCTATTTTTCTTAACTGTGCCTGCTTAATAGCTAAATTCAATAATTCTTCAATAACACTCAAATAGTTAGCTATCCATTCACTCACCTGTTTTGCTTGTATATTTTCAAATGAAGAAGATTGATTATCTGAAATCACTTTTAAACAAAACACATATTCACTAGATACAAAACGAGTCGCTGTTTCATAAAAAGCTGACGCCTCCATATCGCTCAGTGAAACAGGATCATAAGCTAGCACCGGCTTTGAAACAGTTTGCACTGTTGCAGGCGAACACGGTAAAGAAAACAGTGAAAAGGGATAATAACTTCGTTGACTATCTGCATCCATTATTTTTGTTATTAAATACAAATCACCTAAAGCAAAACTATGATGCCCAGCAACCCCTAAATTAAGTAAAAATACTGGCTTATTTGAACTCAATAAAGCCTGTGTATAAGCAACTCCCGCCGCCATTGCGCTCTTCCCTAAACCTGTTACAGTTAAGCAAATATCTTTATTTAAATAAACATCGAATGGCTTAATTGCCAACTGTTTCTTCAAGTTAAAGTACTCAACTAAAGGCTTAGCTTCACAAGGCAATGCCACATAGATATATAGTGTATGCGTATATTGATGAATCATTATCGAGAGGTGTGGCGTGTTTTGTTAGAATTATGTAGACTGTTCTTAGGCGATATATTATTAAATTTAAAGAGTTGCTGACATGTTTATCAATACATTCCCCATTATTTTTACCTACACTCACCTATTTTCGATAGTTGAAGCCAGTATCTTTTTAATCGCTTTATACTTTCTCGTATACTTCTATACTCCTGGCGTTACTAAAAACTGGAGCAAACAACCCGACATAAACATATATGAAACTTTACGTTCCGCATGGCTAGGAAAAGCCCTATTGTGGCAAGCATTTTGGCCTTTTTTCTTACTCGTTAATATTATTTTATTCTATATTGATTACCGGGTATTAAATGTGACTTATACCATTGCAAGCTGGAAAACTGTCCACGGCATGCTACTACTTCCAATTGTATGGTGGACAAATTCAGTTTGGCGATGCTCACAACACACGCATTATAAAATCTATAGCGCTGCCGCTAGGACCTTAACTATTTATTTGTTTTTAGACTATATCTTACGTTTTATTATCAGCACACAATATCCGAACACACTTTTTGATTGCCGGCTTTTAGTCATGGAATATGGAGATTGCTTATAAGCTAGTGTGCATTTTCAACAGCTTCTTCCGCTAACATCCAAGCTGTTTCAGCCTCTTCTAAAGCCTTATCAACTTGAACTTTTTTATCTAACACCTGTTTCAAAATAGCTTTAGAGGATTCAAGATAAATATCAGGATCTGCCAATTGCTGCTCTAATTGACGCTGTTCGTTATGATGTTTTTCAACCGCTAATTCGGCCTTTTTAAGCGTATCATATAATGGTTTGTTTCTTTGCCTACGCTCAGCATCTAATTTACGCTGATCCTTTTTAGAGATAGTGGTAACCACTTCATCTGCGCCTTTATCTTCGGCTTTTTTTTGTTCAGCTAACCACAGACGATAGTCGTCTAAATCCCCATCAAACGACTGCACTTTTCCACCCGATACTAACAACAATTGATCCGTCACTGAGCGTAATAAATGACGGTCATGTGAAACCACCACAATAGCACCTTGATAATCTTGCAAAGCGACACTTAAAGCATGCCGCATCTCCAAATCTAAATGGTTAGTTGGCTCATCTAATAAAAGTAAATTAGGATTTTGATAGACCAATAGTGCCAAAACTAGACGGGCTTTTTCCCCACCTGAAAAGGGCCTAACGGGCTCTAATACTTTATCCCCCTGAAAATCAAAACCCCCTAAAAAGTTTCGTAGATCTTTCTCTGTGGCTTGTTTATCCAGTTTTTGTAAATGCCATAAAGGTGTTTCATCAAGCTGTAATTGCTCTAATTGATGCTGGGCAAAATACCCTATCTTTAATGCTTCGGCCTCATATCTCATCCCTGACAAAGGCTGCATATCACCCGCTAATACTTTAATTAAACTCGACTTGCCTGCACCATTAGGGCCTAACAATCCTATACGATCACCTGGAGAAATAGATAACCCAGCACTTTTAAGTATGCACGTTGAACCATATCCAATATCTGTTTTATCTAACGACAACAGAGGATTGGGCATCTTATCTGGCTTAGCAAAACTAAAATCAAAGGGGGAATCCACATGCGCCATTGCAATTAACTCCATCCTCTCAAGCGCCTTAATTCGACTTTGAGCCTGCCTAGCTTTAGTTGCTTGAGCTTTAAAACGATCAACAAAGCTTTGAATATGCGCCATTTCACGCTGTTGTTTTAAATAAGCAGATTGCTGTTGGGCTAACTTTTCTGCACGCATACGCTCAAAAGCTGAATAATTACCCGTATAAATCTCTGCTTTTCCCTGCTCTATATGCACAATATGATCAGTAATAGTATCTAGAAAATCCCTATCATGTGATATCAACATTAATGTACCGGGGTACTTACATAACCAGTCTTGTAACCAAATGACAGCATCTAAATCTAAATGGTTAGTTGGCTCATCCAATAAAAGCACATCAGATCGGCACATTAACGCTTGTGCTAAATTAAGTCGCATTCTCCAACCACCCGAAAATGACGCCACTGTGTTATGTTCTTGTTCAGCACTAAACCCCAAGCCATTCATCAAACGTGAAGCACGCGCTTGTGCTGTATAGCCACCAATAATATCTAATGCCGCATGATATTCAGCTTGTTTTAAACCATCATCCACCAACTCAGCTTGTCTTAATTGCTCTTGTAAACGACGATATTCTCGATCACCATCAATAACGTAATCGATTGCAGAACAAGCAACGGCTGGAGTTTCTTGTGCCACATGAGCAATCTCAAGATTAGGCGGCATAGAAAAATCACCTTCATCTAAATGCATTTCATTTTTAACAAGCGCAAATAAACTAGATTTTCCAGCGCCATTGGCGCCCGTAAATCCAACTTTTTGACCTTTGTGAATAGTAAAAGACGAGTTAGAAAACAGCACCCTAACGCCGCGACGCAAGGCAATATTTTTAAAATTTAACATTAAGGCTCAAAATAAAATGGATTACACTCAAATATCTAAATCTGCTTAGTCTTACTGGTTGGGTTCAAATAATAAGTGATATTTTAAGAGATGATTAAAACAAACCGCTTTATGCTCACACTAACAAACAAAAACGCCCGATATAGAATCGGGCGTCAATAAAGGGTGTTTTAATTAGTTGTTGCTGGAGCAGTAACAGCTTCAGTTGCTGGTGCACTTGGAGTAGTCTCAGCTGCTGGAGCTGCCACAGGCGCCTCAGTTGTAACGGTTGTTTCTGGTGCCTTATTTTCTGCAGTTTGTTCTGCGGCTTTATCACAAGCCGTTAATAAACCTAAAATTAATAAACCTGATACCACTATTATTTTAATTTTCATTGTTATTCTCCTCATAATTATTTTTATAATTGTTCTTGTTTACCTTAAACAGCAAGGTAAGTTAAATGCTATCACACTCAAAGCACATCTTTACAATAAAACCGCACAAACTTAATCCTAATTAATGAATTTTATAGTTCAACTAAACAGACTGATATAGCTACAATCACAAGGACACATATTTAAAATAACTCAGAAAAAAGGTTGTGGCGCACGATATCAAAGATCCTCTATAAAGTAAGCACGGCTTAAGCAAAATAAAGTTTTTCTCGGTTGAATTGTGCGCATCTGCGAAAGACAAGATCTAGTTAGGGGCTAACAAGGCCTTGTCTATTTGAAATGGAGCGCGTTTAGAGCAAACAAGATCTGATTTATTTTAAACGGTGCAGGTTTACGATAAACGCGCACCATCTGTTATAAACAGAGGGTGGTTTGACGTGACTCGGTAGTGATCTGCTCTAAACAGAGCCGGTTTAGAGTAAACAAGGTGTTAACTGCTCCAAGTATAGGATTATCTAGAGCCTAGAAAAGACAAACCAACCCATAATTCGACTATAAATCACCCCCCTGCTAAGCGATTATTTCCTTTATTCATTTTTTCAAAATAGGCATATAGACCTTTAAATATAGCTTTTGCTATTTTTGTTTGAAATGTCTGACTTAATAAATTTTGTTCTTCTGATGGGTTTGAAATAAAAGCGGTTTCTACTAATATTGAAGGGATATCTGGCGATTTCAGCACCATAAATCCGGCTTTTTGTACGGTATCTTTATGTAGGGGAGAAATATTTATAAAACTTTTTAAAACTTGATTTGCAAGCACTACACTTTCTTCACGAGTATCTTTTTGCGTCAAATCAAATAAAGTAGAGGCTAAATCATCTTCTTTATCATGAAGACTCACTCCAACCATATCTGAGGCATTTTCTGAATCCGCCAACCAACGAGCCGCCTCACTTGAAGCACCATTCGTCGATAGGGTATAAACTGATGCTCCCCTAATAAGGGTATCTTGAACAGCATCAGCATGTATTGAAATAAATAATTCTGCCTTAGCTTCTCGAGCAATTTTCATACGCTCCCGTAGCCCAACATAGTAATCACCTGTTCGCACCATGACCGCCCGCATACCTTGTTGAGCATTAACAAATGCCTCAAGTTTTTTGGAGATTTGAAAAGTAACATCCTTCTCTTCTGTTCCTGCAACGCCACGCGCACCTGGATCATTTCCTCCGTGTCCAGAATCTATAGCTATAATAAAAGGGGGGCGTTGATTTTTTTTCTCTTTATCAAAACTCAGGTTCGATGATTTATCTAACTTAGTCGTACTCTTTGAGTTTAATTCAACTATCAATTGATTAGCTACATTATTAGATTTTAAACTGAACTCTTTAGCGTTAACAGCGGCCTTCAAATCAATCATTACTCTTAAATCAGTATCATTTACTGTTAAGGTAGTTACGCGTGCAAATAGTGGATTTATTAGATTGGGGTGACTAATGGATTTGGCTAATTGGGCATTATTAATATCAATCACTAAACGAGCTGGCTTATCTGTAACGTACACCCGGTGTTTTGCCGACTCGGTTAGATCAAAGATTAATTTGTTCTGATTTTCCGTCGTTAAAAAAGCTAAAGATTTAACACCAATCTGTTTTGCACTTATGCATACAGACACTAAATGCAATACTAAAAACAATAATACTTTTATCCGAACACGCATAATTCAACTCTAAAAAACAAATTAATCGAAACGAAGCTCTCGACCGCTATTCTTAACGGCTAACCTGATAACTTTATCAGGTGCCGGCAAAAAGCCTTTACCTTTATCAGGCCATTCAATAAAACATATCGCATCCTGATCGAAATAATCCCTTATTCCTATCCACTCCAATTCTTCTGGGTCAGTGAGTCTATACAAATCGAAATGAAATATTTTTAGCTCATCGACACAATATTCCTCAACTAAATTATACGTAGGGCTTTTAACGATACCCCTATAACCAGCGGCCCTTAAAAAACCACGCACTAATGTTGTTTTACCAACCCCTAAATCGCCCTCCAAAAATATAAGCACTTTGCCAGACAACTTATTAAAGAGATCTGCGCCAAACTTTTCTGTTTGCTCCATGCTGTCTAAATAGATCTGCATTAAATATTATTTACCCAGTTTCTTAGATAAGGCATTAAATCAGTAGCTAACAAGCCTCTTTCTCCATTGTATTCCACCGCCCTATCAGCAGCGTAACCATGGCCATAAACACCATGTTGAGCAGCATCTATCAAGGATTCACCTTGCGCAACCAATCCAGCTATCAGACCTGCCAATACGTCGCCCATGCCTCCTGTGGCCATTCCTGGGTTTCCTGTTGAAGAGACTATACATTCATGATCTGAAGCGATTAAAGTACCCGCGCCTTTAAGAACTACAACGCCTTTATACTTAGATTGAAGTGACAATGCAGCGGTATATCTATCGTGCTGAATATCTGCAGTTGTGAAATTTAATAAACGAGCGGCCTCACCAGGATGAGGGGTTAAAACCCAGTTTGAGTTACTTTTCTGGGACTTTGCTAAAAGATTTAAAGCATCCGCATCAATAATTAAAGGTTTATTAATGGTTAATGTGAAATCGAATAAGGCTTTTGCCCATAAACTTTGACCTAAACCAGGTCCAATAACGACAACCGTTGCCTTATCAATTAATAACGATAAATCTTGGATATTAGAAACTCCATGACACATTAATTCGGGCCTATTTACATTCAGAAAGGCCGCATGCGTGTTATGAGTGGCTATTGAAACTAAACCAGCCCCTATGCGTAATGCTGCTTCCCCAGCTAACTTAACAGCACCAGAATAACCGACATCACCCCCAATAATAAGCACATGTCCATAAGACCCTTTATGAGCACAACGATTTCTTGGTTGCCATGATTTTTTGTAGACCCGAGTACTAGAGGGTAACGAGCTCTTTAAAACAACATCAGGTATCTTTAATGAGCTGTAAATAATGTCCCCACAATACTCTGCCGCTTGGCCAGTAAAAAGCCCCTGCTTTAGCGCAATAAAAGTAACCGTTGCATGGGCTTTTACAGCACACCCCATGACTGTACCCGTATCTGCATTCAAACCCGAAGGGCTATCAACTGAAACAACAGATGAAGGTGAGAGATTAATCTTATTAATAGCCCGCTCAAAAAGCCCAGTGACAGGTCGATTTAAGCCTGTCCCCAGTAGAGCATCAACAATAAGATCTACATCATCAATAGATTGATCTTCAAAAGGGATAACAACACCGAATTGATTTTGATAGAGCTGATAAGCTATTAAGGCATCATCAGCTAAGCAGTCAGGATCAACTAGACTATAAACGGTTACCGTTAAATTGGCCTGCAAAGCAAGACTCGCTACAACATAGCCATCACCTGCATTATTGCCCGACCCACAAAATATAACGATAGACGTAGCATTTGGCCATTGTTGCCGTAGAGATTGGAAAACTTCCGCGCCTGCTAAGCGCATCAATTCAAAACTAGAAATACCATAATCCTCTATAGCAGATCGCTCAAACTCTCTAATTTGAGCGACTTTATAAAGCTTATGAGGAAGCGAATCCATTTAATCAAAAAGACTAAATATAATTCACTTCAGGTTTGCCTTCAGAGGCCACTAATTCGCCAATAACGAAGGCCGATTCACCTGAAGATTTTAAACTATCAATTGTTGCCTGCTCGTCTTCTGGAGCAACACAAACAATCATGCCTATACCACAATTAAAAGTGATCAACATATCTGCCAATGCCACGTTACCTTGCTCTTTTAACCACACAAAAACATCTGGCAATGCCCAAGAAGAAAGATCAATATTTGCTTGAATACCATTGGGTAAAACACGAGGTAAATTTTCTGTTAATCCGCCACCTGTAATATGTGCAAAGGCGTGCACAGGTACTTTATCTAATAAAGTTAATAGCGATTTTACATAGATACGAGTTGGCTCTAATAACGCCTCTCCTAACGTCTTATCACCAAATGAATCATCGAGTGACGAGCCGCTATGTGCAATAATTTTTCTAATCAAAGAGTAGCCATTCGAATGTGGGCCAGATGAGGCAATACCAATCAACTTATCACCTATGCTAACTTTAGCCCCATCCAATACTTTACTTTTTTCGACGATACCAACACAAAAACCAGCCAAATCATATTCACCATCCGGATACATACCGGGCATTTCCGCAGTTTCGCCGCCAACTAAAGCAGCGCCAGCTAATTCACAACCCTGCCCAATACCCTTTATAACTGAAGCAGCCGTTTCTACGTCTAATTTACCGGTAGCAAAATAATCTAAGAAGAATAAAGGCTCAGCACCTTGAACGATAATATCATTGACACACATTGCAACTAAATCAATACCCACGGAATCATGAATACCTAAATCAATCGCTAATTTGAGCTTCGTACCTACGCCATCGGTACCTGACACTAAAATTGGATTTTTATAACGATCTAACGGTAGTTCGAACATCGAACCAAAACCACCTAACCCCGCCATAACACCTGGTGTACGAGTTCTAGCCGCTATTGGCTTAATTCGCTCAACTAATGCATTTCCTGCCGCAATATCTACGCCAGCACTTTTATAATTTAAGCTTTCTTGGTTTTTGTCGCTCAAAGTCATGCTCTCTTCAAAATTTAAACTGTGGATATTGTACAAGCATCATGCCTTTTTGTGAAAGATATACAGAAAGCAGAGCGGGGGTTATTTCTCTGTCAGTATAAAGAATAGAAATACTTGAATTTAAATCGAAAAAAAACTAAAGTGACCTAGTGGAATAGTGGGTTATTCCAACGAGAGAAAACCATTTATTAATTGAGGAATTAATATGAAAATAATAAAAATAGTTAAATCTACCTTATGCATGGCAATCCTTTTAAATATTGGCGCCGCATCAGCATATAGCCCAGAAGAATCAGAAAAAATGTGTAAAAAACCCCGCTTTACAGATTTCAATCTCCCTGAATATAAAGCCCCTAGCAATATAGAAACACCTGCAGAAGCAGAGTTCATTATTAAAGTATCTGCTTGGGTAGATCCAACCACCATTAAATTAACCGCAAAAAAAGCACCTTTAGCATTCACTACCGAAAGCACAAGTACATTTCATAAAATTAAAGCGAAACTTCCAGCTTCTTTAAACGGTGAATTTGTAAGACTTGATGTCAGCGCGAAGGCTATTTTAGGTTGTGAGGACAAAACAGGGTGGCTAATTAAAGTCGCTAATCAATAATATTAATGAAGCAATTGTTCAGTAAAACTATTCAACAAAAGCAATTCAACTAAACCTGGCGTCAAATGATGTCAGGTTCCTAAGACAATATGTCACCTGCATATAAGAATTGATATCTAATCAAATCTACTTAAAATCTAGAATAATTTTTATTGATTATTTCTTTAGCTTACAATTTTTTTAATTAAATTGATAAGAGAGGGTAGAGAATTAAATTTGAAAATTACGGCTTGAAATACTGCGAGGATGACTAAAAAAACTCCCCCCGCCACACAGTGGCGAGGGAAGTCTAATAACTTATTTGCCTGAGATTTGTTCTGCAGAGCTGTTATTAGATGTTTTTCTTTTATCTATTTTAGTGAAAGTTTCAGTTTGAAGCTGAGCAACTGCACCACTTTCTAAATGTTTAGTTTCGTCTTTTTTCAACAAAACAACTAAAAGTACGATTGCAGCGATAGATACACCAACGATTACCCATGTATTGTCTTTTTCTTGTTCTTCAGCCATTTTAAAATCCTCTATTGTTATTAATAATTATTATTCTCTTTTCCTCAAAAGAGCAATTCAAAAATAAATTATGAATTGATTGCCAAAAAATGCTCTAGCAATGTTGTAATTTTTATCATGACTTAGTAGGCAATGTCAAAGCTATAAATAAAAAAACTTATAATTGTTTTCAAAATTAAAAAATAAAACCTCTAATCTATTGAATTTTAAAACTTTAAAAACCACACTATATTTTTGTGAAAATCTTAAAAAATCCTTAGTGAAGCACGAACTTCAAACCAATAAGTAACAAAATGAGTGCCAAAAAAGGTCGTAAATATTTCTCGGGGATTTTTGCGCTTAAATGACTACCAATCCAAATGCCCGGCAAAGAACCAACCAAGAGACTACCCAATAGCACTAAATCAACATTGCCTAAACTCAGATGACCGATACCCGCAATTGCCGTCAAAGGAATTGCATGAGCTAAATCAGTTCCTACTATTTTTAAGGTCGTCATCCGAGGATAAAGAAACAATAAAGCAACAGTACCCAAAGCCCCTGCACCTACAGAAGAAAGCGTAACTAAAACCCCTAAAACAGCCCCAATAAGTATGGTGACGGGTATTTGTAAATGCTTAAACCGCGCTGAATTCTGAAGATTACTTTCTGCATCATCCATGGTTCTTTGATTTTTTGCTTTGCTTAATAAAACACTACGAACTAATAATGCGAAGGCCGTCAGGATAAGTGCGATACCCAGAGTATAAGTTATTACCCCTGTGGTTTCCTTACCCACAGACATAAAATATTTCAGGACAAATAATGTCGCAATAGCGACAGGAAGGCTACCTACAGCCATCCAGCCAACAATTTTCCAATCAACAGACCCATGCTTTCCGTGATGGACCCATACACCGCCAACTTTTGTAATAGACGCAAACAAAAGATCGGTGCCTACAGCAACTGCTGGATTAAAGCCAAATAAAAAAACTAGCAATGGTGTCATTAAAGAACCACCGCCCACGCCAGTAATACCCACTAGTAATCCTACGGCTAACCCGGATAGTGTATAACCTAAATTCATCACTATAACCTTATCTATATCTTGGTAAAAAATGGGTCACTATAACAGCAATTTAGATGCCTTTCGGCAAACTTAATGGCTTTAATGAAGGATAGCTAAAGGATTTTATAAAATAAATATCAGACAGGTAAGATTAGAATCATATACTTACCAAAGAAAACACCATCAGGTGCTATGAGAATTTTATTCTAAATAGTGAAACTATGGGGAATAAAAATTAACCGCGTTTATTTAGTTTATTACGATTTGCTTGTGTAGATAATGGATTGTAAGCAACAGGCGTTATATCTATGGGTGTAGTGCCATTCATACCTAACTCTTTAGCTGCTGCTAAAGATAAATCCATAGATCTCGACGAGTGGAAAGGACCACGGTCATTGATGCGTACTACGATAGAGCGATGATTTTTAAGATTAGTTACTTCAACATAAGATGATAATGGCAATGATTTATGAGCAGCCGTCATCTCATACATATTGAAAACTTCGCCACTCGCTGTTTTTTTACCGTGGAATTGAGCGCCATACCAAGAAGCCGTCATCGGCTTATTTGCTTTTTGATGATTTTTATTCTCATGCATTTGTTTAGCATGACGTGGAGCTGCTTCTACAACACCTACAAGATTAAAAAAATAACTGCTTGCAATAACAATTACTGCTAACGACAGCTTACTCATAAACCAAACCCTTTTTTATTAACTTAGGTTAGATTCTAAATTACAAGTCTTAAGCGAACCTTAAATCAAGTACAAAATAATTTACTGCAACCAATCCAAACTATTTTGCGTATCTCCCAATGGCTTATATTCCGCGCCTACCCAACCAGAGTAGGCAGAAGCATCTATGATTGAAAAAATTTGCTTATAATCAATTAATCCGGTGCCAGGCTGATGCCTACCCGGGCAATCAGCAAATTGGATATGGCCTATCTTATCAACATGCTCACGGATAAAGTCAACAACACATTCACCCATTCGGGTCCTATGATAAATATCGTACTGAGCATATAGATTATCCAGCGATAACTCAGACAATATTTTCAACACATCTTCACTCGTGTTAATAATAAAACCAGGCATGTCATGAATATTAATCGCTTCGAAAACTATCTTTATACCTAAAGGCGTAAAGACATCAACAGCATAAGCCAAGTTTTCTTTAAATGTTGTTAGATATTCAGATTCTCGAGATAAATCGTAACAACGACCCGGCAAAACATTAATCACTTCAGGTTCTAATATTTGCGCATAACTTAATGCTTGCGCCACTGCTAAATGAAATTGAGTTTGTTTTTCTGGCACAGCCGCAAGCCCCTCTCCACCCTGTAGCAAATCACCTGCATCTACATTAAAGAGCACTAAATTTAATTGATTGTCATCCAAAAGCGTTTTAATTTTCTCTGTAGAAAGACCGTAGGGGAATTGCATTTCTACCGCACTAAATCCCGCTTTTTTAGCCATCGCAAATCGATCAATTAAATCGACCTCTGTAAATAACATACTTATATTAGCAGTAAATTTAAGCATTATTTAACCCAAACAGCTTAATCAATGTGGATGGATCTTGCATCGCATAACCATTTGAAGCATGTAATTGCATTAATTCAGCCGCTAAATCAGACATAGGAATCGGATTACCTTGTTTTTCAGCCAAGACCTGAGCCATCTTTAAATCTTTTAGCAATGTTTGAACACGCCACTTAATCGGCTCAAAGGTCTCTGTAGCCATTTCTGGGACCAGTATTTGCAGGGGTTTTGAATCTGCGAAGCCGCCCGCTAAAGCCTCGGCTATTTTCTCTGCATTAACTCCGACTGACTTAGCTAAAGCAATCATTTCTGCAATCACCATCACATTACAACTGACGATCATCTGATTACATATTTTAGTAATCTGTCCACAGCCAACATCACCCATATGCGTTAATTGCTTATAAAGTGGAGCCAAGACGCATCTAGCAATCGTAATATCCTTTTCCGCACCACCAGCCATAATTGCTAAACAACCTAGTTCTGCCCCATACACACCACCGGACACCGGCGCATCTACCCACGCCATGCCACAGTTTTCATAGAGAGTCATTGCTAAATTTCGGGTTTTTTGTGGATCAATACTGGAGAGATCTATCAATAACTGCCCTGCTCTGCCACTGCCAAAAACATGCTTAAGCACAATATCTTCAACAACTTCGGTATCTTTTAAACATAGGATGATAACATCTGAAGCTGCGACTAATTGTTCTATAGCATCATAAGCTTTAGCTCCAGCACTAGTCACATCTATAATTTTCTCAGGGCTACGATTCCATACGTTAACCTTAAAACCAGCGCTTAATAAGCGATACACCATAGGCTTACCCATTAAACCAATACCAATAAAACCCAGCGTTTGTTTTGTTCCAGTCATAAATCTATTGTTGTGTATAAAAAGTTTACTTAGTTATATTTAAAAGATATTAACCTCATATCTAAAGCTTTAATAAGATTTTCTGTAGAATTTTATTTAGAATTTGACGATTTTAGTATTTCTCTATATTATTTGTCAGTTATGTTAAGCAGACTACCCGAAACTATAGATCCTACTCACCTAGCTGATACTCGGGGAGAATTAAAGGGACAAGTACCTATAAGCCACTTGGATCGTTTAACCACGATGCTTGTGGGCGACTCAGGATCAGTCGATGTTGATCTTTATTTTAGTCGTGAAGGTAGAGTACCCAAAGTTGAAGGGCGTATTAAGGCAATACTGCATTTACAGTGCCAAAATTGCCTAGAAGCAGTAGAGTGGTCTTTTGATGAAACCATCAAATTAGGCATTGTTACCACAATTGAACAAGCCAATAGACTTCCAGAAGAATTAGAACCACTCATGATTGAAGAAGAAAAAATTCTTCTTAAGAGCATTATTGAGGATGAAATACTTCTTACATTGCCTGCGTTCCCTAAGCATGAACATGAATGTTTTGCAGTGGAAATTAACACAAACATAGACGAACAAGTAGTGAATGAAGAAATTCCTTCACGTGAAAACCCTTTTGCAATTTTAGCCAAACTTAAAAAAACTGGAGATTCATAATGGCTGTACAAAAAAGTAAAGTAACGCGCTCAAGACGCGGTCAACGTCGTTCACATGACGCGTTAACATCAAAAGCATTATCTCAAGATGCTATAACAGGTGAAATGCACTTGCGTCATCACGTTACCCCAGGTGGCTTTTTCAAAGGTCGCCAAATAGTGACTACTGCAGACGAATAATAACCTTTCGTTCTGAGATGACCCCATGCCGAACCCACCCAAAGGGCTCGGCGCCCTTCAATAACCTCGGAGTTGTTCATCAGCGTGAGTTTAACAATTTCAATTGACGCAATGGGCGGGGATCAAGGTCCTCAAGTCACTATTCCAGCTTCTCTGGACTGTCTAAAACACAATCCAAACTTAAAATTAATCTTAGTTGGAGATGAACTAATCATAAAAGGCCTCTTGCCAAATGGATTAGGTCCTTATCAAGATAGACTCTCTATTCACCATGCTTCGCAAAGTGTTGAAATGGATGAATCACCCTCTAAAGCTTTAAAAAACAAAAAAGACTCTTCTATGCGGGTAGCCATTAATTTGGTCAAAGAAGGCCAAGCAGATGCATGTGTGAGCGCAGGTAACACCGGCGCATTAATGGCAACAGCTCGATTTGTTTTGAAAATGATTCCAGGTATAGATCGCCCCGCTATCATTTCAACTTTACCTTCTATTCACGGCCATACGCATGTACTTGATCTAGGCGCTAATGTTGATTGCTCTGCGGAACACCTATTTCAATTTGCCATTATGGGCAACGAACTCGTTAAAGCTGTTGAAGGAATAGAAAACCCCAAAGTAGGCCTCTTAAATATTGGCGAAGAAGACACCAAAGGGAATGAGCAGGTTAAAGCCGCCGCAAAACTATTAGAATCATCCTCCTTAAACTATATCGGCTATGTAGAAGGTAATTCTTTAAATGCCGGCCCTATTAAAGTGGACCTAATTGTCACCGACGGGTTTGTAGGCAATGTTGCGCTTAAGTCAATTGAAGGTGCTGCAAAAATGATAGGTACCGCGCTTAAAGAAGCGTTTAGTAGAAACATTTTTACAAAGATGGTGGCGATCATTGCTTATCCTGTACTTAAATCCTTTAAGCAACGCATTGATCCACGCTTATATAATGGCGCTAGTTTTCTAGGCCTTAAAGGCTTGGTCATCAAAAGTCACGGTGGCGCAGATAGTCTTGCATTTAAAACGGCAATTCAATTAGCCATAGTTGAAGCGCAACAAGATGTTATAAAAAAAATAAGTGAGCAAGTAGAAAAAACCTTAGCTCTTAGAGACATCAGATGATTCGTTATTCAAAAGTTCTGGGCACTGGCGGATACTTGCCCGCCGAGATTCGCACCAATGAACAAATATCACAAACCGTTGACACTTCAGATAGCTGGATTTTTGAACGCACGGGTATAAAAAGCCGACGCATTGCTGCTCCTAATGAATCAGCCGCAAGCATGGCTGAAATTGCGGCAAGACAAGCATTAGAAGTTGCTAACTGCGACCCCAATGACATTGATTTAATTATCGTTGCCACTGGCACACCCGAATATGTTTATCCCAGCACCGCTTGTTTATTACAACAACGACTAGGCAATAAAAATGCAGCTGCCTTTGATGTTCAAGCCGCTTGCTCTGGTTCTATTTATGCACTTAGTATTGCTGATCAATTTATTAAATCAGGCGCCGCGAAAAAGGCCCTTATTGTTGGTACTGAAATTTGCTCACGCATTGTAGATTGGACAGACCGTGGCACGTGTATCTTATTTGGAGATGGCGCAGGGGCTTTATTAATAGGTTCATCTGATGAAGCAGGTGTCTTATCAACCCATATTCATGCTGATGGTGAGTTTGAAGAGCTTTTGTATTGCCGCAATCCCCAACTATCAAACGCCGACATACAGAATGAAGAAATCGGCTTTATCAATATGCGTGGCAATGAAGTTTTCAAAGTAGCCGTTAATACTCTAGGCCGAATTGTTGATGAAACACTTGAAGCCAATAACATGGCTAAAGAAGAAATTGATTGGCTAGTGCCGCATCAAGCCAATATTAGAATTATCATGGCAACCGCCAAAAAATTAAAAATGTCTATGGATCAAGTCGTGGTTACCCTTGAAAATCAAGGTAACACTTCTTCTGCATCGGTATTATTAGCTTTTAATGAAGCAGTGCGAGATGGAAGAATTAAGCGTGGACAAGTCGTGCTCCTTGAAGCCTTTGGTGCTGGCTTTACTTGGGGCTCGGCTCTTATTAAATATTAATAAAAAATAATACAGTAACATGAGCACACACATCGATAATTTAGCATTTGTCTTTCCTGGACAAGGCTCCCAGTCAGTCGGCATGCTGGCAGAATTAACCTCTAGTCACCCAGAAGTAAAATACACGTTTGAAAGAGCCTCTGATGTTTTAAGTTTGAACTTGTGGTCTTTAATAACTCAAGGCCCTGATGAAGAACTAAACCAAACACAAAATACGCAACCAGCTATGTTAGCCGCTGGCTTTGCAGTATGGGATATTTGGCGCAAACAAAGCCCTATTCAACCCACCTGGATGGCAGGACACAGCTTAGGCGAATATACCGCGCTAGTTTGTTCCGGCGCTTTAACGTTTGAAGACGGCATAAAATTAGTTGCTGCCCGTGGTCGCTTAATGCAAGAAGCCGTTCCGCCTGGAGTGGGCGCTATGGCAGCTATCTTAGGGCTTGAAGATCAAATAATTATAGATATTTGCGCGCAAGCCGCTGAAAAAGAAATTGTCTCAGCAGTCAATTTTAATTCCCCTGGACAAGTCGTTATTGCAGGCAATAAAACCGCTGTTGAAAGAGCTATGTCTAGAGCAAAAGAAGCCGGTGCCAAACGCGCTCTTTTATTACCCGTTAGCGTGCCCTCTCATTGTGCCTTGATGCAATCCGCGGCCGATAAACTAGATGCCTATCTAAATGAAATTGAGATTGTAACGCCTACGATTAAACTGGTTCACAATGTAGACGTTGCTTCACACGATACACCTGATGCCATTTGTAACATTCTAAAAGAACAACTTTTTAAACCCGTTCGTTGGGTTGATAGCATCAATCACATGCACGAACAGGGTGTTACGCGTTTTGTTGAATGTGGTCCTGGAAAAGTTCTTATTGGTCTTAACAAGCGGATCGCTAAAGACGCCGAGCATTTCTCTATCTATAATTCAGAAACAATAAATACGCTATTGGAGCAACTCAATGACTAAACAAATAGCTTTAGTAACCGGCGCAAGTCGTGGCATTGGTAAAGCAATTGCCGAAAAATTAGCTGAAGATGGTTTTTTTGTACTCGGTACAGCAACTTCTGATGCTGGCGCAGAGGCTATTTCATTTTATTTAGGCGACAGCGGCAAAGGCTTTAAATTAGATGTATCTAATGCCGAATCGATTGAAGAAGTACTCAAAACAATTAATGATGAATTTGGTGCACCCGCTGTATTAGTCAATAACGCCGGGATAACCAGAGATAACTTGTTAATGCGCATGAAAGATGAAGAGTGGGATGATATTATCAACACCAACTTAACATCTGTATTTAGAATGAGTAAAGCAGTGCTACGTGGCATGATGAAAGCTAAATACGGCCGCATTATTAATATTTCTTCAGTAGTTGGATCTACAGGAAATGCGGGCCAAGCTAACTATGCAGCAGCCAAAGCAGGCATGGTTGGATTCGCAAAATCAATGGCCAAAGAAGTCGGCTCACGTAATATCACCATTAACACTGTTGCACCCGGTTTTATCGACACTGATATGACTAAGGAGCTTAATGATGATATTAAAAACAATCTATTAGCATCTATCCCACTCAACAGATTAGGCGATGCTAAAGAAATTGCTCATGCCGTTGGATTTCTTGCTTCACCCGGTGCAAGTTATATTACAGGCGAGACTTTACATGTCAATGGCGGCATGTTTATGCCTTAATATGGTGACTTTGTCGTAATATTAAGTATAATTGCCACGCTGTCTAAATTTACTAGACACGCGGTTTCAGTAAAAACTAATAACAATATCAATTTAAGTCAGAAA
Source organism: uncultured Methylococcaceae bacterium (assembly GCA_903917345.1). Classification (GTDB taxonomy): domain Bacteria; phylum Pseudomonadota; class Gammaproteobacteria; order Methylococcales; family Methylomonadaceae; genus Methylobacter_C. Next base: position 46,865 of record CAIXAE010000023.1, on the reverse strand, counting down.
ATTATAGACTTACGTTGTTTGAGGAAAAAAATTATGAGTAACATTGAAGAACGAGTTAAAAAAATTGTTGCAGAGCAACTAGGTGTAAAAGAAGACATCGCTAATGATGCTTCATTTGTTGACGATCTTGGTGCCGATTCTCTGGATACAGTTGAACTCGTTATGGCTCTTGAAGAAGAATTCGAATGCGAAATTCCTGATGATGAAGCTGAAAAAATCACTACTGTTCAGCAAGCCATCGATTACGTAAATAAAAACGCGTAAAACTGATTTTAAGTGGATGAGGCATACTCATCCACTAATTTGACATTAAAACTAGCCTGTTCCAAAACAAAAACACAGTTTGTTATGGTATATACCACAGACTTTAGTTACCCTCATCTTCACCTTTCTTACGGTACATTACATTGAGTAAACGTCGAGTTGTAATAACTGGATTGGGTGCTGTTACATGCTTAGCTAACACCGTCGCTGAAACATGGAATGGCATTATCAATGCCAAAAGCGGCATAAGTCCAATTGATTCTTTTGATATATCCCCTTTTGCCACTACATTTGGCGGAGTGATAAGAAATCTTGATATATCCCAATACATACCTGAAAAAGACGCTAAACGTATGGATGGTTTTGTCCACTACGGTCTTGCTGCAGGTTGCCAAGCTTTTGAGGATTCTGGTATTGAAGTAACAGAAGCGAACGCAGAACGAATTGGCGTAGCCATTGGAGCGGGTATAGGCGGTATTACAGGTATTGAAGAATGCTACGCCACCTATGAAAAAGGTGGTCCACGAAGAATATCTCCATTCTTTGTACCAGGTAACATTATTAACATGATTTCTGGCAACCTTTCGATTAAATATGGTCTGAAAGGACCCAACTTTGCTATTGTCACTGCTTGTGCAACAGGCACCCACAATATTGGTGATGCCGCGCGCTTGATTTCCTACGGCGACGCAGACGTCATGATAGCAGGTGGAGCGGAACGCTGTACAACATCTCCGACTGCGATGGGTGGCTTTGCTTCGGCTAAAGCGCTGTCTCGTCGCAATGATGACCCACAAAGAGCCAGTCGCCCATGGGATAAAGATCGTGATGGCTTTGTATTAAGTGATGGAGCTGGCGTTGTAGTACTGGAAGAACTCGAACACGCAAAAGCTCGCGGTGCAAAAATTTATGCTGAATTAGTAGGTTATGGCATGAGTGGTGATGCTTACCACATTACAACACCTTCTGAAGGGGGCGAAGGCGCTGCTCGATGCATGAGAAACGCTCTTAAAGATGCCGGACTAAATAAAGAAGATGTAGACTATATAAATGCTCACGGCACTTCAACACCTGCTGGCGATGTGGGTGAGACACAAGCAATGAAAGCCGCATTAGGCGATCATGCTTATAAAGTCGCTATTAGTTCTACAAAATCAATGATTGGTCACATGCTTGGAGCAGCAGGTGGAATTGAAGCCGTTATTTCAGCCTTAAGCATTAAAGAACAAATTGCACCTCCAACTATTAACTTGGATAACCCTGACCCAGAATGTGATCTGGACTACGTACCAAAAATAGCAAGAAATATGAAAATTGAAGTGGCAATGTCAAACTCCTTTGGATTTGGCGGCACCAATGGAACTTTAATTTTTAAACGCTATCAATAAAACTTTAATAAACTCCTAGAAAATCATGGCCTTGGTAAATGGTTCAATTCAGGAGCTGATTGAATTATCAGATAGGGGCTTTCAATACGGCGATGGTTTATTTGAAACCATCGCTATTAAAAAAGGAATTCCCTGTTTTTTTGAAAGACATCTAGAAAGACTTCATAATTCCTGTCTTAAACTCCAAATCCCAACCCCATGTTCTAAATTGCTTAATAGTGAAACATTTTCACTTGCTAAAGATTTAGACAATGCCATACTCAAAATTATTGTTACTCGAGGTACAGGAGGCCGGGGCTATCGCCAACCTGAAGCCATAAAGCCAAATAGAATTTTAAGCATTCATCCTTTTCCCAGCTATGCTACATCATATAAAGAACAGGGTGTTACGGCACGATTCTGCGAAACAAGACTTGGTCTAAGCCCATCCCTTAGCGGTATTAAACATCTAAATAGGCTTGAACAAGTTTTAGCGAGAGCGGAATGGTCAGACATAAATATTCAAGAAGGCATTATGCAAGACCTGAATGGCCACATTATTGAAGGAACAATGACCAACCTTTTCTATGTCAAAAATAATATGATCTTCACCTCACCTCTACTTTATTCTGGTGTCGCTGGTATTATGAGGGGGATTATTATGGAATTAGCTATTGCTCATGGTTACTCTTTAACTGTAAGAGATTACAAAGAATACGACCTATTGACTGCTGACGAAGCTTTTTTATGCAATTCAATCATTGGGATTTGGCCTATCAATTCAATAAACACGACGCGGTTTGGCATTGGAATGATGACAAGGAAATTACAATATTTGCTCTCTGAATATGAACAAAAAGACATCATCAATAATTCTTAAAGTTGTCTATTTCTCGCCAATCAGCTTAATTTTTCTATTCATTTGGGCCTGGATAGAGTTTCAAAGATCACTAATATCACCAGTAGTTTTTGGCAATACAGTCACTATAGAAATACATAAAGGGGAGTCATTCGATCAAATAACCAATAAACTCCTTACCAACCATGTAACTTTTAAACCCATCTGGTTTAAATCTTTAGCCCTTCAAAAGAAAGTCGCCCAGAAAATTAAAACCGGAGAGTTTGAATTAACACCAGGCATGACTCTACCTCAAGTATTGGATCATTTAACCTACGGAAAAAGAAAGCAATACAGCATCACATTTCCCGAGGGCCGGAACTTTAAAGAAATATTACAAATTATTAATGATAATCTAATCATTGAACATTCCATCCAACAATCTAACATAGCTCAGATAGCCGATGAAATCAGCAACAATACAAATAATTTTAGTACTATTTCTAATAAAAATAATGACACATCATCAATACAAAAACTTGAAGGATTGATATTTCCAGATACCTACTTTTTTGAAAAACACACTACTGACAAAGAATTACTTAAAAGAGCATACGACAAAATGCAAAGCGTACTTGCAGAACAATGGCAGAATAAAGCAGCCAATTTACCTTTAACAACGCCTTATGAGGCACTCATTCTTGCATCAATAATCGAGAAAGAAACAGCCCAACCTTCTGAGAGGTCATTAATAGCGGGAGTTTTTACTCGCAGACTCCAATCCGGCATGTTATTGCAAACTGACCCAACCGTCATTTATGGTATGGGAGAACACTATAAGGGTAATATTAGCCATCAAGATTTACTAACCCAAACTGCATACAATACTTATACCATTAAAGGATTACCTCCAACACCGATAGCTATGCCAGGACTTGAAGCACTAAAAGCTGCGCTTCATCCTAATCAGAGTAATAATCTATATTTTGTAGCTAAAGGTGATGGTACACATCAATTCTCACCGACCTTAGCGGAACATAATTTGGCGGTAAACAACTTTCAAAGGAGCAAAAATGCCTCGTGGTAAATTTATCACACTAGAAGGTGGTGAAGGCGTTGGGAAAACGACCAATTTGGCTTTCATAGAAAACTACTTAAAACTTCATAACATTCCTGTAAGTGTCACTCGAGAGCCCGGTGGAACAGCATTAGCTGAGAAAATACGTAAATTACTATTAGATAAAGACAGTGAGGCCATATCAGAACATGCTGAGTTATTAATGGTTTTTGCCGCACGGGCACAGCATATTAAACATGTCATAGAACCCACATTAGCCAACGGCACATGGGTACTTTGTGATCGATTTACAGATGCCACCTATGCCTATCAAGGCGGAGGCAGAAATATGAAAAACAGCACTATCGAATGGTTAGAGAATTTAGTACAAGGAATTTTAAGGCCTGATCTAACTCTATTATTAGACGCTCCAGTAGAAATTGGCTTAGAAAGAGCTAAATTAAGAAGCAATTTAGATAGATTTGAGTCAGAAAAAATTAATTTCTTTGAACAAGTCCGACGCGCCTATTTATTACAAGCAGAATTACATCCAAATCGCATTAAAGTTATCAAAGCAAATCAGGCCCTTATAGATGTAGAAAACGAACTAATTAATGTGATTGGAAACTTCCTACGATGACATTACTACCTTGGCAGTTTGATCAGTGGCAACAGTTATACCAATATAAAAATCAAAATCGTATTCCTCAAGCCTTGCTCATCTCAGGTGCAAATGGTCTTGGAAAATTAAACTTAGCAGAAAAATTCGCCTATTCCTTGCTTTGTCTAAAACCAAATGATAACGGAATAAATTGTGGAAACTGTGCACCATGTATATTAATTGAAGCAGAATCACACCCTGATTTCATCAGAATAACAACAGAAGAATTTGGAAAAGCCATTGCAATAGGACAAATCCGCAATTTATTAACTCAGCTAACCTTAAAAAGACAATTTGATACTCATCGAGTTGTAATAATTCATCCTGCAGAACAATTAAATAACTCGTCAGCCAATGCCTTCTTAAAATGCCTAGAAGAACCCTCCGAAAAAACGAGCATAATATTAGTTAGTAATAACCCATCAAATATACCTGCAACTATACTAAGTCGTTGCCAAAGGATAAACATTCCACAGCCTGATCAGAAAAAAGTGATTGATTGGTTAATAATTCAAAATCCGAAACTATCAATAACTGAGGCAGAATCGTTATATCACATTACGCAACGATCACCATTTCAAGCGCTAGAGTTCAGTAACAATGAAATGTTACCTTTGCGCAATGAGTGTTTTAACGCGTGGTTAGAAATCGCAAGACTAGCGCAACATCCTATAGTTATTGCAGAAAATTGGCATAAGCTTCAATCGTCACCTATAATCAATTGGATAACTACTTGGATCACAGACATTATTAAATGTAATTACCAAACAAACTCACATACTTTACACAACCCAGATTTACAAAAATCATTAATATATCTTGCGACCAAAACAAGACTGAAAGACATTTTTGAACTATATGACTTGGTCTTATTAAGCAAACAAAGAGCTGACACGCAAATTAATAAACAATCCATACTAGAAGAAATATTAATAAAATGGCATTCACTCAATCAACATCAGAATTAATGTCTATGTCGATAGATGATCCATTAAAAATAATAATTAAAGACCTAGACGAATTGTATGCTGCTTATATGCCTTTTATACGCAATGGAGGGATATTGATACCAACCACCCAAAACTTCAAAATGGGTGAACTATTAAACGTAAGACTTAAGATATTTGGTGAACTAGCCGAATTAAGCTTTTTAGGTAAAGTAATCTGGAAAACACCTGTAAAATCAGAAAATCAGAAAACTTGTGGAATTGGTATCCAGTTTATGAAAGAAGATAATGGCGAAACAAAAGCTAGCATAGAAAGTCACTTTGACAATAACTTAAAGCTAAAAGACCAACATTTATAATTTAATATAAGAACATGTTAATTGACTCACACTGCCATCTTGATCGTATTGATCTAAAACCGTATGAAAATGATTTCAATAATTTCATGCTTGATGTAAAGGCAAAACAAATCGAGCATCTCCTCTGTATTTCAATCGATCTAGAAACTTACCCGAAGATGCTGAGTTTAGTTGAAGATTATAAAAACATCTCAGTTACTGTTGGAGTGCATCCTAATGCTCAAGAAGGAGTAAACCCAAGTATAGATGAACTAATTAATTTTGCTAATAGCAGCAAAGTTGTTGGTATTGGTGAAACTGGATTAGATTACTTTCGGAGTGAAGGAAACCTTGAATGGCAAAAACAACGATTTAGAGATCATATTGAAGTAGCTAAAGCTCTAAGCAAACCAATTATCATTCATACAAGAGAAGCCAAAGTCGATACTCTAAAAATATTAAAAGAAGAGAACGCAGAACAAGTAGGTGGTGTTATCCACTGTTTTACGGAAGACTGGAATTTTGCAAAAGCGGCAATGGATATGAACTTTTACATATCTTTTTCAGGGATTGTTACTTTTAATAAGACGGATACTATTAAGGAGGTTGCAAAAAAGATGCCCGCCAATAGAATATTAATAGAAACGGACTCTCCTTATCTTGCACCTATTCCATTTAGAGGCAAACCAAATTATCCACTTTATGTGAAATATGTTGCAGAACAATTAGCCACTATAAGAAGCGTGTCAATCGATAATATTGCAGAATCAACCACAAATAATTTTTACGAATTATTCAAGCTAAATGCCTAAAAGGCAAAAAACTCTTAATATTTATACGATTAGGGATTGTCACATATTACCCATAAAATAACGATAATAAAATAATAAAAATATAGAAAATAAATAATCGACAATTAATCTATTGTTTTATATTATAATTGACTGCATTTTACGGACATGCTGATTAAGGCGTTGTAGATCTGTGTCAAATAGCATTGACATGCGTCCCCATTCTACTTTACAGTTATGTCCGCAAAACAAGTATGTAACCAACTATAACTATTAATAAAACCCTTCGGAGCACATATCATGGCAAAACCATTAATTCAAATGGCATTAGATTCACTAGATTTCGACGCAACAGTTGGCTTAGCTACTTTAGTAGCACCTTATGTTGATATTTTCGAAATTGGAACTCCATGCATTAAACACAACGGCATCAACTTAGTAAGAGAGTTAAGAGCAAAATTCCCTGAAAAATTACTTTTAGTTGACTTAAAAACTATGGATGCTGGCGAGTACGAGGCAACTCCTTTTTACGCAGCTGGCGCAGATATCGTTACAGTATTGGGCGTATCTGGTTTAGCAACTTGCCAAGGTGTTATCAAAGCGGCTAACGCACACGGCGCAGAAGCTCAAATTGACTTAATTAACGTTGAAGACAAAGTAGCTTGTGCAAGAGCAACTGCTGAAGCTGGCGCTCAAATCATGGGCATCCACACAGGTCTTGACGCTCAAGCAGCAGGACACACTCCATTTGCTGATTTAAATGCTATTGCTGCTTTAGGTTTACCAGTACGTATTTCTGTTGCTGGCGGCATTAAACCATCAACTGTACAAGACGTAGTAAGAGCAGGTGCAAACATCATCGTTGTTGGCGCAGCAATCTATGGCGCTGCTTCTCCTGCTGACGCAGCTCGTGAAATTCGTGAATTAGTAGACGCGGTATAATATGCATCAGCAACTTATCATAGACAAGATTTCAGGTATTCTTGAAGCTACAGATGATACGTATGATGCAAAGCTGACCGAATTACTCGATGGTGCAAAACGCATTTATATTGCGGGTGCAGGTCGTTCGAAATTAGTCGGTAATTTTTTTGCAATGAGATTAGTGCACGGCGGCTATGATGTCAGCGTAGTAGGTGAAATTGTTACACCAAGCATTAAAAATGGTGATTTGTTAATTATAATCTCTGGATCTGGAGAGACAGAGCAACTAATAGCATTCACTAAAAGCGCAAAAAAAGTAGGCGCCAAAATTGTACTGATTTCAGCTAAAGGCGAGTCAACAATAGGTGACATGGCTGACGGTGTATTTCAAATTGGCAAAAGTGATCAATACGGTAAAGTATATGGCATGCCAATGGGTACGGTATTTGAGCTATCAACATTGTTATTTTTGGAAGCTACTATTTCTCATATTATTCATGAAAAAGGAATTCCTGAAGAAATAATGAGAGAAAGACACGCTAATTTAGAATAAAAACAAAAGAACGAGTGGCTTATGCCACTCGTTCTTGTTTGTATTATAAGAATAGCAATTTAAAGAATTTTCGTGACAAGATCGCTTAAGCTGATAGAAGTCACTAAACATAATATATAAAAATAATAAAGGAGAATAATATGACTTCGCGCCGAGAATTAGCGAACGCCATACGCGCTTTGAGCATGGATGCCGTTCAAAAAGCAAACTCTGGACATCCAGGTGCACCAATGGGAATGGCTGACATAGCCGAAGTTTTGTGGAATGATTTCTTAAGCCACAATCCTACAAATCCAAAATGGTCTAATCGGGATCGTTTCGTGCTATCTAATGGTCACGGATCTATGTTGATCTATTCATTATTGCACCTAGCTGGTTATGACCTACCTATCGAAGAACTTAAAAAATTCAGACAACTGCACTCAAAAACTCCGGGTCATCCAGAATATGGTTACACCGAAGGTGTTGAAACAACAACAGGTCCTTTAGGTCAAGGCATCACTAATGCTGTAGGTATGGCTATTGCAGAAAAAGCATTGGCAGGTCAATTTAACAGAGATGGACACGAAATTGTCGATCATAACACCTACGCGTTTTTAGGCGATGGTTGTTTGATGGAAGGTATTTCACATGAGGCATGTTCCTTAGCAGGTACTTTGGGTTTAGGTAAATTAATCGCTTTCTGGGACGACAATGGAATTTCTATTGACGGTCACGTTGAAGGTTGGTTTACTGACAATACACCACTACGCTTTGAAGCGTATGGCTGGCATGTAATTGCTGATGTTGATGGTCACGACCCTGTGGCTATTTCAAATGCAATTAAGTCAGCAAAATCAGTATCGGATAAACCTACTTTAATCTGCTGCAAAACTATTATTGGTTTTGGCTCACCAAATAAGTCTGGTAGTCATGCATGTCATGGTGCAGCCTTAGGTCAAGATGAAATTGATTTAACTAAAGCTGCTTTAGGTTGGGATCATGAAGCTTTCGTTATTCCTGCTGACGTTTACGGAGCTTGGGACGCAAAGGCAAAAGGCGCTCATGCAGAAAGTACTTGGAATGCAAAATTTGCAGCTTATCAAGCCGCTTATCCTGAATTAGCGTCAGAATATCAACGTCGTATTGCAGGTGAATTACCGAGTGATTGGAAAGAAAAAGCCGATACCTTTGTAAAATCAGTTGTTGCAGAAGAGAAAACAACTGCAACTCGTTTATCTTCATTAGCAGCTATTGAAGGTTTTGCTAAAATTTTACCTGAAATCTTTGGTGGTTCAGCTGATTTGGGCTGTTCAAACATGACTGAATGGTCAACTTACAGACCTATGCGAGCTGATAAGCCAGATGCTAACTACATCAACTACGGCGTACGTGAATTTGGTATGTCTGCTATTATGAATGGTGTTGCTTTACATGGTGGATTAATTCCATTCGGCGCAACATTCTTAATGTTCTCAGAATATGCTAGAAATGCATTACGTATGGCATCTTTGATGAAGATTAGATCTATCTTTGTTTACACTCATGACTCTATCGGTCTAGGTGAAGATGGCCCAACTCATCAACCTATTGAACAAACAGCAACATTACGACTAATTCCAGGTATTCAAGTTTGGCGTCCATGTGATGCGGTTGAAACCACTATTTCTTGGAAAACAGCGTTTGAAAGACAAGATGGACCTTCTATTTTGGTCTTCTCTCGTCAAAACTTACCACATGTTCCACGTACTGATGCACAAATTGCTAATATCTCACGTGGTGGCTATGTATTAAGTGATAGCGAAGGCCAACCAGATGCAATAATTATTGCGACAGGCTCTGAAGTTGAACTTGCTTTAAAAGCAGCTGATGAGTTAAGAGCGGCTGGTAAAAATATACGTGTAGTTTCTATGCCATCGACTAACATTTTCGATGCACAAGATGTTGCATATCGTGAATCTGTTCTTCCTTCTGCTGTTACAAAACGCGTAGCTGTTGAAGCGGGTGTTACTGATCTATGGTGGAAATATGTGGGCACCAACGGTAAAGTTGTAGGACTTGATCGATTTGGCGAATCTGCACCTGCTGGATTACTTTTCAAAGAATTTGGCTTCACCGTTGAAAATGTAATTAAGCACGTAGAAGCAGTACTTTAAATATAGAGTAGTTATACACATTAAATTTGGAGAGATATTGCCTCGTTATTTTATAAAAAACAATAATGAGGGAATATCAAACCACTTCTTACGACTTTTAGGTGAGCAACGTGAAAAAGAATAATTTAACCAAAGGTTCATTAGCGGTATTACTATTATCAAGTACCGTTGTATGTGCAGACCAACAGTACCCTGCTGCAGACTTCCAACCAGAAGTTTTATACCAAAACAGTGATTACATAGCTAAAGAAGCACCAAAAAATGCTCCTGCTAAAGCAACCGCGCCTGTAGCTAAAGTTTCAGCAAGCGCTAGTACAGAAGCTGATTCAAAATATCCTGCAGCTGATTTTAAACCTGAAGTCTTGTATCACGATACAAACTACAAACCATCAGCAGCAGCTCTAAAACCATCGCCTGTTAAAGTCCAATCAAGTACTAGTGTAATTGAAGTAGATACGCCGGCAGCATCAGCTACAAAAGAAGAAAGCTCCACTATGACAACTTATATATTGGGTTTATTAGGTCTTGGATTAGCTGGTTTCTTTTTAGTTAAAAAATCAAGTTCTGCTAAAACACAAAATAGTGGGACTGCTAATACAACTAAATCTTACGCTGTAAACACAGGTGTTGCTAAATATTTGCATAAGATCACTGGAACAGGTGTTTCTAGATACATTAACACCCAAGAAAAAGTAAGTGAATCTACTAAACTTACCGGTGTTGATAAATATGTAGCAAATCAACCACAACAAAGTTCTGCAAAAGCGGTAACTGGTGTTGATAAATACGTGCGCGATAGAGGCTAAAATGAACAAGGAAAACTCAAATGGTTTTTTTTTCCCTGCTATAGCAGGCTTGTTCTTTTTCTTGAATCAGTCCAAATCTGAGAACATTTATAAAACTGAAGCAAACTATCCTGTTTATACTGCTGATGAATCAGGGAAAACAGGGGTAGCAAAATATTTAGATCATCAAAATGCTTTATTGTTAACTGAAATATCAGAATCTGATCAAACGTTGCAACCACTAAGTGGTGTAGAGAAATATTTAGAAGGCCTAGACAAAGCTCCAACAAGTGGAGTTAGTAAATATGTTTTAAGACAGAACATTGCAGAGAAACAAAAAAATCAGCTATTGGGTATTCCTGAAGCGACTGGCGTTGAAAAATATTTAAAAACATTGAAACCAACACCTGAGTTATCAGGTGTTGCCAAATATTTAAAAGCGCAAGCAAATCAACCCCAACCCAGTAATGTTGCTAAATATCTAGCTAAACAAGCGGCAATATCTGCTTTAACACCTAAAACAGTTAAACCTAGTTTATCTGGCGTTGCTAAGTATCTTGAAATTCAAGAAAGTTTGCCACAGCCTAGTAGAGTTGCTAGATATATGGCTAAACAAGAAGCAATATCCGCTTTGGCTGCTAAATTAGTAATTCCAGAAGTTGCTTTAACAGGTGTCGCTAAATATTTAGATGAACAAGCTAAGCAGCCACAGCTTAGTAACGTTGCTAAGTATATGGCTAGACAAGCATTAAATGAACGAAAACAACCTGCTGTAATTGAAACAAGTGTTGAAAAATACATGCGTCTTCAAGCTTAAAAACCTCTGAGAAATAGGCATTAATTAAAATTAAGGCCTATTTCTCTCTAATTTAGGCTCATAAAAACAACAACACCCGCCTAACTCAACATTGCTTATACCATTACGTATAACCGTTAAATAATTTTTTAATTTCAACTTAAATAGGTACCTCTCATGGGAAAAAACTTACTAGAACAATTAAAAGAAGTAACAGTGGTTGTTGCTGATACTGGCGACATTCAGGCGATTGAAACTTTTACTCCACGTGATGCGACAACTAATCCATCTTTGATTACTGCTGCTGCTCAAATGCCACAATACCAAGGTATCGTTGATGATACTTTAAAAGCTGCGCGTGAAACTTTAGGTGCAGCTGCATCTGCTGCAGAAGTTGTTACCTTAGCCTTTGATCGTCTAGCTGTTTCTTTCGGTCTAAAAATTCTTGAAATCATTCCTGGTCGTGTTTCAACTGAAGTTGATGCGCGCCTATCGTTCGACACTGATGCTACTATAGCCAAAGGTCGTGATTTAATTGCTCAATACGAAGCAGCTAACGTATCACGTGACCGTATCTTAATCAAAATTGCTGCAACTTGGGAAGGGATTCAAGCGGCTGCAGTATTAGAAAAAGAAGGCATTCACACTAACTTAACTTTATTGTTTGGCTTACACCAAGCGGTTGCATGTGCTGAAAACGGCATCACATTGATCTCACCTTTCGTAGGTCGTATTCTTGACTGGTACAAAAAAGATACTGGTAAAGAATCTTATGCTCCTGCTGAAGATCCAGGTGTTGTTTCTGTTACTGAAATCTATAACTACTACAAAAAATTCGGTTACAAAACTGAAGTTATGGGCGCAAGCTTCCGTAACGTAGGTGAAATCACTGAACTAGCGGGTAGCGACTTATTAACCATTGCTCCTTCTTTATTAGCAGAACTACAAGCGACTGAAGGTGAATTACCACGTAAATTGGATCCAGAAAACGCTGCAAGTTTATCTATTGAAAAACTATCAATTGATAAAGCAACATTTGAAAGCATGCACGCTGCAAACCGTATGGCTACTGACAAATTGGCAGAAGGCATCAGCGGCTTCGCAACAGCTTTAGAAGCACTAGAAGAATTACTTGCAAATCGTTTAGCTAGCTTAGAAGGCTAATCTTAAGCAATCAATAATGGTGGTTATGATTTCATAACCACCTTTTTTATTGCTTTAATTTTCTTTTAACAGCTATAACCATCAATAGGACTCAACATGTCACAAAAAATATTAGACGTAGTAAAACCAGGTGTTGTTACTGGTGCAGATGTACAAAAAGTATTCGAAATATGCAAAGCCAATAAATTTGCATTACCTGCTGTAAACGTAATTAACACTGATTCAATCAATGCTGTTTTAGAAGCAGCTGCTAAAGTTAAATCAGCTGTGTTTGTTCAATTTTCAAATGGTGGCGCAGCATTTGTTGCTGGTAAAGGCCTAAAAGCTGAAGGTCAACAAGCAGCAATCTTAGGTGCTATATCAGGTGCTAAACACGTACACCTAATCGCTGAAGCTTATGGCGTACCAGTTATTTTACATACTGACCACGCAGCTAAAAAATTATTACCATGGATTGACGGTTTATTAGATGCAGGTGAAAAACACTTCGCAGAAACTGGCAAACCATTGTTCAGCTCACACATGTTAGATTTGTCTGAAGAAAGTCTAAAAGAAAACATCGAAATTTGTGGTCAATATTTAGCGCGCATGTCTAAAATGGGCATGACACTAGAAATTGAATTAGGTGTAACCGGTGGTGAAGAAGATGGTGTTGATAACAGTAACTTAGATCACTCATTGCTTTACACTCAACCAGAAGATGTGGCTTATGCTTATGAAGAATTAAGCAAAATTAGCCCTAACTTTACTATCGCAGCATCTTTCGGTAACGTACACGGTGTTTATAAACCAGGTAATGTTAAATTAACGCCAACTATTTTAGACAACTCACAAAAGTATGTGTCTGAAAAGTATGGTGTTCCTGCTAATACATTAAACTTCGTATTCCACGGCGGTTCAGGTTCAACAGCTGCTGAAATTGAAGAATCAATTAGCTACGGTGTTGTAAAAATGAACATCGATACTGATACTCAATGGGCAACTTGGGAAGGTATCATGAACTATTACAAGAAAAATGAAGGTTATTTACAAGGTCAAATCGGTAACCCAGAAGGCGATGATAAACCAAACAAAAAATTCTACGATCCACGCGTTTGGCAACGTGAAGGTGAAGTTGGAATGGTTGTTCGTTTAGAACAAGCATTCAAAGAATTAAACGCTGTTAATACTTTATAAGTAAACCGCGTTCTAATTAACAAAAAAGCCGATGTTTTAGCATCGGCTTTTTTGTTTGTATTGCTCATTTTGTCACGTTAAACCCAATCTAAATCTAACTAATCATTTAGAAACTAAACGTCCTTATAGAGATCTTTCTAACAAAATAACAAACTTTATAATTTAACTAAAACCTCACCACGCCCCATTTCAGACATATCACCCGCATACCTTTGTACACGATTAAAAGCCTCAGAAGCATCAGCAAATCGAGAGTTTAAGGTTTTAAACGATCCAAATAAAATAGGTAAAAACGCTAACGTATGTGCACCACAATCATTAAAACTGGCGGATAGTTTAGGTTGATTCCATAACAGTAAAGTACCACGACGCATCGCATAACCTAAATAACGACCCGTTTGGCCCATCACTGCAATAGTACCTGCAGTCATCCTTGAGCCACAATAATCACCCGCATTACCTTCAATTAAGATATTACCGCGACGCATATGATCCCCTGCTCGCTCACCAACATTACCTTTCACTAAAATAGTGCCACCTTTCATACCCATTTTATTACCTGGCAAGGCTGCACCTAAAAAATCTCCGGCATTACCAGCGATTTCTAAATAGCCTTTCTTCATTTCACAAGCCGCATAAAGTCCCGCATTACCAGACACTTTAATCTCTCCAGACTTCAAGCCAAAGGCTAAATAAGCACCGGCATCGCCATTAACGGTAATACTTCCCCCATCCAAATCTTTGCCTATAAAATCAAGATTATCCACACTGTTATTAATAACGATTTCTTGTGCGTCAGAGCCTGAAATTGTAAATAACTCATCCACCCGCAATTTCAATTTGCCACTTTGCAAAGTAAGTGCACTTATTTCAGTAATCGACATGCCAGACAAGTGCTGACAAACCAAAGGCGACATATCCACGCGCTGAGCCGATTTATACTTTAATGTAAAGGTTAAAGCACTCATGCCATAATCTCCTGTAAATGAAAGTGGAATGGGCCTAATTTACCGCCGTAATTACCCGCACTAATACGTTTAATACCATTAGCCGCGCCCAAATCACAAACCGCTTGAATACCGACTTTCATCGCTTTATCAATATCTTCTTTGGTTAAACCATCAATAACAATTTCCATCACTGATTCAATTTCTGGTGATAAATCTGTCTTAGTCATCCCTTTTAAGGTTGGGCAAAATGCATCATTAGTAGAGGCTCCCAATGATTTGTACTTAGAACCCACTTTAGAGCCTGAGCGCACTACACCACCAGGAAATGGCATAATCACATTCGGAATTTTACGCATTTCTTCAATCGCGGCTTCACAGGCTGCCAAAGCTTGCGGTTGAGATTCCGCTAACACTAAAAAGTTACCCCCCCCAATTGCATCGACTTGACCAGTGGTTGCTTCGGCTAAAAATTCACCATCCATGACAGGGATACGCCAATAACGTTTACCACTGATTTGTTTAGAGACTTGAAAGCCATCACCGAAATAACGCAGATTCTTTCCTAAAGGAATTCTAATGCCGCCATCAATACCTGAAAATAATGCAGAAGTGGGTGATGTTAATACACACTGCCCCGCCCTAGTTTCTAATTGTTTTGCCAAACCCTTGCCGCCCATGGCAAAGATCATAATCGCTACACCAGGACGACCATCAGGTGTTTCTGAGGGATCTAATACGCGTTCAATAGCTCCTTCACAACCGCAGGCAATAACAGAGGTAGCAAAGCCAGTCATGGCTTGAGCAGAAATCATCGCCCATTTTTCATTTTGCGCAGTAATAATAGCGCGCGTTGCTTTCATAGGGAACGCTTCAGCGAACGTTGCATCTATGCTGACACCGTTAATAATCATGCTACATCTCCTTGCAATGGATGTACGGAAATACTTCCACGCCCATCTTCAGTGATCTCATCATCGCTAATTCTAAAGTTACCCAATTTCATAGTCAGATAACGATCAAAATAATCTTTTAAACCTTTTTCTACCGATGCATCAAACTGAGGTTTAACGACATGCGTAGTGCCCCACTTAGTAGAGACCACTTTGCCATCAACCACCACTAACTGACCATCTTTAAATACATAATCTGGTTTTTCGAACATTTTTTGACGATCAACATTATCCGTATAAACAGTAATATCTGCCCAATTGCCCGCACTTAAACCACCACGATCTTTTAAGCCAATCAATTTAGCAGCACCTGCACGCGTCATAATCGCAATTTCTTGCAAAGTATATTCACGCTCAATAGACGCTAAAGTAGTCATCTTTTGCGCTTCTGGATGAATCGTTGCCAACACATCATTTCTAAAACTTCTATCCATTAACAAACGAATTAAATGCGGATAGCTGGTAAATGGCGCGCCATTAGGATGATCAGTGGTTAAGAAAATACGCCATGGGTCATCAACCAATAAGAAAGTTTCTAAACCAATGGCCCACTGCAAAGCATTAACAAAGTTTTGATCTTTATATTTGAAAGGCACCACACCACAACCCGCATCACACTCAATATCCATTGTCACCCATTTATTAGGGCTGGCAAATTTATGATTCGCATGTTGACGCATGTTATCGCCAGACGCAGTCACGGTTTGACCAAACAAAATTTGGCCCACATCAATAGTGATATTTTTGTTTCTATT
Source organism: uncultured Methylococcaceae bacterium (assembly GCA_903917345.1). Classification (GTDB taxonomy): domain Bacteria; phylum Pseudomonadota; class Gammaproteobacteria; order Methylococcales; family Methylomonadaceae; genus Methylobacter_C. The sequence goes on along the minus strand of CAIXAE010000023.1, from coordinate 30,414 downwards.
GATGGCTTCTGCTATCTGTGCCGCACCGGAAGAGAATTTAAAATCCCCTTCTGTACCATAACTATGGAACTGGATATGGGTTAAATGCATCGGCAAACCCCCAATACCTTGAATGGTATCAAGCGTCGTTTGCACATTACCCGGCACACCCAGATTACAACCATGTACATGTAAAGGATGTGATACACCAATCTCTTTAACAGCCGTTGCTAAAACGCGTAATATTTCACGAGGGGTTACACCATAATGACTATTTTGCTCATCTAAATCTAATTTTCGTTGATTAAATTTAAACGCATTAATACCACCAGGATTAACCACCTTAACCCCAATCGCTTTGGCACTTGTCATAGTCCAAGCAACATAATCATTAATGGCCTTTTGATCTTTTTTAGCGGTAAGCATACGCAGTAAATAATCATCACTGCCCAACATGACATAACCGCCTTTATCTAGAATGGGAATATCCCCCATTTCCATGTGTGCTTGACGGGCATTATTAGGTAAAACAGCCGGTTCAAAACCTGCGGTATAACCCATCTCGGCATAACGATAACCCGTTACAAACGTACTTGGCATCGCGTGTCCACAACCCGAACGCGTAATATCACTACGATGTACAGGATCTTGACGATGATCTTCTGGCAATAAGGTTCTAGCAATATTTCCTTTACCGCCACCAATATGCGTGTGCATATCGATAGCACCCGACATGACCACTTTACCTTTTAAATCATATTCTTTATCAACTACCGCATCCGCTGGCTTTGCGATAATACGACCGTCTCTTATATAAATATCTTGCTGCTGGCCATCAATCCCAGATGCAGGATCATAGACAATTCCACCCGTTAATTTTATCAACATTATCTTTCCTACAAAGCGTGTTCAATGGCATTAAGTACTTCTGCCGTACTGGGTAATCCAGAATCTCTGAGCTTTTTTAATCGAATCGCAACCACGTTATCCATACGATACGCATGACCCGCATGATCAATCCCCGGAGTACCCACAGGAATAAAAACATCGGGTTCTTTAGTAAACGTCATGCCAGAACGCCCCACCACAATCGTAGGTAAAGATGTTTCAGGAGGCACCGCATTCACATTAAACGCTTGCACCCAAACTAAAGCATCCACTTCGCCATTTTCTAACAAAACTTTAGTTTCATTTAGGAAGGGATCGTACTCTGGATAACCACTTGAGAATCGAGTACGTGCCGGATAACCTGTTGTCCAACCACACACCTGATTCGCTGTTTGATCGCCTTCTTTACCGGCTAAGGGTAAACCAGAACATCGGGTATTTTGATTATTTATATCTTTAATCATTTCTGACAAAGTTTGCACCGTTAACTCCGCTTGTCTAAACGCTAGAGCACCCGCACCCCAAGTTACTACCCCATAAGTAGCCGCTAATAATTTATCCGCAATGGCTTGTAAATCTGCTACGGCAATACCGGCCACTGACGTCACGCGGATCGGTTGTTTTTTTACCAAGGCTCTTAAAACAGCGATCACTTCTGGTAAATCCTCTATAGCACAAGGTAACACTTGCGCGGCTTTACCGGTAGGTGAAGTAGACGCAGTTCCTGAAGGTGCTCTGCCTAAATAAATCACCTCACGCGAGGACGTATCATCAAGGAACATAGATTCTTTGTTCCATAAATAACGCTCAAAGAAACGGGGGGCAAAAGCCTCTACATCAGTACCAACGACTAATAACAAATCACAACGATTTTTAACTTCCGCTAAGGTGGTATTCATCCAACCAGAATCTTGCAAGGCTAAAAAGTTATTACGGGCACCGGTAAAATTCATATTATCGATCACCGCACCGGCTTTATCGGCCAAAGCCAACAAGCCACGCATACCATTAACATCGGTCGCGCAACCACCAATGAGCGGTAACTTAGTATCTTTTAATAATTCAGCCGCTTTAGCCACAGCGACTTCTAGACTCACTTCTTGGCCGGATACCCGGGCATGAGTATCGGTAATCGGTTGTTCAAAAGCAGGGGTATTCACCGCACATCCATTTTCAATTACTTTCAGCAATACACCATCGACCTTAATGGTTAAATCATCCGTGCCAATACCGCAAAAAGGACTCGGTACTTCAGTTATCTCAGTCATTCAGTTGCCCTTTTATTATCATCAATCACTCATCTGACATTTGTAGCCGCCCAAATGCCCACTATTTGTGCCAATATTCTAACCTTAAATAGGCTTTCTGTCGCCACTAACCCTCTGCTACAAGCCTATTTCAAACAGTAATTTAATAGACGCATAAATCACCAAACCCATCACAAAAAAATAACTCAAATAGACCCCAGGCCTTTCTTTAAAACCACGCCAAAAAGTAGCGTGTTGACCTAGTTGCCTTAATTCCTGATATTGAGCATGAGCATTTTGATATCGCTGTGCCTGATAAATATTTAATAAAGCTTTCGCTTCAATATACGCAGAATCATCTCTTAACCATAAACCCGGGGTAGACACACCCCAATTACCGGCATAAGTTTCATAATAATCAATATGATGCTCGTCTAATAAAGCGCGCACTTCATCGGCTTCATCTTCTGGCACGCCACGCATGGGAAATAATAAAATGGGCATTTGTTTATCTATACAAAGGTGAATAACTTAAAATGCCCTATTATAATGGCAAGCTCTCTTGCCTCACTAACAAATCCCTTAATACATGCCTGATACCGATCAACCTTTAATCTCTGCCACCCAAACTTGGTTAAAAACCATCATTATTGTCTACAGCTTGTGTCCTTTTGCAAAACGCGAACTCGATCGAGGCCGTATATATTTTAGCGTTAATCGAGAAACCGATATTGAACGTTGTTTAGTGGACTTATTAACAGAATGTGATCGTTTAAACACCGATGACAGTATAGAAACTAGTTTACTGATTTATGCAAAAGCTTTTGCTGACTTTGACGACTATTTAGACTTTATTGAGTTGGCAGAAGCCGTATTAATAGATCAAGATTACGAAGGCATCTACCAGCTAGCCAGCTTTCATCCCGATTATTGTTTTGAAGGCGCAGCACAAGATGACCCTGCAAACTATACTAATCGTTCACCTTATCCTACGCTGCATTTACTACGTGAAACTAGCATCGAAAATGCCGTAGCTAGCTATCCAAATCCTGAACATATACCGCAACGTAATATCGAGTTGATGCAAGCACTAGGGCTTGCAAAAGTGCAAACCCTATTAGCGGCTTGTTATCCTAAACTAGGATAACTACCCTTTATTTTTCTACTTCTTTTTCGGCAGATGATTCAGCAGTCTCTTCTGTTTCAACTGCTGCTGACTCTGCAATCGGTTCTGCTTCAGTAACCGCTTCTACTTCTGCCACTGATTCTTCTTCAACCTCTGTACGATCTTCATCAAAATTTCTTTCTACGACACGCCACTTTGATCCTCTTGGATTTGCAGCAGCCGCCGCCGCCACTTCTTCTGGCTCTGGCTCAGGTTGTTTATTTAACTCTTCTAAAAATGCCAAGAACCAATCTTGACCAATCACATTGGCCATATCCAAATCAGCTAAAATATCTCCTTGATCTGGCAACGTAACCTTAGTTCTAGCTACTTCTAATGCTTCCAAACACGCGTCTTTATTACCCCGTAAACCATAAATACAAGCCAAGTTATAAGAAGCAGTTCCCGCTTGGATAGCATTAGCTCTCTCAAATTGGCCTTTAGCGGCCTCATACAACTTATCGTGTGGCATGGCTTTTTTAAGTCTAGCAAAGTCCATATAAGCCACACCGCTATCAATTGCAGCCGCCAAATAATTTGGATTAATTAGTAAACAGAAAGCAAATTTATCAATCGCATCTTGAAACAACTTTGCCGCTTCATCACCTGTTTTTGTTTTTGCCTGATGAAACAAGGCAAAGCCCCAATTATATAAAGCTTCAGCACGAATAGGATCATCTAATAAAACGTCTGCATAGCCTTCATAGGCCTTATTAAATAAGCCATCAGCCGTAGTGCCCTCACTTTTACGCGCCTGATTTGTATGCTTAATACTATTATTGAGTTTTGATTTCTTGGTAAACGGTGCAAGCAAAGACATTAAATTTTACTCCTGACTAAATTGTAATTATCGTTATTATTATAGAATACCAGCACTCTGCATAACGACAACATTAAATATTAAAATCATTATGATCGATCCAAACATCGACACGCTTACTAAAGACAAAGTAAATCTTGAGACATCTAAAATTGCGTGGCAAGAATTACAACGCTTTTTTGCCAGTGGTTCCGCCGTATTTGTAACTGCCGAACTTGATTTGGTAGAAGTGGCGCATCAGTTTTCTATCGATAATAAAGACCAAGTCGCCGCATGGATGCAAAACCAACAAGTGGGTTTAGTCTCTGATGCACAAGCACTCGCTTGGTTAGAAGCCGATGCCGATGTCTGGGCGGTGGTCGTTAAACCCTGGATATTGGTGCAGAATGTCTAGTCAAATTGCTAACCGACCACATTAACCTTGCTTTAAACGCATAAAAAGACCACAATTAACTTATTTTAATCAAAAAGAGGTCTAAAATGCAGGTTTCAATGCGTGAATTCAAGTCTCATTTATCCAACTATATCTCTAAAGCACAATCCGGACAACAAATTGAGCTAACATCACATCGCAAAGTGGTAGCAAAAATTATTGGTGTGCAATCAATCGACAATACCGGTGCCTCACGCTTAATTTCATCAGGCATTGCAAGTTGGCAAGGAGGAAAACCAGTAGGCGCCAGCTTTAAATTACAAGATTCTGGCAAGACTATTTCTACATTGATATTGGAAGATCGAGGATGATTTTGTTTTGCGACACCTCAGCATTAATTAAACTGTACATTGTAGAAGAAGGGAGTGAAACTTTAAAACAGCTAGTACAGGAAACTGAAGCAGTCGCCGTATCTCGAATTGCTTGGGCAGAAGCGCATGCGGCATTATCAAGACGCGCTCGCGAAGTCCCAGCAGACAACACTATCATAGATCAGGCCAAGATGGCTCTTGCAAAAGATTGGCCACATTTTTTAGTATTGGACATTAACCAATCTTTAGTAGAACGTGCAGGTGAATATGCTGACCTGTTTGCCTTACGTGGCTATGATAGCGTTCAGCTTGCTTCAGCTTTTGATACTGGCCGTATTTCACAGTTACCCATATTTTTTGCTTGCTTTGATACACGCTTGAACAAAGCGGCCAAGTTGCTAGGCATGTCTTGCTTATAAAAAAAAAGTCAACATCCTCATTAACTAAACTAAGCGATTGTATTAATACTTCAACAAAGATGAGTGGCTGATTTGGATTATCGGAAACGGGCTTGAATAAACCATCTATCCTAAAAGCCGTTTGTTTTATTTCTTCTGAACTAAATTGATAACTATCATTAGGATTTTCATAATGAGAATTGCTGGGCGGTAGTAGTTAAACCGTGGATATTGGTTCAAGGTTGCTAGTTTATAATGGTAACGTAAAATGGATCGGCAATAAATCCATTTGTTTACACTTCAAAGCACATTAAAAATAGCACCTTATCTCTTGTTTTCAATCTGCATTAACTTTAATTATTAACGATGATTAACTAACCAGGCTTCTAAATCTGCAATAGCATTAAAGTCTAGTAAATCATCGGCTAGGTTTTCGAGTGTTTCTAAAGGCAAACCGGTTAATGCTTGCAAACTATTTTCAAGTTGAGGCTGAACACCAAATTTACGTCTTAATAGGCGACTCAGCAAGCTGACACATTCTTCTTGTTTGCCCACTTTACGCTCTTCTTCAGCTATTTCTTGATAAAAACGGGTATCTTGTAATTTGATTTCGTATACTGATAACATCTTTCTAATCTCCTCGCGGTTTAAGTGCGGTAACTTATAAACCAATATTGTTTCAATAAGATCCAAACCATCTAAGTCTATTTTATCAAGCCGTTCTGCTAAAGCTTTAGCTTGGCTTATTTTGATAAAGATATAAAGTGATCTCACTAAATAAGCGGCCATAAAAATCATTGTCCGCTTGATATTGTACTTCAACAAAGATGAGTGGCTGATTTGGATTATCGGTAACAGGTTTAAATAAACCGTCGATTCTAAACGCTGTTTGTTTTATTTCTTCTGAACTAAATTGATAACTATCATTAGGATAATCTAGCCCTAATAACTCCAGCGCTAGTTTCGGCTGTCGCAGAAATAAGCGGTAAAACAGGGTATCCGTTTTCATGATTATAAAATCAATTAAGAGTGATGTGGCGTAACCACCTTAACACACTAATTGAGCGGGGCTTTTATATTCTCTTCCTTATAGGATGATTGATAAACTTTTAACAAAAATCATCAATATAAGCCAGTCCCGGACTTTGTCTATCTGGCTCCTCAAAATCAGCTGAAAAACGGCTATCCATTGTAAGCCCACGTTTACAATCAATGATCGTTGTACTTGTGCCAGACTCTCTTTTTATAGATAAAGATACAATATTTCCATTAACAGCAATTACAGTTGCAACCCCCGCCCATTCATTTTCATAATCAACAACCTTTGCATAAGCCGAAGTTATAAATAAAGAAAAAAATATAATTAAAAACAAAAACATTCTAGCCATTTAAACTACCCCTTAAAATTTATATGATTTATAGCAACGAACAATAATTTTAACTAATCCTAACTAAAGACAAATCGACTCATATTCAGCATAGTTATCCCCAAACCGAATCGTCATGCAGTTATCAAAGTTTGCTACGCCAGCACAACTGAACTTAATCACCTTAAATTTAGTGCAGTTTACAAAGTTCTCAGCCGCCACTTTTTTAGCTTGGTTACACACACCCTGTATTTTTGCTTTACTCTCACGCCAAGAAGCATCTTTTGCATCTACACCAAAACGCTCAGCTATCGCCGTCATCTTTCGCCCTATTTGACAAGCTTTAGCATAATTATTTGAAGCATATTCAAATTGAAACTGAATCATCAATCCATACAAATCAGTAATTGCACTAATCCCCTGCAACTCATCTTGTAACGTTTCAGCTTGAAGACTTGTTCCCCATAAATAGATCACTAAAATAAACACTTTCATATCGACTCTCCTTAAATAAGAGATTTATCAGCACTCCACATGCCGTAGTAAATGCCTTGAGCTTGCATTAATGACTCATGCGTACCTACCTCAATGATTTCACCCTGACTTAGCACCACAATCTGATCGGCATTGGCAATAGTAGATAAGCGATGCGCTATCACAATCGAGGTTCTATTTTTAAATAACTCAACCATTTCGGCTTGCAAGGCGCTTTCGGTATGGGTATCCAAAGCAGAGGTAGCTTCATCAAAAATAAAAATAGCGGGGTTCTTTATGACTGCTCTAGCAATTGCTAAACGCTGTCTTTCACCACCGGATAACATTAACCCTCGCTCACCAATTACTGTTTCATATTGTAAAGGCAGGGTTAAAATAAAATCATGCAGTTGCGCTGCTTTTGCGGCATTTTGCACCGATTCAAACGTCGCATCAGGATCACCATAAGCGATGTTATATAAAATCGTACCGTTAAAAAGGGAAATATCCTGTGGGATAATGCCGATACACTTTCTAAGACTTGCTAAGCTAACGGTGCTGATATCTTGATCATTGATCTTAATGCACCCCGCATCGGGCTCATAAAACCGCAGCAGTAATTTTGTAATAGTGCTTTTACCCGATCCCGTACTGCCGACTATCGCCGTTCTAGTCCCCGGTTTAACAATAAAGCTAATCTTATTTAGGGTATTTTTATCAGAGCTATAAGCAAAGCTGACGGATTCAAACTTTATCTCTGGTGCATTATTGGTAAGAGTCAATTCAATAGCGGGCAGGTTTTCTGTAGAAGGTTCTTCATTTTTCTCAGCAAGCAATAAGAACAATTGCTCTATATCAATGACTCCTTGCTTAATTTGCTTATAAAAACTCCCCAGATAAGAAAGTGGAATATAAACCTGAATCATCAAGGAATTAATCAATACCATATCGCCAATAGACATAGTGTGATTAACAATGCCCAACGATGTTCGCCAGATCACTAGCGTAAGTCCCGCTGAAACAACAATCTGTTGACCAATACTAATAATAGACGATGCTTTTTGTGAGTTAATTGATTTATCACAAAAGTCTTCCAAGTGTTTTTTATACTGAGAAAACTCTAACTGTTCACGCCCAAAATACTTGACTGTTTCGTAATTTAGCAGCGTTTCAAGTAATTTCTGATTAGCCTCTGAATCAGCCATATTGATATAACGCCTTGCATCAGCCCATCGATTGGTGGCTATCGTTGTGTAGACTATATAAACAATTAATGTACCCCACAAAATCACTGAAAACCAAATGTCATAAGCCCAAGCAAAATAGATAATAACCAAGCCAAATTCAATGAGTGTTGGCATTATATTGTCTAGTAAAAGGGCAGTTAATGACTGAATGCCTCTAACGCCTCGATCAATATCTTTGATTAACTCCCCCGTTCTCTTTGATACATGAAAGTGCAAGGATAAAGAATTAAGGTGTAAAAAAATATTTTGACCAATAGCTCTAATAACACTTTGAATGATTTTTGCTGATAAATAATCTTTTAAATCTTTAAAAAAAATATGGGAAATATTCAACAACCCATAAGCAACTATTAAGCTAACAGGTAAAACAAAAATGACATATCCACTATCCAACCTTTGTGGCGATAACTCATCAATAATTTGCTTTAATAAAAAAGGGATACCGAAGGTTGCGACTTTAGCCAACAACAAACAGATTATCACTAAGCCAATATCACCTTTAAAATCCTTTAATTGACCCTTAATTGAGATGATTAATTGACGGTTTATTTGATTTAAATTTTGTTTCATTGTTTTATATCAAAAAAGTCGTCATTCGGATACATGCAATCTTTAAATCATTTATTGATTATTTATTGAAATAGATGTAAACACTTGGATGAAATATTCACCTTTGCATTCAGCAGATTCAGTTATGCATTTACTTCGACTTGTACACTGATACCATAGTGATCAATAATTTTTTGTTGTTCATCTAGAGATAAAAGTTCACAGTTGCAAGGATTATTAATTTTTAATATTGATTGATTTTTTTTAGTTGAGCAGTCAAAAACCCACTTGTATGCCACATCAAAAGCATCAGAAATAGAATTACAATAACCTAAATTTGCTATGAAGTATTTACTATCAGTTAGCGCATCATAAAAAACTATTTCACTATAAAATTGTGACTTATCTTCTATGATATAAATTTTGTGCGTTGAATCGTTATTAGTTGAGATAACAATTTCTTGTGTTGGTAACATGTTTTATCCTTAATGTATAAAAATCGAATTAGTTAAGTGATATAGCTAGTAAATATACCTATATAAGTCAGACTTGGAACTTAAAAGCCAATGTAGTTCTTAAGCCTGAAAAATGTTTTGTTGGTTCTAATCCTACGTGCAATATATTGGATTGAAAAAGCACTGCTTTATTTGGGAATGGTACGATAACTTGTTGTTCATTATCGTCTGTCTGAAAAACAGTAAACCCACCCCATTCTGCTCGCCATTCATTGTTACAATATAAAAGCAAGGTGTAATCACCTTCATTGAGAGAATCACGATGCCACCCTCCACACTGCCCATGTTACTGTCCATTTACATAACAAGCATTTAATTTTTTAGGGCGTACAAAAATCTTTTCAATACCATCATTAATAATAGAAACTAATTTTTGATCATCATACATTTCTAAATACCAGAAACTAGGTTTACTCTGATTGGTTGATTTCCCAGTAAAAGCCCATCTCTCAGAAGCCGTTATTTTCTTCACTAAGGCATTAAACTTGTTCTTAGCCAAGAAATTAGGGTACTCAGTAATCATCTTAATCAACTCCTTTCTAAATTAATCATCAATTCGTTTCTATACTAATGACTCTGGATAAAAATTCATTGAGACTACAATACGTTTTTTTTCTATATTTGACGCGGGGACTTCATGTTTAACATTGCTAGGAAATATTAAAAGCAACCCTTCAGATGGCTCAATTGACAAGCCTGCACTTGGAAAATTTAATACTGATGACATTGGAGGAGTCGCTACATAATAAACGGCACTCCAAGTGGCAGGATAATGATCATGTAATAAAGCTGAGTCACCCTTTGCATACACAGCACCCCAGCATGATTTAATCTTCCATTTTATATCGGGCCGATTAAAATATTCTTTTGATATATCAGTAACCTCATCTGTAACAAGAGTCGCGATCGCTTGAAAGGCATCATCTTCTTGCATAAACCAATCTGTCATATCAGCATTAAGATTAGTACCCCTTTTTTGTACATCTCCAATTTCGCAAATACGTTCAGCTAAAACACTTCTAATATGCTCACTACCTATTTTCTTTGCATATATACACAAACCAGAATTTTCACCATAAAGGTGAATAATTTGCCTTTCTAAATTTGTCGTCAAACACGGAGTTATGATTTTACTTATCATTAAATTGACCCTATTATTAAAACCAAGCTATTATTTTTTTATCAGAAAAACAGATAAAAACCTTAAGAACGAATCGTTATGTTTCGACCTAGTTTTTTAAACTGCTTATTTCGAACTCTCGAAGTAATCGATCTTTGTGATAAAAATTTGGCATACCGGAACACATCAAAAACTGAGCTAGATGTCTGATAACGTCTACAATTACTATATTTTTTAGTGATATATCCTTGGTTATTTCCATTATAGGTAAACCAAGACTGCGGAGTAGTATCAAGAAAAATACCTAAAAGACCAATACCTAAAGCCCCAATGATATGCATTAACCCCGTATCATTACTTATTGCAAAGTCCAATTCAGCATTCAGCTCGATTAATTTATCTATCCGCTTATTAAACACCACACCACAACCTTTTCGAGAAAAATGCTTCATATAACATAATTCTTTCTTACCAATAAAAACGCGAACTTCGAAGCCAGTTCTTATAAATGATTCAATCAATATTAAATATTTACTGATTGGCCAATGCTTATCTTTAGAAGCACCTCCAGGAAATATTCCAATTACAGATCTACCTGAGCAATTACTTCTTCTTTTACGTAATTTTTTATTCGTTAAATACGGCTGAGTAGTAAACGGTAATTCACACGCATCATCGTCAGGCACTGCCAACATTGCCATCTTGACATACAGCGTCCAAGCCGGCTTTGGCTCATAACCATTAGCATCAAAGAAAATACTGTTTTTTACCGCAGTGCCATTAACATAAATACAATCTGCACCATCCATAATTGCGCTATCAATAAAACAAGTATGTGTAATGATTTTATTGAATTTATGAAGATGCAATTTAGCTCTTAACCAAGGTAAACCATTGAAGTCTATTAGCACATCATGCTGCTGCTTGTGTTCAAAGAAGTTAAATGATCTATTCGATACAAACTTTATTTTTGGAAACTGCTTTGACAATAAGTTAATTATATTAGGTTCAACTAAAGCAATTTTTGTAGCTTCTTTATAATATGAGTCAATTATAAACAAGCCAACAAGGCTTTGAATCGCATCACCTATACCACTTGGTAAAGCAATTAAAAAATTATTCATTACTACTGCATAGTCATAAACAAAAGTAAAATATATCCAATTAATTAAGAGATCATTTTTTGCAATTCAACACCAATTTGTTGCACCAGTTCATTTACAGAATTCCATTTATCAAATAAGATTTTCGTTTCTTTTTCTGATGGATTTTTAGTATCCACATACTCAGCCATATAATTAGCCCACTCGTTTAACAAAATTTGCGTTTTACCTTGTAATCTTGAAAGCTTATTTATTTTTTCTATTTCTTGGGATGTCATATATTCAATAGTTTTTATAATAAACATATAAAAATGAAGCGACCCACAGGTCGCTTCACAAAGGTATTAGCTTCTGTAGTTAATGCCGCAAAAAGCTTCTTGAGAAGAAGGGCAACCAGTTAAAGGTTTACGTTCTACAGATACTACTTTTGTAACGCCTAATTTTTTCATGTGATAAATCTCATAAACATCACTCAATAAACGGTGAGTGTTTCCGTACTCTTTGCTTTTAGCAAAAGAATTTAGTCCATCTTTATTTGTAAAGATGTAAATTGGGCTCTGATCGGCTCAAAGGCTTTTAACGATTCCACATTCCACTTGGAACCATATTTAAGCCATGTTTCTCCATTGGATGTTATGTAAGTTTGTGATTGATCAGTTTCATCCGCTTTTTTTAAACTTTCTAGGGATGTTCTTGGGTCAAGATGATTGGCTTTTCCACGCGCAGGCTCTGGTATTTCAGGACGTTCTGAGGGTGGTTGTGAGCCATAGTCTTTAGCTAAGTTAAAAGCTATTGCCACAGACTCCTTCGTTTCACCGCTTCTTAATAATAAAGCGGCAAACATGCGGGCATTGGCAGTGCGACAATTAGTCGTAGAGGGCGCTAAGGCTCTACCGGTTTCCATTAAAGACATACCTGGACATTTAGTACACCAGCGACAACGCAAATGGGTACTACATTCTTCGTAATCTTCAAGTCTTACATCCTGCCATGCAGCAAGATTTTTAGTGGTTTCATTTAAGGCGACGGTTTTCTCAGTTTCTTTTAAATTACTTTTTTGAGCTTCTGTTATTTTTGCGCGTTGACTTAAGGCTGAATGCCATATATCTAAAGGGTCATCGTTATGCAAATTGCCAGAATTGATAGTGAGTGAATTACAAGGATAAATTGAGCCGTTTGCTGAAAAATTTAAACCTGCATAGCCCGCACCACAGACCGTGGCTTTTTGATCTTTGATAAATTCACCGTAGTTATTTTCTTCGGTGCCGACAAAGATAGGGAAGCCCTCTGTCATGGCTGCCAGAATGAGTTCTTGTGGATTTGAGGTAGACATTAACATGGGGGCAATGGCACCATCTATTCCTGGACTTAAGCCAATCTCAGTTTCTGGCGAGGCATTTAATTCTTTGGCTAACTCCAAGGTGCCGGCATAACTTTTTAAGGTATGTGACATTTGCACCGATTTTAGACTAGTACGCACACCGCGTTCATTCATGGTTTTAAGCGCCTTAATCGTTTTATCAAACGAACCAGATACGCGTGTTATATCATCATGCACTTTAGGCACATGGCTATAAATAGAGAAGCTAACGGTAGAGGGCCACAAATCACATAACCGATTAATCGCCACCTCATCTAACTTTAAGCCATTGGTATAGATATTTACCGCCATACCTAATTGACGTGCGGCCGCAACGATTTCAAAGAAATCTTTGCGTAGCATGATTTCGCCACCCGATAAAGTAAGATTAAAAACGCCGCCCTCCGCTAAGCGTTTAAGACTGGCAATGACTTGTTCGGTTGATAATTCATTATTATCACGACTGGGTTTCTCTAAATCAGAATGTGCGGCACCAGGATTGTAACAATGCACGCAGCGCTCATTACAGCGATAGGTTAATTCCCAATGCGTTGCATACATAAAACCTTGCGACATTACCCAGTACTGAAAATCATTTTCAGGTTTTATATTGTCAGCGAATTCAAGTGGCTTTGCTGTTGGCACAGGTAAAGGTTTATTGTTTCCGTTATGATCAGGATCAACTAATAAACCTAATTCTTTAAACTCAGTTAATAAGCCATCTAATTCTTCTGCAACTTCTAGTTCTTCAGCTAAGGTGTATAAGTTTTGGTAGCTGATGCCTTTTTCAATGGCATGCCAAAGTTCAGCCGATAAGTCATCTAAGAAGACCTTGGTATGATCGCGTTCATTAGCAATAATGGATCGCGTTTCTTTAGCTGCTGTTTTGTAGGTGCGCCAAGCGGTCCAAGGAGCCGGTTTTAGAAGAGTATTGTTCATAAATATGAAGATTATTAGTTATTGGTTGGTATATTTTTGGACTAAGGTATGCACTTCATCATCAGCTTTAATCAAATTGGTGCAGATATGTACATTTTCATTTAAATAATCATTCATACCGACTGCTGTTTTACCTCGCATCCCATTAGCTACTAATTTGGTATTTTTTTGGTTGATAGCCACTAACTCTTTATTTGTTAGCCCTATATTTGAGCCTAATTCCATTGAAGTTTTAGCCATAACCAACGAGTAACCTTCAAATTTAGATTTAAGATCTTGCTCGCCTAATTTACCCATTAAAACGGACATCGCTAATGTTGAGCTAGCACACCAACTCGTCTTATCTACATTTTCTTTTCTATTATTTGCTGATCTTGCCGCCGCCTCTTTATTAGCTTGCTCTTGTCGAACTGCTTCTTGTTTTAATTGTTCTTGACGCTTAGCCTCTTTAGCCGCTTTTTGTTCAAGACTCAAACCACATTTAAACCTAATTGAGACTTCGTTCTCTAAACAACTTTGTTGATTTTGGGTATATTCCACACAAGTAGTAGATTGGCCTTCATTTTGGGTTCCTGCTAAAAAGCCCCATCTTGAGCATTGCACAGAAGCTTTACCTTGTGCCTCATCCACGTTGACTTTAGGGACTTGATACGATCTGTATCTGTAAGATAAATTGAGTAGTCCCTCTTCTTGATTAACTGCCGAAATTTCTGGTGTTTTAACAACACTACAACCAATTAATAGCGAATTAAGTAAAACTAATACAACTAATATTGCCTTCTTCATGAATCCTCTTTTTTAATTGGTTATTGCAGTAAATTTTTCTATTTAAATTAGATTGTTATCAAAACATAGGTAGAAGTAGCCAATATATATTTGCTCAGCCAGATCACAACTTATCAGCATAATTTGTTGCTTCTTAAAACAACATATCAGATTCTTTCATGAAACTATTTTTAGGTCAACTATATATGTCGAATTTAAATACGACATTTATGACCGATAAAGACACTTCACCATTAGACAAAGCAAGTTCAACGCAAGAATCGATAGGAGTACGTTTATCAAAAAACATTTCGAATCGGCGGCGAGAACTTGGTCTAACCCAGGCGCAATTAGCTGAAAAAATGGGCATTGAGCCAGAAACGTTATCTAGATTTGAGCGAGGCAAACATTTGCCTTCACTAGGTACACTTGAGAAATTAGCGGATTTATTGTTGGTTACCGTGGCTGACTTGTTAGCCGAGCAACCAAAAATGGCTGATGACGATGCATTAATTTTTACATCTTGGATATCTGATCTAAGCGCTTCAGATAAAACCTTTGTTCGTACTATTTTGAAACAATGTTGCGATTATTTAGGACAGAAATCAAGAGCCAATCAGTCTTCAGAATAGTTCAAAACTAACTTTAATTGATGACCCCGCCCCACCAACTATTACTATTTTACAGCGTGTCTCGACTCTCATAACACGGTTCAACCCTCTGACGTCATGTCTCGAGCATCTGTTGACAAGGTTTGAGCAATTGCTGACACGTGTCGAGTAGTCTG
Organism: uncultured Methylococcaceae bacterium; assembly: GCA_903917345.1. Taxonomy (GTDB): domain Bacteria; phylum Pseudomonadota; class Gammaproteobacteria; order Methylococcales; family Methylomonadaceae; genus Methylobacter_C. The sequence continues at coordinate 14,947 of CAIXAE010000023.1, read as the reverse complement.
AGACAGGGTTAGCAAGCCTTGCGACAGGTCTCGCCATCATACAATTTAAGCCGACATATTCTTATGGCGTGTAGCGATATGCTCAACACATCTCGCAAAGGTTGCGAGATGTGTCAACAGAGTGTGGAACCGTGTTAACGAGTCGTTGAGACTCCATACTAAACAGCACAAATCGCCTTAAGTTGTAGCAGAGACGTCTCTCAAGTATCCCTAACCACTTTATCAAGCCTCCAAAGATACGGAATAACTTCCAAACACACCCATTAGAATCATCAGCTTAACCATTAAAAGCGCAGAGTTGAATTATAATTAACACTAGAGCTTAAATAACGTGTTAGAGTGAGCTCGTTAGTCACTATTACGATTTATGTTCGGCTGGATGCATCGTAAGGCCTTAGAAACATGGGCACCTCTTTGCAGTTTATCTCTTTTAAGCTGCCCACTCTTGTATAGCACGCCCCTTTTCTAAGGATATTACCGATGAGCACGACTTACTATATGCCGACTAATGACAGCGGCAAAGCTGACTTACTAGATCATTTAGCCAATAATCTAACCCAATATCAAACCGTACTCGCCATTAGCGCTGAGGATATCGCAGGTGTCTTAGCGGATGCACTGAGCTTTAGATACACACTCCAATCTATGTTCGATATGCAAGCGTATGGGCAAGCATGGACTGAATATAAAAATCTATCACGCGATGGTGTTCTTGGCTTTTCTACTGCCGCATGGCCAGTGGCGCCTTTATTAGTTTTACCGACACCTGCGGCCGTTGTGCCGGGTATTATTCCGCGCTTATCTAAGTTAGTGGCGCGCATTAAAACCAACAAAAACTATACGGCGGCTATTGGCCAAGACTTATGGTTGGTGGGTACGCATAGCCCGATTGATCCTTCTACATGGAAACCCATTTTAAGCTTACAAAATAACGCAGGGCACCCCACTATTGTCTGGACTAAAGGGGATGCTACCGCTATTGAAATATGGGTTGATCGCGGTGATGGCGCTAATTTTGTGTTACTGACGATGAACACCGAACCCAATACCCCAGATGCCTCACCTTTGCCCCCTATAGGGACCAGTGCCGCTTGGAAATATAAGGCTATTTACCATTACCACGATGCCCAAGTGGGGCAATGGAGTGATGTGATTAGTGTCGCCGTTGGCAATTAATAAACATCTACGCCTATTTGACATAGCATCTGATTGTTTGATTAACGATGTAACTATTAACAATCTCAGGCTTAATCTTATTAATTAAGCCTGAGTGTTTAAAAACAACAACTCAACATTAATCAGTTTTGTTTTAAGATTTACCTCTAGAATTAGATCGTCCTTTACCTCTAGAATCCGCTCGTTGACCCCCAGCACCTCTGCCAGCAGGCGCTTTTGCTGCCTTAGCCCCTGGTTTTTTGGTATGCCGAAAATCTTTTTTACCATTAGCACTAGGCGCATTCTTTTTAGGGGCATCCATCACTTTTAAAGACACCGGTTCATAGCCGGTATCTTCTACCCGTGGAATGTGACGTTTAAGTAGTTTTTCTATTTCCACTAACTGCCAAGCTTCTTCTGGGCACACTAATGAGATAGCCGCGCCACTTGATCCGGCTCTACCGGTACGACCAATACGATGGATATAATCTTCTGGCACTTGCGGTAAATCAAAGTTAATCACATGCGGTAAATCATCAATATCTAAACCGCGCGCCGCAATATCTGTCGCCACTAAAGCGGACACTTTACCGGTTTTAAACTGTTCTAAGGCTTTATTACGCGCACCTTGAGTTTTATCGCCATGCAAAGCTGCCGTGCGGATGCCATCTTCTATTAGTTGTTTCTCAAGACGATCAGCACCGTGCTTAGTACGCACAAAAATCAGCACTTGTTTCCAATTATTACTACCAATCAAATACGAGATTAATTCGCGTTTATACTCACGTCCAATACCGTACACCAACTCTGTAACATTTTCGGCCGTCGCATTTTGCTTAGCCACTTCGACTTCTATGGGGTTATTTAATAACTGGCTAGCTAAAGATTTAATCGCATTGGGCACAGTTGCAGAAAACAATAAGCTTTGACGCTTTTTAGGCGCCAGCGTCATAATCTGTTTAATATCCGGCATAAAGCCCATATCCAACATTCTATCTGCTTCGTCTAGCACCAAGACTTCTATATTGGATAGATTAATATGGCGTTGATTAACATGATCAATTAAGCGCCCTGGCGTTGCCACGATAATATCACAGCCGCGTTTTAGGTCACGGGTTTGCATGCCTACACTCGCACCACCGACGACAGATTGAACCTGCAAGGGCAAGTATTTGCTATAAGCCAGCACATTCTCATAAACTTGCGCCGCCAATTCCCGCGTAGGCACTAATATTAAAGCGCGGACACGACGTGGATTTTGCTCAGGATTATGAGTAGCAACTAAACGCTGCAATAAAGGCAAAGTAAAACTAGCAGTTTTACCGGTACCGGTTTGCGCACCGGCTAAAACATCCCTACCTTCTATAATAAGCGGGATTGCTTTTTGTTGTATGGGAGTTGGCGTGGTATAGCCTTGATCAGCTACCGCCTTAAGGAGTTCCTCGATTAAGCCGAGTTGAACAAAAGACATCTAAAAACCTCTGGTAAATATCATTCAAACATCATAAAACATTGGATGTTTAAACTAAGCGACAAAGACGGACATTATACCAGTACCGACTGCAACTCTTTGCAACTAATCAACTTTTAATCGTTAAAGTCCGTTACTGTAAGCAAAATTACCCACACTCTAAGATCTCGTGTTTTATAACTAGGTTTAATCCGCTAAATTTAGTCCCTAATTTTTGCTTTGGACAATTGCGCTTTTATATCTAAGGTATAATTTCCGCAATCATTTAAAACATCTCCACTCACATGCGCATCCATTCACTTCCTATTCAATTAGTTAACCAAATTGCCGCGGGCGAGGTAGTAGAACGACCTTCCTCTGTGGTTAAAGAATTAGTCGAAAACTGTTTTGATGCCGGCGCACAACAAATTATTATTGATATTGAACAAGGTGGAGCCCGATTAATTAAAATTAGGGATGATGGTTGCGGCATTGATAAAGAAGATTTACCTTTAGCTTTATCAAGACATGCCACCAGCAAGATTGCTAGTTTGCAAGATTTAGAACAAGTGGCTAGCATGGGGTTTAGAGGCGAGGCTTTGCCTAGTATCAGTTCTGTAGCCAGACTGACGTTAATATCCCGCACGGCTGATGCAGAATGCGCTTGGTCTGTATGTGCCGATGGTACTGAAAAAAACTTTGACCCACAACCCGATCCGCATCCCTTAGGTACCACAGTGGATGTGCAAGATTTGTTTTATAACACCCCGGCTAGACGCAAGTTTTTAAAAGCCGAAAAAACCGAATTTGCCCATATTGAGACACTCATCAAGCGCATGGCTTTAAGTCGTTTTGATATCAGTTTTGTGTTAACGCATAATCAAAAAGAAGTCTTAAACCTAAGACAAGCCCACGAAGCATCTGCCCAAGAACAGCGAGTCGCAGACATTTGCGGGCCCGAGTTTATTAAAAATTCAGTGACTATCGATTATTCTGCCTCTGGCTTGCAACTGAGTGGTTGGGTAGGCTTACCGACCTTTTCGCGTAGCCAACAAGACATGCAATTCTTTTACGTAAATGGCAGACTTGTTAAAGATAAGTTAGTGTCCCATGCGGTTAAGCAAGCGTATCAAGATGTGCTGTACCATGGCAGACATCCGGTCTTTGTTTTATATCTAACGTTAGATCCCACTTTAGTGGATGTTAATGCGCATCCTGCTAAAACAGAAGTGCGCTTTAGAGAAGGACGCTTAGTGCATGATTTTTTATTCTCTGCATTGCATCGGTCTCTAGCTGATGTAAGACCGGGGCAAACGGTTACTGTTTTAGAAGCAGAAACTTTGGAATATGAGCCTAGCTCTCAGACTTCGTTTAGTATGGGAGGGAGTTTAAATAGACAGTCATCTTATAATCCAAGACCGGCACAGCAAAGTTCATTACCCTATTCTGTTGGTGAATCGATTAAAGCCTATGCAAAGTTGTATCAAGAAACGCCGGCCTACTCAACCGAAGATTTAACACCTGATCCTGCACCTGTTACCCCGCCATTGGGCTACGCCATTGCGCATTTACACAATATTTATATCTTAGCGGAAACAGCGACTGGCATTATTTTAGTGGATACGCATGCGGCACATGAACGCGTCACTTATGAGCGCTTAAAGCAGCAACATGCTGAAGGGGCTATCCCTAGTCAGCCATTATTGTTACCTATTAAACTCAATGTAACGGCAGCAGAAGCTGATTTAGCGGAGCAAGAACAAGCGTTTTTTACGCAACTTGGTTTTGAGATTACGCGTTCTGGCCCTGAAGCCTTAATACTCCGCGCATCACCCGCTTTGTTACGCAATGTGGATAAAGAACAGTTAGTGAGAGATGTATTGGCTGATTTAGCGGTTAATGGTGTCAGTCAACGCATTGAAGAACATACTAACTCTATTTTAGCGTCTATGGCTTGTCATGGTTCGATACGTGCACATCGGCGTTTGAGTATTGATGAAATGAATGCCTTATTGCGGGATATGGAACAAACCGAACGCATCGGCCAATGCAATCATGGCAGACCCACTTGGATTGAATTATCAACTCAAGATTTAGATAAATTCTTTCTGCGTGGGCAGTAACAGAAAATAACTTTTACATGGCTACTTCTTCACACTTTACTTTGTCTTCCGCTCCGACATGTTCATTACCGCCAGTTATTATATTAATGGGCCCCACCGCTTCCGGTAAATCAGCTCTTGCGGTTAACTTAGCTCAAATGCTGAATGGAGAAATTATCAGTGTCGATTCTGCGTTGGTATACAGAGGCATGGATATTGGCACGGCAAAGCCGACGCTAGCTCAACGAGGCGGCATTCCGCATCATCTTATCGACATTATTGATGCGTCTGAATCCTATTCAACTGGCCAGTTTAGAAGCCAAACACTGGCTTTAATGGCAGATATTACGCAACGCGGCAAATTACCCATTTTAGTTGGCGGTACCATGTTGTATTTCAATGCCTTACTCAATGGCCTAGCCGTATTACCTCCAGCCAATCCTGACATTAGAGCGCAGTTAGATTTAGAATTAGAAAACTTTGGCAAAGCATCTCTTCATAATAGACTCGCCGCAGTTGATCCGCTTGCCGCCGCCAGAATTCATCCTAATGACCCACAACGCGTGCAACGGGCTTTGGAAGTTTATGAAATTAGCGGCAGAGCCTTATCTGATTTCTTTGTACAAGATGAGGCCGATGTTCTACCGTATCAAGTTATCAAATTGATTATCGCACCTGCTGACCGAAAAGTTTTGCATGATATTATCGCCCATCGCTTTCATCTAATGCTTGAACAAGGTTTTATGGAAGAGGTTAAAAAGCTTTATGAGCGAGGCGACTTAAATGAAAAGATGACCTCTATTAGAGCGGTAGGTTATCGGCAAGCCTGGTCTTATCTTCAAGGTGAGGATGATTTAGAGACGATGACTGAAAAAGCTATTATTGCTACACGACAATTAGCAAAACGTCAGTTTACTTGGTTACGCAGAGAAACGGATGCAAAGCAATTTGAAACGGGGCAAGTAGATTTAGTACCGCAAGTATTAGCGTATTTAAAGACCCAGATGGACGCTTAAATACCTTAAACTTTATTATCTATTTTGATGAATCTCTTCGCATGTACACATCGGCTATCAACTTAAGTTGGGACACAGTCTAAGTGGGTAGGCGTAGACATCTATGTGTACATGTAGATATATAAAATTTTTAAAAACAAGCCTTCATTGCTGCACCAATATCAGAAGGCGAGGTGCACACTTCAATACCCGCTGCTTTTAATGCCGCAATTTTTCCTTTAGCAGTGCCTTTACCACCTGTAACAATAGCACCGGCGTGCCCCATTCTTTTACCTGCTGGAGCCGTTTGACCGGCAATATAAGAGACTACGGGTTTAGTTACATGGGCTTTAATATAATCTGCGGCATCTTCTTCTTCAATACCACCAATCTCACCCACCATAACAATACCTTTTGTAGCGTCATCAGCTTGGAATCGGCTTAGCACATCTATAAAATTCATCCCGTGAATCGGATCACCACCGATGCCAACACAAGTACTTTGACCTAAACCTTGTTGAGTTGTTTGATGCACAGACTCATAAGTTAAAGTTCCGGATCGAGAGACGATACCAATAGAACCCGGCAAATGAATTTTACCCGGCATAATACCAATCTTACATTCACCCGGCGTGATAATACCCGGGCAATTTGGGCCTATTAATAAGGCATCAGTCCCCGCCATAGCGGCTTTAACTTTAAGCATTTGTAAAACTGGAATACCTTCGGTGATACAGACTATTAATTTAATACCCGCATCAACTGCTTCAAGTATGGCATCTGCCGCATAAAAAGGCGGGACATAAATAACACTGGCAGTGGCGCCAGTGGTTTTAACAGCGTCATCTACGGTATTAAAAACAGGCAAGCCTAAATGCACCGAACCGCCACGCTCGGGTGTAACGCCACCCACTAATTGAGTGCCATAAGCGAGTGTTTGTTCTGAATGAAAGGTACCTTGTTTACCTGTAAAGCCTTGGCATATAACTTTAGTATCTTTATTAATTAAAATACTCATACTGCCTCCGCTAATGCTACTGCTTGTTCTGCGGCGTGTGTTAAATCATCCGCAGGATAAATACTTAAACCCGTATTGGTTAATAAAGCTCTGCCCACTTCCACATTGGTACCTTCTAATCTCACCACCACAGGCACACTAACATGAATCTGTTCTATGGCCGCTAAGATACCGGCAGCAATAACATCACATTGCACTATGCCACCAAAAATATTTACCAAAACCGCTTTTACACTTTTATCTGACAAAATTAATTTAAAAGCCTCGCAGACTTTTTCAACATTGGTGCCACCACCTACATCTAAAAAGTTAGCCGGTTGTCCGCCTTTTAATTTGACTAAATCCATAGTCGCCATCGCTAACCCAGCACCGTTAACCATACAGCCAATATTACCTTCTAAGGTAATGTAGTTGAGCCCGTATTGTTGCGCATAATTTTCTTTATCATCTTCTTGACTAGGGTCTTTCATTTCCGAAATATCAGCATGCAATGCTAAAGCATTATCATCAAAATTAATCTTAGCATCTAAGGCTAATAAGTCGCCTGAGTCTGTTTCAATCAAAGGATTAATTTCTATTTGAGTCGCATCTTTTTCTAAAAACAGATCGTACATTCCTTGCATAATCTGGGTAAGGGCTTTAACTTGCGGACCTTTAAGACCTAAGTTATAGGCCACTTTACGACACTGAAAGCCTTGCAATCCAGATGCAGGATGAATGGGTACGGAGATGATTTGTTCTGGGGTATCATGAGCAACAGCTTCTATATTCATACCGCCAGCAACCGAGGCGATAAAAATAATTCGCTCTATACTGCGATCCATTAAGATACTTAAATAAAGTTCACGTTTTATAGGATATAAACTTTCGATTAATAAAGAATTAATCGGCAAGCCTAAGTGGCCTGTTTGAATGGTCACTAAGCGTTGGCCCAGTAAACTCTCACTAATCTCTGCGACCTCAGTTAAACTTTTTGCAACTTTAACACCACCGACTTTACCACGCCCACCCGCATGAACCTGCGCTTTAACAACCCAGCCGTTGCCTCCTAATTCTTGTGCCATTTGTTTTGCAGAATCTGCAGATTCTGCGTGTCTACCTTGCGGAACGGGTATTTTATATTGTTGGAATAACTGCTTTGCCTGATATTCATGAATATTCATTATTACTCCTGAATTGAATAGTTACAACTACTCACTCATTGTGTGGTTTATTAATACAACTCAATATGTTACAGACTATCTTATCACTATATTTGTACGTTTTCGTTTAAGAACGCAACAACTTATTGCTTATGCTACAAACATAAACGTATATTTAAGTCAAAAAAAAACCCTCGTTACCGAAGCAACGAGGGTTTTTCAATTCCTTAATTGACAATCAAATTGTCAATTAACAATCATTAGATGAAAGTTGGAATTAATGGAGCGTCAATTGTTACCATTTGACGGTTTCCAGCAGCATCAAAGAAGAATAACAAACCAGCAAAACGGCTATCTGGATCGTAAATCAAATCAGCTAAACGGTAAACTTCCCAAGCAGCATCAGATGCAGTAACTTGAATAGTTTTTGATTGGCCCGGTGCGATTGGACTGTTATCACTTGAAGTCAAACCTTCTTCAGCCAACAAGTCATCTGGATAACCAGTTTCGTCTTGAGCTACAGCAGCATCCATGAAACGAACACCAGCAGTGTTGAATTCACCTAAACGAACAGGTGAGTCACCATTGTTAGTGATTGTCATAGTCATTTGCATAGCACGACCTGGTACACGGTAAGTAGCATCTTCAATTTTAACTGCAACAGTTGGTGCAGGTAATTCTAAAGATTTGATACCACGTAACAAACCAGCTTGTAAAGGCACAGTAATTGGATATTTTTCGTTTGTGCTGCTCATAGAAACTGCAACAATCAAAATAGTACCAACTGCAAAACCCAAAGTTACTTTTTTGTCTAGTGGAGTGATTAATGAATCACCTTTACCCGCTTCAACAGCAATAGAACGTGGGATAAACAATGGTTTACGTGCCCAGTATGCTACCCATAGTAGGCCTAAACCGTACCATAATGCATGCCAGAAGTAAGTGTTGCTTAAGTTATAAGTTTCTAAGTCTAAAGTTTCGCCAGTCAAAGTAGTGATTGGGTTAACGAAAGAGCCCATAGAACCAGTAACAGTTACCCATTTACCAGGACCGATGATTGGACCACCGCCTTTTACGTTCAACATTGTGTGAACGTGCCAGTCACCTGGACGACGAGCTTTTAACAATACTTTGAATTCATAAGTTTCGCCTAATTCCAAAGATACTGAACGTGGAACTAATTGACCACCGATCCAAGATCCTGCACGAATAAATACAGGGCCTGGGATACCAATGTTTAAGAATGAAATTTCTGGTTTATCAACAGTTTCCGGCCAGCCAGAAAACACGAAGAATTTACCTGAAATTGTCATTGTATCGTTAACAGCAACTTCTTCTTTTGACCAGTTCAGGTCAAACCAGTGAATAGTACGCATACGCATGAAAGCGGCTTGCGACTTTTCACCATGTGCAGAAGCAGTTGGTGTGTAAAACATCGCTGCTGTTAAAGTAATCAGCAGTGCGACAAAGGATAATTTAGCAACTTTGTCTTTTAATATATTCATATATCCTCCTCTATAATAGAGAATCTATTGTTTTTTGAGTATCTAACGACAACACAATATCGCCGCCAGTCTTTTTTATTTTTCTATACAACTAAGACTTGAGTCTTAAGCTGCTTCAACGAATTTAGTTGACGCGAACCATTGACCAAAGAAGTGCCATAAGAAATAAATTAAGATACTCACGAAAGCAGAGAAGAACGCTGATACTGGAGCAACGTCTTTACCGAAAGTTCTTAATGTACCTTTTTCAACCATTCTGATGTACTCAGGAGTACCAGTTCTTACGTAGTGGTAACCTTGTAAATCAGCAAGAGTCATTACCATACCATTGTATTCAACAGGTACGTGTAATGGAGCAATGATTGGCCAGTTTCCTGGGTAGAATAATAAACCATAAGCCATTCCACCTAAAACTGCAGTAACAGTCATACTACCAGTCAATAACAATACTGCATCAAGTACGATAGCACCTGGGAATAAGTTTGAAGGGAAGCAGAAGTTTACTGGGAAATAAGTCCAGCCCCAGAAGTTTAAGTATCTGTTGATCCACTCACCTAAAAGAAGACCTAAAATACAAACTACAGCGCCAAATGGCAAACGGTAACGCCACCACAAGCAAGCTTGAACAGCAGCAGGGAAGGTGATTGAAACGATTGGAGCTACAGTTACCCATAGACGACGATCTTTCCAGTCAGTCCAGAAATCCCAGTCACCACCAGTTAACATGTAGTGAATGTGATAACCACCAAGTACAACGAAGAACAATGTAAACAAAATTAGCCAATCGAACGTGCGTGAAACTTTAACTGCTTCTGCGCGTGAACGTACAGCTGATTGAGATGCGCTCATTAGCTTACCTCCTAAAGGATTTAAATTATTTTTATTAATGACTATCTTCTCTATGCTGCCTCACCTTGAAAAGGGGTGAGACAGCTAGGAGATAGTTATTACAGCCAAGACTTGCTTATTAATTAAGCTAGGTCTTTTTTAAGAAGTTTAGATATAGACTGAACTTCTATGTTTACAACACCTAATACACCTAAAGCAGCCCATCCGAAGAATACGAAACCGTAGTGTAAAGGAGCAACAAACAACTCTTCCATAAACCAGAAAGTGTGACCCCATTCATTCAAACCAACATTTGGTAAGATCATGAAAGGACCAACTACTGATACTAAGTACTGAAGAGGCAAACCTTTTTGATATGCTGGTAATCTTGTTTTAGCATATAAGAAAGCTGCACCACCAGTGATGATGTAGATAGGATAGCTCAAGTAGAATTCGATGATGTGACTTGGTGTAAAGTCAGTATCACGAACGATTGTTTGATGCCATGTACCATCTTGCTCAGTAAAGTAGCTAGCGCCATAATAAATAGCCCATGCGTAACATACTAACCAAACCCAGTGAGTGAAATGTCTTCTTAACTCTTCTCTTGGAGTGATTGACATCACTTTACGATCACGAGATTTCCAGATATAACCCCAAAGGATACCTGCAGTTGATACTTCTAATACAAATTCAATGTACAAAAAGTTCATCCAGTAAGTTTCAAACTCAGGTGCGAATGAGTCAAGACCTGCAGACCATCCATATACACCTTCATACCAACGAACCCAACCATAAAAAAGAACATATACTAGTGAACCTAGTACTAAGTTTCTTATGTTTAATAGCGGTGCTTCCGCAGCATCAGTTTTTACTGATTCAGTTGTAGCTGCCATTTCTACCTCCTAAAAATTAACAAAATCCCCAGCCTTATGGCCAGGACTCTTTAGTTTAACTCCATTTTCCTACTTCAAAAAAATCAAATATGATTCTTCGAAATACCACCAAGTCAATTTAGTGAGCAATCAGTCTACCAGCTCATAAAACCTTGTCAAGTCAAAAAAATACCTCTCTTTGTTTTTTTCTTATTTCAGTTATATTCAGTCTAAATCGACTATTCTTAATAGTTTGATTTCTGTTAGTATTATTTTTGGATAACTCAATTTTTCTTACAACTTACAACACTATATATTTATGAAAAAATACCGAAACTTTATTTTTGTCATTGCTTTTATTGCATTATTATTAACTCAATACAAATTGGTTATGCCCTTCGTTTATAAGGTAATCTCTTCTGACCTTTTTTTAGTTCAGAGTAATGACCAAGCTAGTCAATTAGCCATCTCTACACCATTAACTAATATTGCTTTTCACTATTGTAACGATTTTATAAAGAGTGACCTTGGTGCTGAAACTAGCGTCATTTTCCCTGATAAACCTACTAATGCTTGGACTCTTGGTAATTATCAATACTTAATCAGTGCTGAAATTACAATTACGGGGCCTGAAGCTGAAAGTACTAATAAGAAATACGCTTGCCGTATTACTTACAATAATGGAGATGACCAAGCCGGTATAAATGATTTTTCTAACTGGTCTATCATTGGTGTATCTGGTCTTAAAGATTAAGACTAAATAGTTTGAATAATTATTATCTGCTGATCTAAAATTTAACTTGGTCAGCAGATAATTTTGGTACTTAGCTTAGCTTTCCTTAACTTCTATACGTTCGTTATTTAATCTTATTTCATAACAAGCTATATCTTCATAGGCTGGTGGCGATTTTACCTTCCCTGTTTTAATACAAAATCGCGCACCATGCCTTGGACATATTATTTCATCCCCGTCTAAAATACCGCTTACGATTTCTCCACCGTCATGCGTGCACATATCTTGTATCGCGTAAAACTCGCCATCGATATTAAATATTGCCACATCAACACCATCAACATCTACAACAACATTCTCACCGATTGCTAAAGCCGACTCTGCAACAACATCAACCCATTCAGACATACTACTTTTCCCCACATCAGATTAATTTTTAAGGTACACATCGTAACGCAACAACTTACCTTGATAGCTTTCGCTAGGCTTACCTCCCAATGGCTCGGCATAATCTGGGCTTTTAACAACTACTCTTTTACCTGTTGCTTTTAAAGCAGCATCAAACAACATCACCTTATCCTGATCATCGCCTAACAAATCTCGCAGTACTACCATTGATTTTTTTGGTAAAGCCGACTTCTTCCGCTTTGGAGGAAACATAGGATCTAAATAAATACAATCGGGAGGAGAGTCAAATGCTGCCAATAAATCAATTGCATTACCTTTTATCAATTTCGGTGATTGCAATTTCAAGTTCTGCATCCAATCTAATTCGGCTAATCGATTAAAACCATCTGCTAGCAACTCAGCCATTACTGGAGATCTTTCAATACACGTTAATTCGTAACCCATACGAAATATATGTAAGCTATCTTGCCCCCAACCAGTCGTTGCATCTATAACTGTTTTCGTTTTTTTACCTAATGCGTGAGCCAATGCATCTTGTTTAGGTGCAGGCCAAGATCGTTGTTCACCGTTACGCGGCTCGATATCTACGACTAAACCACCCTTTTTAAGCAGCTCTTTATCCAGTAACTTTAAACAACCCTCGCGCCAACTTAAAAAAAAGCTTTCAGGACACTCTTTATCGATTTTTTCATAGAATGGCACAGATAACCTTTCTGCTAAGTCTTGTGACTGCTGCTTATGTTCTGCGCCTTGATGGAGTACCGCTAATTTTCCGGTATATTGATGCACTATTTATTAGGACTTTCTATTCAGTTGAAATTGCTTCTTGTTGATTCTTCAAAGCCGCATCAAGCGTATGCCACGCCAATGTTGCGCATTTAACGCGGGCTGGATACTCTCGCACACCGGCTAATACCGCTAATTTACCTACCGCTTCAAGATTAAAACGCTCATCTTTACCAGTGGTCATTTCATGAAACTGCTTAAATAACGTATCTGCCTCTTGTTCTGTTTTACCTTTAACAATTTCCGTCATTAAAGAAACAGAAGCTGTTGAGATTGCGCAACCTGAACCTTGAAAACTAGCATCCGTAATAACATTACCCGCCATTTTAAGATACAAGGTTAAGCGATCTCCGCACAAGGGATTAAAGCCTTCTACTTTTCTATCCGCATCTTCTATTATTCGAAAATTACGTGGATTACGATTATGGTCAAAAATAACTTCTTGATATAAATCTCGTAAATCATCAAACATTAGCCAAACACCTCAATCAAAGATTCTATACCATTCATTAAAACATCAATTTCTTGACGGGTATTATACAGACCAAATGATGCACGTGCAGTTGCAGGTACATTATAAAAATCCATCACAGGCATAGCACAATGATGACCCGCTCTAATAGCTATACCTAAACTATCTAACATCGTACCAATATCGTGAGGATGAATCTTATCCAACACAAACGATAAGATAGCGCCTTTTTCTTCTGCCTCGCCAATAATTCTCAAGCCTTTAATTGCCTGCGCTTTTTCTGTAGCGTAATGTAACAAATCTGCCTCATGTGCAGCAATAACATCCATCCCTATACTATTTATATAGTCAATTGCAGCACCCAAACCTATAACATCGGCTATATTCGGCGTACCGGCTTCAAACTTATAGGGCAGAGTATTGTATTCAGTTTCCGTAAAGGTCACTTTACGAATCATATCGCCACCACCTTGATAAGGTGGCATAGCTTCTAATAAGGCTTGTTTTCCATATAAGACACCTGTGCCTGTTGGCCCATATAGTTTGTGACCAGAGAAAACATAAAAATCGCAATCTAATGCTTGCACATCCACTTGAATATGCGGAATAGCCTGAGCGCCATCTAATAAAACCGGAATATTCTTAGCATGAGCAACCTCAATAATCGCCTTAACCGGATTAATAGTTCCCAAGGCATTCGACATGTGCACCACTGATACTAATCGTGTTTTATCATTCAACAACTGCTCAAACTCAGCAAAAATTAATTCTCCCGCTTGATTAATTGGCGCCACCTTTAGTATTGCGCCCGTTTGCTCACACAGCATTTGCCAAGGCACTATATTAGAATGATGCTCCATTGCAGTAATTACAATCTCATCACCCGCTTTAATATTGGCTTTACCAAAAGTTTGCGCGACTAAATTAATCGCCTCTGTCGCACCTTTAACAAAAATGATTTCTTTATCACTGGCTGCATTTATAAAGTCTTTTACTTTAGTGCGTGCCCCTTCAAATTTATCAGTCGAACGAACACTTAAAGTATGCACACCCCGATGTACATTGGCATAATCATGACTATAAACATGAACGATGCTATCAATTACAGACTGTGGCTTTTGACATGTCGCCGCATTATCTAAATAAACTAAATCTTTCCCACGAATCTTCTCCTTCAGAATAGGAAAATCTTGGCGTATTTTTTCTACATCAAATGTCATAACCATTCCTTATTGACGCCTTCTTGTGGAAAGCGCAATAACACTTGCCCTAAGATTACATCATGTAAACTTTTTATCTTAACTTTATCAACCATTTCATTTGCAAAGGCAAAGGTGAGCATGTTTCGCGCAGTCTCTTCATCCACACAACGAGATTGAAGATAAAAAATTGATTTCTCATCTAACTGCCCAACCGTTACGCCATGCGCACACTTCACATCATCCGCATAGATTTCTAATTGCGGCTTGGTATCGGCT
>CAIXAE010000022.1 GCA_903917345.1 uncultured Methylococcaceae bacterium | reverse complement strand
AGTCTGAGATTATTGAATATGCGATGGATTGTATTGAAAACATTATGAAGGATTAATTTGTTGGTTTAGTAGTTGGTGCTAATGATTAAGAAATTTTGCGTATATGAATTTAGTAAAGAAAAGATTGCCAATTATCTAATCTATTTGTAATACCTTCTACCCGCCTGTCTCAGCCTAATAGCAGGGTTGGGTGGTCAATTTGACTAGACCTTTATCCCAGTTATGCAATGTCATTTCATGCATAGCTGGGATAGATTTGTTTAGTTAGCCTTCAAAGTATCTAGATAATCGGCCCACCATTGCATTAATTCTATGCGTTCAGGTATATAAACAGCATGATCATAGGCCTGTTGCACTTTGCCACCAGTTTTGTGCGCTAATTGAGTTTCTATAACATCATTAGAGAATTTGTTTTTATTAATTTCTCTGATTTGAGTTGAAGCAATACCTCTAAATCCGTGTGAAGTCATTTCATCTTTTGAATAACCCATTCTTCTTATGGCGGTTAATAATGATTCTCTAGTTATGGGTCTTTCATACTTGGAACCTGGTGAAGTTCTTATGCTTGTGAATACGTAACGACCATCACCAGTAAGATTATGTATGTCTTTTAGAATAGCCAATGCTTGCCTGGACAATGGTACAAAGTGAACATTATCAGGGTTCTCTTTATCAGCTTTTTTTTGTTTTTTGATGTGAGCTGGCATTATCCACATTGCCTTTTGTAGATCTATATGTTCCCATTCAAGAGAAGCAAGTTCATTGGGTCGGGTAAATGTTAGTGGCATTAATTTTAATGCTGACTGGATAATGAAAGTGCCTTTATAGCAATCTATATTTTTAAGTAGATTTCCAATTTCATCAATATCTTTTAGTCGCGCAAAATTCTTTTGTGGTGGAGCGTGCTTTAATACGGATTTGATTGCAACAGCTGGATTATTGTCGCATCGGCTCGTGCCGATTGCATATGAGAACACCGCCTCACAAGTCTGATTGGTTCGATGTGCGGTTTCTATTGCGCCTCGATTTTCAATTCTACGCATGGTAGTTAGAAGTTCAGCGGCTGTAATAGTATTGATCGCACTTTTACCGAGAAAGGGGAATACGTCATTAATTAATCTGGTAAGTGTTCGATTTGCATGGCCTTCAGTCCACTTATCTTTTGTGTGCATCCACCATTCTCTGGAGATTGTCTCAAAACTATCACCGCCATTTTTACATATCTTCTCTATTTTTCTTTGTTGACTAGGATCAATACCATTTGCAACTTGATTTCTAAGGGTTGCTCTTAATTCTCTGGCTTCAGCAAGTGATATATCTGGAAAGGTACCAACAGATAAAGTCTTCTGTTTTTCTTTAAACCTGTAATCGAATCTCCACCATGAAGAGCGATTAGGTTCAGCAATAAAATATAAGCCACCACCATCTGCTTCTTTATTGGCTTTACCAACTTCTTTTGCATTTTTAATTATGCTTTTTAAAGTTAAAGGGGTTAATTTATTTAGAACCTTAGCCATATTTCTTAAATGCTGGTAAACAAAATTGCGAATTATCAATTACCAGCATATCTACCAGTAATTGATGGTAGATTGTATTGTATATTAGTGGATATGATTGGACAATAAAAAACCCGCCAGACCTTTAGGTCTGCGGGTTTTTGAACATCTTTGGATATTTTTGAATCTTAATTTGGTGGAGGCGGGGGGAATTGAACCCCCGTCCGCAAGCACTCCGCCATAAGGTCTACATGTTTATCTCGTTCTTTAATTTAGTTAACAACCACCCGACGAGCCAAGAAAGTTATTAACGATTCCGTAAGGTTTTAGCACATCCATACCGGACAGACTTCAGTGCGATCTTATGTAAATGACCTCTGAGCGTTCAGCAAGCTGAACTCCACCCGCATAAGCACAGATGGTCAAAGGAATGGTGCTGTGTTTAAGCAGCTAGAGCCATTGAGTAGTTTTCGTCATTTGCGAATACTTTTTTTCTGTAGGTTTTACGAGGTGTACAGTCCTCGACATGCACTTAAGGTTTCGCTACCCACGTCGAAGCCATGTCGCCCCCTATGGTTTGCAAGCTATAAGATATAGCTTTTACAAATAAGTTCAAGCATTATTATAAAAAATTATAATAATGCTTGAAACATTTTTGTTTAGATAACAGTTACGTTTTCAGCTTGTGGGCCTTTTTGACCTTGAGTTACGCTGAAAGAAACTTTTTGTCCTTCATCAAGTGATTTGTATCCACCTGAATTGTTGATTTGTTGAAAATGTACGAATACATCGGGACCTGATGCTTGTTCGATAAAGCCGAAGCCTTTATCAGAGTTAAACCATTTAACGGTACCAGTAGTAATTGTTGACATGTTGTAGTCCTATTTTTTATTTAAGTTGAGCCATTACGGCTGTTAAAGCAGAGAAATGTTGAAATTACTTAAAGAAACAAGGACGAGAAACTACTAGGAGAAACTTCGAAACGGTAAGCAGAGGGTAAATCATATTTTCAAGCTGGGTTCATTATAGGCTTAAACTTCTGATTGTCAAAATAAACTTACGATTAATTAATTGAATTAGAAGCGCGCACTATTTAAAAGGATTAATAGCACTAAATCCACTTTTTCAATTGTTCGTTTACCCATGCTGGATCATCTAGTGTTAAGTCATGTCCAGCCCATGGGTGCTGTCTAAGTGGTAATTGATAATGCTGTTGAATTGATGCTGAGCAATGTGCAGACACGAGTCTATCTTGCAAGCTGTTAAGCAATAAAACGGGTTGAATGGGTTTGTGGTGGTCTGGTGTATAGGTGGCGGCAGCTACAATTTGCTTAAAACTGTTTTTAAGTGAGATGGGTCTTTGATTTTGAATGTCTGCCCAGACATGACTGATGGGTTCATCATGTTCTCGGTTGTTACTGACCAGCTGTAATATGGATTTTTCTCTTGATTTAAGGTTTTTCTGTGTTAGTAATGCATAGAATTGTGGATAACATTGCCAGCGCAAGCGTTGATAAAAAGGACTTAAGTTAGAAAAGCTGGTGTTGATAATACAAGCGCCATTAATATCATTTGGAAAGCTTCTCATCCACTCCCATGCCAACATGCCCCCTAACGATACAGCCAGTATAGTGAGGGGTTGCTCGATTAGGCCTTTTTCGTAGGCATGTTCTCGGGTAATTTGTGTTATGGATTTTATGTTGTTTGGGCTATTTTCTAGATGATATTGACCTGTACCGGGTAGATCAATGACGGATATATTTGCATTAGGGAAGGCGTCTTGTAGTTGTTGAGTAAAGTCTCCCCAATGTGAAGATTCTCTTGCCAAGCCTCTTAGCAACAGCCAATTCTGTCCGATAGTCTTAGTTGTACCAGACATCTTCCGCTTTTTTTGTATAGTCTGATTTTTGATGCGCGGCTAATTGTGCCCAAGGTTGTGGGTTTATTAAACTACGGTGTAAAAAATCGAATAGTAAGAAGTGTCTTCTAAAGACTCGTTGTTGACGGTGCGGTAAAAGTGGGTGAAATAAACCGTGTCTTGAGAATAAGTGTGATGGGTTTTTACGTAACCATAACCAAGATCCCATCTCTAATGTTAAGGGTAAGAATAAGCCCTCGTTTGCAGTCGGTTGCTCTACAAATTCATCAATAAGGTAATCCCATAAATCACCGCTGATGAGGTACTCCAAACACATGGGTTCTATTTTATAGATATGGTGTTGATAGCAACGGTCAAAGAGTTCTTTTAACGCGAGGGTTTCAGCGATATAAGGATATGAATCTCTGCGGGAGGCATAGGGAAACCATAAGCGATCTTTAAGTCCAAAACCTGAGTGTAAATCAAGGGCAATAGAGTAGGGCGATTTGAATAATTGCTCTCTAACAAGATTGCATATCACGCTCGATTCTTTCTCCATATTGGATACATCCCCTCTGTACCAAGGAAGATGATGGCTATAGTTTTGGCCGCTGTAGAATTTAGTCGGACCAATGGCTTCCACTGGAGAGTTACGCATTAAATCCACGCCATTACCATTGCAACGAGTGCCAAGATAAACACCTACTGGATTGACGATGGGTACGAATATAAGTCTAGATTTGCTTAAGCGTGTGTGTAACTCTTCATCCCAGTCTAGTAAATGACTGATAGTTTCCATGTAAGATAAAATGACTTCTGAGCCAATTTTCTCTAGTCCATGAACGCCACCAAAAAAGGCGAGGACTGGGGCCCTAGGATCTTTCGATCCCAATGTGACGCTATGGATGGGGAATTCGTGGTGCTTATATTGAACTTTTGCCAATACATCAACTTGTGCGTTGTCTCCTAAACGTTCAATGATGTGATTAAGCTGTTTAAGTTCCTGAAATTTAAATCCGGTCATTTGTTTATACGGTAAATGTATTTGGAAACATTGATTTAATATTAAGTAATCTTATTACAAATCTATGACAAAACGATGAATTTTTAGTCGAATTATCATTTGTTAATATTTAACAATTATTAGTGGGTGTTGATTAATAGATTTATGCTTTTAAGTGCCTATTTTGGTAGAATGAACGTGAATTAGAGTGATCTTAATTATTTTGGTAATGCACCTATTTATTGTTTAGCAGGGATTTTATGAAGCCATTGGCTGTATTTGGTACAGGTTCAGACGCGGGTAAAAGCAGTTTAGTGATGGCCTTGTGTCGTATTTTTGCAGATAAAGACATTAAAGTTGCACCTTTCAAGGCACAGAATGTGTCTAATAACTCCGCCGTCACTCATGAGGGCAGAGAGATATCTAGAGCCCAGTACTTTCAAGCAGAAGCTGCAGGTATTGAGCCGAGTTACTTAAGTAATCCTATCTTAATTAAATCGCATGGTAATGATTCGGTACAGGTCATTGTGAACGGACTCGTTCATAAAAGGCAGACTGTTGATGGTTATTATGATGATATTGAAGAGCTTAAAACCCATGTGCATGCGGCATTTACTAGATTAGAACAAGATTACGATTTGGTGATTGCCGAAGGTGCGGGTTCTCCAGTTGAGTTAAACCTACTGAATAAAGATTTATCAAATACCTATATTGCCAATACCTTTAACACTAAAATTATATTAGTCGCTGATATTGAGAGAGGCGGTGTATTTGCTTCAATCTATGGCACGATGGCGTTGATGGATCCAGTCATGCGAAGTAATTTGATCGGTGTAGTGATAAATAAATTCCGCGGTGATATTAAGTATTTTGAAGAAGGAAAGAAAATCATCAAGGATCGATTTGGCTTACCTGTTTTAGGCGTACTGCCTTATCAAGCATTGAATGTTGATATGGAAGATGCCCAGTCGTTGAGTAATTATCATCAACGCTTAGATAATGTAAATATTCGTATGGCTGTTATTGCTTATCCTGGATTAAGTAATTACAACGATCTTGACGTCTTTATGGCAGACCCAGAGATTAGCGTTGAGCTGATTCATAACTATCGTTCATTAAATGATTTTGATATGGTTCTGTTGCCGGGCAGTAAGACGGTTATCCGTGATTTACAGTGGCTAAAAGAGCAGGGTTTGTTTCAAGAATTGCAGCACTTTAATAATCCTATATTTGGTATCTGTGGTGGTTATCAAATGTTTGCTAAAGCCTTACATGATCCAGATGGCTTAGAACATGATGAAGCTTGCATTGAAGATGGCTTAGGTTTTATTGATGATATTGTGATCTACAGAAGCCCGAAAATATTGAGTAGTGGCCATTATCAATTATTTTCATACGCTGGCATTAAAGGTTATGAAATACACAGCGGCCATATGAATAATCACCCGCTATTTTATGAGAAAGACACCTACACCGGCACGCATGTACACGGTGTATTTGATGATAATACGTTTAGAAGTGATTATTTCAAAACGATAAACCCACTTTATACCGGCTACGATTATGCGGCTTACCGCGAAGAGCATATCAAGAGCTTTACAGATATGGTCGCTGAAAACATAGACGTGGATTCTATTTTGCAAGTATTGCAAGCAGACTGATGGGCTATAAGTTTATTATCTTATAGCCTTACCTGATACAACTCGTTAATCTTAAACATCTTACATTTTATATATGACAAAAATACCTACTGTTGGTTTTATAAGTTTGGGTTGCCCAAAAGCTTTAGTAGATAGCGAAAGAATATTAACTCAACTGCGTACAGAAGGTTATGAGGTTTCGTCACAATATAAAGATGCCGATTTGGTTATTGTTAACACCTGTGGCTTTATCGATGCCGCAGTCGAAGAGTCATTAGATAGTATTGGTGAAGCGTTAGCCGAGAACGGAAAGGTTATCGTTACTGGCTGTTTAGGTGCTAGAGAAGAAGAAATTAGAGCCAGACACCCACAAGTATTAAAAGTGACGGGTGCGCATGCCTTAGAGCAAGTGGTGGCTTCAGTTCATGAGCATTTGCCGCCGCGTCATGATCCTTTTACCAGTTTGTTACCACCTCAAGGGGTAAAGCTGACGCCTAATCATTATGCTTATCTAAAAATATCAGAGGGCTGTAATCATCGTTGTACTTTTTGCATCATTCCATCAATGCGGGGCGATTTGGTGAGTCGACCTGTTGATGATGTTTTATTAGAGGCTGAGCGCTTAGTTAATGCGGGTGTTAAAGAGTTGTTGGTCGTCTCTCAAGATACCAGTGCATACGGTTTGGATTTAAAGTACCAAGAGAGAGATTGGCGCGGGCGTGCTGTTAGAACTCGTTTTTACGATTTAGCGGCGGCTTTGGGTGACTTAGGTGTTTGGGTGCGTATGCATTATGTCTATCCTTATCCTCATGTTGATGAAGTCATTCCATTGATGGCAGCAGGGAAGATATTGCCTTATTTGGATATTCCGTTCCAGCATGCTAATAGTCGTATTTTAAAGTTAATGAAAAGACCTGCGGCGACACAAAATAATTTAGAGCGGATTAAAGCTTGGCGTGAAATTTGTCCTGATATAACTTTGCGTAGTACCTTTATAGTAGGTTTTCCGGGTGAAACAGAAGAAGAGTTTCAAGAGTTATTAGACTTTATGACTGAAGCTCAGCTTGATAGAGCGGGTTGTTTTGCTTATTCTCCTGTTAAAGGCGCCGCGGCTAATGATTTACCTGATTCAATTCCAGAAGACGTAAAACAAGATCGTCTAGCTCGATTTATGGCGCATCAAGCTGAGATTAGTGCTAACAGATTACAAAGCTTTGTCGGACGTACTGAGACTGTTTTAATCGATGAAGTGGTTGAAGAGGGTGCGGTAGGAAGACGCAAATCAGATGCGCCAGAAATT
This sequence comes from uncultured Methylococcaceae bacterium, assembly GCA_903917345.1. Classification (GTDB taxonomy): domain Bacteria; phylum Pseudomonadota; class Gammaproteobacteria; order Methylococcales; family Methylomonadaceae; genus Methylobacter_C. The sequence goes on along the minus strand of CAIXAE010000022.1, from coordinate 12,511 downwards.
GATGGTCAGGTCTATATAGATGGTGCTACCCACTTAAAGGTCGGGGACTTAGTAAACGTAGAGTTTGAGGAAGCCGATGAGTATGATCTTTGGGGGCATTTAGTTTAAAGACTCATCACAATTATTCGGAACAAAAAAAACCCAGCCTAGGCTGGGTTTTTTGTCTTACAGAATTTGTAGCTTAAAGAGCGATTGAGCTAGAAACTTTTTGTTTTGAACCATCTGGATCATCCATACAGCCAGATAAGCCAACGATCATTAACGCCATAGCTAAAAGTGCTAATATTTTTTTCATAAATATATCCTCCAAAGGGGTTTAAATTATTTTATTTATAATGTGCCAAAAGTAAAAGCACAGGTAATTTATATCATGACTAGATTTATGATGCAATACTAAAAGTTGTTATGAATTTATGGTTTTTTATAATGTATTTATGTTGTCCGGTAAGTCAATGTGAATTAAATTGTTTTTCCAAGTGACTGAACCAATGTCTGACCAAGGTGCTGCAAAATTTTGATGCAGTTGATCATAAACCCAGTAACTGGGTGCATTGATTTTTTTAAGTTTGATAGTAAATACAGTGTCATTAATGTTTAGATTTAACTTGGCACCCCAGAAAGCAGTCACTTTCATGATGAATTTTTCTAATCTCGGATTATTAATCGTTGGTGTAACGGCAATATTAGCCCACATAGAGTGAACACGTCCCCAGTTAGGTGCTAATAAACGACCTTGCTCATTAACGAACGGTAACCATTGTTCGTTACCATTTTTATCTTTATAGGTAATTGCAATAATGTGGTCATAACCCTCAAAGTGGTCATGCACATACAGGGCATGAGGCGTAATACCTAAGAAGGTCAGTGAGACCATAATCAGGGCATTGCTCGCTTCGGCTATGGGTGCGCTGATAGGTTGGTTTTTAATGGGTAAGTTGAGGCGATAAAACAATCCATAATGGATTGTACTGTTTAATTGTAATATAACGATTGCGATCAGTATTTTAGCTAGTTTGCGAGAGAAAGCTTTAGGTTTGCGGTTGGCAAAATTCTCAAATAGGCGATGATATAGCGTATTGTCTTCTAAAACAGGTGCTGTTACACAATCGGTCGAACAATTTAAACGTGTGCGATTATCAGCAATTTTTCTGTATTGATTAATCGCAATAGACTTAATGAGTGGCAAACCTAATATAAAGCCTATAGGCGCTGTATAGCGCATTTTTAGCAGGATTTGGATGTAGGTGTTAACGCCAAAATAGACTTGATGACGACTATCTATCGCATATAAATCTTGTAATAAGGTATCAGGGCTTAGATGAGCTAACTCTGAATAGTTTTGCGCGTATTCCTGTGCATTCTTAAAGTCGATACATTTAAAGATATCGAAATGATTAATTGTTAATACGGTGCGGTTGCACAAAGGACATTGTTGATCATAAAAGACCGTTAATAAGGGAGCTTTAGCGTGTACTAGGGATCCCATGTTACGCCACCAACTGAAAGGCACTAGCAATGCATAAAATATGACCATACCCATGCCAAAAGGATAGATATTTAAAGACAGTGTGATGCCCATGTGCATGCTCAAGCCTATAAATAGATAGATTGGGCGCAGTTGGCGTTTTGAATAGAGAAATAGAAAGGTAAATTGAAATACTAAAATGATATAGCCAATACATTTAATGAGTATTTCATTATTCAGCAGGGCTGACATATCCAGTGCTGACACGTAGTAAGGCTGAGTCGATGGTAACCATGATCCCAAGCCGTTACGCCAATGCTCAGCAAACAACTTATGGACTGCAGAATCAAAGTATAAAAAGCCTAAACAGATCACTACGGGTAATGCATAGCAAAGATTAGAAACGGTTGCTTTGGGATAAGTGCTGTAATGTCTAAAAGGGGTGCTGAGTTTGTATCTAAGTGTATCGATTGAAAATGCGCGATCACCGGGCATAAATAACAGAAAGAATCCTGCGCCGATCATGAAAGTATCAAAGCCACCATCGAAATCACGCTGCATAGTCGTGAAATTAACAAATATAATCCAAAAGATGTAATTACACACGATCGAGAATTGATAACGATAACCGACCACAACAAAACTGGCGATGACTGCCCACATGCATAGGAAAAACGGAATCATGGGGAATTCGACATCTATATAGGGAATAGGGTCAAATATAAGATGATTGAAGTACAGCAGAAAGAATATTTCTTGGAGCGTAACCAGTCCGTACAAAACACGAAATAAGCCAATGCCAGTAGCGGGTGATGCTTGAGATTGAAGACTGAGAAGTTTTTCTGAGAGCAATTTATACATTTTCAGTAAAGAAAATGTGGAAATTATAGACTAGCTGGGGAAATTAAGAAGATATTTTTTTGGAAGAGTAAGGCCGCTGACTGTCTTAAATAAAGATTGAAAGCGACCTAAATAACCGAATCTAACAGGCTACGATTATTTCTCGTCGTCTGGATGCTCAGCAAATACCCATTTTAAAAGTGCATAAACAGCACCAACAACTACAACAGCGCCAACCATGCCAGCTGGTGTTTTTAAAGTTTCAGTTAAATCTAAAATAAATCCCATGTATTTGTCTCCTACGTAGATATTTTTTGGTAAATCGCTAAAATCAAAGCAATCGGAACGTGCATAATACTTTACGAAACTTTAATGTCAAGGCTTATTGTAAGTGTATTGAAAATTAATCGTTAAATTTCATATTCCTGACTATAGTTCTTAATGCGTGATAATCAATGTGGTATAGTTTCCATTCTGTATTTTATAGCTGATTAATAAGAGAGAATAATAATGAAAAAATACGCTAAAATAGTACCGTTAATTGCAATGTTTATGTCTTTTTCTGCGAGTGCAGATGTGGACTTAAAAAGTAATGCTGATATTCTGGGGAGATGGAAGCTTTACGCCGAAGCAACTAAGATAGATGGTGAGCAGAAGCCAGTTACCATAGAGTGGGATTTTAAGTCAGATGGTATATTAAAACAGACGGCAACTGATTCTGTTGGACGTACTAAAGAAATGAAAATAGATATGAAATATTCTGTTGAAAATGGTGATATAAAAAAGCAGAAAACACCGGGTCAAGAGAAATATGAGAGTTGCAATGTAGTTGAAAAAGAAGGGTCAAAAATGATAATTAAATGTCCATTTTTGTACTATTTCCTAACAAAAATATAATAATTAAATAAAGGGGTATGATTTATGATTAGCGGCATGGTAATGATTTTTGTAGCTTTATGGTTTTATCAAACAGCAAGAAAAGCAAATGTGAACAATGTATTAATATGGGTTGCTATCGGTGCAGTTGGCTTCTTTGTATTACAGTTGTTACTAGTAAATTTTAATATCTACATATTAGAATCAGTCAGAGCAAGTGAGGGTGGTGCAGGTTACGAAGCACTACAAGGCGCTGATAGAAAAAATGAAGGTGACTTCTTAGGTTTCGCAGGTATTTTAAAATCACTTTATTTAGAAGTTTCTCCTTCAGTAGTAGGTTTTATCATTATCGCTGTAGCGCGCTTAAAGTTCTTAACTAAAGAAAGTTACACGGTTCAAAACTTATTCAGTGGTGTTTCAGAAATATTTTCTGGCATCAAAAATAGCTTCAAAGCACCTTAGTTTTTAAGCGTAGATATAAACAAAAAAGCCCAAGTTTACTTGGGCTTTTTTATTGCGTGATGATTGTAGATTAAGCTTATATAATAGCGCTCACTAAAACGACAATGGTTAGCACGAAAAGGCCGGTAAAAATTAACCCTGCAATAATATAGGTTGAGAGCGATCCATTAGTGAATGCTTCCTTTCTTCTTTCTTCATTTTGTATTCCTATAAAAGCAGAAAAAACACTTTTAAAGACTTCAGTAATAGATTGTTTGGACATGCTTATCTCCTAGATATAATAGAAAAATAATAGTGCTAGTCATCATTTTAAGCAACGATTATATTCGCATCACATAACGACATTTTGGCAAATTAATGAGCAATACAGAATTATTAAAACAACAACTCTCACAAAAAATATTATTTCTCGATGGTGCTATGGGTACCATGATTCAAGGCTACAAATTAGAAGAAAAAGATTTTAGAGGCGAACGCTTTGCCCAGTGGGATGTTGATTTAAAAGGTAATAATGATCTATTGTCCATTACGCAGCCAGACATCATTAAAGCGATACACAGCGCTTATTTTGAAGCGGGTTCAGATATTGTAGAAACCAATACCTTTAACTCGACCAGTATTTCTATGGCTGATTACCATATGGAATCACTGGCTTATGAGCTTAATGTCGCTGCAGCGCGCGTGGCTAGACAAGCCGCAGAAGAATACACCGCTAAAACACCTGATAAACCTCGTTTCGTAGCGGGTGTACTAGGGCCTACCGCACGTACGGCTTCTATGTCGCCAGATGTAAATGATCCTGGCTTCCGAAATGTCTTTTTTGATGATCTTGTGGTGGCTTACAAAGAAGCAACTTTAGGCTTAATTGACGGTGGTGCGGATATCATTTTAATTGAGACTGTATTTGATACGCTCAATGCTAAAGCGGCTATTTTTGCAGTAGAAGAAGTATTTGAAGAGTTAGGCCATAAATTGCCGGTTATGATTTCAGGCACCATTACAGATGCTTCAGGTAGAACCTTATCAGGTCAAACCGTGGGCGCTTTTTGGAACTCTTTAAAGCATGTTAATCCTATTTCATTTGGATTCAATTGTGCCTTGGGTGCTAAAGAGCTTAGACAATATATCGCAGAATTATCAAACATAGCGGACACGCATGTATCCGCTCATCCTAATGCGGGTTTGCCCAATGAGTTTGGTGAGTATGATGAAACGCCTGAGCAAATGGCTGAAGAGCTAGCTGATTGGGCAAAAAACGGTTATCTAAATATCATTGGCGGTTGTTGTGGTACTTCACCTGCTACCATTAAAGCGATTGTCGATGTGGTTCAGCATCACAAACCACGTGTGATACCAGATCTAGAAAAGAAATGTGGCTTGTCAGGTTTAGAGCCCATGACCATCGGGCCAGAAACGCTTTTTGTAAACGTTGGTGAGCGTACAAACGTTACCGGCTCTGCCGCTTTCAAGCGTTTAATCATAGACGGTGATTTTGAAGCCGCCTTAGATGTAGCGAAGCAACAAGTAGAAAATGGCGCGCAGATTATTGATATCAATATGGATGAAGGCATGTTGGAATCAAAAGAAGCGATGGTGCGCTTCTTAATGTTAATTGCGGCTGAACCCGATATAGCCAAAGTCCCCGTGATGTTAGACTCTTCTAAATGGGATATTTTAGAAGCTGGCCTAAAATGTATCCAAGGCAAAGGCGTTGTAAACTCTATCTCACTTAAAGAAGGTGAAGCAGCGTTTATTAAATATGCCAAATTAGTACATCGCTATGGCGCGGCTGTTATTGTGATGGCGTTTGATGAAGCAGGGCAGGCAGATACGCAAGCCAGAAAGATTGAAATTTGTCAGCGTGCTTATAAGATTCTTGTAGAACAAGTCGGTTTCCCACCTGAAGATATTATCTTTGACCCTAACATATTTGCCGTTGCTACTGGCATAGATGAACACAACAATTATGGCCTCGATTTTATAGAAGCCACACGTGAGATTAAACGCACTTTACCTTATGCCTTAATATCGGGTGGCGTGTCTAATGTGTCATTCTCCTTCCGTGGCAATAACCCGGTACGTGAAGCGATCCATGCGGTATTTTTATATCACGCGATTAAAGCCGGCATGTCGATGGGTATTGTTAATGCCGGTCAGTTGGCTATCTATGAAGATATTCCACTCGATTTACGTGATGCCGTAGAAGACGTAATTTTAAATCGCCATGACGGCAGTGGCACAGATAAACTCTTAGAATTAGCCGAAAAATATCGCGGTGATGGCAGTAGCAGTGAAGTCAAACAAGAAAATTTAGAATGGCGTGAATGGCCAGTGAGCAAACGCTTAGAACATGCTTTAGTCAAAGGTATCACCGATTACATTGATGAAGACACCGAGCAAGCACGATTAGAAGCCGAGAGACCCTTGCATGTGATTGAAGGCGCCTTGATGGACGGCATGAACGTGGTCGGTGACTTGTTTGGCGCTGGCAAAATGTTCTTACCGCAAGTGGTTAAATCAGCCCGCGTTATGAAGAAAGCAGTAGCGTACTTAATGCCATACATGGAAGCCGATAAAGCAGGCGGTGATAGACAAACCAACGGCAAAATCCTCATGGCTACCGTTAAAGGCGATGTGCATGATATTGGTAAAAATATCGTAGCCGTGGTATTGCAGTGTAACAATTACGAAGTGATCGATTTAGGTGTGATGGTGCCGGCAGAAAAGATTCTGCAAACGGCTCGTTTAGAAAATGTCGATATCATTGGATTAAGTGGTTTGATCACACCTTCTCTAGATGAGATGGTCTTTGTCGCCAAAGAAATGCAACGCCAAGGCTTTAAAATTCCGTTGATGATTGGCGGTGCAACGACTTCACGTGCGCATACCGCTGTTAAAATCGAACCGTATTATGACGGTGCTACGATTTATGTAACTGATGCTTCGCGTGGCGTGGGTGTCGCCAGTAACTTATTGAGCGCGGATTTAAAAGATGACTTTATCAAAAGCGTACATGAAGAGTACGAAGAGGTTAGAGAGCGTCATAAAGGCCGCGAAGCAAAAACAAAGCAACATTCCTTAGTGGATGCACGGGCTAATAAGTTTAATTGGGGTCGTTATGAACCGGTTAAACCGGCCTTTACCGGCAATAAGGTTATTGATAACTTCCCCTTAGACACATTAGTGGCTTATATCGATTGGACACCTTTTTTCCAAACATGGGAAATGGCCGGTAGTTATCCTAAAATCTTAGATGATGAGGTCGTTGGAACAGAAGCCAGAAAGTTATTTAATGATGCCCAAGCGATGCTTAAAGACATCGTAGCTGAGCAATGGCTAACGGCGCGTGCGGTGATTGGCTTTTATCCGGCTAATAGTCAAGGCGATGATGTCGTAGTTTATACCGATGAAGCGCGTCAACAACCCTTAGAAACGCTGCATCATTTACGTCAACAAAATATTAAAGCGCCCGGTCGTCCTAACTATTGTTTAGCAGACTTTATTGCACCTGTAGCCTCAGGTAAAGCCGATTATATCGGAGCCTTTGCCGTTACAACAGGTATTGGTATAGAAGCAAAACTCCAGCAGTTTGAGCAAGATCATGATGATTACAGTTCTATTATGCTCAAGGCATTGGCCGATAGATTAGCAGAAGCGTTTGCAGAATATATGCATGAAGTGGTCAGAAAAGACTACTGGGGTTATGCGGAAGATGAAGCGCTCAGTTCAGATGAATTAATTAACGAATCATATAAAGGTATCCGACCTGCACCAGGTTATCCAGCGTGTCCTGATCATACTGAAAAAGCTAAATTATTCGAGTTGCTCAATGTCACAGCCAACACCAGTATAGAACTCACAGAAAGTTATGCGATGTATCCGGCTTCTGCCGTGAGTGGTTGGTATTTCTCACATCCAGAGTCACAATATTTTAACGTCGGTAAAATAGATAAAGATCAGTTGCAAGACTATGCAAAACGTAAAGGCATTGCAGAAGAGTTTGCCGCGCGTTGGTTAGCGGCACATTTACATCATTAATAATAATTCACCATGCTGACTTTATTACTCTTAGGTACGTCCGGCTGTCATTTGTGTGAAGAGGCCGAAGACATCATAGCGACCTGTTCGCTAGAATCCGATAAAGTCAGTATAGAATCGCTTGATATTGCAGAACAAGAGCAGTATCAAGCAGACTTCGCCCTATATATCCCCGTTTTATACCACCCCGACAGCTCAAAAAGGCTTAACTGGCCCTTTAATGCTGAACACGTGCATGAATTTATAGCTCAGATTTAATACCCATACTATTTAATAGTATTTAGCTATAATGCCAGCCCATAACAAACACTAATCCACCCCGGTGATGGCTGATGACAATAACAACACAAGCGCTCTCTAAATTACAATATTATGTAGAAGTTAAAACAGCTCAGGTTAAAGACAGTCACTATTATCAAGACTTAATGTTCATGCCGCCTTTAAAGCGCGGGCTGACATTGGCAGGGTTATTACTAGCTTCTCAGGCAGTCATATTCTTAGTGTTGTATCTGCTGTTTGGTAAAACGGTCGTCATAGGATTCTTTGCCAGTATTCTCGCAGGGCTGGCGACGGGCTTAGGTGCACTACCGGCCATCTTCTTTAAAGACATCTCTCGCAACTTATTCAATAGCTTATTAGGCGCCGCCGCAGGCGTTATGTTAGCGGCTACGGCCTTTTCCTTATTGGTGCCCGGTATGAACTACGGCAACCAACTATGGCCAGGGCAGGGTATTTATGTAGTCTCTGTGGGTATGATTATCGGCGCTATCTTCTTACATTATGCGGATAGACAACTGCCGCATATCCATTTTGATGCCTCTACGGATGAGCAACTCTCCTCACTTAAAAAGGTCTGGTTATTTATTATTGCGATTACCCTGCATAATTTTCCAGAAGGCATGTCTGTGGGCGTCAGTTTTGGTTCGGGTGAATTAAAGAATGGCTTGGTATTAGCGATCGCTGTGGCCTTACAAAATATCCCAGAAGGCTTAGCCGTTGCCTTGCCATTAGTCGGCTTAGGTTATAACAAATGGAAAGCTGTGGGTATTGCTACGTTAACCGGTTTAGTTGAGCCGGTCGGTGGATTGTTAGGGATCACCATGGTCACGCTATTTCAGTCTGTGCTACCCATTGCTATGGGCTTTGCGGCTGGCGCGATGTTATTTGTAATCAGTGAAGAAATTATCCCAGAAACCCATGCCAATGGTCGTTCCCGATACGCCACCTTTGCCTTAATGATCGGCTTTATCGTCATGATGGTGCTGGATAATATATTGAGTTAGCAATTATATAAAGAGTTAAATATTTAAGTGTAAATAGCTTAATATAAACATAAAAAAGCCAGATGATGTCTCATCTGGCTTTTATTTAAGCTTTAAATAGTACTTTGTTTAATCAACAATAATATTGATCGGATCTGTCCAAACACCGGTGCCATTCGTGCCAATGGCTCTGACACGTACCCAATACGCATGCGCACGTATTAAATTGAGCAACTGCATTTGGGTCGCTGTTTTAGATGATAAGGCATGCGCCCAATTAGCTTCGACTAAAGGATCTAACTGAGTCAGTTGTACTTCATAACTGGCAGCACCCTCTAAACGAGTGACTTTAATATCCAAAGTACCCGGAAGCGCACCATGCGCTACTTGAAAGTCAACAGGTGCCGGTAAAGGATTAACGCCACTGGTGGGTGTAGTATCACGACGTAAATCATAACCTGTTGTTTCTAACTTAGGAATACTGCCTTGAGCGACGAGTTCAAAATAAGGCGCCAATGTCTTTAACATATCAGACAATACTAAACGATGGCTGCCTCTTAAATTCACTTTAATAATGTCTTTACTTAAAGCATCATGATAGGCCGTCACATAATCATTATGCGCAGCTGTCAGTTGAGCTAAAGTAGGTACCTGAGGTATCCATGGCTCAGCATAGTTAGGGTTGGTGGTAATGGCAGCTACAATAGTGCCAGACTTTTCTAAAAAAACGACCTCGGGGAGGCGGTCAAACGCATAATTCAATTTTGCTTGCATGAGGATTCCTATTAGTTAAGGGGTTCAAAACCGCACATAACTATAAGAATCAGCTGACGAATAGAATGTTAACTGAGGCCAGTCTTTATGCACGCTTCCAAAAAGGTCGCGGCCTCAACTCAGAGTCTAGGCTAGTTTTTACTAAACACCTAGTCATATTATATTTAATTTCAAACTCCACCCTAAAACATCATAAAAATGCGCCGTGACAGACGGTAAAATGGATATAACATAAGAGAATTGTGAGGTAACAGAGGAAAAAATCGCATGTATATTTTGCCTGTGATACATCGAATTTTGAAAATGTGACCTGATTATTAAGAACGACTCGATAAAAAATGCTAAGAATCAGATCATATAAAAGAAGAACTCGATAACAATTCGTAAGATCGCGATGTCAATCGATAAAAGCACCGTAACAATTTCCGTCTGGCATCTCGCTATTTGTGAAAAGCAGGGTGCTTTTTACTGAGAGGAAAAAGCAGTTTTAATAAAATAATCCTATTTTTATATTTAAAAACAGTCAAATAGTAGTGCTTGGCTCACTAATATAAGTTTCGTTAACAATACTAGTGACCTCAATATCCACATCATTATGTTCTTGTAAGATTCTTTTGGTTTTAGATAAATCCAAAAAATCTAAAATAGAATCATCATTATCGAATATATTTTCAAATTCACTAGCATTCATAACAGTAGGCATTATTAAATTTAATCGTTGTCTCTAACATAACATAAATAAACAATAGGCAAGCTTATTGTTCTTAATTAGGTCTGTGTTATGAGTTTAGTGATTTAAAAAACCGAATAATAAATAGATTACAGCGTCCTATTTCCTTAACTTTAAGAAAAATATAGTAGTTTTTTTGGTAAAAATTGTTGTTTTAATAAAACTGTCATATTTGATCGATATGATGCCCTAACTTTTTTAAAACAACGAGGTTAATAAATGAAAGTATCTAAATTGACAGTAGCTATTGCCGCAACATTGGGTATGACTGCTTCTTATAACGCGATGGCATTAGATTTATATGTTGATGCTAAAACTAAACAAATTTTTGCTGAGCCAGGTAAAGGTCGTGTATTACTAGGCGAATTCGAAAAAGTGGGCGCAACTAACCCTACTTTGCAACCAGCGCCTGCAGCAACTCATGAAGAAGTAGCAGCGATTAAGAAAGATTTAGAATTAAAAACTAACGAAATTAAAGCCTTATCTGAGCATGCTGAAGAAGAATCAAAACCAAGCAATGTTCATGTTAAGTTAGATGACGGTATTCACTTTGCTACTAAAGACGGTAACTTTACTGCGGGTATCAACGGTCGTATGCAAATCGATTCACAGTCTAATATTTATCAAGGACCCAATTCAGCATTTACAAACACATCTGCTACTGGTATGCCAACAGCATTGAATGATGGTGCTACTTTACGTCGTGCACGTTTGGGTGTTGAAGGTACTTTCTTCAAAAATACGGACTACAAATTTGAATATGACTTTACACGTGGTAATGGTTTAAATGCCGGTGGTATTACGGATGCGTATGTGCGTCAAAACTTCTCAAAACCATTTTCAGTTAAAGTGGGTGCTTTCAAAGAACCGTTCAGTTTAGAAGAAGCAACCAGCAACCGTTATTTAACATTTATCGAACGTAACATGGCTGTTAACACGTTTGTTGATAACTTAAACACTTATAAAATGGGTATTGGTGCAAATTATTCTGCTGATCGTTGGTTAGTCGCTTCATCTTTACAAACTGAAGGTGTGGGTGGTTATAACAACGCATATGGTTCAGATAATAAATTTGATTCAGCGACTACTGGTAGTGCTATTAATGTAAACGGTGGTGTTAACCGTAACGGCGGTGGTGGTGACACTTCTTGGGAAGTGAATACACGTGCTGCGGGTACGCCTTGGTTCGAAAGCAAAACTAAGTTTTTACACACAGGTGTATCAGGTTCTTATATCCATTTAAATAATAATTACACGGCTACTGGCGCATACAGCAATGGTGGTGTCATTTTTGCTAATGGTATTGGTGCTAACGTTGATAGAACAGGTATGTTAACTACTGGAAACTTAACAGCAGGCAATAAAGGTGCTGCGGGTGCTACAACAGCAGAATACTTAACACGTTTTGGTGCAGAGTCTGCATTGGTTTATGGTCCGTTCTCTGCTCAAGCAGAATATATCCGAACTAATGTTGCGGGTAGTGGCTTTAAGAAAAACGAATCTTTAGATGGTTATTACGGTTATGCGACTTATTTCTTAACAGGCGAGTCACGTAATTACAATGCTAAAACAGGTTCTTGGGGTCGTATTAAACCAAACCACAACTTTGACTTAAAAGGTGGTTTAGGTGCGTGGGAAGCTGCGGTAGGTTATGACTATATGAACTTAAACAGTGGTGTTATAAATGGAGGTCAAGCCAGCACGATTAAAGGTGGTTTAAACTGGTATCTAAATTCACACACACGTTTTATGGCTAACTACGTTCATTTGTTAGATTTAAATGTTAACACAGCTAGTTTACCAGCGGGTAGTCTACCTGCTAATGGTACAACTAAAGTATGGAATAACGGTGATCTAGACATGATCGAAACGCGTATCCAGTTAGACTGGTAAGCGATTTCATAACACAAGGATGTGTTGAGCTTAACGTGGTTTAGTTAATCTCAAACAATCAAGCATTAAAACGGCACTCCTGGGAGTGCCGTTTTTTTTTGACTTTAATTACACATTGATGAGAATTGTTTGACAGCTTATAGAACAAACCTGCGTTATAGGGTATAGTCT
>CAIXAE010000021.1 GCA_903917345.1 uncultured Methylococcaceae bacterium | reverse complement strand
CTATCGCCACAAGCACCCACACAAATTATTTTGATCAGATTTTTAAAGAGCGTGGAACCGAAGCCCCGTTGAGCTCGACTATTATACAGAGTCAATCTCGTTTGTCAACATCCCGCCAACACATCCACCTCTCCACCCCCCAGAAACCCTATACAGAATCACCAAGGAAGCCGACCATTATAGCTAATTTTTACGCTTTGTCAACAGACTTTTACTTACCAATGCAGAAGCTTGAAAATATCTTTCCTAATAACTCATCAGAAGTAACCGTCCCCGTAATTTCAGAAAAGCTAATTTGTGCAAGGCGTAAATCTTCTGCAACTAATTCTCCCGCCTTGTTTACCCTCAATTGACTCAAAGCATTTTCTACCAATTCACAACCTACTCTTATTGCTTCTATATGACGTCTTCTAGCCAAAAATACATTATCTGCTGCGGCATCATAGCCAACGCTTTCTTTCAAATGTTCTTTAAGCAAATCCATTCCGCTGTCTTTTTTAACGGATATATAACAACTATAAGCAGACTCTGTTTTTTCTATCCTTGGAGAACCGTTTATTAGATCAATTTTATTAAACACTTTAATAAGAGGAATATCTGATGGTAACGTTTTTAATACTTCTTCATCTCCCTGATCTCTCGCATCTATTAGTAGTAATATTTTATCGGCCTTTTGAATTTCTAAATGCGCCCTACGAATTCCTTCTTGTTCAATCAGATTATCACTATCTCTCAACCCTGCTGTATCAATGATATGCAACGGCATTCCATCCAGTTGAATTCTTTCTCTCAAAATATCTCGAGTCGTCCCTGCAATATCAGTAACAATTGCGGCTTCATGGCCCGCCAATGCATTTAATAAACTCGATTTACCCGCATTAGGCTTACCTACTAATACAACAGTCATACCATCTCGCAATAGTCGACCCTGCTGAGCAGTTTTTTTAATTTCGTTTATTTTTTCAATTAATCTAATAATGCGGATTTCAACTACACCGTCGGTTAAAAAATCGATTTCCTCATCCACAAAATCTATCGCCGCTTCAACATAAACGCGTAACTGAGTTAACTCAGACACTATATCGTTTATCTGATTTGAAAATACCCCTTGCATAGATTTTTGAGCAGATCTTACTGACTGCTCTGTAGTACTTTCTATTAAATCTGCGACTGCTTCTGCTTGAGCTAAATCTAATTTACCGTTCAAAAACGCACGCTCTGTGAATTCACCTGGATTTGCTATCCGAGCACCTAAAGATATTACACGTTGTAATAACATATCTAATACAACTGAGCCGCCATGGCCTTGCAATTCAAGTATATCTTCACCGGTATAAGATGCTGGCCCCGGAAAATAAAGACAAATACCAGAATCAATGATTGTTTTATCTTCATTTATAAAAGAAGAAAAAATAGCTTGTCGTGCTTCAGGGGATTTATTAAGGATTTTTTGGGCAATTTCAGTAACTTTTGTTCCTGAAATTCTAATAATACCTACACCACCATTCCCTGGCGGTGTAGCAATTGCTGCAATGGTATCTTGATTTACAAGCAAATTAGTTCGCTTTTTCTATTTGCTTAGTAATATAGGTTTGTTGAATGATTGATAGCGTATTATTAAATACCCAATATAAAACCAAACCTGCAGGGAAAAATAAGAAGAAAATTGTAAAAACGATTGGAAACATTTTCATTACTTTCGCTTGAACTGGATCTATCGGTGGTGGATTCAAACCTTGCTGAATTTTCATGCTAATACCCATAATAATTGGCAAAATATAAAACGGATCTTGAATTGATAAATCTTGTATCCACAATACGAATGGCGCTTGACGAAACTCTACCGTTTCACTTAATACCCAGTACAAAGCCATAAAGACAGGAATTTGTATCAATATAGGTAAACAACCACCCAACGGATTTACTTTTTCTTTCTTATAGAGCCCCATCATCTCCGTATTGAAACGTTGTCTGTCATCAGCAAAACGTTCTTGTAATTCTTTAAGACGAGGTTGTATTTTTCGCATTTTAGCCATTGATCTAAAACTAGCTTGAGACAATGGAAAAAATAATAATTTTATACAAAAAGTAACACCAATAATTGATACACCCCAATTACCAACAACACCATGAATTTGATTCAATAACCAATAAATTGGTTTGCCAATAAAGGTAAGTACACTATAGTCAACTGTCAGCTCTAGACCAGTAGCAACCTGTTCCATTAATGGCTGTACTTTTGGACCAGCAAATAATTGAGATGAAAATTGCGCACTTGTATTACTCTCAACACTCACCATTGGAGAATAAGTACCAATTACATAGCGATTATCATTTAATTCTTTAGTATAAAAATGGTTTTCTTGATCTGCGGGTGGAATCCATGCAGAAGCAAAATAATGTTGAATAAATGCCGTCCATCCACCTTTTGACATTTCATCTAACGTTTTTTCAGCCATATCATCAAAGCTTATTTTTTGATATTTATTCTTTTCAGTATAAATAACACCACCATCATAAGCTCTCATACCGCCCGTTAGCATATTACCTTTACTAGACTTATCTTCTACTTTCAATAGCTGACTATATTGTCTTCCAATCCAAATTTTTCCTGTATTGTTTTTAACAACCTGATCCAATTTTATTTCGTAACTACCACGTTTGAAGGTGTAAATCTTGGTAAGAGAAAAACCATGATTGTCAGTCCACGTCAGAGGTACAGAAAGTGTATCTTGATTGTCTTGTAAATTGTATTGATCTTTTACACTAGAGAATACAGTGTAATGATTTGGAGCAGTCGGCAAACCCGCATCCGCAATTAAACCGCTTTGTGCAACAAATATTTTTTCCTGATTATCATTAAAGAGGCGAACAGGTGTTTTATTTATTTCTGCCGGTGACATGCCAACAAATTCACGCAGGCTATCAACTACATTATTTGTTTTTTGTGTTGGATAGCTCAATAAATCTAAATTAGATATTGTTCCACCTTGTAAATCAATTTCTAAAGCTATTACATCACTTTTAATTTTAATTGTTTTTGAACTTGATGAAATAGATTCTGATAACGCAACTGAACCCTGTGCACTTGATTCAGCCTGTATAGAGGATTGAGCTGTAACGGGTAAATCTTCTTTATTTTTTGTCAGTTCTGGCGTTGAAATAGTAGCTACTTCTGGCTTAGGGTTATAGTCCTGCTCCCATGCCTGCCACAACATAAATATCAACATTCCAAAAGTAACAACGAGTACAAATCTTATATTATCCATTCTTATTACCAATTTTTTCTGGAACAGGATCTATGCCCCCTTTATGAAAAGGGTGACATTTCAATAATCTTTTTAGAGTCATATAGAAGCCAATAAAAACACCATGTTTCTCGAATGCTTCTATGGAATAACTGGAACAGCTTGGGTAAAAACGACAATTATCACCCAGCAATGGACTAATAAAGTATTTGTATAACTTTATTATTGCTATGAGCAAGAAGCGCATCGGGACACCAATCTAAGCCAATGTTTTTCCAGAGAAATTCTTAATGATTCTGACGGAGCATCTATTGCTTCTTTTCGAGCTAAAACAACAACATCTATGTTACCTAAACTTTGCTGTTTTAATCTAAAATTTTCCCTTACTGTGCGCTTAATAATATTTCTATTAACTGCCTTTCTGACATTTTTTTTTGCTATCGCTAAGCCTAACCTAGGATGATCATGTTCATTCCTAATAGCTAACAATGTAAAATAAGTATCACTTGATTTTACAGGCTTATCAAAAACTTTTTTATACTCAGATGGTTTTTTTAACCGTAACTCAGAGGGAAAATTAAAACTTTGCTCTATCACCCAACATCAACTAAACAGTTAATTGAGCGCGACCTTTTGCTCTACGAGCATTTAATACTTTACGACCACCTACAGTCGCCATTCTTGCACGAAATCCATGAGTTCTTGCGCGTTTAAGTTTGCTTGGTTGATACGTTCTTTTCATAATATTTATGACCTAAGTGAGTTGAGTGTTAACAAAAACACATAAAAAAGACTACGGATGATAAAATAATATGTATAGCATGTCAATTAAGCAATTCTATGATTCACGATATTTAAGTACAATTATTAATTCTTTTATTTGACCCTTATCAAACTAAAAAAGTAACTACGTTAATGAATCCAATCTGGAAAAATTGTCTATCAAAACTCGAAAATGAGATATCCAGTTCTGATTTTAGTACTTGGATAAGGCCGCTACAAGCAATAGAAACTGATGAACAAATAAAATTATTAGCTCCTAATAAATTTGTTCTAGATTGGGTTAAACAACATTATCTAGCAAAGATAGAAGAATCTGTACTTGAGTTTTCGGATGGCAAATATGGTCTTTCTTTTGAAATTGGTTCAAAAAAAGCACCCTCAACTCCTGTAACGCCAAAAACAAAAGTCACTGAATCAAAGAAAACCATACCCAACTTCCTTAATAAAGCTTTTACCTTTGAAAATTTTGTAGAAGGTAAATCTAATCAGTTAGGTCGAGCAGCGTCCATACAAGTCTCTGAGAACTTGGGTAAAGCCTACAACCCATTATTAATTTATGGTGGATCTGGACTAGGTAAAACACACCTTATGCATGCCATCGGCAATGCAGTTTTTAAAACAAACCCTAATGCAACGATCGTATATCTGCATTCAGAAAAATTTGTACAAGATATGGTGCGTTCTTTACAACAAAACTCCATTAATGCTTTTAAAGAATATTATAGGGCTATTGATGTTTTACTCATTGATGATATTCAGTTTTTTGCTGGTAAAGAACGCTCTCAAGAAGAGTTTTTCCATACATTCAATACGTTATTGGATAAAAAACGCCAAATAGTACTTACTTGCGATAAATATCCTAAAGAAATTATTGGTCTTGAAGACAGATTAAAATCCAGATTTGGTTGTGGACTGCCCGTTTCAATAGACCCCCCTGATATGGAAACTAGAGCGGCAATTCTTATGAAAAAAGCTCAACAAGCTAATATTTTGCTTCCACAAGAAGTTGCGTTTTTTATTGCCAAAAAGATTCCTTTCAACGTTCGTGATTTAGAAGGTGCTTTAAGGCGAGTTATTGCAAATTCTCAATTTACAGGCCGTCCAATATCGATTGAATTCACTAAAGAAGCATTACATGATTTAATTTCTTTAAAAGATAAATTAGTCAATATGGATAATATCCAAAAAACGGTAGCAGAGTATTTTAAAATAAGAGTAACGGATCTCTCTTCAAAAACGCGTAAACAAAATATCACTCGTCCTCGTCAAATAGCTATGAGCTTAGCGAGAGAACTTACCTCTTATAGTTTTCCTGAAATTGGAGATGCGTTTGGTGGACGTGATCATACAACAGTGATGAATGCATGTAAGAAAATTAGTGAATTGAAGATTTCTGATATGGGTGTTGCAGAAGATTACTCAAATCTTCTGCGAACGCTTTCCCATTAAGATAAAATCTCAACTCTTTATATACAAGGCATGTGTATATACTATGTATAAAGTGTTAAATTTAGTGGATAAAACTGTGTATAAATAAAATGAAGATTTAAATGTATTTTTTATACATAGGTTATACACAATTAATAGGCTCAGACAATAAACAAATAACTTATTGATATATAATAGAATTAAAAGTTATCCACAGTATTTTTATTCCTAATAGTAATAAATAAAAGAAATAAAGAATAATTCTATTAATAGTAAATCTAACCATTTCAAACTTGAAGACTCGATAATACAAATAACCATCGGCAATCAATACATATAAAAAATTATGAAATTTCTAATTAATCGGGAAGAAATATTACCTGCATTACAACAAATAGTAAGTGTCATTGAAAAAAGACAAACTATGCCGATACTTTCAAATGTATTGATAGTTGCCGAAGATCAATTTCTTTATCTAACAGGAACAGATTTAGAAATCCAAATAGTCGCCAAAATTAACTTTTCACCAGAAACCACAGGTGCAATTACAGTACCAGCAAGAAAGTTCTTAGATATTTGTCGCCTCTTACCCCAAGAAGCTGAAATCAAATTTGAACTTCAAAATGGTAAAGTGAAAATATCCTCTAATAGAAGTCGCTTTTCTTTAAATTGTTTACCTGCAAATAATTATCCAGAATTTTCAGAATCCGAATTAGAAAATGTTGTTACTATCAATTCTGGTAAATTCAAAAAAGCATTAGATAAGACTCTTTTTTGTATGGCTAATCAAGATGTTAGATATTACTTGAATGGTTTATTACTTAATATATCAAATACTAAACTCAAATTAGTAGCATCTGATGGCCATAGATTATCTATATATGAAGATTCATTGAATGAATCCACTGGATTTGAGTCTAGAATTATTTTTCCTCGAAAAGGTGTGCATGAATTAAGTAAATTACTGGATGATCCTGAGTTAGAGTTAAAAATACAATTTTCAAATAATAATATTAAAGTACATTTTAAAAATATTGTTTTCTCAGCTAAATTAGTAGATTCTAAATACCCTGATTTTAGTAAAATTTTTGATCAAGACTTCTTCAGTCCCATTCAAATACCAAGATTACCTTTAAAAGATGCTTTAACGCGGGTCTCTATTCTTTCCCATGAAAAATTGAAAGGCATTACTTTAGATATTTCAAACGGAAGTTTAAAAATCAGTTCTCATAATTTAGAACATGATGAAGCTGAAGAAGAGGTTTCTATAGACTATGATGGAAGCCCTATTTCCATTGCATTTAATGCACAATATTTATTAGATGCTTTTTCAAATTTAGATTCAGAATATGCTGTATTAACAATAGCGAGCAATTTAACAAGTTGCTTTATTGATGAACCTACTGATTCTACTTATAAATTTATTGTAATGCCCATGAGACTTTAAGATTAGATGTAATGTCCCTTACTAAACTGGATATTTATTCATTAAGAAATATTCAACAAGAATCTATCAATCCGATTGCTGGGATTAATTTTTTTTATGGAGAAAATGGCAGTGGTAAAAGCTCAATAATTGAAGCTATTTATATATTAGGTCGCGCTAACTCTTTTCGATCAAAATCAATTAAATCCATTATCAATTTTAGCAAGGATGAATTGATCGTTTCTGCAAAAAAACAAGAACCTAATGGTTTAATTTCTAATATCGGTGTTTTACTTAACGATAAAAAAATTCGATGTCACATTAACCATCAATTAACAAAAAGAAGATCTGAGCTTGCCTATACGTTACCCATACAAATAATTCATCCTAAAAGTTTTGAATTATTAGACTCAGGACCACAAATAAGGCGAGAATTTTTAGATTGGGGTGTATTTCACGATAATGAAAATTTTTTATTAATTTTTAGTAAATTTAAAACAGCGTTAATTCAACGAAATGCCTTATTAAAATCTAAGAAAATTCAACTTATTGATGTTTGGAATAAAGAATTGATTTATTACGGTACAATAGTTAACCAATACAGAGAAGTTTACATACAAAAAATTAAGCCCATATTTTTAAATATTCTTAAGTATTTTTTTCAAATTGAAAATATTGATTTAAAGCTTTTACCAGGGTGGGACACTTCTTTAGAGTTAGAGAATATTCTCGTATCAAATCTTGAAAAAGACCTGCGTTATGGGTTTACACAGAATGGTCCGCACCGCGGCGATTTTCAAATATCTATGGATGATAGACTGGTAAAGGATGTCGTATCAAGAGGACAACTTAAATTATTTGTAATCAGTTTAAAACTTGCTCAAATGCAACTTTTATTAAATGAAAAAATCAATAAAGGTTGTTTTTTAATCGATGATTTCTCTGCTGAGCTTGATGTTGAAAATAGAGAAAAATTATTACTCTATTTATCAAATATGAATTGTCAGGTATTTATTACTGCTACAGAAATATCTGAGTTCGGTAATTTAAGCAAAATTAATAACTATAAAATGTTCCACGTGGAACATGGCACTATAAAGTCAGTGTAATGTTCCACGTGGAACATACATAACAAACGCAAAAGGAAAGTCATGAGTGATAATGTTGATCAGTACGATAGTACAAATATTCAAGTATTAAAAGGTTTGGATGCCGTAAGAAAAAGACCTGGTATGTATATTGGAGATACAGATGATGGCTCAGGATTACATCACATGGTTTTTGAGGTTGTTGATAATTCAATTGATGAAGCGCTAGCAGGACATTGTAAAGAAGTAAAAGTTGTTATTCATAGCAATGGATCAGTATCGGTATCGGATGACGGTCGTGGTATTCCAGTTGATATTCATAAGGAAGAGGGTCGGTCAGCAGCCGAAGTTATTATGACTGTACTGCATGCGGGTGGTAAGTTTGATGATAATGCCTATAAAGTATCGGGTGGTTTACATGGTGTAGGTGTTTCCGTAGTAAACGCCCTTTCAGAAGAATTAAACTTAGAGATACGTAAGAACGGTCAACTTTATAAGCAGCAGTACAAAATGGGTGAACCCGTTGCCCCATTAGCAGCAGTAGGTGCTGTAGAAGGATCTGGCACATTAATTAACTTTAAACCCAGCTCAGAGACGTTTACAGATGTTGAGTTTCATTATGAGATTTTAGCAAAAAGATTACGTGAATTATCTTTCTTAAACTCGGGTGTACGTATTAGTTTATATGATGAACGTAGTGATAGATCCGATGTGTTTGAGTTTGAAGGTGGCATTGGTGCATTTGTAGTACATCTTAATAAAAACAAAACACCACTCTTTCCAGAAGTTTTTCATTTCATAGCAGAAAAAGAAGGTGTTACTGTTGAGATTGCTATGCAGTGGAATGACTCATATCAAGAAAATGTATTTTGCTACACCAATAATATTCCGCAACGGGATGGTGGTAGCCATTTAGCAGGCTTTAGAGGCGCATTAACACGTACTGTAAATCAATATATTGAAGCCAGTGGTTTAGCAAAAAAAGAAAAAGTTCAAACAACAGGTGATGATGCAAGAGAAGGATTAACAGCCGTACTGTCTGTTAAGGTGCCCGATCCAAAATTTTCATCACAAACCAAAGATAAATTAGTTTCATCTGAAGTTAAACCTTTAGTTGAATCTACAATGAATGAAAAGCTACAAGAGTTTCTATTAGAGAAACCTCAAATAGCAAAAGCTATTGTAGGTAAGATTATTGATGCGGCTCGCGCAAGAGAAGCAGCACGAAGAGCGCGTGAAATGACACGCCGTAAAACCACATTAGATATTGCAGGCTTACCTGGGAAGTTAGCGGATTGCCAAGAAAAAGACCCTGCATTATCTGAATTATTTTTAGTGGAAGGGGACTCCGCGGGTGGATCTGCAAAACAGGGGCGTGATAGACGTACACAAGCTATCCTGCCATTAAAGGGTAAGATTCTAAACGTAGAGAAAGCTCGGTTCGATAAAATGATTTCTTCAGAAGAAGTAGGTACCTTAATTACAGCTTTAGGTTGTGGTATCGGTAAAGAAGAATATAACCTCGATAAACTGCGTTATCACCGCATTATCATCATGACTGATGCGGACGTGGATGGATCACATATTCGTACCTTGTTATTAACGTTCTTTTATCGTCAACTACCTGAGATAGTCGAAAAAGGCTATATCTATATCGCTCAACCTCCGTTGTATAAAGTTAAAAAAGGTAAACAAGAGCATTACGTAAAAGATGATGCGCAACTCAATGAATACTTAATTCAATTAGCCTTAGATAAAGCGCAACTATTTACTGATGAAACGGCTCCACCTATTCAAGGTCAAGGCTTAGAAAAGTTAGCGGCTGAATTTACAGGGGTTGTAGGCGTTATTAATCGTTTATCCAGACGATATGATGATGCTTTCTTAGAGCAATTTTCATATATGGACGTTATTAGCGATACTATAAAACAAAATGTGCAAAGTTTAGCGGGCTGGCTAAAGAAATTAGAACAGCAACTTAATGACAGTGTCGGTAAAGCAGTGTTTACCATTACACTTGATTTTAAAGCACCTGAAGAATTCTCTATTATCGTTAATAAAAAATTAAACGGTATCACTAAAACCTTCGTATTACCTTCGACTTTCTTTAACGGCAAAGATTATTTAAAAATTGCACAATACGCTACGCATACAGCCGGCATGTTTAATGAAGGCTCGTATATGCAAATGGGAGAAAGGCAGCAACCTGTTAATAGTTTTAAAGAAGCCTTTGAATGGATGATGAAGGAAATTAAAAAAGGTCAACATATTCAAAGATATAAAGGTCTTGGGGAGATGAATCCAGAACAATTATGGGAAACAACCTTAGATTCAAATAATCGTCGTTTATTGCAAGTTAGAATTGAAGATGTCATTGCGGCAGATGAGATTTTTACTACCTTAATGGGTGACGTTGTAGAACCTCGTCGTGACTTTATTGTTAAAAATGCATTGGATGTAACTAATCTGGATGTTTAATTTATGCTGACCTTCCCCCAAATTGACCCTATCGCATTGACTCTTGGCCCTGTTAAAGTCCATTGGTATGGATTAATGTACTTAATAGGTTTTGCTGCGGTGTATTTTTTAGGCCAAAAGCGTGCTCAAGCATCTTGGTCAGTGATTAAACCAGAAGCTATAGAAGACCTAGTAACTTATGGGGCGATGGGTGTTATTTTAGGGGGAAGGATAGGGTATATTTTATTTTATAATTTCTCAGAGTTTTTAAATGACCCTGTTATCTTGCTTAAGATTTGGCAAGGTGGCATGTCCTTTCATGGCGGCTTGTTGGGTGTGTTTATCGCGATGTGGTTCTTTGCAAAGAAACAGCATTGTTCACTATTTCAATTAACTGATCTTATTGCGCCTCTAGCCCCCATTGGATTAGGCGCAGGGCGGATAGGTAACTTTATTAATTCAGAATTATGGGGAAGACCCACTGATGTGGAATGGGCTATGATATTTCCTAATGGCGGGCCCCTAGCGCGTCATCCCTCTCAGTTGTATGAAGCCTTTTTAGAAGGATTGGTTTTATTTATAATCCTTTGGTATTACTCTAAAAAACCTAGACCCATTATGGCTACCACTGGGTTAGCTGTATTGTTGTACGGTTGTTTTAGGTTTTTTATTGAGTTTTTTAGAATGCCTGACGCACATCTGGGTTATGTCGTATTAGATTGGGTCACAATGGGGCAAATACTTTCTACTCCTATGATTATTATTGGCGGTGGGTTGGTTTATTGGGCTTATAAGAAAGACGCTATTAAATAATAAAGTATGCAGCTATATTTAGATTTACTAGAAAAAATTCGTTCAGAGGGTACGTTAAAGGGTGATCGAACAGGTAGTGGCACACTGTCATTATTTGGTCATCAAATGCGCTTTAATTTAGCGGAAGGTTTTCCTTTAGTAACGACTAAAAAAATTCATTTAAAATCAATTATTCACGAATTATTATGGTTTCTAAAAGGTGAAACTAATCTGGCTTATTTACATGAGCATCAGGTAAATATTTGGAATGAATGGGCTAATGAGCAAGGTGAATTAGGGCCTGTTTACGGTCATCAATGGCGTTCATGGCCTACGCCCGACGGAAAGCACATAGATCAAATACAGCAAGTGATTGATCAACTTAAAAAAACGCCCAATAGTCGTAGAATTATAGTTTCAGCGTGGAATGTTGCAGACCTACCTGATGAAACCATTAGCCCACAAGCTAATGTAGCGTTAGGAAAAATGGCCTTAGCGCCTTGTCATGCTTTTTTTCAGTTTTACGTAGCAGACGGTAAGTTATCTTGTCAGCTCTATCAGCGCAGTTGTGATACGTTTTTAGGTTTACCGTTCAATATTGCCAGTTATGCTTTATTAACGCATATAGTGGCCCAGCAGAGTGGTTTAGCAGTTGGAGATTTTATTTGGACGGGAGGTGATGTACACTTATATCTAAATCACCGAGAACAAGCTGACATACAGTTAAATCGTCAGCCCCATTCGTTACCTACTTTAAAGATTTTAAGAAAACCTGAATCCATCTTCGATTATAAATACGAAGATTTTAGTTGTGAAAATTACGAGGCTCATGCGCATATTAAAGCGCCTATTTCCATTTAGCACAGTAAATTTAAAAGTAAGTTTCCAAGCATTTTTAGTCTTAGAAATGCTTTCACACGATGTTAGCTCAGTTTAATTAATAAACCGAATATCAATAATTTATATAAGAGCCCAACTAATATGAACGCACAACATAAAGCCCACCCTTGGCATGGTATTGATCCTGGTGAAAATGCACCAACTATTGTTACCGCATTCATTGAGATTGTACCCTCTGATACGGTTAAATATGAAATTGATAAAGACAGTGGTTATTTAAAAATAGACAGACCACAAAAGTTCTCAAATATGATTCCCACACTGTATGGCTTTATACCCAAAACATACTGTGCAGAAAAAACAGCTGAATATGCTTCATTGATGTCAGGAAAAAATGTACCCAAAGGCGATGGTGACCCTTTAGATATCTGTGTACTCAGTGAGCGTAGCGTGACGCATGGTGATATTTTGTTGCAGGCTATACCGATTGGAGGTTTTCGCTTATTAGATGGCGGTGAAGCCGATGATAAAATCATTGCGGTCATGAAGGGTGATGAGTTCTACCGTCAATGGAATGATTTATCGGATTGCCCAGATTCTTATGTTAATCGCCTTAAACATTATTTCTTAACTTACAAGCATTTACCCAGTGAACCTAATATTTGTGAAATAACAGATGTATATGGTCGTGAAGAAGCCCATGAAGTGATTAAACGCTCAATGGAAGATTATCAAAATCACTTTGGTTGTTAGAAAGCACAAGGCATTTTAATGACCTTGTGGATTTCTCTGACCATATTGATACTTAAATTTACGTTTCAATAAGCCGGCTGGATCATCAGGGATACGTTTTAGCCATTGCTCATTAGCTTGTTGCTGCTCGGTAGACGGTTGTTCTTGAGTGGCGACGGGCTGTTTGTTCTTATCTTTTTCATCTTTAGCATCTTCTGCTTTTTTAGGCTCTGCTTGCTTAGCCTTTTCTTCTTCAGCTTTTTTCTGTTCGGCTTCTTTTTCTTGTTGGTCTTTATCATCAGCCAATTTTTGCTCATCGGCTTGCTGCTGTTGCGTTTTTTGTTCTTCTGATTGCTCAGGCTTTTTATCAGCGTCTTTTTGCTCGTCAGAGTTTTGCTGTTGTTGACTGTCTTTAGATGACTCGTTTTTATTCTCTTTTGGGTCTTGTTTATCCTGCTTATCTTGGTTTTTTTGTTCTGCTTGTTTCTTTAATTCCTTTTCAACTAAATCCCTATTAAATTTGGCATCTGCATTCTGTGGATTTAAAGCAAGGGCTTGGTTATAAGCTTTTAGCGCTTCTTTTAATTGACCTGACTGAGCTAAAGCATTGCCCTGGTTATAGGCGGCGAATTCTGTTTTAGTGTCTTTAAGATTTTCTAGGGCTTTATCGTATTGTCCAGCTTTATACTGCGCAGCGGCTTTCCAATCAGCGATATCAAATAAATCAGCGGCCTTTTCATATTGATTATTATCATAAGCTTCTTGGGCTTGTTGATTTTTAGTTTGCCACAAGTCTTGCCATTCAAAGGCGTAACTGTTTTTGGGTAGGGGTAAGAGCAACAATAAAGCCCAGCACAACAAACCTTTTCTAAAACTTAACGCGGCCAGGGGTAGGGCGATCGCTAATAACCAGGGACCTTTGTCATCCCATTGATCTAATAGTACGTTTTTATTTTCTTTGCCGTCTTGTTGCATGGGTTGATCTAGACCGGCTAATAAATTTTTAATATCTGCGTCATTCGCAGTAATAGTTTGATAACGCCCTTTACCACTTTTTGCCAGTTTGCTTAGTTCATCCGTTTGTAATTTCGGAATAACAATCGTACCTTGTTGATCTTTTAAGAAGCCGCCTTCAGTTAAAGCAATAGGCGCCCCCTCATGAGTCCCAACCCCTAATACAGAGAGCGTGTAGCCATCTAAATGACGAGCGGCACTTATACCCTCATCATCCACTTGGTCAGTCAATAAAAATATCTGTCCCTTTTGCAGGCCGGCTTGTTTAAATAATTCAACGGCTTTATTAATAGCCAACTCAGTATTATTGCCATCAGTCGGCATAATGTCTGTAGTGAGTGCTTCTAATTGACTCGCTATCGTTTCGGAATCATCGGTGAGCGGCGTCACCGTAAAGGCATCACCCGCATACACTAACAAAGCCGTTTGACCATCTTTACGCTGCGCTAAAATATCGGCAATTTTATAACGCGCTCTTATTAAGCGACTTGGCTTAATATCTTCTGCATTCATCGTGCGTGATAAATTTAAGGCAATGACTAAAGCAGAATCATTTCTAAAGACAGGTGAGGGCAATCGATTCCAACTCGGGCCTGCAATGGCAGTGATGATTAATAAAGCAGCTAAAGCACCGGTTGTTAAAGGCCAGCGACTTTGAGTCATGGCTTTTTCTTGCAATAAATACGGCAGTAAGTCTTCATCACAAACCGCAGCCCAATTACCCCGACTTAATTTGCTTTTTAACAAGAAAAATAAAATGCCTGCGTAAGGCACTAAAGCTAACAGCCAATAAGGTCGAATAAAGTGAAAGTCAGTTAGATTCATGACAACCTCACACGAGTAGCACAAATAAAACTCACCAAACCTAATGCTAAACTCAAAGGCCAAGGATATAACTCACTATGGGGTCTAAAGTACTGTTTATCTTTTTCTACCGGCTCAAGCTGATCTAATAGCATGTAAATATTGTTTAATTCGTCTGAGTTTCTAGCTCTAAAATATTTACCACCGGTGCTTTCAGCTACTTTAACTAAAGTATTCTCATCTAAATCTCGAGATGGATTCACTTTTCTATTACCAAAAAAACTACGCACGATCATTTCATCCGCACCGACACCAATGGTATAAATCTTTAATTGATTATCTTTAGCCAGTTCTGCGGCTTTTATCGGAGTAATTTCACCTGCGGTATTGGCACCATCAGTTAATAAGACTAATACTCGACTATCAGCAGGTTGATTTTTAAGGCGTTTAACGGCTAAACCAATCGCATCCCCAATAGCCGTGTTTTCACCTGCCAAACCAATCACCGCTTCATTGAGTAAGGTTTGGACAGTTTTTCTGTCAAAGGTTAATGGGGTTTGTAAGTAGGCATTCGTACCAAATAAGACTAAACCGACTCTATCTCCCACACGGCGATTAATAAAATCCGTGGCCACCGCTTTAATTGCGGTGAGCCTATCAACGGCTTGTTTATTAATAAAAAAATCTTGTTCTTCCATACTGGCAGATAAATCAACGGCTAGCATTAAATCACGACCGCTGACTGCTTGCTCAATAGGGTCGCCTAACCATTGTGGGCGGGCACTGGCCAGCACTAATAAACACCAAGCAATACTGGCTAATAACAAAGGCCATTGTTGTGCTTGAGAGACTGATTGTGAGCTACCTTCTGAAAAATCACTTAAAAAGGGTACTTTTAAAGCGGATTCTTCTACAGGAATTTCAGCAGGAATTAGCCACCGAATCAATAATGGTAGAGGTAAAGCAAACAAAAGCAGGGGCCACTCAAAATGAATCATGATTTTTTTCTTTTAGCGTAAGAACTTTGGGCTTTAAGCCAGGTTTCACATAACACCAGTAATTCTGCAACTTCTGCAGAGCTAGGAGGTGTTTTTCGGTAAGCGGCTTCCGTTAATAACCGTCCTGGGCCCTGAGTAAATGAGTTACCTGAGACAGATTTATCTAAAAATGCCAACCAAGCTTGGCCGGTTAAACTGGCGACTTGGCTTCTGGGAGCAAAGCTCATCGATACGCGCCTAATTAATATAGATAGATCGCGTAATTGATTAGCACTGTCTTCAGGCGCATAAAGCTTGATAAGCTCTAAATTTTTTTTAGCGACTTTAATAGCCGTCTTGCGTGTTAAGTGTTTATAGAACCGATATAAACCAAATACCACCAACGGAATTAAAATAGCCAGTAACCACCAACCAATGGCGGGAGGCCACCAGCCAATAGTGTCCGGGAGATGGATGTCTTTAAGTGGGAGAGGAAGTTGATTGGGTGGCATGAATTAAAAAAGAAAAATTATTTTAAGCACTGCAAAGGATCATCTACGGTGCTGCAATTAATAAAAGTTAAGCCTTGTTTTTTAGCTAATGATTCTAGCTGGAGTTTACGTTGTTCAAAGCGCTGTTGATAACTCAGTAAGCGATCTTTATCAGTCGCATCAAACATGACATCGCGTTCATTATCAGTAAATCGAAAGCGGCCTTTGATAGGTAAACTGGTTTCTAGTGGATCATAAATAAAAATTAGAACCACTTCACAATGCTTAGCTAACTTGGTGATATAAGTCTCTGCCGCTGCATTTAAACATCTAAAATCACTGATGATATAAACCAAACTGCCCGGACGGGCGTGTTGGTTTAGGCGGGCTAAAACATGATCTAAAGTGATAGCAATAGGGCTTGTTTTAATGGAATGGTTAGGAGCGGTATGATTCACTAAATGATGTAAAAAATGTAAGACCGCCTGTCGACCATTTTGAGGTTTAAATTCTCGACATTCATGATCAGAGAATATTTGCCCGCCAATTCTGTCACCATGATATTCAGCCGCCCACGCTAATAAACTCGCCAACTTAGCGCTTAATACCGATTTAAAGACCCCGCGGGTTGCAAAGTGCATGGTCAGACGATTATCAACGGAGATAAACACCGGCCTTTCTCGTTCTTCTCTAAATACCTTAGTATGAGTTTTGCCGGTACGCGCGGTGACACGCCAATCAATACTTCTAATATCATCACCGGCTTGATAAAGTCGCGCCTCATCAAACTCCATACCACGGCCTTTAAACCGAGAGACATAGCCACCGCTTTGTTGGGCGCGTTGATTACCGTGATGTAAATTAATACGCGTGGCTAGTTTAGCTAAATCAATTAACGATTTTAATGTAACAGCAACCCGTTCATTAGGGCTTAAAACATCCGGTGTTTTAGGTTGACTAAAAAGCATTAAGGTACCGCAATCCTAGCGATTAATTCTTTAATTAAATGGTCGGTCGTAATGCCTTCAGCTTCTGCTTCGTAAGATAAAA
This sequence comes from uncultured Methylococcaceae bacterium, assembly GCA_903917345.1. GTDB lineage: Bacteria > Pseudomonadota > Gammaproteobacteria > Methylococcales > Methylomonadaceae > Methylobacter_C. Next base: position 17,305 of record CAIXAE010000021.1, on the reverse strand, counting down.
TTAAGCGATGGCGTAACACATCAAAAGCCATCTCTTGAATGTCTTCTGGGCTAACAAAATCACGCTGCGCTAACCAAGCCTTTGCTCTTGCGCAACGATCTAAAGCAATGCTGGCTCTGGGGCTTGCCCCATATTGCAACCAGGAGGCTAAGTCTTCTCCATACGCTGCTGGATTACGGGTTGCTAAGATAATTTGTAATAAATAATCTTCTAAGCTATCCGCCATATAGATATCTAGTACTTCGTTTCGCGCATCAAATAAAGTGTTTTGACTGATAGGTACAAATTGTTCTGACGTTTTTTTACTTTCAGAGCGCGCTTCTGCTCTGGCTAAATGCAGAATGCTCTTTTCGTGTTCTGCTTTCGGGTAATCTACTTTTACATGCAGTAAAAAACGATCTAATTGCGCTTCGGGTAAAGGATAAGTGCCCTCTTGTTCAATCGGATTTTGTGTCGCCATGACCATAAATAATTTAGGTAATGGATAAGTAGCTTGGCCGACGGTAATTTGACGCTCTGCCATCGCTTCTAATAAAGCCGCTTGTACTTTTGCGGGGGAACGATTAATTTCATCCGCCAAAATCAGATTATGAAACAATGGCCCTTTCTGAAACTCAAAAGTGCCTTGTTGTGGACGAAAGATCTCCGTACCTGTTAAATCGGCAGGTAATAAATCGGGTGTAAATTGCACACGATGAAAATCACCGTGAATCCCTTTACTTAATACATTAATAGCTCTGGTTTTGGCTAAGCCTGGTGCACCTTCAACTAGAATATGACCATCAGCTAACAAGCCAATTAGCATGCGTTCTACTAAGATATCTTGGCCAATGATTTCTTGATTAATGTAATCTTTTAAGCCGTTTAATAAGGCTTGTGTTGAGCTTTTTGAAGGTGTAGTTTCTGACATGATGAGATTTTAGTCTTAGGTTGCATTAATTCGGTTTAAAGATTTAAACCTTAAACAATATGATGTCTAAAAGGTTCCCTATTCTAACTGTATATGGCTTTAAGTATCAAAGCAAAAACGGGGTCTCAGAAATGATAGATCCTATGAGTCGAATCATGGAAGGAGAGGATAATTAAAAGTATGGTTTTTCTGTGCAAGCAGGCAAAGATATCGAGGTACGAGGTCTAAGCATTTTGCGAGCATGTCTAAGGTTTGTGTAAGCGGGTACAGATGTTGTGCGAGGACGTCGGGTGTCTGTGCAAGCCTGCATAGGTATTCAGCTTAATCTAGTTACATGGCTGTGAATCAGCATCTGTTTCTTTCAAATTTAATGCTGTTTTACAGTTAACAGTTTGGGTTTAACTCGATTTAACAAGTTAGCCTGGCTAGAGTAATTTTTTTAGGAGTTCACTATGCAAATCACTGTTAATATGTTGCTAGCTAAATCTTAGTTATCACACTTTGTAGAGAGCATTGAGCTAGGTCAAGATCGTGACTTAATAGAATCACCACGAACAGTGGTATGGGTTAGTACTGCAACACTTGATGCCCCGTGACCAATGGGTTGTTGTCTATAGCGATACTTTTATTAATATAAATTCCCCATAAATACCGTTTCTAAAATACAAGTACTCTTTAGCGTATGAATTTTAAATTATTATTTTTATTGGTCTTTATGTGTCTGCCGTGGGCTGTTAAGGCTAAAGGCAAAGCTAAAATTAAGGTAGATACCACGCCAAATTTAGTGGACGGCGTGCTTACCGGCACGGTAGAGCTAAACTATTACAATATTAATACGGATGACCCTGTTAATACCCTTTATGTTAACCCGACTATTGATTATTCAGCGTCTAATGGTTGGGATGTTCAGTTAGCTTCTTATAATGTTGCGGTGGTAGGTGGCGGTGCGCAGAATTATCAAGCCGATACCTATATTAATATATCCAAAACGATTCCTTTGCCTAAGAATTTTTTGGTTACCATAGGCACTCAGAACGGGTTGGCGTTTGATGGTAACTCTAAGAATTTACATAATGTAGATTATGAGTTGTTGGCTTATCAACCTAGTAAAGCGTTTAATTTACATGCGGGGGCTTTTTGGGCCAATAAAGCCTTAACGACTACGACTGATTACATTGGTTTTACGGGTGGTTTTGTTATCGAAGCGTTGCCTAATTTTTTGACCTTTACCGGCGATTATTTCTCAGGCTCTAATAATTTATCGGGTGCGATGGTTAACACGTGGTTTAGAGTATTGCCAAGGACACAGGTTTATTTTGGGGTGGGTGTGCCCGAGGCAAATTCGGGTAATGAGTTTTATGGCACGGTGGGTTTTTCGGTTTCGAATCATTAAACTATTTTATTGATGACACGACTTATGTATAAAACAATTCCTGATCCATCAAAATACTTACCTTCGGGTATTGCTTATATCGTTGCGAATGAGGCGGCTGAGCGTTTTAGTTACTATGGGATGCGCGCTATTTTGGTCATTTTTATGACCCAATATTTATTAAATGCATCGGGGCAATTGGATGTGATGCCAGAAAATGAAGCGCAAGGCTATTTCCATTTATTTGTGTCCAGTGTGTATTTTATGCCTTTGTTGGGCGCTTTATTATCTGATGGGGTGCTAGGGAAGTATCGGACGATTATCTTTTTATCACTGGTTTATTGTGTTGGTCATTTTGCTTTGGCGTTAGATAACACGCGCATGGGTTTGTTATTGGGTCAATCTTTGATTGCATTGGGTGCGGGGGGCATTAAGCCGTGTGTGTCTGCGCATTTAGGAGATCAGTTTGGTATTAATAATCAGCATTTAATGTCAAAAGTGTACAGTTGGTTTTATTTTGCTATTAATTTGGGTGCTTTTAGCGCGATGTTAATAGTACCTTGGTTGTTGCAACATCAAGGGGCGGCAGTTGCTTTTGCTGTGCCGGGTTTATTAATGTTAGCGTCTACGCTAATTTTTTGGTCGGGTCGGTATCGATTTGTGCATGTACCACCCGCGGGTATGAGGTTTATTAAAGAATTATGCAGTCAGTTCGGTTTAAAGCGCTTAACTAAATTGGCTTCTATTTATGCCTTTATTGCCATGTTTTGGGCGTTGTTTGATCAAACGGGTTCTTCTTGGGTGGTGCAGGCTCAAAAAATGGATCGCATGGTGTTTGGGGTGGAATTGTTATCGTCACAAATTCAAGCCGCTAATCCTCTGTTAATTATGCTATTGGTGCCTTTATTTTCATATGGCTTGTATCCGTTTTTAAGTCGATTTATAACGTTAACGGCGCTGACAAAAATGACGATAGGTTTATTTTTAACGGTGTTGGCTTTTGCTATTGCGAGTGTTTTACAAATGCAATTAGATGCAGGATATGCGCCGTCTATTATTTGGCAATTATTGGCTTATGTTTTATTAACGTCTGCTGAGGTGATGGTTTCTATAACCTGTTTAGAATTTTCTTATATCCAAGCGCCTAAAACGATGAAGTCGTTTGTGATGGCGTTTTATCTTTTATCGGTTGCGGTGGGTAATTTGTTTACCAGTGTGGTTAATTTTGTTATCCAAAATCCAGATGGCTCAAGTAAGTTAGCGGGTGCTAGTTATTTTTGGTTTTTTACGGGCTTAATGTTTATAACGGCTGTGCTGTTTAAAATAGTGGGCAATTATTATCAAGAAGACGCGGTTACAACTGCTTAGCCCCATTAGTGTATAATTCCGCCACACTATTTTCGCTGTTGTTTTAACAGAAATTGCTAATTTTATTAAGGTCGAGTCATGATTATTAAGCCCAAAGTCAGAGGTTTTATTTGCACAAATGCGCATCCACAAGGCTGTAAAGCGAATGTTACAGAACAAATTGCGCATGTTAAGGCGCATGTAAATATGGATACTAATCAATCTCAGCCAAAAAATGTTTTAGTGATTGGTTGTTCAACAGGCTATGGTTTGGCTTCTCGTATTACTGCTGCCTTTGGTAGTGGTGCAAAAACTTTAGGTGTTTGTTATGAACAAGCGCCATCAGAAAAAACCGGTTCTGCAGGCTATTACAATACCTCCGCTTTTCATGATGCTGCCGCGGCGGCGGGTTTATATGCTTACACTATTAATGGTGATGCGTTTTCTACAGCGATTAAAGATCAAGCGATAGCAAAAATTAAAGCGGATTTAGGTAAGATTGATTTAGTGGTTTACAGTTTGGCATCGCCTCGTAGAACTGATCCAGTGACTGGACACGTTTATTCTTCTGTTTTAAAACCGATTGGATCTGCACATACCTCTAAGAATTTAAATACCGACAAATTAACGATTAATGAGTTGACCTTAGCGCCAGCGACTGAAGAAGAAATCGCTAATACTGTTAAGGTGATGGGTGGTGAAGATTGGGAATTGTGGATTGAAGCATTACAAGCGGCTGATCTATTAGCTGAGGGTGCTAAAACGGTGGCTTATACTTATTTAGGTGATAAATTAACATGGCCTATTTATGGTCAAGCGACTATCGGTAAAGCCAAAGAAGATTTAGATCGTGCGTCTAAAGCCCTTAATGAAAAATTGAAAGTGGTCAATGGTTCAGCTAATGTCGCTGTATTAAAGGCGTTAGTCACTCAAGCAAGTTCTGCTATTCCATTAATGCCGCTTTATTTGTCTATCTTATTTAAGATTATGAAGGCAGAAGGCACTGATGAGCATTGTATTGAGCAAATTGAGCGTTTATTCTCAGAATGTTTATACACCGACACGCCACGCATTGATGCTGCAAATCGTTATCGTGTGGATGAAAAAGAATTAGAACCGCATGTCCAAAGCCAAGTTGAAGCAATTTGGGCAGCGGTAACCGAAGAAAACATTGCAGAGTTAGCAGACTATAAAGCGTACAGTTCTGATTTCTTAAAGTTGTTCGGCTTTGGTATTGAGGGCATTGATTATGATGCTGATATCAATCCGAGCGATGTCACTCTTTTTTAATATCCCGCTTATAACTCATGCCTATTTTTAAATTTTAGGCATGAGCACAGTCTTTATATATGCCATAAAACCAGACGTCGATAGGATAAGTCTTAATTTAAGTAATGTCAGATCTTAATATTCCAAAGCTTTCAACCACGCATCAACCGGTTACCTGTGAAAACTGTAACTTAGATAATTTATGTATTCCCAAAGGCTTGGATAGGCATGAAATAGGTGAGTTAGCTTTATTGGTAAGTCGGAATAATATTCGTCAGAAAGGTGAAGCCATTTATCATGCAGGTAGTCCTTTTAGAGGCATGGTTGCATTAAGGTCGGGTAGTGCTAAGTTGGTGAGTTTTGATCAAGCGGGTAATGAGTTGGTGGTGGGATTTATGTTGCCTGGTGAAATAATGGGGTTCGATGGCTTAGCAACACAATTACATACCTGTACTGCCATTGCTTTAGAGACTATAAATTATTGTCATTTGCCTGCCCATAAGATTGAGCAGTTTGAATTAAATATGCCGAGTTTGAGTCATATTTTATTACAAAGATCTTGTGACGAATTAGATTCACAAGTGCAAAAAATGTTGTTAAGTAGGCGTTCAGCGGAAGAGAGGGTGGCAAATTTTATTTTAAATGTGTCAGAGCGCTTGCGAGTGCGCGGTTATTCTGAGCTTGAGTTTCGATTGAGTATGTCTAGGGAAGAGATAGGTAATCATTTGGGTATTGCGCATGAAACGGTCAGTCGCATTTTTCACTTATTTCAATCGCGTAATTTGATTGAGGTTAAGTCGAAGCAGTTTAGGATTGTAGATAAAAAAGAGCTGTTTAACTTTTATACAACATATTCATTAAACAGCCCAAAATAACGAGGATTAATTAAGAACAGCGACACATAATAGGCGAAATGGCAGCTTTTTATGTGTTTACAACGGTACAGCTAAATAATTAACTACAAGGAATAGTCAATTATTTCTTATAAGCTGAATTAGCTGGGTCTTCTGCAATCGCTCTTGCAGAAGTTTCATACTTATCATGCTCACTAGATTTGATTACAACAACAGTAACAATTACAGCTAAAACAGCGCCGCCAACCCAAAGCCAGAAGTTGTCTTTTTCTTGAACTTCAATACTCATATATATTCTCCAATGGTGTTTTTATAATTAATAAGCTGTTGAATGGCATCAACAGGTTGCTATTAAACCAAAATGTCATTTTAGAAAGTTGAGCTAGATCAAGAAATATTTCTTTTTTTGTTTTGGGTTATAAAATTTTAAAAACAACATCTATTTAGGCAATAACATGAGTGAATCTAAAACAATATTAATTACTGGATGTTCTTCTGGTATTGGTTACTGTGCCGCCGCAATTTTAAGAGCTAGAGGTCATCATGTTATTGTAACGGCTAGAAACACTGATGATGTAACACGTTTAAGCGATGAAGGTTTTACAGCTTTACAGTTAGATTTAGCACGGAGCGAAAGTATTAAAAATGCCGTCAAAGAAAGTTATGACTTAACTGGTGGTAAAATTGATGTTTTATTTAATAATGGCGCTTTTGGACAGCCCGGTGCCGTAGAAGATTTATCGCGTGAAGTATTGACAAAGCAATTTGAAACTAATTTTTTTGGTACACATGAGTTAACCAATCTCGTCTTGCCCATTATGCGTCAACAAGGTTATGGTCGAATTATTTACAACAGCTCGGTTTTGGGTTTGGTGGCCATGCGTTATCGTGGCGCTTATAACGCGAGTAAATTTGCAATAGAGGGGTTGGCCGATACGCTTCGTCTTGAATTACAGGGGTCCGGTATTCATATCTCTTTGATAGAGCCTGGCCCAATACTAAGTGATTTTAGAACCAACTCTTATGCGTTATATAAAAAGCATATTGATCCAACTCATAGTTACCATAAACCTGCTTATGACGCGATGGAAGCGCGTTTGCAAAAAGAAGGCCCTGCAGTTCCTTTTACGCTGCCCGCTAAAGCGGTTGCCGACAAAGTCGTTCATGCTGTTGAGGCTAAAAGACCCAAAATACGTTACTACGTGACGTTTCCTACGTATTTGTTTGCTTTTTTAAAGCGAGTATTACCCTTCTCTTGGTTGGATAAAATTCTTAGAATGGTTTAATAAAGTAGGCTTTTTAAATTATGTATTGTCTTAAATTTATTTTTATGTGCTAAAATCCCACTCCGTAGCTAGGTTATTAACTGGAATCCCTAAGTTGATAGGCATTTATAAGGTTAATGGTTTTGCTTCTAAAAAATTATTAAAATATTAACTTCGAGGTTTATCAAGTAATGCAAGCATTAAAAAAAGTTTTAGTTTCTTTTGCAATGGCAGCATCTATCGCTGCGGTATCTTCATCTGCAATGGCTGCGCCTAAAGGCGAAGAAGCTGTAAGAGAAGCGATTGAAAACACATTATCAGGAATTGCTACTGCACAAGCAGCGGTTAAAGGCGGTGATTTATCAACGGCATCTAAAGACATTCTTGAAGCGGCTCAAGCATCAAAAGAATTCCGTTTTGAATTAACTGAGCGTCAACGTCAAAAAGCGACTGATGTTTTAAAAGCAGCGCGTAAATCACTTGATGCAGGTGATGTTGCTGCAGCTTCTGAAGGTTTAGACAAAGCTTTAGTTGCATTTAAAGAAATGAAAGCTAAATACGACTTATCTCACTAAGATTACTCTTGATTGATCCTGATTTATAAAATTAGGATCAACTATTCGAATTTAGAAACTATCACTTAATAATTGAACTTAAACATTCTTAAGTTAAAAGCATATTAAATGTGATAGAATTATGGCCGGCAAATACTTAGACTTAGGTCTTTTCCGACATAATTATAAATAACAACAACTTGAGGTCTCGTAAAAATATGAAATCATTGAAAAAAATCTTGCTATCTTTAGTGATTGCAGCTTCTGCAGGTACTTTCTCAGCTGCAGCTTTAGCTGAAAATGATCCAGGTAGAGTCACTTATAAACCTGAAGATGCAATTGATATGGTAGTTGGTAAAATCCAAGTTGCTATTGATGGTATTACTAAAGGCGCTTCTGGTGACGAAGCGGCTGCATTAATCAAAGCAGCAAGCGATTTAAGTAAAGAAATTAACGCAAATGATAAAGTTGATAATGCACGTGCTAAAGCTAACAGAAAATTAAAATCTGCTGCAACACATGCTAAAGAATCTGCATTACAAGAAGCAGAACAAGAATTAAAATCAGCTAAAGAAGATTTCGCTAAATTAAAAAGCTTAATCTAATTGATTTAGTTACCCTGTCGGGAGGCTATAGTAGCTTCCTGATAGGGATAATGTTTATAAATATCCCCTCGTTCTTCCCCAGATAATATAAAAGTTTTTCTTTTATAAAAACAAAAAATTTTTCTTAAAACGACTGTAAAAACATAGGGTTGTTTTAATAAAATAAATCACTGCGTGTAGTTAAGCCTAAACAAATCAATGTTATACTATTAGGTATGATACTGCTTTTAAATATTCGCAATGACACCTAACTTAAAATATTTACATCCATACCCGTTTGAAAAGTTAGCACAGTTAAAGCAAGGCATTACGCCGCCTGTTGAAAAGTCTCCCATTGTTTTGTCTATAGGAGAGCCGGCTCATGTTACCCCGCGCTTTATTGAAGAAGCCATTTTAAATCATATAAAAGGGTTATCTAATTATCCAACCACTAAAGGTACTTCAGAGTTAAGACAGGTTATTTCAACTTGGCTGGCTAAGCGCTTTAAGATTCCTGTTGAATGCATTAATCCAGAATCTCAAGTGTTGCCAGTTAGTGGTACGCGTGAGGCTTTATTTTCTTTTGCGCAATGTGTAGTAGATGCAACGGTTAAGCCTGTTGTTGTTATGCCTAATCCTTTTTATCAGATTTATGAAGGGGCGGCTTTATTAGCCGGTGCGGAAACTTATTTTTTAAATACCTTAGCGGAAAATAATTATTTACCTGATTTTGATGCCGTGCCAGAAGCCATATGGCAACGTTGTCAGTTGATTTATATTTGTTCTCCGGGAAATCCCAGTGGCGCAGTGATGTCGCAAGTCGATTACGAAAAATTACTGCTTTTAGCAGAAAAATATGATTTTGTAATTGCTTCTGATGAATGCTATAGCGAACTGTATGATGATGAGTCTAATCCTCCAGTCGGTTTATTGGAAAGTGCTTATCGCATGGGAAATACTTCTTTTAAACGTTGCGTGGTTTTTCATAGTTTATCTAAACGTTCAAACGCTCCTGGTTTACGATCGGGTTTTGTGGCAGGGGATGCTGATATATTAGGGCAATATTTTCAATATCGTACGTATCAAGGCTGTGCGATGCCCTTGCCAACGCAACAGGCTAGTATTAAAGCGTGGGAAGATGAGTTGCATGTGATAGAAAATCGCCGATTATATCGGGAAAAGTTTGCCGCTTTTATTGATATTCTAAACGACGTCTGTGATATTAATAAGCCGCCTGCGGGTTTTTATGTGTGGTTAAAAACGCCCATAGAGGATACGGATTTTGCTCAACAACTGTTTGCCCAAGAAAATATTACTGTACTACCCGGTAGTTATTTGTCTCGTGATTTTGAGGGTTTAAACCCAGGTATTAATCATGTAAGAATTGCTTTAGTAGCGCCTTTAGAGGATTGCATCACTGCGGCTCATCGAATTAAAAATTTTTTTCAAACCTTATAGATCTGATGATGAACAATACAAAAATTATTATAGAAAATGCTTTTGAACAACGTAGCGATATTACACCAGCAAATGTGTCTGCGGAGATTCGCCAAGCGGTTACCGAAACTTTAAATTTATTAGATAACGGTACGTTAAGAGTTGCTGAAAAAATTGTTGGTGAGTGGGTTACGCATCAATGGATCAAAAAAGCTGTTTTATTATCTTTTAGAATTAATGAAAATCGTTTAATGGATGGTGGTAATACGCGTTATTACGATAAAGTGGAATGTAAATATTCTAACTATACAGAAGAAGATTTTGCCAACGCTGGTGTACGTGTTGTGCCAAATGCGGTTGCTCGACATGGTTCTTATATCGCACCGGGTGCTATTTTAATGCCGTCTTACGTTAACATTGGTGCCTATGTAGATAGTGGCACGATGGTTGATACTTGGGTAACGGTTGGATCATGCGCGCAAATTGGTAAGAATGTGCATTTATCAGGCGGCGTAGGTATTGGAGGTGTTTTAGAGCCTTTACAAGCGGGCCCCACTATTATTGGTGATAACTGTTTTATTGGCGCACGTTCTGAAATTGTTGAAGGCGTCATAGTAGAAGACGGTTGCGTTATTTCAATGGGCGTTTACATTGGCCAAAGTACCAAGATATTCAACCGTATGACAGGTGAAATTACTTACGGTCGTATTCCTGCAGGCTCAGTTGTGGTTTCTGGTAATTTACCTTCTGCTGATGGTACATATAGTTTGTATTGTGCGGTTATTATTAAGCAAGTGGATGAAAGAACGCGTAGCAAAACCGGTATTAATGAATTGTTAAGAGATTAAGGCTGTCTTAGAACGGGATAAGAAATGATTAACAATGACGTATTACGTCGGGTGCGATATGCGCTAGATTTTAATGATGCCACGATGCTAGAAATTTTTGCTTTGGGTGATTTGGTTCTATGTCGTGATGAGCTATTAAGTTACTTGAAAAAAGATGATCAAGAAGGTTTTGTTTCATTAAATAATCAAAAAATGGATGATTTCTTATCAGGGTTAATTACCTATAAAAGGGGTAAGATTGAAGAGAAGCCTGGACAAGAGAAAAGGCCCACTCTGTCATTAACGAATAACAGTATGCTTAAGAAATTACGAATTGCTTTAAATTTTAAAGAAGAGGATATGCTGAACACTTTAAAGTTAGCGGATTTCCAGATTTCTAAAGGCGAATTGAGTGCCTTTTTTAGACAAAAAGATCATAAGAATTACAGAGAATGCGGCGATCAAATCATTAGAAATTTTTTGCAAGGTTTGGTATTGCATTTTAGAAAACCTATTGAATAATGTGTTTAGGTTGATACAACTATTTATGTATAACCTAGTCCATTTATAACTTTCCTTAACTTTATATTACTAAATATTATGAGCGATAAAATTTCAAATAATGCCCTTATATATGCCACATTAGCTCTTAACAGTGAAGTGGACTTACAGCGCGAATATTTAGAATCTGAAGATGTGCCAGATGAAGAACGTGAGAACGAAGAAGAGATTCTGGCCGATCTTGAGCAAGCTTTTATGGAGTTTGTTGATGTCTATAAGAGTCGCTGTAAAGTTGACAAGCAATTACCTAGCATTGATGAGTTATTAAATAGTCAGCTATAACAATGGTGACGCTGTACGGAATAAAGGCCTGTGATACGGTTAAAAAAGCACGGCGTTGGCTTGATCAAAACTCAATAGCCTATCAGTTCCATGATTTTAGAGTTGATGGGCTATCATTAGAACAACTGCAAGATTTTGCCGCACATGTTGATTGGAATACTTTGCTAAATCGTACTAGTACCAGTTGGCGACAATTAAGCGATGAGCAAAGAAGTCATATCAATTTAGAAACAGCCTTAAGCTTAATGCTTATAACCCCAACTTTAATCAAAAGACCTCTTTTAGATACTGGCAATAAGCTTATTGTTGGTTTTAAAGAGGCGTCTTATAGTGCAGAATTATTATGAGTGACACGTTAGAACTTCTTATAGATTTAATTAAAAAGCCATCGGTTACCCCTGATGATGCCGGTTGTCAGGATTACATTGTTGACCGTTTACAGGGTTTAAATTTTAAAGAAGAACGTCTTAACTTTAATGATACGCAAAATCTTTGGTTGAAACGTGGTAATGAGAAACCTTTATTCACTTTTTTAGGTCATACCGATGTGGTCCCTCCGGGTCCTTTAGAGGCTTGGGTATCGCCTCCTTTTGATCCGACTATCCGCGATGGAAAATTATATGGCAGGGGCGCTGCCGATATGAAAGGCGGTATTGCTAGTTTTATGACTGCCGTTGAGCGATTTGTTGCGAAATATCCGGATCATGCGGGTTCTATTGGGATTTTGTTAACCAGTGATGAAGAAGGCACTGCAACAAACGGGGTGGTTAAAGTGATGGAGGTTTTTGAGCAGCGCCAAGAAAAAATTGATTGGTGTTTGGTAGGTGAGCCTTCTAGCGATAAAAAAATGGGGGATGTGATTCGAGTTGGACGCCGAGGCTCCTTATGCGCTAAGTTAACAGTGATAGGTATTCAGGGTCATGTGGCTTATCCAGAATTGGCGGATAACCCTATTCATAGTTTTGCGCCTGCTTTAAAAGAGCTAACTGAAGAAGTTTGGGATCATGGCAATGTGTTTTTCCCGCCTACTAGTTTACAAGTGTCTAATATTAATTCTGGTACAGGCGCTGAAAATATTATTCCGGGGTCAGCCGAAGTACAGTTTAATTTGCGTTTTTGTACTGAGTTAAATGAAGAGATCATTAAGCAGCGTACTTGTGAAATTTTAGATAAACACAATTTTAAATATGATCTGCAATGGCGTTTGTCGGGTAATCCTTTTTTAACAGAAAAAGGTGCATTGATAGATGCAACCCATGCGGCTATTAAAACAATTACTGGTTTTGAAACGCAAGATGATACGGGTGGAGGAACATCAGATGGGCGATTTATTGCTCCGACCGGCGCGCAAGTACTTGAGTTGGGTCCTTTAAATGAAAGTATTCATAAAATTAATGAGCATGTGGCTGTAGCGGATTTAGAAGTTTTAAGTGCTATTTATGAACAAATCCTAGTCAATCTATTGGTTAATCCACAGTCATAATAGTCGGTCTTGATTAAGATTTGATGATTTAAAAAGATTGTGTAGGAAAAGAAATTGCGTATAAAAACCTTTTTTATAATGACTTTGTCACTTGCGATGGTGGGATGTTCTGTGAGAAATCAAGAGGCTAGTCGGCAAGCTAATGTACAAGATCTTTTGGCATCAATGACGCTGGAAGAAAAAATAGGGCAGATGACTCAAATTGATTTTTCAGTCATTGCGGGTCAGGGTGATAAGTTAATAGATCAAGCAAAGTTACTTGACGCCATCTTAACTCACCATGTCGGTTCTATTTTAAATACACCCAATAATAAAGCCCAATCCGTTGAAGATTGGCGAAAAATAATTCACACAATCAATACAGTTAGTGAGAAATCTCGATTAAAAATTCCTGTCTTATATGGAATTGATGCCATTCATGGCGCTTCCTATACTAAAAACGCTACTTTATTTCCACAAGCCATTAATATGGCAGCAACTTTTAATCCTGAGTTAAGCGTTAAAGAAGGCGAAATTACCGCTCAAGAAATAAGAGTATCTGGATTGCAATGGAATTTCTCGCCAGTAATGGATATTGGTCGTCAACCTTTATGGCCACGCTTATGGGAAACCTACGGTGAAGATGTGCACTTGGCATCAGTTCTAGGCTCTGCTTATATTAAAGGCTATCAGGGTGATGATATTTCTGCGCCGAATAAAGGCCTCACCTGTTTGAAGCATTATGTGGGCTATAGTGTGCCTAATAATGGTAAAGATAGAACACCCGCATGGATAAGTGAGCGTATGTTGCGAGAGTATTTTTTACCCAGCTTTGAGGCTGGAATAAAAGCCGGTTCCCCGACTGTAATGGTTAACTCTGGCGAAGTAGACGGTATTCCTGGGCATGCAAATTATCATTATTTAACGACGATATTACGGGGCGAATTAGGCTTTAAAGGTTTTGCCGTATCAGATTGGGAAGATATTAAACGCCTTTATGTGCGTGATAAATTAGCCTCATCACCCAAAGAAGCCGTTAAAATTGCCGTGATGGCCGGTGTTGATATGAGTATGGTGCCGTTTGATTATTCTTTCTACGATTTATTGATAGAGTTGGTTAAAAAAGGTGAAGTACCTATGGCTCGTATCGATGAGGCTGTCTCAAGAATTTTAACTGTAAAAGATCAAGCCGGTTTGTTCAAAGCGAGTTCATTACTATTATCTGCTGAGCTAAGTTTTGCAACTCAAGAATCAACCGACACTAATTTGCAGGCTGCTAGAGAATCAATTGTGCTTGCAAAAAATGATCAGCATATGTTGCCGCTTAAAAAAGATGCCAAGGTTTTGGTCACCGGCCCTACGGCTAATTTATTGAGCGTATTAAATGGTGGCTGGACCTTAAGTTGGCAAGGCGATAATGACAGTCTGCAGCCAAAAGATAAATTGACGGTTTATGGTGCCTTGCAAAAAAAATCAACGTCTAAAGTCACTTATGTTGGAGGCACTCATTTTAATGACAAAATAGACATCAGAAAAGCGGTAGAGGCAGCAAAGGATCAAGATGTTATTGTCTTATGCTTAGGTGAGAAGCCCTATACAGAAACGATGGGTAATATTCCATCATTGAATATAGATCAATCTCAAGTTGAATTGGCAAATGCTCTATTTGCAACAGGTAAACCTGTTGTATTGGTCACTTTGGGCGGTCGACCACGGATTATCACTGAGCAAGCAGACAAGGCTTCCGCCGTACTTTTAGGATTTTTACCGGGTATGGAGGGTGGTGTTGCAATCGCAGATATTATATACGGTGATTACAATCCAAATGGTAAATTGCCGATTTCTTATCCTAGAAATACCAATGATATAGTTTTGTATGATCATAAACCTATAGAAAATTTTGATACTAATTCTTATAACCCATTGTATCCCTTTGGCCATGGTTTAAGTTATAGCCAATTTGAAACATCGGGTTTAAAAACAGATAAGCAACAATACAAAATGGGTGAAGCAATTAATTTAAGCGTCAAGGTAGCTAATACGGGTTCAATAAAAGGTAAAGAAACTGTTTTGGTTTATATTAATGATATGGCTGCCACTGTAACGCGTCCTAATAGACAGTTGAAGGCATTTAAAAAAGTAGAGTTAAGTCCAAAGCAAATTGAAAACCTAAGCTTTACCTTAGTGCCGGATGATCTTTCATTTATTGGAGTTGATTTGGAGCGCGTAGTGGAGCCTGGCGATTTTAAAATCATGGTAGGCTCTGAGACAGTTCAGTTTACTGTGACAGAATAGAAGGGTTTTTTATGGCTAAAAAGAGTTATATGGGGTCTTTGACGGTTTTAACTTCCTTGTTTTTTATTTGGGGGTTTATAACGGCCCTTAATGATATTCTCATTCCGCATTTGAAAGCGGTGTTTACACTTAACTATGCCCAAGCCATGTTGGTACAGTTTTGTTTTTTTATTGCGTATTTTGTATTTTCTGTTCCCAGTGGTTATTTGGTTGATAAGATCCATTACAAAGGTGGGATTATTACGGGATTGTTGATAGCTGGTATAGGGTGCTTATTGTTTTATCCTGCTGCTGGCTTGCACTCATACCCTTTATTCTTGACCGCATTTTTTGTTTTAGCGGCTGGCATTTGTTTATTGCAGGTTGCTGCAAATCCTTATGTCACTATATTAGGACCGTCAGAAACGGCGTCAAGTCGTTTAACCATGACGCAAGCTTTCAACTCATTAGGTACTACGCTTGCCCCTTATCTAGGTGCGTTGTTTATTTTATCGACAGCGGTAAAAAGCGCACAAGAAATTCAAGCGCTTAATGTTGAGCAATTGAATGCCTATCAAACTGCTCAAGCGTTAGCTGTGCAGACCCCCTATTTATTATTGGCAGCGGCCTTGTTTATGCTAGCAATTGTTTTTGTCATTCTTAAATTACCAAAATTACAGTCAAAAGAACTTGATTCAGCACAGCCTGTTATCGTTGATGTTATTAAGTTAGAGGGAGGTGCTTGGTCTTATAGGCATTTAGTTTTAGGGACATTAGGTATTTTCTTTTATGTGGGCAGTGAAGTTTCTATCGGTAGTTTTTTGATAAGCTTTTTAGGTGAGTCTTCTATAGGTAATTTAACCGAGCAAGATGCAGGTCGATATGTGTCTTTTTATTGGGGAGGAGCTATGATAGGCAGATTTGCCGGCGCGTTAATTATGCAAAAGATTAAACCGCAAAATACATTGCTTTTTAATGGGTTGGTGGCAATGTCATTAGTTATGCTAGTGATTTTTAGTAGTGGATCAATCGCTATGTGGGCAATTCTTGCCATTGGCTTATTTAATTCCATCATGTTCCCAACCATTTTTTCTTTAGCCGTTTCGGGATTAGGACAATACACTGGACAAGGTTCAGGTATTTTGTGCGCAGCTATTGTAGGTGGCGCAGTCTTGCCTGTGATACAGGGTTACTGTGCAGATATCATCGGCATTCAAGCAGCTTTTTTTGTACCTGCATTAGGTTATTTGTATATTAGTTTTTATGGCTGGAAAGGCCATAAGCATTAAACAAATTGCTAATCTTTTGTCAGCTGTAAAGATGATATAGCTTTTTAGGTTATTATGTATTGCAATTAAATTAACATTAATAGACTTTAAATCAAACATCGATTATATTCGGTTATTAAATTAACTAATGGATATACAAGCCAATTTAAAGGCCATGGTCTTTATGCAGCGGAAATAATATGCTTTATCAGTCTTTACTTAAAACATTACAGGAAAGAAACAAACTTTCAACTTCAGAATTAAAAAAAGTTGAGCGTGTACAGAAAACATCTGTCGCAGAAAGTTTGCCGCAATTACTGATTAAGTTAGGATTATGTTCCGAATTAGATGTGGCCGATGCGTTTGTTGAGTCAGGTCATTATGAAAAACTAGTGCCCGAGCAATATCCCATCGAAAGACAATTACCTGAGAGGGTGTCTTTACGTTTTCTTAAGAATTACCATGTGATTGGACTCAGTGTTGCTGATGAAGAGGTATCCATTGCAATGATGGATCCGGAAGATGTTTTTACCATTAATGCCTTAAGTCTGATGTTAGGTAAACCCATTAAAGTAAAAGTAGGATTGTTGTCGGAGATTGATGCTGCACTGGATGTGCAGTATGGAGAAGATCGTTCAAAAATGGATAAATTGATCGATGATTTAGCTATTGATGATTTGGGTGAAGAAGATTTAGAGCATTTAAAAGATTTAGCCAGTGAAGCCCCTGTTATAAAAATGGTGAATCTTATTATGCAACGGGCTGTAGAAATGCGCGCTTCAGATATTCATATAGAGCCATTTGAGCAATCACTCAAAGTTAGATTGCGAGTTGATGGCGTTTTACAAGAGATTGATGCGCCTAATGTAAAGTCAACCGCTGCGGTTATTTCTCGTATTAAGATTATGGCCAAGCTTAATATTGCTGAGCGGCGTTTACCGCAAGACGGTCGCATTAAAGTACAAATGATGGGTAAAGAGCTCGACTTGCGTGTTTCTACAATTCCGACGATGTATGGAGAAAGCGTTGTTATTCGTTT
>CAIXAE010000020.1 GCA_903917345.1 uncultured Methylococcaceae bacterium | reverse complement strand
TCTGACGCAGTTAGATCACAAGAAAGATTATATCTTTAAGGCCGCGGCAACCAGTCCAGAAGCCAATAAACGCAATGTTTATAACTTCTCAAACCCCGTAGAACAATACGTTTCTTAAGTTTTATGCACTAGCACCTTGATCTTAAGGTGCTAGTGCTTCAATTAACTTAAGACTTCAAGCAATCTAACAGGTAACTTTATAAGTATCGAAAGCTAAGCAGTCAGTAAAGGTACATCAACCACTTTGCTCGGCATTGCCATGAGTATAGGTATAGCTTTAGATATTTCGTTTGCTGCTGCCAGTAATGAATCCTGCGATAAATGAGCATACCTTTGTGTAGTTTTAATCTGTGTATGCCCTAAAATACGTTGTACTTCATAGATACTCCTGCCGCTGTTTACAAGAAAACTAGCAAAGCTATGGCGCAAGTCATGCATTCTCACATCACTCAAGCCAACAGACGTTCTTGCCGTATTCCAAGAGCTAAACACACTAACATATGGCAATAGGGTCTTAGGGTTAGCGAATACATAGTCACAACCCTCTTGTCTTGGCACTCCGCTTAACAGATATAGAACACCATCTGAAATAGGTACATGACGTGCCTTACCGGATTTGCTGGTAGGAATGCGCCAAATTTTCTGTTCGAAATTAAAGTCTTCCCATTTGGCTGTTAGAACTTCATTCTTTCTTGCACCTGTCAGAATCAACATCGGCACAATGTATTGCAGCATCTTATTTTGTGAACTCTGCAGAGCGACAATGAGCTTATTAGCCTCATCACCTGTTAAGTAACGCTCTTTCTTGTTATTTTCTTCTAATAATGGAATACCAGCCGTTGGGTTCTTAGTAATGCCTGCAGTCTCCCAACGTATGCTTAGGTTAAAGATATAACGCAACATAATAATCACACGGTTAACAGAACCGGGCTTATGAGTCAGTGTATGTCGTGATATAAATTGAATGATATCTCTTTTACTAACTTCATCCATATACTGTTTGCCAAAGTTAGGCATGATATGGTTTTTGATTAGAGAGACATCAGTTTCCCAAGAGCGCTTATACGTTTTCACGTAAGGGAGGTAGCTATTGGTAATGAAGTCATACACCGTAGGTACTTTCTTTAGGTCGGCTTTTTTTGCGAAAGGGTCTTCGCCCATAGCGATTTGGGATAATAAGGATTGGGCTAAAGTTCTGGCTTCTGCTAATTTTAGGACTGAGCAGATTTATATCGACTGGCTGTGTTAAGAATTCAGGTTGTTTTTAGCCAATAACGCTTTTAATCTTTCTATCTCAGCTAACGCTTCCAACTTGGCTTTACGCTCTTCATCCAACTCATGCTGAATAGTCAGTTGTTCACGTAGGAAGTTCTGCCGTGCTTGATAGGCATCATAATCGCGTTCTTTATCTGAAAACTGGCGTAGTGTATTCATGGCTTGCCTCATTTCATCAGTCGTCATCCAATCCGGTAATCCTGCTTCGTCATTTAAGCGGTCACCCTCTTTAAAAAATCTTAACCAACGTTGTTGTTCTGTTTCAACCTGCTGGGTATTGAACTTCTCAAGTTCCAGCAACCAGATACCGCAATGGTTATTCAATATCCGGCCTTTATTATCCCTGATTTTATAGGTATGAACATAATCCGTGTCATTCTCAATTAAATTGTCTGCCAATAACCAAATGGAGTAGGTCGGTCGCAGTGCGCGGAAATGATCTCCACTTTGCAACTGTTGGCTATAAATATCTGCCCAATTATATAAAATCCGTTCGGGTAGATTAGCATAACTGACCAGTTGAATCTCAATTTGGTAAATCGATCCTTGAGCGTCCCTCGCTTTTACATTCACAATGCTGAGCTTATCTTCCAGAAATTCCTTTTCGTTATAAGGGTTCAGAATCTCAACGGCATCAATGGGCGCAGATAAATCGCTGCTGATAATAGCGTTCAAGAAATGAACCAACAGGTTACGATTATTCTCAGCACCTAGTAATGCTTTGAAGACACAGTCTATCTTGGGATCAATTTGATGTTTCATAAGCTATTGTATCAATTAAAGTTAGAATGGCAACAGGCGATTTAATTCAATCTATCAAGGCACCTAATATTCAATAATAAAACAAAGTTTTTTCAAATAGCTTTCAAGATATCGGCCATCAGCATTGGATTGTCTTGAATGTATCTTTGAGTAGTTGAGATAGATGAATGACCAGCAATCTGCCTAATGCTATTAATATCAACTCCTTTGTAAGCAAGTTTTGTTATCAATGATCTTCTTCCAGAATGGCTTGAAGCATCATTAAATCCAGCAGATTTATAGATATCACCAAGAACTCTAACCATTGAATTAGCACTGAACGCAGTTTTCTTCTGTGACCTAAACAAGGGTGGTGGGTAATCTTGAGTTGCCAAATACTCCTTTCATGCCGCAATAATCTAGACAATGTGCTAATGTAATTTTCACGCCATCATGGCTAGATCAATCATTACCGCATAAGATTTAACTAGAAAATGTAGTTACCTGTTATTAGTATGATCATCTAATGAATATAAAAAACAATAATTATTAATAAAATATGAATTTAAGCACGTAGTGCTTAGAATTTGCACAGCAAATTCCGAGTGAATCAATAATTTTAAATGATGAATGATTTAGATAAAAATAATCAAGAAGTTATACTTTTTTTTTATATGCAAATAATACGCATACATTTGAAGAAGAATGGTATTAACAGATAGTTAATTACCGATACTAGATAATTACTAATACTAGTATCATTTCATAGGGTACATAGTTATTAGACCACATTGTCAAGTATTTGTCAAGTATGTCAAGTTATTTCTGAGAATTAATTATCGAAATCTAGTGATACTCAATATGAATTTATTTAAATGAATGTACGATGTATTTTCATACAAAAAAACTCAGTACGACATTGTAAATATCCAAACTTTGGTAATTTGCATCAAGCAATTTCAGCATTTGAATCGTACTCACTGGCAAAGCACAACTGTCGATTATTACCCCGCTGAATAATATGCTGAGGTGTATTGGGAACAATAATTCGAGGGCGACGAGGCATGACATTTCACTTCTTCAAGGAAATAGCTAGACTTTAGCATTAATGAGCGCTAATTAATAGTGGTCTGTCCCCTATTGT
>CAIXAE010000019.1 GCA_903917345.1 uncultured Methylococcaceae bacterium | reverse complement strand
TCTGACGCAGTTAGATCACAAGAAAGATTATATCTTTAAGGCCGCGGCAACCAGTCCAGAAGCCAATAAACGCAATGTTTATAACTTCTCAAACCCCGTAGAACAATACGTTTCTTAAGTTTTATGCACTAGCACCTTGATGTTGAGGTGCTAGTGTTTCAATTAACGCAAGACTTCAAGCAATCTAACAGGTAACTTTAAGAACAAGAATAACCAATTAGTGTATAAATTGTTTTCCTTACAGGCTCTAATAATTTCTGAGTTCAATAAAAGGGTAGACTTAATGCCACTATTGCTCACGCCGCCCGATCGCATAGTGACCGTTACTTTATCTATAAAAGACCAAGTGATTTTTTGTTTAATTAACAATCTCACCAGCATTTCAAAATCAGCGGCAATTTTATAGTTGGTTTTATAAAGTCCAGCGTCTTTGTAGACTGATTTCTTACAGTAAAAAGTGGGATGAGGAGGCATGATGCCAATCCGCATTAAGAATGAACTAAAACTGGGCACTCTATATTTACGAAGCACATGACTTAAATTATTTTTTTCTACAATATTTAAGCAAGAAAAAACAGCATCAACCTTTTTAGTTTTAAACTCATCAATGATAGTTTGTAATACTGAATTATCAGAAAACATATCATCTGCATTTAGCATCCCGATGTAATCACCCGAACAAAGTGCTATGCCCTTATTCATCGCATCGTAAATGCCAGCATCCTTTTCACTTAGCCAATAATCAATAACCTGATCGTATTCCTTTAAGATATCAACAGTAGCATCAGTTGAGCCGCCATCTATGATGATATGCTCAATATTCTGATAAGTTTGTGACCTAACACTTTCAATGGTGTCTTTTAAGGTATCGGCAGCGTTAAATACAACGGTAATGACAGAGATTAAAGGGGTATCTTTTAATATTTTGCATGAACGCAAACCACCCTCTAACCCTAAGATTTTATCATTTTCAGAAAAGCATGAACTTGAAATGCTAGTATTTATATCCATTATCAAAAGTCCAATCTCAATCTTGCTTTATTTAAATTTTTTATCAAAAACTTCATACTTTAAATAATACAACAATACCTCCGTCAGCCCTCACTTTTTGTGAACAAAAAACAATGTGAGACCTTTGAGAGTCATTTATGTTGTTCGTATTATCTCATTTATAGCTAAATTTGACTGGGTTCGTGCAAAAGTCTTGATGTTATCAAACAGCCCCATCAAAACTTAAAAGATAGAATCTAATTTAAATTAGTTAAATTTTAGTCCAATAAGCTGGCAAACCCATTATCTGTCTAAAAAAATCAATGAGTTTTCTTGATGAACTATCACCAAATATTTTACTAAGTAACAATCTTATATAAACTCTTAGTAAAGCTTTGATCCATAAGAATCCAGGAAATCGTAACCCATGTATTTTTTGAGCTCGGCGCATTTCTTTCATCGACAATAAACTATTATTCGGATTACTACTCAATCCTGCCCGACGCATGCCAGCTGAAATTAAAGTAGGAATAAAAAGTGCGTTTCCAGTCTTTAATTCACGTAATAACATTTCGTAATCCCCAGCAATACGAAAGGTTTCATCAAATTTTCCATGTTGCTCAAAAAAAATACGTTTATGCATAGTTGCCGTATGAGGAATACTTGGTACTTGTGTAAAACTTTGCTTTGCGCTATCCCAAGAATTACCTGATAAGTACAAAGACTCACCTGCTTCACTAAGGAACATTATTTGACCATAAACTACCTTAATATCAGATGGTGTCTTTTCTAATGCCTGATTCATGTTTTCCAAAACATGCGCATCCCATAAATAATCATCCGCACCCAAGAAGCAGATCCAATCGCCCTCTGCTTTTAATAAAGCTTTATTCCATGCATTATAAATACCGTTATCTGACTCAGAAATCCAATAATTAATAGCATTATTATTAGCTTTCAACAACTCAACTGTTCCATCAGTTGACCCCCCATCAATGATAATGAGCTGTTTATTGGTATAAGTTTGCTGACTAACGCTATCAATACACTGCTGTATGGTTTTTGAATTGTTAAAAACGGCAATAATAATAGTGAAAAATGGATGAGATTGATTCGTCATTGTTTTAATTTTATTTTATGTTGTTTTGCCTCGATCATCTTTCGTACCACATCTCGCATTTTATAAGTGGCCTGCCAATCTAATTGTCGGCTTGCTTTATCTGCACAACCTTGGCTTCTTGCCAAATCCGTTGGTCGATATAATGATGAGTCGGAAAGTACATAACTTGTCCAGTTTAAGCCAACTACATTGAAGGCTTCTTCAACAAAATCTTGTAATGAATTAGCCTCGCCCGTAGCGATAATATAATCATCCGCTTTATCTTTTTGTAGCATACGCCACATGGCATCTACGTAATCGGGCGCCCAACCCCAATCACGAATAATATCCAGACGACCCAAAGTCAGTTTTTCTTTAGACCCCAGCGCAATTCTACATACGGCTGAAATAATTTTCTGAGTAACAAAACGCTCAGGTCTAAGCGGTGATTCATGGTTAAACAAAATGCCATTACAAGCATATAAACCATAAGCTTCTCTATAATTTGCGACTAGCCAATGTGCGGAGGATTTGGCTACCGCATAAGGACTACGAGGATGAAACGGCGTATGTTCATCGGCGGCTTTATCACCGGCATCACCAAAACATTCACTGGAACCTGCATGATAAAATTTGATAGGTCGATCTAAAAAACGGATCGCTTCGAGCATATTCAAAGTACCCAAGGTGATACTCTCTAAAGTTTCAGCGGGTTGTTCAAAAGATAAGCCGACAGAACTTTGACCAGCTAGATAATAGATTTCATCAGGTTGACTTCGAGATAAGGTTGTTAACACGCTACGAAAATCATTAGGCGCCATAGACAGAAGTTTCACTCTATCTTTAATAGCTAAGCTAGATAAATGACTAAAGCCAGAAACTTGAGCATCTCTGGAGGTACCCCATACCTCATAACCTTTAAGCAACAATAACTGGGCAAGATAAGCACCATCTTGTCCACTAATGCCGCAGATTAAAGCTGTTTTCATAATAAAGCCTTATAAACAGCTAGGGTTTCTTGAGCACAACGTTCCCAAGTAAATTGAGTGCAACGCTCATAGCCTTTATTAATTAAATCGGTTTGTCGCTCTGTTGAGGTTAAAACTAACTCTATGGCGGCACGAATTGATTGGCTATCGTTTGGATCAAAATACTCAGCAGCATCCCCTACCACTTCGGGAATAGAACTGGTATTACTACAGGCAACGGGGCAACCTAAGGACATGGCTTCTAAGGGGGGAATACCGAAACCTTCATAAAGTGAAGGATAGATAAATAAAGCGGCGTCGCGATAATAACAGGCTAGCTGTTCATCATTTCCTGTCATTTGATGCAACTGTTCATCCGACACGTTAAGCTCTTTAAATAAGGCTTTCTCAACATTAGAAAAAGCGCCACCACCGAAACAAAGCACATCAAACTGCGTACTTAACCAAGACGAATGAGCATAAGCTCTTAAGAATCCTTCAAAATTCTTATAGCCTCCCCTGTGCCCCACATAAAACAAATACGGCTTTGTTTTTTCAATCTTTGCTACTGATGGAATTAAAGCATCAAAACCCAGATAAACCACCGATACTTTATCTTCAGGTAAATCATAAAGCTTAATTAAATCTCTCCGTGTACACTCTGAAATACAAATAACATGATCCGCTCTTTGACTTGCTATCCTCTTCCAATCCAAATATTTATTAACTATTTTTGAAGCAAACAATTCGTCAATCATGTCGTACACAGTCAAAATAGTCGGTATACCCTTTGGAGCCATCAATTTAGGTGAAAAATAAGTTTCATGTATGATTTGAGGTGCATGCCTTGCTATTAGGTTCCGCGCCAAAAATAAGCTACACAAATGAACAATCATTCCTGTTTTGGCTACCCTGGATATTTTTATACCCGTCACTAATTTTTTTGAAAGTTTATTAAGATAAGCATTGATATACAAAGGTGCGACGATATTCGCATCAACGCCCTCTATTTCATCTAAATGACAAGCCAGACTGCATATATAACGAGAAATCCCACCATACTCTTGTAGAGTGAATATTTGTGAATCGAAGGTTACTTTCATTTAGTTATTTCTCGTTTTTACCCATTTTCTGAAGCATCAAATGGTGATCGCTCATCATTTTAGAACTCATCTTTTTACGCACCCAAATTGAAGCAATTCTTGATCCTATTCGGCCTGTTACAAAAGCTAATAAATATTCATTGATAGGCGTTTTTGAAAATACATGAATACCATTTGCAGTAGCAAAGTACATATTTAGTTTTTGAGCTATCAGATCTAAAGTCTGCCTCTGAAAAAAACCAATATGTTGACCCGTTGAGAAAGAATAATACCACCACGCATCTGGTTTTGGCGGTTCCCCATAATATAGTTCGGTCGTAAAGACTAGAGAATTGGCATTAGAAAAAGAAAATATTTTTTCAATAAAAGCGATTGGATCTATCACATGTTCCAATACTTCCATTGCAGTTACTACAGCACAAGATCCAATAGTTTCATTGTATTCAAAACCTTTCGCGAGTAAATTCGAGCAATATGGATCATTCCAATAAAAATCAAACCCAAAATCTCTCATCATCCTTGTGAGCATTCCATAGCCACCCGCCGCATCTATGTAACGATTTTGTCCCGTTTCCTTTAATACCCAATACAACACACCAGCTAGTTTATTTGCAATTGCAACATTTCGAGCTACTAAGCCTGTATCAGCATTTGCGATAGCAGTTGTATAAGCCTCTTCTAACCAAAATGGGTCATGAGCTTTTAAATACCCACATCCATTACACAGTTCATATTGAGCCTGATATTTATCTAAGACAGTATGTGTAAAGCAATCCGTCATGAAACCTGAGCATATTGGGCATTTAGAATCTTTATCATTTTTATTATTAGCCACTTTTCTATTAACCTGACACGTTTAATTTATTGTTGAATGATTTGGACTTTTAATGAAAAATCATTATTGGCCATCATTTTTCTAATGAAAATAAAATATGGTATTAGCGTGAAAATAAAATATGAGATCACAGAACCAAAAACTGCTCCAGAAACACCCATCATTGGAATTAGCCATACTGACAACATAATATTCATGAACCCAGATGTAGTAGCAACAATTATTTGGATCCTTACAAGTTGTAATCCATTAAGAAACACCGCTAAGGCGTTTCCTAAACACATAAATATTAACCAAATAGAACAACCCATTAGTAAATTACTAGAGGGCACCGAATCTTGTCCAACCCATATTTCAATAAATTTTGCACCAATCAAGAAAAGTATAATTGCAGAAGGAATGCTGACAAATAAAGACCATCGAATTGATTTCAAAAAAATACGTTTTACCCATTGGGTATCACCACTTGTGAAAGCCTCTCTATAAGCCGGCCATAATGGCGTTAATAACAAACCTAAAACCATTGGTACCATTAAAAATAATTTCATACAAATAGCATATACAGATACTTCTCCAGCGCCTAACATATTAGCTATGATTACATTATCTGCCTGACCTTGAATAGTTGCAGCTATTTGTAAAACAAAAAACATTCCCCCTACCTTAAAAAGGTTTTTTGCAATTTTCCCATCTATCAATCCGATCCTTGGCATCAAATCTTTTCTAATAAAAAACAAGTAATGAATATTACTTAATAGATACGCAAACATTGAACCACCCAGAAAAGCAGCAACAAATCCGATGAGTCCAGTATCTTTTTGAATAGCGAAATAAACAAAAATCAAAGATAACAACGTCCCTATACAAGCCCAGAAGTTATCTAAATTACCTTCTTGTAATCCTCGTTGAATTTTTCCAATTAGTGTTACAAACATATTCAGAAAGAAAAACAGGCCAACGATAATAACAACTAAATTTAATTCTTGACTTAATTTTAATTCTTGAACGCCCAGTAACCATCCCCAGGAAACAAAGGGGAATATGGCTAAAAATAACAAGCAACTCAATATTGCCAACCCCATTAAGCTAAAAAAAGAGGTAGAAACAATTTTTGCTAAATCATCGTTTTTCTCTCCCTTAGAATGGGCAACTAAATTTATAACAGCATTACCAACTCCACCATCCATAAAGCCAAACATCGCAACCAAAGAAGAAACAGCAATCCATAACCCGTATTGCTCTTTACCCAAATAATTTATGGCTAACGGTACCATCAAAAAAGAAACAGCAATGGATATTGCCCTCGTAATGAGACCTGTCCAAGCTGTCTTGATGATTTTTTTATGCCGATCTTCAGATCGATTATGAGAATCCATTTATTGCGAATTAATTTATTCTTAACCTAATGCCATTGATTGGTGGGTATTGTATTCAACTTAAGCTTTAAACTCTAAAATTTACATAAAGTCGATATTCGATTTAGCTCATTAACTAAAACTATACTCATCACTGGCGCGAACGGCTTTGTGGGTAAAGCGCTTTGTAAGACTTTAGGCAAGCAAGCTTATATCGTTCATGAATCCGCACGAAATATCGATAAGGCGTAATCTGCTCAACAAATAGCAGTTGGCGAAATAATGCTCAATGTAAAATTTCAGGATAAGCGATGTTCATTTCTTTAGCAATGATTAGAAGACGTTTATCACGCGTCCAAAGTGTTGCACCTGATAACTTAGTAGACGCCAACAAATGCACATCTACATAACCAATCCCGCGCGCCATCAATTTATTTTGCTCTATAAAAAGCAATACTTCATCCTCAAGTGCAACCGAACAAAGTGGTAAAGAGCGCAATAAATCTAAGACTTGTTCTCGGTCTTTGATTGAGCTACACGCTATTTCTCCAATGACCCAAGGATGAATTAAAACATGCCCTGCCAATAATGTGATCACCAAATGATCATCTCTTTGGCGTAAATGATCTATCCAAACCGAGGTATCAATTAATATCATTCAGTTGCGTCCTGACGCCTAGGTATAGATTGCAAGTCTACTTGAGTACCACCCAATTGCGCTAATCTCTTGGCACTTTCACGTTGCACTAATGCAAGTAAAGCTTCTCGAACTAACTGAGTCCGCTCCGTTAGCCCACTCAATCGCTGCGCTTGCGCCAGCAAGTCGTCATCTAAATTAATTGTTGTACGCATAACCCCTCCATAAAACATCAAAAACAGCATCATTTGATGCGCATTCTACGCAGATTATTTATTTAATCCCAAACAATTAATCAATCACCAACTCTCAGGCTATAATAACCCCAAATTTATTATTCAAACTCACTCAGAGAAAACCATTTGCCTAACGCACATAGCTCATTAGCTAAAACTATACTCATCACTGGCGCGAACGGCTTTGTGGGTAAAGCGCTTTGTAAGACTTTAGGCAATCAAGGTTATATCGTTCATGAGGCCGTCCGCAAGATCGATAAAACGTCATCTGCTCATCAAATAGCAGTTGGCGAAATTAATGCTTCTACTGATTGGACAAACGCTTTAATAGGCGTTGATGCTGTTGTTCATCTCGCTGCACGTGTCCATGTTATGAATGAGACGGCAACGGATGCTTTAACGGCCTACCGTGAAGTGAATGTTAAGGGCACTTTACATTTGGCGCAAACCGCCGTTAAGGCGGGGGTAAAACGCTTTATTTTTATGAGCTCGGTTAAAGTAAATGGTGAAAGTACAACGGTAGGCCATCCCTACACGCCAGAAGACTTACCTGCGCCTGCTGATCCTTATGGTGTCTCTAAATATGAAGCAGAAATAGCCTTACAGCAGTTAACTAAAGACACGAGCTTAGAAGTGGTCATTATTCGCCCACCGCTCATTTATGGACCCGGTGTTAAAGCTAATTTTAGAAACATGATGGGTATTCTAAGTAAAGGCCTACCCTTACCGTTAGGTTCTATTCATAATAAACGTAGCCTTGTGGCGTTAGACAACCTGATCGATTTAGTCATTTGCTGTATAAACCACCCTGCTGCTGCTAATGAAACCTTTTTGATCTCTGATGGTTTTGATATTTCAACACCTGATTTATTAAGACGGGTGGCAGAGGCTTTAGGTAAAAAAGCACTTTTAATACCTATACCTAGCGCGATGTTACAATGGACGGCAAAGCTACTAGGAAAAGCCGCTTTTGCGCAAAGATTATGCGACTCTTTACAAGTAGATATTTCCAAAACACAACAGCTGTTAAATTGGACCCCCCCTATTAACATAGACGATGTCCTGCTTAAAACAGCTGAATCTTATAAAGAAACTAATTGATATGTTTTATTTACTCTACACTCACAGAGACAGTGTAACCATGTTGCTTAAGTAGCGCATGCTGCTTAGCCTGCGCTAAGTCGTATGCCACCATTTCTGCGCACATTTCTTGAGCAGTAATCTCAGGTACCCAACCCAATTTTTCTTTGGCTTTGGTAGGATCACCCAACAAAGTTTCCACTTCTGTGGGTCGAAAGTAACGGGGATCAATTTTAACGATAGGCTGATCATTCCAATAACCCACTTCGTTAACACCCTCACCTTCCCAACGTAATGGCATATCCAATGCTTCTGCGGTCCATTCAATAAATTGACGTACGCTGTATTGCACACCTGTAGCGATCACAAAATCTTCGGCTTTTTCTTGTTGCAACATCATCCATTGCATACGCACGTAGTCTTTGGCATGACCCCAGTCACGCAAGGCATCAATATTACCCATGTATAAGCAATCTTCTAAGCCTTGGCTGATATTAGCTAGGCCGCGCGTAATTTTACGCGTTACGAAGGTTTCCCCTCTGCGTGGGCTTTCATGGTTAAACAGGATGCCGTTGCAGGCATACATATCATAAGCCTCACGATAGTTTACCGTTATCCAGTAGGCATACAGTTTGGCCGCGGCATAAGGGCTACGGGGATAAAAGGGCGTGGTCTCTTTTTGAGGGGTCTCTTGTACCAATCCATAGAGCTCGGAGGTACTGGCTTGGTAAAAACGTGTTTTCTTTTCTAAACCTAAAATTTTAATCGCTTCCAAAATACGCAGAGTACCCATGCCATCGACATCGGCTGTGTATTCTGGACTCTCAAAACTCACAGCCACATGGCTTTGTGCGCCTAGATTGTATATTTCATCCGGCTGCGTTTCTTGTATGATGCGCACCAAGTTACTGGTGTCTGATAGGTCACCGTAGTGGAGCTTAAAGTTAGCATTATCTACATGCGGATCTTGGTATATATGATCAACCCGTTGGGTATTAAACGAACTGGCGCGGCGTTTAATTCCGTGTACGATGTAGCCTTTTTCTAACAAGAACTCGGCGAGATAGGATCCATCTTGACCGGTAATACCGGTAATAAGCGCTACTTTTTGTGTCATAGGTCTATTATTGGGTTAAAAAATCTTGATACGCTAACGCTAAACCGGCCATTAAATTGACCTTGGCTTGCCAGCCTAAGGCACACAGGCGAGAACTATCCATCCATTTGCGTGGAGCGCCATCGGGCTTAGTCGCGTCAAATTCTATTTGGCCTGTATAGCCGACCGTTTGTGATACCGCTTGTGCCAGTTCGGCAATAGTAACGTCTGAGCCACTGCCCACGTTAATGTGGCTTTGCATAGGTTGCGTGTGTTGTTCGTACTCAGCTTTGGGTAGTTGCATAAGGTGTAAGCTGGCGGAGGCCATGTCGTCAACATATAAAAACTCTCGACGCGGTGTACCACTACCCCAGATAGTCACACTCGGCGCGTTAGTCACTTTAGCCTCATGAAAGCGCCTAATTAATGCGGGTATTACATGACTATTTTCTGGATGATAGTTATCACCCGGGCCATATAAGTTAGTGGGCATGATGCTGCGGTAATCCACAGCATATTGACGGTTATAGCTTTCACAAAGCTTAATGCCGGCAATTTTAGCAATGGCATAAGGTTCATTAGTGGGTTCTAAGGTGCCTGTTAATAAAGCATCTTCACTCATAGGTTGAGCCGCTAAGCGAGGATAGATACAACTGGAACCTAAGAACAATAGTTTTTGCACGCCATTGCGAAATGCCGCATCAATCACGTTAGCCTGCACCATTAAGTTTTGATAGATAAACTCAGCAGGGTAAGTATTATTGGCATGGATGCCGCCTACTTTTGCTGCGGCTAAATAAACCTGATCTGGCTTTTCTGTTTCAAAAAAATGCCTAACTGCCCGCTGGTCAGTTAAGTCGAGCTCCGCATGAGTGCGTACGACTGTATTGTTATACCCTTGGCTGTTAAGGGCCCTTACGATAGCGGACCCCACCATACCGCGATGCCCTGCCACATAAATTTTATTAG
The DNA here is from genome assembly GCA_903917345.1 of uncultured Methylococcaceae bacterium. Classification (GTDB taxonomy): domain Bacteria; phylum Pseudomonadota; class Gammaproteobacteria; order Methylococcales; family Methylomonadaceae; genus Methylobacter_C. Next base: position 26,102 of record CAIXAE010000019.1, on the reverse strand, counting down.
CGTCTGTCATGTATCTATTTATATAGGGCGGTAGTGTTATGCAGGATGAGGGTAAAAATTAATTATATTTTACGTGATTTCCAACTATTCATCAAATAGAATAGCCCTCATTATTTACACGGATTGCTTAGCAATGATGATTCTCGCTAAGTTTCTTAAACCATCTGATGATATTTCTAAGCCGAAAGGCGCACCTATCTTTTCAAGCTCATACATCACATCTGTGGCGGCGATGAAGGTAATGTATTGCAAAGCTTTTACTTCTGGCACTTGCTGAGATAACTCTTTTAGCTGGGGAGATAATCGCTCCCAGGTATTTGCAAAAAACTCACGTACGGGGTCATCGTCTTTTGCGTCATAGGTAGTTAAGCCTTGTTCAAATGCTGTACGGGATTCAGCTAATGTTTCTAATAAAGCCGCTTTTAATTCGGGGGTTTTAGCATCATCAACCGCTTGCTCTATAGACTTTGTTAAAAAAACATCCCAGGCTTGCCAAGTACTTTCCCATTTTTTTTGTTCTGCTTCTGTTAATGGGGCTGCAGATTTTTTAACCGCTGTTTTTTTTGTGGCGGGTGGGTTAAAAGCCAAGCTAATAGCCACTGATTTTTCTTTAGCTTCCACGTCCGTAAATTTTAAGCTATTTAATAATGCGGTGACTTCTGCGAAGTTTTCTTTTGGCAGGTACTCTTGCACCATTTTTTCAATATCAGCGCGAGAGGCATTTAAGTCTAATTTAAGACCCGATAACTTGGGCGCTACAAACTGGGTAATTAAGGCTTGGATTTGTTCATCATTTAGTTGACGACCTTCTAGGTCGGATACGGTCACTTGGGTGACCGGCAAACTGAGCTCAGTTTTAGCTTTATTGATGGTGGGTTGCTGTAAAGTCTCTAAATTACCTTGCCATTGAATTAACTTAAGGCACTTACCCCCTAGAGTTGCACCTATGCGGGCTTGCACATGGTTTTGTAATTTAATCTGTTGTTGCTGACCGGAGACTTTAAGTTCTGATAATCTTAAATAACTACAGCCGTTTTTTTCATTCCAAACTTCTGCCGTCTGGCCTTCGCCTTTGTAAAGCTCATTAACCAGCTCTTTTTTAATCAGGTTGTAATCAAGATCGATAGGTAAAGTGATTTGTTTAGAAAAAGCTATTTGCGTAAACAGCATTAAACCCGCTGTAACGACCACTATGACAGACTTATTCATTTTCTTTACTCAGTTATCAAAAAAATCTGATTATACGTTAATCTTAAGATACCAAGTATGAAGGTTTAATAACAAAAGGGCTTATTAAAAGCTAGCGATAAAATAATGTTATTATTTAAATCTATTCTATTTACATAACTTTACCCGTAACGCTTATGAAATCAGTCATCACGCTTGTTTTAGTGTTTTTTGCCTCTATATCCGCGGCAGTTGAAGTGGGTGATTCTGCCCCTAATTGCGAATTAAATCAGCTTTCTAAAGCTAAACCTGTGCAATTAGCAAACCCTGGCAAAGTGACTTATATTGATTTTTGGGCATCTTGGTGCGGGCCTTGTGAAAAGTCGATGCCTTTTCTGGAAGAAACAAACACTGAGCTTAAAGGCAAAGACTTTAAATTAATCGCCGTTAATTTAGACGAATCAAAAAAAGACGCTGAACAATTCTTAAAAAAACATAACGTTAACTTTACCATTGCTGCCGATCCAGACAATGAATGCGCTAACACGTATGGTGTCGTAGTAATGCCGTCTTCTTATTTAATCGATAAAAAGGGCAAAGTGAGACATGTGCAATTGGGATTTAATGTGGAAGATAAAAAAGAACTACGCGAGCTTATCAATAAACTATTGGCCGAATAGCAAGAGTTAAGGGCATTAAGCTATCTGCTTACCCACCCACAAACCCAAACCCGTCACTAACAATATAGCTAAACTATTGACCACAAATACCGTTAAGATAACTGTGGTATGTGTTTGAAACGCATACCCTTGTTCTAGCAAGAAGAAAATAATATATAAGCCGGATAATGTCAGATAAATGCCGACCAATAAAACCATCAGTGCGGCTCGATAATCTAAAGCCAGCTCTACTTTCTGCAAGATTAAAGTCGCAATTATCCCAATCAAAAAAGCACCAATCACATTCACGATTAATAGAGCATAAGGCAAAGCCAGTTCACCCCAATGGATAATGCCGCCAGAAGCAAATAAACTGCGCCCTAATACCAACCCTATCCAAACCGCGATTAAACAACCCAATACACTCAGCAAAACATTTAAGCCCGCTTTAGTTAAGTTGCCCTGCTCTAACAAATATATAGTTTCTAAGGAGAAGGTAGAAAAGGTAGTAAAAGCGCCGATAAAGCCGACTAAAATAGCGGCCCGATATTCCACGGCGATGGCGATACGTTGAAGTATTAAGGCTTCTGTTAACAAACCTATTAAGAATGAACCCACCAAATTAACCGCTAATGTGCCATAAGGAAAGCCACGCCCCAACCACTGGTATAAACCGGCGGACATTAAAAAACGGATAACCGCTCCAAAGGCGCCCCCTAAGGCGATAGAGATCAATTGATTCATAATTAATACTTAATGAAGTGTTCTCGGTAATATTGTAATTCTTGTATTGATTCAATAATGTCATCTAAGGCTTGATGGGTAGCCTCTTTATTAAAACCGTCTTTCACATGTGGTGCCCAGCGTGCTGCCAATTCTTTTAAAGTAGATACATCAATACTACGGTAATGAAAATACGCTTCTAACTGGGGCATATAGCGATATAAAAAGCGTCTATCTTGTCCAATACTGTTGCCGCACATAGGTGATGTATTGGCGGGTACCCAGTGTTTTAAGAACTCGATGGTTTGTAATTCTGCATCAGCGTCATGAATAGTAGACGTCTTAACACGCTCTATTAAACCGGATTGCCCATGATGAGTTTGGTTCCACTCATCCATCACGGCTAATGCCGCATCGGATTGTTTAACTGCTATCACTGGACCTTGCGCTAAGACATTTAAATTTTTATCAGTAACGATAGTTGCTATTTCTATGATTAAATCTGTGTCCGGATTTAAACCTGTCATTTCGAGGTCTATCCAAATAAGATTCTCCGAATCTTGTGTCATTTATTGATTCCATTGTAAAAAATGTTAAGGTTAGTGTAGCATTGGCGAATATTTACGTCTAACTCTTAACACTCATAAACTGACTGATGAATGACTTTACTATTATCTTTTTAATTGCGCTACTCCTCTCAAATGCCGTTCAATTCTGGTTGGCTAGAAGACATGCTAATTTCGTGGCTCAACATAAAAATGCAGTACCTGAAGCCTTTAAAGATAAGGTGCCTTTAGCCGCCCATCAAAAAGCGGCAGATTACACACAAGCCAAATTAAGCCTAAATAACATCAATGAGGTTTTAAGCATCGTTATCTTATTAGGCGTCACTTTAGGTGGTGGTATCAATTGGGCATTTGCCTACGCCTCAACTGTCATTAACTCGCCTTTATGGGCAGGTGTTGCTGCCACTGCTGGCATCTTTTTAACGATGAGCGTATTGGATATCCCTAGTAGTCTTTTTCAAACGTTTGTTATTGAAGAAAAGTTTGGCTTTAATAAAAGCTCTATTGGGCAATTTATCAAAGATTTTGTGATGCAGTTAACCTTAGGCGGCGTTATTGGCTTACCTATCTTGGCTTTAATCTTATGGGTAATGGACAATGTAGGCTCTACTTGGTGGATTTGGGCTTGGGGCATCATTATGGCCTTCTCTTTACTAATGAGCTGGCTTTACCCTACGTTAATTGCACCTTTATTTAATAAATTTACCCCGATGCCAGAAGGCGCTTTAAAAGACCGCATCCAAGGTTTATTGGCGCGTTGTGGTTTTAATAGCCAAGGCATTTTTATTATGGACGGCTCTAAAAGATCAGGCCATGGCAATGCTTACTTTACCGGCTTAGGTAATAACAAACGCATCGTTTTTTTTGATAATTTAGTTGAATCTTTAGAAGACGAAGAATTAGAAGCGGTATTAGCCCACGAGCTCGGCCATTTTAAATGTAAACACGTCGTAAAAATGTTGATTTCAACGTCTATCATGAGCTTAATTAGCCTGGGTATCTTAGGCTGGTTAATTGATCAAGATTGGTTCTATACGGGCTTAGGTGTGTCTTTAGAACAAAAATCTCACGCGACAGCGTTGTTATTATTTATGTTGGTATCTTCTACTTTTACGTTTTTTATGCAACCTATCAGCGCATACTTTCAACGTAAATTTGAGTTTGAAGCCGATAGTTTTGCGGCAGAGCATGCCCAAGCCAGTAAATTGATTAGTGGACTTGTTAAGCTTTATGAAGAAAACGCTAACACCTTAACCCCTGACCCTTTGTATTCGGCTTTTCATTATAGCCACCCTCCTGCCGCCATCCGAATTGCTCACTTAAATTCTAAATCATAGTGGCTGAGTTACAAGAAGGCCTAGTCATAGCGCATCTAGGCCAAGGTATTGCCGTTGAACACGACGGCAATATCATTCTTTGCCAAACCTTAAGACGCTTAGATACCGTTGCAGTCGGTGACAAAGTCCTTTGGTCTCTCGCCGCTCCTGATCAAGGCAGGATAGAAGAAATCTTGCCTAGGCGCTCTGTATTAGCCAGACCCTCAAGAAATGACAAACTACGCCCTGTGGCGGTTAATCTAGATCGTATTTTTGTGGTTTTTGCGGTAGAACCACACTGTGACTTTTTATTACTCGATCAATATCTCGTCATTTGTGAAAACAATAATATAGATGCCGCTTTAATTCTTAATAAAACCGACCTGTATCAATCAGAAGCGATAGAAACTGAGTTAAAGACCTACACCGATCTCGGTTACGTACTTTATCGAGTGAGTGCGAAAGAAAATAGTGGCCTAGATGACCTTAAAGCGGCTTTAAAAAATCAAGTCAGTATGTTGGCAGGTCAATCTGGCGTAGGAAAATCCTCTTTAACCAATACCATCATTCCCGATAAAGCGCTTAAAACGAATACCATCTCAGCAACGACTAAACATGGTCGCCACACAACGACTGCCGCTACACTTTATCATTTACCTGATGGAGGGGATTTAATCGATAGCCCTGGAGTCGCTATTTTTGGTCTAGCGGGTTTATCAGAGTATCAATTAGCCCATGGCTATAGAGAATTTCAACCCTTTATTGATCAATGTCAGTTTAATGATTGCCGACATTTAAAAGATAAAGGCTGTGCGATTATTACGGCGGTAGAAAACGGTGAGCTATCGACGAGCCGTTATGAGCGTTTCTTAAAACTAAGAGAAAAAATGGCTTTAAAGAATTAGTTAAAGGCGGTTTTCTGGCGATATAAACTCAATACTTGTCTAACGTAGTTTTGAGTTTCTGGATAAGGGGGAATTCGATTATTGTTGCGTAGAACAGCATTTTCGCCGGCGTTATAAGCCGCCAGTGCCAAGCCTAAGTTTGGCTTAAATAAATTGATGAGATACTTTAAATAACGCGTGCCCCCATCAACATTCTGGTGAGGATTATTTCTATCCATCACACCAAATCGCTTTGCTGTATCAGGCATTAATTGCATTAAACCCACTGCGCCCTTGGGTGATTGGGCAGTGACATTATAAGCAGACTCCGTTTCTATAACAGCCCGCACTAATCTTGCATCGACTTGATGCTTATAAGCCGTTTGATCTATAAAACGATCGAAACTATTTTTATTGGGTGTTATTAAATGCCCTAAGCTTAAGGGATCAATATCATCATCGACGGGGGGCGCTTCTTTTAAAATGGGTACCGTATGAGGTATGCTTTTAATAATACGCTGATAAAGATCACTCCTAGGCTTATCGGTATAAAACACACTACCATGACTGTCGATAAACTTGTACACATCCGCCATAGACTGCTGACATAGGGCTAAACTTAAAAGCATCAACAAGCGTCTCATAATAAAAGACCTACTCGGTCTTAACCACCACTGCTTTTGCGGCTTTAAGCGCTTTTTTGCGAGCTTCTTCAGTCGTGCTTGCAGTGGCTAATGCCACACCCATACGTCTATGGACATACGCTTCTGGCTTACCGAATAATCTAACTGCTGTGTCTGGATCAGCGAGTGCTTCAGCAAGACCGTCATACACCACACCTTTAGCATCCACACCGCCTAAAATGACGGCACTGGCACCGGGTTGTTGTAATTGTGTATTAACCGGCAACCCTAAAATAGCTCTTGCGTGCAGTTCAAATTCATTTTGTCTTTGTGTCGCCATGGTCACCATGCCCGTATCATGAGGTCTTGGACTAACTTCACTAAACCAAACCTGATCCCCTTTAATAAACAGTTCTACACCAAATAAACCTAAACCGCCGATTTCATGGGTCACCTTGTGCGCAATATCTTGCGATAACTTTAAAGCCGCCGCTGTCATGATTTGCGGTTGCCAACTCTCACGGTAATCACCGTTCTCTTGCACATGCCCTATCGGCTCACAATAATAAGTTTGAACCACACCTGCTGTATCTAAGGCACGCACCGTTAATAAGGTAATCTCAAAATCAAAATCTATCTTGGCTTCTACAATCACTTTACCGGTATCAACACGACCACTGGATTTTGCATAATCCCAAGCGGCTTGTAACTGATCAGCGGTTTTAACCATAGATTGACCCTTACCTGAGGACGACATGGTAGGCTTAATAAAGCACGGATAACCAATACCGCCATTGACGGCCGCTTGTAATTCAGCAAAGTTTTCAGCAAAGGCGTAAGCAGAGGTGGGTAACATTAAATGTTCTGCCACCAATGTTCTAATACCTTCTCTATTCATGGTCAATTGAATAGCACGCGCATTAGGAACAACGGTGTACAAACCTTCGGCTTCAATTTCAGCAAGCGCTTGCGTAGCAATGGCTTCTATTTCTGGAATTATAAAATGTGGCTTTTCTTGGGCGATCAATTTTTTAACGGCATCGCTGTCCGTCATATCAATCGCATAACTACGATGTGCAACTTGATGTGCTGGGGCATTCTCGTAACGGTCAACAGCAATCACTTCTACGCCATAACGTTGCAACGAAATGGCGACTTCTTTACCTAACTCGCCACTGCCCAGTAATAAAGCCTTAGTTGCGCCAGAGGTTAATGCTGTACCTATTGTCATTTAGAATCCGCCAAGTAATTATCTATATCTTCTTTAGAAAAACCAATCTTCTTTGCCACACGGTCTGCATGACTTACCCGAGAAACACCGGGTACTAATTTATAAGTCGGTAAATCATCGGCAAACTCAACTTGTCTAGGCAATCCGATGCGTTTTTTAACAAATTGATCCACTAACTGGTGATTATGCGTAATTAATATCGTGCTATTCCCTTTACGATAAAAACCATCTAATACATTAGCTGAAGACTCCAGCTTTTCTTCAAAGGTTGTACCTTCTGATAACTCATCTAAGACCACCAAACTTTTAGGAGTGGTCGCTAAGAATATATCTTTGGTACGTTTTAATTCTGTACCAAAACGACCTTCACCATCATTAAGATGACTTACTTCTGAAACCTGATAAAAGATTCTATCCGCTACTGTCATGGTTGCTGCCTGAGAAGGCACGTAGCAACCAATTTGCGCTAAGACTTGAATCTGGGTAATCGTCTTACAAAAAGCTGTTTTACCGCCACTATTAGGCCCGGTCACAAGCACTAATTTGTCATCTTCTAAGACAAAATCATTACCTACATAAGCGGGCTGACCTTTACCTAACACCGGATTTTTAGCATCCGTTAGATTAATCTGATGATGTTCACCCGCTATCAAATTAGGTAACACCGTAGTGCTCTCAAAAGCATCAGCAAACTTAATAAAAGCCATTAGTTCATCTAACTGACCTAAAGCATCTAGGGTCTCTGCGACTTCATCTGACTGTCTATAAATATTTCTTAATGGAATAATACAACTGTCTCTATCAAACCCGCCGACTAATGGATAATAAACCAGTAATAAAGGAATAAAAAATATAGAGAATGTCGGTATGGCTTCCGCTGATAAATTAAACATATCAGTCGGAAAAAAGTGCGTTATGGCCCACAAGCCTGCAAAGAACAGCGCAATTAATAGTGGCTTAAATAAATTAGGTTTAAAAATGATCGCGGGAGACAAAGAGTTTTGTCTTTCATGCTTCGATTGAATACCCGCTTCGGCAATATAGACGGGCCCTGTCATTAAAGCATAGGCACGTGAGTTAGAAAACGCTTTAATTTTATCAACAACCTGCTTTAAATACTGACTATTGGGCGTACCCATATCGTTTACTTGATCCACTAAGTCTAAGAGTAAACGGACCCCTCTTTTATATTGAAGATACCCAAAACCTTCAATTTCGTGCTCTTCTCTAGCGGTCCCTAATGACCCTAAAAACTCACCGAATAAGAGCAAATAAAAGTTTTTTTCTTGATAGTCAGCTGTCTCTAAAATATTTTCTACAGCAAGCCTTAAGCCTTCATGTTCACGTAATTCAATTAAAGCGTCTTGTTTAGCTTGTAGCGCAGTTATATCATCAGAAGGCTGAGTTAATGACCGATATAAAGTGGCTTGACCTATCTTTGTTCTGGCATGATTAACGGCCTCAAAGACTTTATCCACTTCAATCGTATTGAAAGCACTTTCGTCTAATACACCGGCCCCTGTTTCTAAAGGCTGAGTTGATTTAACAATGGGCCACGCGCCTTGCCAGCCTTGTAGTATGGTTTTTATTGTCATTATTATTTCCCATTCCTCATTAATTTAGCAGACCATTTGTAGGACCTATTAACCGTTAAATCTTATAACCTAGGCTCAAGCATTTTTATAAAAGCTGAAATTTGTGCATCAGAATCATTTAAACAGGCAATATAGCGATACGCCTCCCCCCCCGCTTCCATGAATACTTCTTTGTTCTCCATCGCGATTTCTTCTAGCGTTTCTAAACAATCCACTGCAAAACCGGGACATACCAAATCAACGGTTTTAACACCTTGCTCAGGTAACTCTTCTAAAGCATCCACGCAATAGGGTTTTAACCATTCGGCTTTTCCAAAGCGCGATTGAAATACTATTTTCCATTCATGTTCGGCAAGCCCTAATTTTTCTGCTAATAAAACGGCTGTTTTATGACATTGATGGAAATAAGGATCACCCTTTTTAGTTAACATCTCAGGTAACCCATGAAAAGACATAACTAATAATTCATTTTTAGGCTGCACCTGCCAAGCCTGTTGAAGGGATTCCGCAAGCGCGGCGATATAATGTGCATCATCATGATAATCACTGATGAAATGAAAGCTGGGAATATGCCGCCAATGATTCAATTCTTTAATTAAATCATCATAGATAGAAGCCGTGGTGGTAGAAGAATACTGAGGATACAAAGGTAGCACCACGACATCGGTTACTCCTTGCTCTTTAAACTCTTTTAAGCGTGTTGCAATAGAAGGCTCACCGTAGCGCATCGCGTAATCGGTTATTACTCCTTTTTCGGCTAATTGAGGAGCCAACTTCTCGGTTAACTCCCGGGTTAAATAGGCTAAAGGTGAACCTTTTTCATGCCATATTTTTTTGTAGGCTTTCGCTGACTTGCTGGGTCTAAACGGCAAGACAAAACAATTAAGAATAATCCACCAGATCGGCCTAGGGATATTCACAACCCTAGGATCCCCTAAAAAGTCTGCTAAAAAGCGTCTAACCGCTTTAGTTGTCGGTGCGGTTGGAGAACCTAAGTTTGCTAAGATAACGGCCGTTTTTTTTGTCATACCTACACTATCGATTAATTAGCGTTAAAAACTCTGAACGCGTACTGATTTCTTTACGAAATATACCGGTCATGACGGAAGTGGTCATCACTGAGTTTTGCTTTTCGACACCGCGCATCATCATGCACAAATGTTTAGCTTCAATGACTACAGCAACACCCCGAGCGCCTGTCGATAACTCAATGGCATCCGCTATTTGTTTAGTTAATACTTCTTGAATTTGTAGGCGTCTTGAGTACATATCAATGACACGTGCTACTTTTGATAAGCCTAAAACTTTGCCTTGGGGCAAGTAACCCACATGGCATTTACCAATAAACGGTAATAAATGATGTTCACATAAGGAATAAAGCTCAATATCCTTCACTATCACCATATCTTCTGTGTCTGCAGAAAAAATCGCGCCATTTAAAACCTCTTCTAAGGTTTTCTCATAACCGTTATTTAAAAACTTAAAGGCTTTTGCGGCTCTTTTAGGTGTATCGATTAAACCTTCACGGGTTAAATCTTCTCCTACGGCTTGAATAATGCCAGCGAAATGCTCTTCCATGGTGTTCTGTCTCTCAAAATAAAAATAGCCAAAAGTATAGCATTACCCATGAGTCTAGGGCCACACTTACTCAACCCCTAATATTACAGGGTATACTCTAACGCTCTTAAGATAACGGCCTCATCAGCGCCTGTTTTGCTCACATTTTCACTAATGTATCTACGCCAACCTCTAGCACCGGGTTCACCATGAAACAAACCTAAGATATGCCGTGACACATTATTTAAACGTAAACCTAAATGGAGTTGTTCTTGTATATAAGGTATCAGCATCCGCACGATTTCCTGTCGTGATACTGTTTCTTTTATATCACCATAAAGCAGATTGTCCACTCCAGCCAAGATATACGGATTTTGATAAGCCTCGCGCCCCACCATGACACCATCGACCTGCTCTAACATTAAAGCTGCTTGCTCTAATGTAGTAACACCGCCGTTAATAATAATCTCTAACCCAGGGAAATCGCTTTTTAACTGATAAACACGCTCATAATCTAAGGGGGGTACTTCACGATTTTGCTTAGGTGATAAACCTTTTAACCAAGCCTTTCTGGCATGCACAATAAAAGTCTTACATCCCGTATCTGCTATGGTACCTATAAATTGCACTAACTCTTCGTAAGAGTCTTTATCGTCAATACCAATTCTAGATTTAACCGTAACAGGTATGGACGCGACTTGGGACATCGCCGCAATACATTCTGCCACCAAAGCTGGTTCTGCCATTAAACAGGCGCCAAAACTACCGTTCTGCACGCGATCACTCGGGCAACCGACATTTAAATTAATCTCGTCATAGCCGTATTCTTCAACCATTTTGGCGCAGACTGCTAAATCTTTAGGGTTACTACCCCCTAATTGAAAAGCTACCGGATTTTCTGATGCATTAAACTGCAAAAAACGATGTTTATCGCCATGAATTAAAGCCCCCGTAGTGACCATCTCAGTATATAACAAGGCATGTTGAGACAATAAACGATGGAAGTAACGACAGTGTCGATCCGTCCAATCTAACATCGGGGCAACACTAAACCGTCTATTAATCATATTAGGATTCATAAGGGTATAAAGGGGGATAAAAAGGGACAATATTGACTAATCAATACGCTTTATGTGAGCTCAATACTTATTAAGCGTATTTAATACAGCATCAATAAGAAAAGTAACTAACGACAGTTAAATTAAAGACAGCAACCAATAACTCCGTTCTGGATAATTAATGTCACGAACAGGCAATTCTATGAAGCCTTGTTTACTATACAAATTACGCATTCCCTCTGCTTTAATATCTGTTCGTCCTAGCCGAAAAGCAAACTTATTTTGTTTTAACTCCCTAAGCAAAGCGGCTGATAATTGCTCTGCAACACCTAATCTTCGATAGTTTGCTCTTACTCCCAGTCCACCCACATAAAAAGTACGCTGGTTATTATGAGCTAAAAAATCCAACTCATGACCACCAGAAATTTTAAAAAAAGTCTGATCACGAGGATCATCAGACTTCACAACCAACTCCTGACCGAGAATATAACCTATCAACTGACCGTCTTGTTTATGCTTTGCGGTAACGAGTATAGAATTTTTCCTCATCATTTCGACACCTAGCCCAAACATAATTCTTCCGGCAGAGAAACTCTCGTTCCAAGGGGCTTCACTAAATACTTCGCAAATTATCTCTGCCAAATCTGAAATTAATACACCGTGTTGATCTGCTCTTAAATCACTTAAGGTGATTACCTCAACATCATAAACGTTACTCATTATTAATTAAAATACCTAGATTAGTCGCCATGTTAGCAAGACTAGTAATGATCTGCCGTCGTACACATTACTTTTCTAGATAAGTATACGACGTTAAACCTGCCACTAATTCAGCCTCAAAATCATGGCGCTCTTGTGCGCTTAAAGGACTATTAGCCAACTTATCTCGATAAGACGCTTTTAACTCTTCTGTACTGATGTGTACATAATCCAATAAATCACTGACATCCTCACCTTCTTGCAGATCAAAGAAGTGATAGCCTTGTTCATCAATCTTGATATTAATTGAGTGAGTATCACCAAATAGATTATGCATATCGCCCAGAATTTCTTGATAGGCACCCACCATAAAAAAGCCGATTAAATACGGTTCATCGGGATTAATCACATGCAAGGGCATCGTGTTTTCAAGATTTTGACCATCAATGTATTGATCAATACGGCCATCAGAATCACAGGTTAAATCTTGAATCACTGCTCTACGCGACGGCTCTTCATGCAATCGATGAATCGGCATAATCGGAAATATTTGATCAATGCCCCAAATATCTGGCGTCGATTGAAACAATGAAAAATTACAAAACACTTTGTCGGCTAATTTCTCATTTAACTCATCTAAGATAGTTTCTTCACTTTGAATGCTAGGGTCTAATTGATCCTTAATTTGCTGACAGACCAACGCATAATTATTTTCTACTTGAGCCAGTTCGGTAATACTTAATTTATCTTGCGTAAAACGTGCGCGTGCCTCGGCTAAAGAAAACTGTGCATCATGATAATGCTCTGCCAAATTACTTACTGTGGGTAAAGCCGCTAACTCTACTTGGTTGCTATAAACAGACTCTATATCCGTTACATTAGTGATTAAAACGGCATGATGCGCGGTAATAGCACGACCTGACTCGGTAATAATATCGGGCTGTGGCAAATCTTTTTCTGCACATAACTTAGCAAAACTACGCACTATATTTTGGGCATACTCATCCAAGCTATAGTTGATTGACGATTCTCGACGCGATTGACTGCCATCATAGTCCACCCCTAAGCCACCGCCCGCATCAATAATTTTTACTTGTGCTCCCAAACGATGAAGTTCTAAATAAAACTGCCCCGCTTCTCTTAACGCCACTTTAATATCATGAATATTGGCAATTTGTGACCCCATATGAAAGTGCAAGAGTTTCAAGGTGTCTAACAACCCCACTGACTTTAAACGCTCGAGTAATTGCAAGACCTCATGCGCATGTAAGCCAAACTTTGATTTCTCACCCCCACTGTTTTGCCATTTACCGGCACTGATACTCGACAACCTGACCCTAACGCCTAACTGCGGTTTAACATTGAGTAAGGCCGCCTCTTCTATAATTAAATCTAACTCGATGGGCTTCTCTATCACCAAGTAAAGATTAAGCCCCATCTTTAAGCCAATTAAAGCCAGACGGATATAGGCTCTATCCTTATAGCCATTACAAACCACAACGCCTTTATTTGATAGCGCCATCACCGCCAATAACTCGGGCTTACTACCGGCTTCTAAACCAATATTATCTGCAGCTAAGATACCTTCGACGACTTGCCTTTGTTGATTCACTTTAATGGGAAATACGGGGGTATATTGACCTGAATACTGGTTGCTAGCGCACGCTTTAGCAAAGGCAGAAGAGAGTCGGCTGACACGATCTTTTAGAATATCAGTGAAGCGAACCAATACGGGTAACGATAATTTTTTATCGTTCAGCGATTGAGCGATCTCATACAAATCTAATTCTATGGATTTATCAGAACTAGGTTTTACACAGACATGTCCCTTAGAATTAATAGAAAAGTAGCCATCACCCCAGTTTTCTATGGCATAAGTTTGTGCTGATTGCTCAGTTGACCATGCTTTAATCTGATTTAAACTCACTTACCACTCCGTTTTATGCATAAAGATTGCGAAATTCTAATATAATGCTCATCTATTTATTCGTTTATTTTTAGGAACTTCCCAACATGAACCCATCTGAATGGTTTACCGAAATAGTCCCAGGATCTCAATCTGCTTTTTCATTAAAGATAAAACAAAAACTGCACGAAGAACAATCTGAGTTTCAACACTTAGAAATTTATGAAACTGAAACCTTTGGCAACCTAATGATTATCGATGGTTGTACTATGGTTTCTACACGTGATAACTTTTTTTATCATGAGATGATGAGCCATCCCGCTTTATACACCCATCCAAATCCTAAGAGAGTATGGATTATTGGCGGCGGCGACTGCGGTACGTTAAGAGAAGTCTTAAAACACGATACGGTAGAGCAAGCGGTACAAATTGATATCGACGAAAGAGTGACCCGCTTAGCAGAAATATATTTTCCTGAGCTTTGCGAATCAAACAATGACCCTAGAGCGGATTTAAAATTTATTGATGGTATTAAATGGGTTAAAGATGCCGCACCTAACTCTGTTGATATTATAATCATTGATAGCACTGACCCAGTAGGTCCAGCATTGGGATTATTTAGTGAAGCATTCTATCGTGATTGCTTTAACTGCTTGTCAGAAAACGGTATGATAGTTCAACAAAGTGAATCAGCTCTCTTTAACTTATCACTCATTGGTGAAATGCGTGATGCGATGAGTGCGAGTGGACTGACTCATTTACAAACTCTCTTTTTTCCACAATGCTTATATCCATCAGGTTGGTGGAGTGCTACGATCGCTAGCAAAACTGCATTAGGGGCTTTTAGAGAACAAGATTCAGCTAGTAAACCGTTTGAAACTGTTTATTACAATGTTGATATTCATAAAGCATCATTGGCACAACCTGAATTCTTTAAAAAAGCCTTTCTTAAATAATAACCAAACAGGACACCACTAATGTTTGATCCAAAAGCTATTGATGATATTGCCAATCGTTTGGCAGGAGCTATTCCTCCTGGTCTAAACACTTTTAAAGATGACCTAGAAAAAACGTTTAACGGCGTTTTACAAGCGGCTTTAGGTAAACTAGAGTTAGTGACACGTGAAGAATTTGAAGTTCAAAAAATGGTCTTAGCTAAGACACGTAGTAAATTAGAAGATCTAGAAAAGCGTGTAGCTGAAATGGAAGCATCTACTCAAAATACAGAAGCATAAACACTTCTAACACCTCTTTTAGCTTTATATCGATGTTGCTTTAGGACTTCACACTCTAAAGCAACATTTATCACTCCCCCCTCCATATCAGTCCCATAGGAAATCATGCAACTTATTTGCAAACCCATCACGTGGGCTTAGCTGTAGTCTTTAGCCGTGGACGTTCTGGCATTAACGCGCCACTCGTCATGGTTGAAGTCCATATCGCCAACGGACTGCCTTGTTTAAACATGGTCGGCTTAGCTGAGACGGCAGTCAAAGAAAGTAAAGATCGCGTTAGAGGAGCACTCCTTAATTCACACTTTGACTTCCCCGCCCAACGCATTACTGTCAATTTAGCCCCTGCCGATTTGCCTAAAGAAGGCGGACGTTTTGATTTAGCGATCGCACTAGGTATCTTAGCAGCCTCTGGACAAATCCCACTTTCTCAACTTAAAGACTATGAATGCATAGGCGAACTCTCGTTAGGGGGAGAATTACGACCTCTCAAAGGTGTACTTCCGATTGCGATTCAAGCTCATAAAGCTGGCAGAACACTCATATTACCCAAAGAGAATGTTGCAGAAGCCGCATTAGTTAAAGGCATAGCATTAATTTCAGCCGCACATTTATTAGAAGTCTGCGCCATACTTAAAGACCCAACTAGCCTGGACGTGTCGATTCATGCAAATAACGAATACAAGAGTCAACCCGACTTAACACTCAATGATTTAGACTTTGCTGATGTGCACGGCCAATATCATGTCAAACGCGCGTTTGAAATAGCTGCCGCTGGTGCGCATAACTTGTTGTTAATAGGGCCACCCGGCACAGGAAAATCAATGCTTGCCGCGCGCTTACCCAGCATATTACCTTTTTTAACTGAGGATGAGGCCCAAGAATCTGCTGCCATCGCTTCTATTAGTGACCAAGGATTAGATGTCGCTAATTGGTTAAAGCCACCCTACAGAGCGCCACATCATACCGCTTCAGCCGTTGCTTTAGTAGGTGGGGGTAGCAATCCTAAACCGGGAGAAATATCCTTAGCGCATAACGGTACCTTGTTTTTGGATGAATTACCCGAGTTTGATCGTAAAGTATTAGAAGTCTTACGAGAACCCTTAGAGTCTGGTCATATCACCATCTCGCGGGCCGCAAAACAAGTCGATTTCCCCGCACGGTTTCAGTTAGTTGCTGCCATGAATCCCTGTCCTTGTGGTTATTTAGGTGATGCTTCTGGACGTTGTCACTGCACATCAGAACAGGTTTCACGCTATCGCAGTAAAGTCTCTGGGCCTTTATTAGATCGTATTGACATGCACATAGAAGTTCCCCGCGTAGCTAATGATATTTTACGAAAAGGAATTGCAGGTGGAGAAGAATCCAGTGCATCGATTAGAAACCGAGTGATTGCCGCTAGAAATATTGCTTTAGCTCGAAGTGGCAAGGCCAATTCAGCCTTAAGTGCAAAAGA
The DNA here is from genome assembly GCA_903917345.1 of uncultured Methylococcaceae bacterium. Classification (GTDB taxonomy): domain Bacteria; phylum Pseudomonadota; class Gammaproteobacteria; order Methylococcales; family Methylomonadaceae; genus Methylobacter_C. Next base: position 9,430 of record CAIXAE010000019.1, on the reverse strand, counting down.
AGTCAAACAGCTTTGTGTACTCTCAGAAGCAAGCCATCTGTTATTAGAAAAAGCCATAGAAAAATTTGGCTTATCACACCGGGCCTATCATCGGATTTTAAAACTGGCTAGAACCATCGCCGATTTAGCACATGCTAAAGACATTAGCATTCAGCATCTAAGTGAGGCAATTAGTTATCGTAAGCTGGATAGAAGCTTATAAATTGATAGGCAACAACAGCAGAATAAATAGACGGGACTGAACTTTTAGAAACCCACTCGGCTCACTCAATTAAGTGAAACCGAGTAGATCAATGACTGCGTAAACGAACTTATTGAACTTTAACTAACTCTTTACCATCAGAAGCAAAGTGGCAAATGCCCGCTGCAAAATTAGCACATCCTTCAGATTGATCAATTTTTGCACCGGTTGGGCTTAAATGTACTTTTAACTCACAAACCGCTGCTTCACCCGCTAAATGTTTTCTTAAAACAATTTCGTTAGCAGCTACGACTTTTGCTTCACCTGACACATCTGCAGAACAGGCTTCTCTGCCGGCTTCTGCCGCGTTCGGTTCAAAATCAACATCCGTAGAAACGGTAGTTTCACCTTTAATGGTAGTAATTTTTAAATGATGCACATGGCTATCATCTTTTAATATGTAATGATCAGTTGCTGCAAACACATTGCTTGAAACTAACAAGGCTACCGCCATAAACAAACTTTTTTTCATCGTTTTACTCCTTTTATTGTTATGTATTAATAATCAATGGCTGGGCAAACAAGATAAGGTTTCATGCTCACCTGCTTTGTCTAAACATCATTGTTGACATTTTACCTTAAAGTTAAGAATAACGAAAAGAGCTATAGCTTTATGTATCTAAGATGAAGGGCGGAAGCTCAAAAAAACAAATGATTAATATTTCATCAAACACCGCATGATTATCTAACACACTCATCATAAAAATAAACATAGCATTTAATGCCTTTGGGCTTTTTAAAACCAGATTAAGCCCATGTACACGTCCAAGCGGTATTTTGCCCGTTTTATATCTTTTGAAAATCAGTTTAATCGTTCTCTCTATTAATAATTTAGGACAGTAGGGTGCAAGTATGTTTGCGAAAACTTTAGCGTGTTTTGTATGAGGGTAATATAACTGCATAAGAATAACTTTAAATAATATCTCTGGCGTGTCATATAAAATAGCAGTCATATGTAAAGTGTCGGCGTAGGCTAATCTCTGAAAATAAAACCTACCCATCAAAAACCACTGTTTCTGGGTCAGCATACTATTAGGATTATATTTACTAACCGATTGTTGTACGATGTGCGGCAAATTTAAATCACCCTTTGCCTTATTAGCCTTAACCGAAACAATCTCTATATTATCTGGCGTATAACCGCGATCATTATCAACCCTATCAATCGACCAATCCGTCATCTCACGGAGTGCAAAAGTAAAAGGCTCTTCAGTAATGGGGCAAATACCATTAGTCTTTTTCAATTTCTCTTCTAAATCACTGGTTGTAATAGTGACTTCTAAGCCAGATCTTAAACACCGATCTCTTATACTAAGTACCTTAGACACAAACTTATTTGACCGCTGTTTAGAAACTTCTTGCTGCTTAGCCGCGTCATAACCAAATTGAACCTGTTGGCGATGTTCATCTTCAAAACGATCTAAATCTAAGCCTAAATCATAACGGTAATGATCGAACCCTATCTCAAACGCTAAATTAGTCATAACACCCCTTGGAACTATTCATGAAGGAAAAGTAAAGACCAACCCAATCCTGATGATAAAAACTCAAGCGGATTTACAGTACAGATAAATATAACTGACGTTATGTTTGTGACTAATATACGCACCTTGACGGATAACACTACAACTAAGTTGCATAGAGGTGTTATTTATATCTTTGTATTGCGACTTAAAAATAAAGCACAGGCTCGATAAGCCCATAGGAGACGGGGTTGACGAGAGCCATTCGCTATCGCTCTCGTCCGTTAAGTCTTAATCTTCCAACAAAGACTCTAATTCATTCCATCTTGCAAAAGCCTGCTCTAATTTCCCTTCCACTTCTTTTAATTGGTCAAGAGTTTTAGCGATTGCCATAGGATCTTGCTTATAAAAAGCCGATGCACTGATTTGTAGGGTTAAATCGGCTTGTTTTGCTTCTAAGTCATCTATCACTTGTGGCAATTTATCAAGCTCTTGTTGATCTTTAAAACTTAATTTTTTCTTTTTAACGGCTACCGGAGACTTTTCAGGAGCAGTGACTGAATCCATTTTTTTAGCCGCCGCAGTTTTAGCTGTCGTTGTAGCTTTAGCCTTCTCTGCTTGTTTTACATGATTATTCCAATCGGAATAGCCACCCACAAACTCTTCAACCTCACCGGTACCACTTAAGACATACACACTGGTCACCACGTTATCTAAAAACGCCCTATCATGACTCACTAATAATAAAGTGCCTTCATACGAGACTAACTTTTCTTCGAGTAGCTCTAGGGTTTCTAAGTCTAAATCATTAGTCGGCTCATCCATCACAATTAAATTAGCGGGTTTAGTAAATAAACGTGCTAATAACAAACGATTTTTCTCACCACCCGATAAACTTTTAACCGGTGAACGCGCTCTGGCTGGGGCGAATAAGAAGTCACCTAAATAAGACATCACGTGACGTTTATTACCGGCAATCTCTACGAAGTCATTACCATCAGCGACGGTGTCAGCCACCGTCATATTCGGATCGAGTTGATCACGTAATTGATCAAAATAAGCGATTTCTAGCTTAGTGCCCTGCTCTATCACACCCGTAGTCGGCTCTAATTGCTTTAATAACAACTTTAATAACGTAGATTTACCCGCACCATTCGCACCAATTAAACCAATCTTATCGCCACGCTGAATGAGCGTAGAGAAATTCTTAATAATTTGCCTATCACCATAAGAAAAACAAATATCGTTCACTTCGATTACTTTTTTACCTGAGGCATCCGCCTTCTCAAGGGCCAACTTAGCGGTACCTTGTTGTAAGCGTCTTTGAGCACGCTCATTACGTAATTTCTCTAACGCTCTTACACGCCCTTCGTTACGGGTTCTACGCGCTTTAACACCTTGTCTAATCCAAACTTCTTCTTCGGCTAACTTTTTATCAAACTCGGCATTTTGATTGGCTTCATCTTCTAAGGCAGCGGCTTTACGTGTTAAGTAATCATCATAATTACCTTGCCATGACACTAAGTTACCGCGATCTAAATCGACAATACGCGTGGCCAGTTTTTGTAAGAATGAACGATCATGCGTCACAAATAGTACAGCGCCCTGAAAATTTAATATTTGCTCTTCTAACCATAAAATACTTTCAAAGTCTAAATGGTTAGTCGGTTCGTCTAATAACAAAACTTCTGGCTCTATCACCAACGCTCTAGCTAAAGCCACTCGGCGCTTCCAACCACCCGATAGACCACTGATTTTCAAATCACCCGGCAACTCCAACTTAGTTAAGGTGGTTTCAACACGTTGTTGAAAATGCCAGCCGTTATGGGCTTCTAATTTATGTTGCAGATCACCTAATTCGTTTAAGGCTTTTTCGTCTTCATAATCCATGGTTAATGTTAATTCATGGTAACGCGTAATCCATGAGCCTAACTCACCTAAGCCCCCCGCTACCGCATCATAGATAGTGGCATCATCCGGTAAATCGGGAGATTGTTCTAACCACGATAAGCGCAACTCAGGTTGACGCCAAATATCACCGTTATCAGGCAGGATATTGCCCGCCGTTATTTTCATTAAAGTTGATTTACCTTCACCATTACGTCCTAACAAACCCACTCTTTCGCCTGGATCTAATTGAAAGTCAGCATCTTTTAATAAAGCATGGGTACCAAAGGCAATAGAAATATTTGATAAACGTAATAAAGGCATCTTGAATGTATGTATGAAGAGAAATAAGGATTACTTGCTTATTATATAGAATAATCAAGTAAGCTTTGTGACTAACCGTCAGCAGAGACGGTAATAAAAGCGAGTATCGATGGACAAGAACTGAGTCTTTATCCATCGACACATACAGACTTTATAATTTAAAAATTAATCAGTTAAAGCAGGATAATCAATATAACCTTTTTCATTGCCACCATAAAAAGTAGCCATGTCTGGCTTGTTTAAAGGCGCATTCGCTTTAAAGCGTTCTACTAAATCAGGGTTAGCGATATATAACTGACCAAAAGCGACTGCATCCGCCAGACCTTGCTCAATTGCTTGCTCTGCTTTGGCTTGATCATAACCACCGCAGATAATCAGTTTACCTTGATACGCTTTACGCAAAATGGCTAAGCTAACCACTTTAGCACCATGACGAATATCACCTTCTAAGGCATCAACAAGATGTAAATACGCCAAACCCAAGTGATTCAATTGCTCTAATACATACACAAAAATGGTTTCTGGCGCTGAATCAGCCATATCATTAAAAGTACCGCTCGGTGATAAACGCAGACCCACTTTATCAGCCCCCCAAACCTCAACCACCGCCTGTATAACTTCTAATAATAATCGCGCTCGGTTTTCTAAACTACCCCCGTAATTATCCGTACGATTATTAGTACCATCCCTTAGGAATTGATCCAATAAATAGCCATTAGCCCCATGGATTTCTACGCCATCAAAGCCGGCTGCTAAGGCATGCTTAGCAGCATTGCGATAATCTTCTACAATGCCAGCAAGTTCAATGGTTTCTAACGCCCTAGGGGTAACAAAATCTTGCATGCCCGTCGGCGTAACACCCTTGCCTTTTGGTTTAATAGCCGAGGGAGCTACAGGCAGTTCCCCATTATGATAATCGGGATGGGAAATACGACCTACATGCCATAGTTGTAAAAAGATAAGACCTTTTTTTGCATGAACGGCTTGCGTAACCTTCTTCCAACCTTCGACATGAGCGTCATTGTAAATATAAGGGCTAGCCGGATAACCCACACCTTGAGAAGAAATAGGCGACGCTTCTGTAATGATCAAACCCGCACTGGCGCGTTGGTCATAATAGGTGACCATCATGTCATTAGGAATATTATCTGGGGCACGCATACGCGTTAATGGCGCCATCACCAATCGATTAGATAATTGATAAGGACCAATATTAAGAGGGGTTTGTAAATGAGTAGTCATAAGATTTTCACAGAGTGAGTTAGGTTGCCGCATTATAGACTTAAATAGGTAATTTATCTTATCATTCGGAAAACACAAGACAAGATATCCTATTGATAACCCTATAAAACACCCTAAGGATCAAGATGTCTTATCTACTCAAAGCATTACCTATTTTTAGACTGCAGCCAACCTAATTAGCTTCATAGATTGTCCTTCAGACCAGCAAATACATAACCATTACAATAATCTGCTTTAATGGGCAATTGTAAAGAATGATCTGTGTACACTTTTTTTCTTAACCTTGCGACCAATAATGCAATCCTCTGGTTTGCTGTATCATTATTACCGCCAATTACTTTGTTCTTGATATCTTCTTTACTCAGGACATCATCGGAGTCGAATAACAGTTTTAGGAACTTATACTCCCTAACCGTCAGTTTTATTTGATTATTAACGGGACTATAGAGAGCGTATTCAGTCGTTGATAAGCGCCATACCGGGTTTATATCCGCATCTATCACGTTTTTATCCGTTTTTTCTATCTGTATCTCATTGATCGCTTTAACTAGGTTTTGTGCATCGGTAACCGCATTACAGCCTGCCTCTACATATTCCGTTAGCTTTTCTGGGTTTTCACCCAACACAATGATAAAGAGCGTTGGGCTCATAAGACGATAACGTTCAATCATTTTTACATCTTCTGATTGAATACTACTATCAACAATAAGTACTTCTAGTTGCCCGTCTACAATGCTTTTAAATAAGGAGGTTGCGTCAGAAAAGACATTAATACCCAATTTATTTGAATTGAGTGCATTAATACACAATGTCTCTAACGCTCGATGTTCAACAAATATCCCAGCGGTATGTTTCATTTTATTTATTTATTTGATCGATTAAACGATCTAAAGGATGGCATTACAAAATGTGGCCAACCTCGATTCTACTCGCATTTAAGATATAAACTAATATAGTTTCACTTGTCATCTAAAATATTAGGCTGAATATCGAATTATTCAACTTGATTTTAAAATGAAGATTGATAATGCGACGCGTGAAGCTGATTAGGACAAGTCTCAACATTTATCTTACCAATCTATTTTAGAACATTTATTAAGCCAGCTCAGCACCTGCTGTAAGTAACGCTTTTTAAGGGCATCATCATTCGTAGCAAAAGCATTTTGTAAATCATCTGAAGTCTTGCCAACAACTAAAACATCGTTCATCACGATCTTGTCTAATCAACGCCTCTGAAGAAGATATCGAACTAACGGCCTGCAAAGAACGTAAATCAGCATGTTTATGGCGTTTTTTTATGCCTTGTATGGGGAGCAGCACTCTTACAATAGCTTGTTTATTGCGCGTAATAATTAATTCTTGCTGTTCTTCGACTAGCACATCAAGTTTCCCCAATACGCTCCGCATTTCCCTAATATTTAGCTGTTTCATAAGATTGTATTGTTTATCGCGTTGAATATTTGCCAGTTTTTTCTGAAAACAGCATGTAGATTTACCAGTATGATCTTTGTTATTTTGAATATCTTATAAATTATAGTCTGGAAATATTAACGCTAAATTAACACTGATTAACATCATTCATCAATCACCGTTTCTTGTTGAGTATCTGCACTGGAAACATCTAATATTTTTCTAAACTCATTTTTGAGAGTGGATCTTCTATCAGCTATAAAACGAAGGAAATCATTAAAAGCTAAAGATTCTTTAATCTTAATATGATTCTGTATTAGAAAACTTTCTTGTTCTGCTACATTAGGAAAGGTTTCTTTTAGCCAGTCATCAAAATATTTATCACTTTTCTCAATATTTTGATTGGCTTGTAGCAATTGTAAATTAGCTAAAGAATTAAAACTATCAATGTATTGATCGAGTTGATCTTCAATTATGCCTAATTTTTTTAAATTAGATTTTGTAAAGAACGATTTAGGATGAATATGATCTTGATGATATTTAAAATTGTAATTTAGTGATGGGTATAATAGTGATAAAGCACAGTATGTCTGTGCCTTACCATATTGCATGGCAAGCAAATTTTCAATCTCATCTTCTGTGAATGAAATCGTTTTCCTACTACCTTTATAATGCTCAATGATCTCTTTTAAGGAAAACTGACCTAAATTATCATTGATCAGTTTTCTCATTACTGGATAGATAGAATCTGGTTGGCCACCAAAAGTACCTTTTAATAACACTCTTGCCAACCATTCTTTAATTGATTTTCTATCATCTTCACGTTTGGCTCCATGAAGAATATCAGCATCAAATTCATTTTTATAAATAAAATAGGCTATTGGGATAATAGTATTGGTTGCAATAAGATTATCTCTGCTGTAACCCAGCTTTGCAGCTAATTGAATCGCTGCTCGTACAGCCGATGAAGCCTTATCCCATTTTCTTTCAATCGTGGCCATATTGGCTTTAGTAAAATTATCGACATGGAATTTCACATCGTTAAAGTCAGCTAGCACTATAGATGCTTTTAAGACAAAATCTTTGTTAAATGAAAAACCATCGCCTATATGATTTATTTCATCAACGAATTCATGAATAACCTCTCTAGCATCCTTGTCTTGCCATTGAGCAGTGGCAATGGACAACAATAGATCTGAATAGCTTAATTTAGTCCCGCCACTATTTATTCGAATGAATATTTGCAGAACCTTATCAAGTTCTTCACCTTCTTCTAAATAATAGCTAATGGTGCCTTTTTGATGAACTACATTGAATAATTCACTAAGTGAATTGATCGCATATTCTGACTGTTCTTTGGTATACAGGGCAGTATTCATAAGGTCATTTTGCATCAAAAACATTGACACCTTACTTTGGTCAGTAATGTCTAATATTTTTCCGCATTCAAACCAAAAATCAGAGCAGGCAGATTTAGCCTCATCTTCAGTTAAAAACTTGAAATCATATTCAAGCTCCAGATCCTCGGATGGGCTTAATAAGTTAAGATATAATTTTTTCTTGGGAAACGCATGTGGACTTTCCCATCGATAATAAGGGATTTTTTGTGCATAGGTCCCTGTTAGAGACAGATATAACGAAGTCATTCGTTGTTGGCCATCTAGTAACGCTATAATGTCTTCATCATTACTTAGTTCTGCTTTTCTATTATGTCGATTATCTTTTTCGTGATAATTTTTCAGAAACTCATAGAATTAAAAAATCTTTAATCTTGTTCTTATCAACCTTCCAAAACAAAAAGGTACTGATAGGTTAATCTCTCATCAAGGAATCGAATAGCTTTTCGATTTGCTCTGTATCCCATACAAATTCACGCTGTATTGAAGGTAATACATAATGACGTTTTTTTATGTTATCGATCGCCTTTTTAATAGTAATTGGAGTTTCGTAAGCCATTATAAAATCCTTCTAATAGTGTTTTAAATTAGTTAATCAGGGTTGAATATTTGCCATTTTTTTTTGAAAACAGCATTCAGGTTTATCAGTATGATTTTTTAACCTACCGTTATTTTGATAGATTTTATAAATTATAGTCTAGAAATATTAACGCTGAATTGGAAAAAAACAGTTCCTGATTAACACTCCATGGATTTAAAACGCCCTCTATACAGATACGGAAATTCATCAGAGATGATTTTGCGCATTCACATCTGTCATTTTTTTATTCAGCATTTAGGCTCGTCTTTGGGCAAATTAATCCAAAATTATTTAGACGATTACCATAGCAAACTAATGCAACAAAATAAAATGCAATAAAACAAGTCTCACCCAATGTGATATTTTTATTCAGCAACATTAATACTTACAAGCCTGTGTATCCCATATAACACAATGTCACTTAGTCATGTTACGGCGTGTCTCGACTCTCATCACACTGTTCAACCCTCTTGCGACATGTCTCGAGCACCTGTTGACAAGCTTTGAGTAGTTGGCGACACGTGTCGAGCAATCTGAGACACGCCTAGCAACCCTTGCGACACGTCACGCACTCATACAATGTATGCCGACAACCTGTTGTGGCGTGTAGCGATAGCTTCGAGACATCCTTCAAACATGGCTAGGCGTGTCGCCAGAGTGTGGAGCACTGTTAACGAGTCCGCGAGACGCCTAGCAAGTATTACTAGTCACCTTATTAAGCCTCTAAACACTCTGAACAACACCCACAGACAGCCATTAAAATCATTAGCTTGGTCATTAAAAGTACAGAGTGGAATTATAATTAGTACTAGACTTTATATAACGTGTTAGAGTGAGGTCGTTAGTCATTATTACGATTGATGTTCGGCTGGATGCATCGTAAGGC
>CAIXAE010000018.1 GCA_903917345.1 uncultured Methylococcaceae bacterium | reverse complement strand
TTTGTTGAGTTATTAGTAGAATTTGTAGTAGTGCCTCCGGTTCCGGGGCTTGGTGCACCTTCTACAGTAAGATTACCAAAAGATGAATTTCCTCCGACGGATCCACTAATACCATTGGTAGCATTGGTTGTTTGGGCATTGCCACCACCACCACCAGAACCTACAACTACTCCAACAGTAGATCCAAAAAAAGATGCGGGAAACGTTGCACATAAGAAGTCTGAACCACCACCACCACCACCACCACCTGATGAGCCTGCAGTGCCTTTGCGACCAGATCCGCCGCCCGCGCCGCCACCCCACATTTGAATATTAACAACTTTGGTTCTAGGGTTTTTAGTCCAGGTATTATTGGAGGTGTAAACTGTCATTACTACACCGCCATTATTTATCGCATTATTTGTACTCATAGTTTTTCCTTAAAAATATTCTGTTACGATGACCAGGCCTGCACCGCCTTGTCCACCTGCGCCAGAGCTTGATACAGCACTGACACCGCCAGATCCGCCTCCGCCACCACCTCCCGGCTGACCACCAGTGCCTCCAGCGCTCGCGGTCGTCGTCCCAAAGGCGTATCCTCCGCCCGCCGCACCACTGCCTGCCCACAATCCATTACCGGTAGACCCATAAATACCCGGTTGCCCATTGCCACCTTGAGTGTTGGTGCCCCCAATTCCACCTGCAACCACTAAAACGCTCGCATCAGAATAAATAGCGCCACCACTTCCACCAAGACCATCAGCAGCTGCTTGGGCACCCCCGCCGCCGCCTCCACCGGTTGGTATAAACCATGGCGTTGTAGGACCTTCAGGATCAACGTTATTATTTCCATTAGTTCCTGTGGTTGTTGTACCATTCCCTCCTTGTCCTGAAGCCCCACTCGTAGGGAAAAGGCCAGGAGGTGCCGTAAGGCCTAAAAAGTTCAGTGTTGGAGATTGAGTTTGGGCGGCAGATGTTCCTGCTATTCCAGCGGATCCCACAACAGGTAAAGAAACTTTAATATTACTAAAAGAAGATCCTGTGTTCGTATTTAAACCTGGATTGCCATTGGTAGCATCAGTTGATTGAGCATTACCACCTGCCCCTCCAGAGCCAACAACTACTGTTTCTGTAGAATTGAAGTATATTGCAGGAAATATAGCTGACATAAAATTACCACCACCTCCGCCTCCTCCTCCTCCTGACGAATTGGCTGTTCCCTTTCTGCCCGACCCACCACCTCCCCCACCGGACCAAATTTGGACATTCACTATTCTCGTTCGAGAATTCTTAGTCCATGAAGTGGTACCCGGTGTGGAAAAAACAGTAGTTATAACACCACCATTATTTATAACATTAATTGTACTCACATTTTTCCTATTCTAGTTTCATCTTTGATTACTGACTCAGATATGTGATCTAACTTACTACCATGTATCAACCAAATGCGAGAAGCTATACCGACGATAATAAAAACACATAAAGTAGCTAACTTAATAATTGATCCCGTGTCCATACGCTCCTTTATTGAGTAAAAAATGATTGAATTGATATTGGCTCATCCAAATTAATAGTGTCTTTATTTTGCATAATATAGTTATCAACCGGATTTGAATATCTACTGAGACTCCAACTATCGAGTTTAGTTTTATTGTTTATTTGGGTATCAGTAAAATCAAAATCATAGATGAGACTGTACATTTGCGATGTTGTTCGTTCTTTATCAAAAATATGTTGTTCAAGCACGGAGCTGTATTCGCAATAGCTTAATGAAGAAAATATAAATAACGGAATTGTTACTAGTAATATTTTCATGTTCTCTCCTTTGGGTTTACAAAACTCTTACTTCTTTTATAATTACATTGAATCGGACAGATTTCCGAATTTCTTTTGGGGGACTGGATAGCATAATCACTCTATCCAGTCTTTTTTATACAACGGTTATATTACCAATACTTTGTACCACTACAAAATCTGTATTAGCTATATTGCACACAAACCGAATCGTGTCATAGATCGCCGTAGACGAAAGAGAACCACCTACCCCTGTCGTTGTATTGTAAGTTCCAAAATGCATCGTCTGGCCGGCTGCTTGTGTGATTGTCCACCCTGTGGCGTTATTCATCCCCGCTACCGTGAATGTATCACCAACTGCTGCAATACCTGGTAAAGAGAATGATATAGTGCCCGCATTATTAGCAAAGTACCCATTGGTCTTTACTAATGCTTGTGATGCACCCGTTATTACTGTCCATACAAGGCCGCCACTGTCAGCTTCTAGATTCAAGGTGTTAGCGCCAGCTGTGAAGGTTATCGTGCCGCCAGTACTGGTTAATGTCGCAAATGCAGGGTCAGCAGCGGTAGCGCCTATAAGCACTTGCCCATTTGATCCCACTGCAGTAACTGCTACCGCTGAAGTTCCCTCACCAACTAAGACACCATGTGCAGTGAGCGATGTATCTCCCGTACCACCAAGCGAAACCGGTATAGTAGCTGCTAGGTTAATAGTAACCGTGCTCCCTGAACCAGATGTTGTAATGTTAGTACCGCCAACAACATTTAATACTCCTGCTGATGGTGTGGCCGTACCTGAGTTAGTAACAAAAGAGTTCGAGGTTGAACCTGATGTTTCCAGGTTTAATGTATGGGCTCCGGTAGTAAATACTATAGTTCCGCCAGTACTTGTTAAAGTAGAGAATGCCGGATCAGCTGCAGTAGAACCTATTAATACTTGGCCATTAGTACCCACCGCTGTTTCATTAATGGCAGAAGTACCATTACCCAGCAATACGGTATGAATTGGCAAGGTAACATCGCCGGTACCGCCATTGGCCACGGGTAATGTTCCGGTAAATCCTACCGTTACGGTATTACCAGCTCCTGAGGTTGCAATATTAGGGCCACCATGGATAAATATCGTTCCACTACCATTGGGCCCTATTGCGCCACCAGAATCTGGTGTTAATGTAGTCACTGATCCAAGTGAGGATGCAGTGACTTTAGTTCCCGCCTGTGACATAATTAGTCTCCTTGGCCATAAAACACCGAAAGATAAACTGAACCAGTTGTTGGTGTACCAATTTCTTTAACATTCATGATAGTATTTTTATCAATGAACCAACCATCATTGGTTACTTTATTAGTGGTGACATCAAATACAAAATATGTATTAGACAATAAGGGAAAGTGGTCGTTAACTCCATCAAAACTAAACATGAGCGTTGCATCAGTTAAGTTTTGGACGAAGAATTGACGACCGCCCTTTGTTAGTTGGGTTCCAATTGGTGCATAACTAGCACCAATACCACCAAACGCTAATGTTCTTACCGGATCTGCTCTTAAAGCTATCGAATATGCCATAGTATATCCTTGCGGTGAAATATTAAGCAGCAGTAGTTATTAAAGTCCAAGTACCAGCGCCATCAGTATTGATATAAGCTCTTTGATGCGCAACACCAGAAGTATTTAAATATAATGAGCCTTGTGGAGCATTATGAACAGGAACACCATTACCAACTTGAACTGCAGCAGTTGCAGCACCTTGAGTTAATAAAATACCAGTATCAATTGCTACAGCGTTAGCATTAACAACAAGAGATTTAGAAGTTATATTAAAATTACCAGTACCAGCCGTAGCAGTAATTCCCCCAGCACCATTTGAAGCATTGAGAATAATAGCATTCGCTGCTGCTTGAGATGCAGAAATATTCACCGTACCTAGTACTGCTGCTAATATTATTTGCTTTGCAGCAGTTGCTGTAGACAGAGTTATACCACCTGAAGTAGAACTAAGGGTAACGCTTGTATTTAAGGTTCCTTGAGCAGAGTTAATCAAGACGACTTCGCCCGCATTACCATTTGCTGATATAAAGACACTGTTTCCGGCCGCATTACGCGTAGAACCCCAAATTGCTTGACCAGTTGTCGCAGAAACTACTCCGCCCGTACCTGCTGTAATCTCTACACCGCCAGCAAGATCTGTTGTAGTAAGCTGTACTGCATTATCAGCAGCAAGCGAGCTACTTAAAGTAGCAGATGCATCTGATGTTAGTGTTGCATTACCAACCGCTGTAATAGAAACCGCTGCAGCAGATTGTACCGTAATATTAGAACCGCCATCTGTTGTTTGAATATTTAAGGGGGTAGCGATAGCGCCACTATCTAAATCTATGACACCAGTAGCGCTTAAATCAGTAAATACACCAGCGCCACCACCAGCTGGATTGACTGTCCATACAGAACCTGCACCATTGGATCCAGCCAGAACGAATGAAGCATTAGTAGCGCTATTGACCCATAATTGACCTATTTCTGCAGTATCATTTACCGTTGGGTTTCTTCTTGTAACGATTGGTGCGGGAAAAACTGCAATAAATGGACCACCTATACCATACGCTTTTGCTATATTATTACCACTAGCCATGGAATCTCCTAAGAATTTTAGAATTGTTATTTTATATAAGTATATATTGATAGATTTTTTTGAAGCAATATAATTATTTTAAATTACGGCACTATTAATTACAGGGAGAAACTAATGGAAAAGAAAAGGGTAGAGATACGTATTCCTCGGCCGCTACATAATATTATTGTTGAGGTATGTGCCAAAAGAAATATCTCTATCAATCGTTTAATTCTTCGGGCTTTAATCGAAAAACTAATAAGGGATAGAGATATTAAGGAGTTAAAGTAAAAAGAAGCAGTCTCTTTTTTCAACCATCTTATAATTTCATACTATGCTTGATCCAATATATATTCAAGTTGCTTTGGTTGATTAGACTCTAATATATATTCCAACTTCTTTGGATTATTTTGGAAGTAGTTTTCTAATTTTCGAGCATGTTTTATGACTTCGTTCGCATTTTCTTTCATCGCACCAGCAAACAATCCGGCCATCTCTTTTCGAACAATAGGAAGCTTATAAAGATTCTTAATATGAGATCCAAGAATAACGGCGCCACCTAATGCTCCTACTCCTGCCAAAGTTGGCAATTGTTCTTCAAGAGATTTATTGCCTAATATTAATGGCAAAACAGCATACCCACCAATGGCAGAGGCTACTTTGGGATTGTTTTTAAAGAAGTTCCATGCTCTTTCTGTTGCTTTAACGCCGGTATTAATTTCATTAGCCCTCAGAAGCTCGCTTGCTAAATGACCTAATTCCCCACCTCCTTTAGCCAATTGTTCTGTATAGGCTTTATTTCTTTTCATGAAATTTAAAAATCTAACTCCTGCTGGGGATCCTTTGGGTATATTAGAATAAGCAGCATTTACCGTCTTATTAACTTCAGCCCAATCAGAAAAAGACAGTTTTGTGCTACCATCAAAGAATTTTTCTATTTTAGGAAGAACATTTTTAACAACATCGCTATTTTCTTTAATAGCCTCTCTTCCATAAGATGTTAGATCTTTTTCCAATTGATAGAAAGAATCTATAAGTGGTTTCTGCGCTGGCAATATTCGAGTACCTTCTTTTTCAATTTTATTATATATACCCTGACTTATACTTTTTAAGGAAGACCCAAGGCCAAGGCTAACCGCAAGCATAGTTCCAATTTTTGCTTTTTCACCTACTTCTTCTGACCCAGTCAAATAGTGACCCATAAACTTAGCCACATCGCCTCCCACTGCTTCCGCTAAAGCCTTACCTGCTTTTACTTTAGTGCCACCAGTCAAAGGGAAAAGAAGACCACCAAGAGTGCTTGCTGCTTCATTGGCAACTCTTTCTGCTGTGCTTTTAGGTTCTAGATACCCCTCTGGCAAGTTTTTAGCTATTCGTTGCTTGAGTTCTTTTTCATCTGGAAGCCCTTCATATAGTTCTTTTGCTAATGTTTGAAAAGGAGCACCAGTGGTTTTAGCTATTGATTCTCTTGAAAGCTTATTTTGTTCTATTTGCTCTGGTGATTCGCCGATATCTTGTAAATAATCTTGTATTGAGCTTCCCGCTTCTATACCTTTTTGCGCTAAATAGGCTAAGTCTTTAGGAACCGCACCAAATCGCGCTAATGCAGAAGCACCCAAGCTAACGGGTGCTCGAACTATATCAGAAAGTTCATAGTTTGGATTACGTGGTGCTTTGGATTCAACTGGTGCGGATTCATCTGCAAATTCCCATCCACCGGTAAGTTTTTTAGACTTTTCTTTGTTTACTGGAGTTCCATCATCAACGAATTCCCATGATCCCAGTGACATGATATCTCCTTATTGTGATATGTTCCAATTTTTACCATCGCTTACCAAATTAAAACCCAGTTCTCTATTAATGACTTTTCTGCCTTTGTTTTGTGTTGCAGGAGCTTGTTTTTCAAGCATATCACTAGCTTTCCTGAATATATCTTCAGAAATTACGTTATTATTTCCCAGATAAACATCTTTTTGAGATAGATTGTTGGGATTAATAAGTAAGCTTCCAAAATTAGCTCCTTGAGGAATAGGAAACTTAGCATTCCCTTTTGAGGCATTATTTTGCTTATTTAATGAACCTAAGAAATCATCAAGAGACTTATCTGCCTCTTTATCTAATTTTTTTAATTGAGGTTCAAGGTTCTTCATTGCTATACTTTCAATATTCAAGGGAATTTGCTTTCCTTCTGCTTGATATTTATCAGCAATTTTATCAACCTCATCGGCAAATAGAGAATTCGCTTCAGCAATAGAGCTTCCTGCCTGAGCAATATAATCAAATGATTCTTTATCCATATTAGTGCTAAGTTGACCTTTTTCTAATTCTTTATAGATCGCTATGCCTCTTTGCCCAGTTCCTGTAAGATTAATGGTATTTATTTGAGATATCATTTTATCAGCAACTTGTGTAGCAGGAGTTGAGAAAATATCATTTATTTTTAATAGCTTAGATATTCTTCCCGCAACACCTTCTCTAACTTCTCCTGATTTTGATAATGCGAGCAATGTTTTATAGTTTTTGTGGTTTATTTTAGCTTGCTTACCTTCTTCTTTTATTTCCCCAAGTCTTTTTGTTAATGCCGCTCTTGAAGGAGCTTCTCTTGATATTTCATTACGCTCGCGCTTTATCTCATTATTTTCTTTTTGAAGTTCTTGATTTTGAGCTCTTGCTATAGCTTCTTCATGCTCTTTATGGAGTGCCAATATATCACTTTTAGGAAGATTACCCGCTACTGCCTTTTGGGCTATTTCCTCCCAGGGTATTTGATGGAAGGGAATTGGCTTAGCAGCTTGTTGTTGAGCTTCAGCTTGTTGCATCGACCGAGCAGCAGATAATTTCATTTGCTCAGGACTCATAGACCCTTGAGGGCCCATAGCACCACCATTGAAATTACCGCCTCCCCCACCCATGCCGCCACTGAGCAATTGGGCGAATAAAGCACCCTGCTGTGCTTTTTGTTGCTGCTCAGCAAGCATTTGGGCTTGCTGGTCTTTTGCGGCTTGTTGACGGGCGAATTCTTGCGATAATACGTTACCAAGTTGAGAGCCAAATGAGGGTCCTTGATTCTCTGACATCAAGAGTTCTCTTAGGCTACCGCCACGATTTTGCCTTGGTGGTTCGTAATGTACAGCCATGTTTTTCCTTTTATATTCAGATTAAAAAACAGGATTAGTGCCAGCTCTGCCAACATTTTCTTGGGCCTGAGGTGGATTATAGTTTCTTTGTCTTCCAACATCAGCAGCATAAGTTTCTTGAGCATTGCCTTGTTGTTGTCGCCCTTGTTCGTTTTGCAATCCGCCAAGCAAATTCAATAAATTAAAAATATTACCTATATGATTTTGGCCCTCGAATCCCTCTTGCTGACGCTCTCTTAAATTAGCTAATCGTTCTTCTATACCACCCCTTGCTTGATTTTGAGCCAAGCCACCAAGAAGACCCATTCTTTCTAGATTTTCAGCCCCAAGACGCTGCTGTTGTCTTTCATGGTATTGTTCTCGCATGGCATCTAATTGCGCTTCTAAATTACCACGGGCTCCTGCTATTGCCCCAGGAAATGCGCTTGATCTTTGAGCATTTAAACCAGCAAATCTTTCCATAATATCGGGAATTCCTTGTTCTCTGAAATTTCGCCTTGCCAAGTCTTCTCTTGCCTGATATCCATTTTGGTTATATCCATTTGCCTGAGCATTCATTGCTTGTTGACGTAACTGATCCTGAACCCAGCGCGCTTGCTCTTGCCCTCGTAGTTGATCCTGAGTTGGGGCAGCTGGCTGTTGAGGCCAAAAATAATCATTAGCTCCTTTTCCCAATCCTGATCCTGCCGCATATCCTGCTGCTGCTCCGACAGGGCCTCCAGCAAAAGCTCCGGCAACGCCTCCGCCTAATCCACCTAAAATCTCTAGTCCTGATGCCATATCACTACTCCTTATTATCTATTTGTTTGATTTAAATAATCTAAAATATCGCTTAGCTCAAAACCTAAATTATTTTGAGCAGTTTGATTTGCATAATTATATCCCTGATTCATTGCGCTTCTACCCATTGATAACCCATTATGAGCTTTTTGATTAGCATAATCAGTAGCATTTCCGAACTGTTCTCCTGCATAATTAAGGCCTCTCCCAATAGCGTTTCCTGCAGAGCCCAAGCCTTTTCCTATTTTTTCTCTTAAATTTGTATAGTCAAGGCCTCTTGCCCTATCAGGAGGATATAATTGAGAAAATGATTCTCTGCTTGGATTTGTTGCGGCTCTTGAATAATTAAATCTTTGACCGCTATTTGATCCTGATTGTCCTCCCCCAAATCCTAATGCACCAAAGAGATTTTCCAAGCTTCCATACGCAGAAGGAAACGGTTGCTCTAATCTTTCACGCGATCTTTGCAAGAATGGTTCTAGCTTTTCGCGTTGCTGCTCTCTATAAAGAATATCTTCTGGGCGTTCAGTATTGAGTTGTTTGTAAGTGGCTTCTTTGCCTTCAAATAAATCTTGTTTAAATTCTTTTAGAGCTTCTTCTGGTCCAACTTCTTTGACTCTTGCTTTATATTTTGCAAATGCCTTTGTAAGATCATATGCTATTTTAGCAGTTCCCTGTGCTTTATCATAAAGCATTCCGGTGACTGGACCAAATGCTGCTTCAACAACTGCAGGGGCTCCTGCGGCTGTTTCTTCAACCCTTTGCCGCACTTGTTTGCTCATAGGTTTGCCACTATTAGATTCATAGACATTGGGATTATTTTTACGTATTTTTTCCCTATTCTTATCAGCGTTTATACCTTCAACACCTGATTTGTCTATGTCTTCTTCAATCCTCTTTTGTAAGTCGGGATATAAGTTCATTTTCTGTAGCTTTTTGAGAAGCTTCAAACGCTCTTTAGAAACTTTTTCCATTCTATTACTCCTATGATCTGTTATAAATATACTAGACTAGTATAATACATATTTATCATATAATAATTTTAAGGATTATAATGCCAAGTTATGCAGATAATACTAACCCCGGTAATTTTATTCCGGCTAATTATAATTTTGATGTGACTGATCTTGAAGGGAAAGATCTAGGCTCTTTAGAGTTTAGAGAATTCATGATTCGTTTGTCTCAAGCGCTTAATGTTATTTCTTTAGCAGTTAACCAAAAAGATAATGGTATTTATAGCCTTGAAGAGATCGTTAATTCCCAAGTATTATTTCCTGACACAACACTTTCTTCAACAACAGCTCAATTTCCGACCATGAGGCAGATATTTAGAACGGTTATCAATTTTTGTGATGGTGTTGTCGTGATGAGTTTGCCCAATGCAGGAACGACAAGTGTTCCCCATGGTATTAATATAACTGCAGACACTTCATTCACCTTCACCCGAATTTATGCGACTGCAAGCCAAGTGAATGTGAGCTTTCTACCCATACCCTATGTTTCTGTGGCAAATATTATGGATAATATAGAGATTAATGTTGATAATACGAATGTTAATATAACAACAGGAAGCGATAGAACCAATTATACGTTCTGTTATGTTATTCTTGAATATATTAAGCAATAAAAAGTCCCCAGCCATCAACAAGATAACTGGGGGTTTCCAAAGGGGAGCTCTGGAATTCTGTCATGTATTTTTTAAGACCCATTTGAACTGCATTACGGTCATATTGCAGAAAGTACTTTCGCTCAAACGCGTGTGATGCTTAATCTTTTCTATAGTTTCGATTGGCTTGGCGCTTTTTTTAATCTTATCAACCAATTGAGTTAATTGAGCTTCGTTTATTAACATTTTGTCTTCTGCTGATGGTATGGCAGGCCTGGGATATTCCTGTTTTTTATTTTTATCATAATTACCATCATCATCTTCTTGTTCAAGCCCCAAAATTGAAACGAGCGCGTACCTTCTGGTATAGGTAATACCAGAGCCAAGGCTTTGTATATCTAATGGATCATGGATGATCCTGATGCTTGATAGAGAGTTTTGACCTGATATGTGACACAACATAGTAGTGAGTATTGGATTGCCCTCTGAATCACTTGAAGGATGCTGTTGTATTGAGAGACCATGCTTTGCTAACACAGGACGTACTGACTCTATAACTGAATTGATATTCGCATATTTATGTCTATGAGCTTGATCAGTTTTTTTAATTGCAGGGAACTCTGCTTGAGCAGCTGCAAGAGCAGTAAAAAGAAGATCAACTTGATACGAGAGATTGAATAGTTGATTTTTAGTGATTTCCATTTAAACACCTTAAAATGGTGAGAATATTGTCATTATGAAGCGGCACACAAGATAGCATACGTTAGCAAACCCATAAATAGCACCGATACATATAATTATATCTACTATTGATTGGAAGGGGGATTCTGCTCTAACGAATGAGAAGTCTATACGTGGCTGCATTGTCTCTATTTTATTATTTGATGGTGGGGCTGCTATAGCTGGCTTATCTTTTTTGATTATTTTCTTTTCTGGCAGCGTGTCTATTTTTATATTTTTATCTTCTTGCATTTTCATCCTTTTATGCGCCTTTAATTAAATCATGTAACCAATGATAAAACACTATGCAAAGCATTATTTTTAGTATGTCGTCCATATTTTCCTTTTAAAAGCAGGCGCCCCTTGAAAGGGAGTTAGGAGCGCCATACTTCATCTTCTATTTTACGGTGTCTAAAAATACATCTGAGCATAGAGCAGAGCATGTAATGATAACACGATCATCTATATAACCATAATCTATCGTACTTCTACATGATTCACAATAGATAGTATTGATATTATGGTACGGCATTTCTTCTTGTGAATCTATGGTTTCTTTGTGCGTGCTATAGACCTTTTCTATAAGGTCTGCTGGGGCATAATCTAAGAACAGTTCTTCACATCTTTCAGAACAGAAAGGTGCTAAGAAATAGTATTTAGCAGTGTATTCATTATTACATTGATTGCAGTGAAATTTTCTTTCCATGTGAGCTCCCGAAATTGTTAAAAAATTAATTCACTTTTAGTTTTACATAGACTATGCTGTATGTCAAGCATTATTATGTAAATTTATGTAAAACATGTTAAATTAAACCAGCGGAGTAGCCATGCAAGATGATTTTTACAAAGACCACAAAGAATTACATGCTGCATTTATTGAAGCGTTAAAGAATGAACCTGCTACATTGATAAAGCATGCGAAGAGAATTGGGATTACTCAGCATACATTAATTAACTTTTTAAATGGGACCCATGTACCTTCGCGGATAGTCTCCGTTAAGATTGTTGAATATATATATAAGATCAATAAGAAGAAGGTCATAGAAGATAAAAGAAAGGAAGAGCTTCATAAAAGAAAGATAATTCAGCCAGTTGCCACTAAGTCGATATATGAGAATATGCGCAATGAGTTGTTAGAAGTATTTGTGACGTTTAAGAGATCTTATACTGAATGGTCTGAAGATATTGGCATTACACCAGAGCAGTTTATAGGCTTTATAGTTAACCCTGAAGATTGCGGGAACTTTGTTATAGATAAGGTTAAGAACTATTTGTATGGCATAAAAACAGTGAATCAAATGATAGAGAAGATAGAAAGCCATCAAGGATGGGATGAATAATTATGAAATTAGTTAAAGTGCTTTTATGCATCTACGCGTACCACAACCCGGATATGATATTGTTCATTATATTTGCTGCTATGGCCGTTGAGCTCATAATTGATTTAATATCAAAACAGTAAAGAAATAATAATTAATTTATTTTCTTGCAAAAGCCTTTTATATACGCTATATTGATTAAGTGATTTACATAGATTTACATAGAGATTTAAAAACCAAAAGAAAGAAAAGAAATGCCAATAGATAATGATTTCATTAGCAAAGCTTTGGAAAATGATTATGATTACAAGCCTTTAAGTTTGTGTGACAGAGGCGATCTTAAGGGTATGCGAGATTTATTAGTAGGTGAATATGGTGGCATGTACAATGAAGAACATGATGCGATAGGCAAAAACTTATATCACGTTCAAGACCCAGTTACATTAAAATATACTTTACCTTTCATAGCTGTTGATGAAGAATGGTTTAAAGAATGTGCAGAAGAATGTGAGGTAACAGTTGAAGAGTTGAAGCAATTTTTATTAAGACCTGAAGCAGCACCTGACCATGTTCTTTCTAAGATAGATGAATCAATGAGTCATTTGGAGTGGAACTATGAATAACCATTGGGAACCAATACCAGAAGAACCTTGTGCTATAAGCAAGTTTTTTAACTTTTTAGCATACTTGGTTATTTTTGTTACAGCAGTGATAATATTCTTTATGCTTTTCGGTAATCAGGGATAAGAAATGTTAGAATATATAGTAGAGTGTTTAGAAAAGAATAGAATTGAAAAAAAAAGAAGAGAAGAGCTTCAGTTCAAATTTTTACAGATGCTCATGAAGAAATTTATTGGAAAGACATCGCCACATATAGTGTATCTAAATGCTTTGGCAAAAGAAGAAGCTTTAAAGATGTTAAAGGGCAGCGACTCATCTTTTTCTTTTATATGTTTTGATAGCGACTGGGCGCAAGAGAATCTTAATGCAATAGAATCAGACTTAGGACAATTAATTGATTTCTTGAAAGATCCTAATGATTGCTCAACAGCTTTTATAGATAAGATCGAGTTATTTCTTGTTAAGGCTCACTTAAAAGATAAAGAGGAGTAAAAATGACAGATCTGCAGAAAGAAAGAAGGCTTGCCGTGAGAGAAAACATTTTAGATTTATTAGCCAGTAATAGAGTAATCACTGTTAGGGCTATGGAAGAAGAATTAGATGATTTCATAAGCGTTGCACGTGGTACCAAAGAAGATATGCTTTTTATACATTATGCTGCTAAGTTGCCTTTTGGTGTTGTTACCAGAATAAATTGGGCATGGATTTTGGGTGCAAGAGCAGCCCTTGCTAATTTTTTGGAGAATCCTTCGGATTATAGTGAAGATTATGTTGATGGGATGGAGCGCTTTCTCAAGAAAAAGAAAGAAATATTGTATGGATTTTTATAAGAGGAGCAAAAATGACAGATCTGCAGAAAAAGAGAAGACTTGCCCTGAGAGTGAAGTTAATAAAGTTACTAGCCAGGAATAGGGTTATAGCTTTTGAAGCAATGGAAGAAGAATTAGAGTCTTTTATAAAAAATGCACGTGCAGCTGAGAAAGATCGTATTTTTATGCATTATGCTGCTAAATTGCCCTTTATTGTTGTTACAAAAATAGATTGGGATAAGCTTATTCGCACTGGAAAACACTTTGCTGAGTTCTTGGATAATCCATTAGGCAACACAGAAGATTATATTGATAAAATAGAGCGTCTTGTAAAAAACAATACGGGAATTATCTATGGATTTTTATAAGCAAAGTTAATATAATATATAACTGTTTATTTACTTGGCCTCTTACACTCCGCCCTGCTTGTGTAAGAGGTTTGATTATTTTCCTTTTTATTATTCTCATTTATTACTCTCATTTTTTTTATTTTGTTATGAGCCCTCCTTTATTGGAGGGTTTATGGCTTTCTTTATATTTAATCTCGACTGTAAAGAAATATAAATTTTATAAATATACCCTCTAAAAAAATAACTTGACAAGCCCCTAAAACCGCCATAAGATAGCTCTCGAGCGAGGGTGACCTGAGCGAGAGGGCTCCTCTAAAATAAATGGCGGGCCGTAAGTGCCTTACGCCATTTTATTTTATTAAAATATTAATATTAATATATATATACTCTTACTTGTAAGTAATGCGCGTCATGGCGGCGCGTATACGCGTACGCATAATGCACACATAGGGCATGTATGGTGCACGCCAAATGCAGTTGCATTTCAAAGGCAAAGAAAAAAATGCTTTTTCTACACGAGTTTCTCGGAACACTGATTTTTCTGCATAAAGTTGCACAATAAGACAATATCGTTGTGGAAGAAGCTTAAACGGGAAGAATATAATCACCAAAACCAAATACGAATAAATTTACAATACAACGAACGATTCTGGTATCTAATGAGTCTTTCTATTAAATTTATATTTTCTTCTCTCTTAATTTAAATTTGGCACCAAGATAAAGAATTAAAGATATATCCCAAACCCCATATTTATTACTTTGATGCTTTTTACTCATGAATATTATATCACTTGCGAAAAACCCTGAATTTAAAAGGCTTTTAACTACTTTTTGCTTGACGAGCCCGTAGTCTAATGATAAAGTTAAGTAGGTAGCATAATACATACTTACTTTAACAGGTTACAATGCAAGAAAAGATACGAAAAGATATACATGAAATGAACTTGATTCCCCTTTCTGTTGTGGGGAAATGCATGCTAATGGGATTTGATGCTGATACGCTCAAATTCGGCGTTGGCATTCTACAATTGAGAATTACAAAAGAGAATCTCACTGCGCAAAAGAGGTGGGAAGAGTTAACACGCTTATGTACGGACTATGCAAAAAGCTATGGCTTGGCAATAGATTACGATGGTATGTTTCGCTTGAAGAAAGAATTAGGTGTTGAGAATGACTGGATGCCCTTCGATGCAGCAATTCCACCAATAAACCTGACAAATGATAATAATTGGACAGAGAAAGATTTAACTCCTCCTTGGGATGCTCGAGCCACCCCAGAAGAACGTGACAAGTTCTTAACAGATAACTTTAAACGGGCATACCAGTTAGAGGCTAATCGCAACCCCGTGAACAATGTTATTAATAGCCATTGGCGTTACTTACTTTCAGGCCAGAAGAAGAAGATGTTTAGTTGGTTCCCCCACTTGAGGGAAGTTCATGGTAATGATTGGAGGGCTTTAAGAAACTGGATGGATACGGAAGTTGTACCGGTGCCCCCTGATTTTTTAGTTGAAAATTCAGAGCAGCAACTGGTTATAGATAGAAAGAATGTTCCCCATAAAAAGTCATGGTCTCGTGAAGATAAAGATCTCATAGATTGGGTGAATCATAACTGGAACCCTGACTTATGGGGTAGATTTGCCATCTCCGTTGCGGAAAAGCTACGGATAGAGATAGGCAAGGGGCCCGATGGACCGACTGCCCAGGATCGTTCCTTGCAGGTTGCGTTGAAGCATATAAAGAATCTTATTATAAGAATCCCTGCAGATGATGTTGAGTTGGAAGAAGAGGCGATCTCTTTGAACTGATGTGGTATGATCTGATTAATAACTTAAAGGAGTGAGATGACAGAGTTAAAGTTTGAGAATATAAAGAATGACGTACTAGCTGCATTAAACAAGATTGAAATTGATGTTAACGAATCACTTACATTGCTTGAAGGATTTGTTAATACTCCGTTTGCCAGCGATCTAGCTTTAGTAAGGCCACATGATGGGCCTTCTATACCAATGATTGCCCTGCTTGGTAATAAGTCTGGTAGAATTCATCTCTTTGCACTGAAAGCAGTTTTGCCTGATTTGGAGTTGAAGTAATGACTAAGCCAGTGATTAATTTTATGGATATTAGAGATGACCTTGTTAAGGTTATTGATGCACTTCCAAGAGGCGCCAATGATGAGACATTGACTCTATGTTATGGCTTTTTTTCGACAGTCCAGAGTATGCATATACCTGATCCTGCCCATGGGTACTTTCCCATGATAGCTTGTACCGGCAATAAAACTAAAAGAGTTATATTTTTTGCACTTCAGGATCTATTACCGGATTTAGATTTTTGATTTATTAATTTCATAAAAAAGGAAGAATATGAGAGTTATTTCTGTCCCTAAGAATGGAATGTTTATACCAAGCCCTTGTTTTTTGAAGCAGAAAGCGGGCAACTCGTTTAATTATGTTATTAGTCAGCCACCGATCCCATTGAAGAGGCCCCGTGTATCTGGAAGCCGTGTTTATGATTCTCAAAAGAGCCAAAAGCTTATAATGGGAATATCATTGCGTAACCAGCATGATATGTATCAACAAGATCCACTCACGGGGCTGCTGCATTTCGACATTAACTTTTTTTTTATGCTTCCCATAAATAAGAGTAAAAAGACTCTTCTTACTAAGCAGATGTATCACAACTATAAGCCAGACCTCTCCAACTTGATTAAGATGGTTGAAGATGTCTGCGTTGATAGCGGTATTATACAAGACGATTGTCTTATTAGCTCACTCTGCTCACAGAAGATCTATTGTGTTGAAGGTAATCCAAGAACTGAATTTATTATCACTAAAATCTAGAGAGAGAATATGAAAGAATTTGTGCCAAAGCCTCGTAAGAAACCTGCTGTGCCACGAAAAAAGAAAGTTAAATACTCTAACTATACCACTAAAAACGACAAAGGAACGCGGAGCCCTTATGTTGAAGCTCGTGACATCTTAGGCCACTTTCAAGAGATTGGTGATAGAAAGAACTGGATTATGGAGAAGCTTGATGCTTGGTCTAAGTTACAGACCTCTATAGCCTTCTTTGATTTCTTAGATGAGTATGGGATACCAGAGCAGACCTACTATGACATTCTTAATAGAGATGCTGAGCTGTTTGAGTTACATCATAGAGCGAAACAACGTATTGGTTCTCGACGCGAGAAGATGGCTATATTCAAATACAACGAATGTAATGAGAAGACACTGCTATCTACTCTCAGAGTTTATAACGAAGACTGGAAGAAGGTTTATGATGAAGATAGGGATAATAGAAAAGAGTTAGCGGATAAAGGTGTAAGAGAACCGATATCTATTAAGTTTGAAAGAGATTGATTATGGAAAATAAGCCAATCCAGAGAAAAAAGAGATCTTTAACCATTGATGGTGAATATTTTGATGATGAACGCAATCCTATTTCTTATGAAATTGTTCTGATAGGGTTTGAGGATATCGTTAATGAGAAAGATTTATGTAAGAGAGTTATAGATATTTTCTACAGGAGAATATTAAATAACATTAAAGAAGAAAATAAAGAGGATTGATTATGGAAAAGATTGATATTACTCAAAGAGTTCAAGCTCAGACACTAATATCTGGTGCTGATGATCATCTTATAATGGTCAACGTTGTGTTGCATAATTGTGAAACAGAAGTATCCAGGAAGCAGATGTTCTTACATGCTGGTGCCATGATTAAAGCTGCATTAGATGATTATGAGAAAGAGATTGATGCTTTTTGTAAAAAGGAATAATTATGTCTGATGAAATTAAGAAGAGCAAATTCTATTCTTATGTTGTATATCCAGAAATTCATAACCCTACTTACACAACTGTTATGATAATGCCTGACGGCGGCAGCATTGAGATAAACATTGTCCAGATTGCACAATGCAGCAATGAAAAGACCGACAGATCTGAGTTAGGGATATATAAGTTTGCTTCTGAGGCTATTTTTCTTAGAATACGAGAGATAGAATGTGACTTTGAACCTCAAAGAGATTAATTATGGAACAAAAGAGAAAAGAAGAAAGTTTGCTTGAGAAAAAAAGTATCAAAGATCTTGAAGCTGTACAAGTGATGCTTAATGGGGACTACAATGACTGGAGATGGTATCAAATCAAAAGAAAGTATTTGAGACGTATTCCCTTTATTGGTATGTTATTTGCTTTCAAGGTACATGAAGAGCAAAAATATAATTGGGATGTAATTAGGCGGCTTTATATATTGGCCTTAGTTGCTCTCTGGTTCATACTTTTAGCAATAAAGGTTTACATTGGAAGATAAAACAAACCAAGACCATGTAACTAATCCATTTTATATTTCGTGTATATGTAAGATAAGGCCTGATGAATTAACATGTCACATTGGTGGTAATACTATTAACAATCTTCATATATTGAGCGCCTTTAAGGGACGTTTTTATTCTCCAGACGAGAAGCCTTATTATTATAATGAGTTAATTGCTGAAAGCGTTAAGCATTATTTAGAGTATACAAGAACAAAAGATGGCGTTGAAATACAACGTAAAATGAAAAATATTTCAGTGGCGATTCTAGTTGCTTCATTAATATTTGTTATATTAAAGTTGAGTGCAAGACACTAAGATTTTCTTAGTCTATTTTAAGAGATAATCTATGCGTATAGTTTTAGATAAGTTCAAGCCACGCGATTACCAGAAACCTTTGCTTGATGCATTTGAGAATAAAGGCTTCAAGAGATTGATAGCCATTTGGCCCCGACGATCTGGTAAAGATATTGTTGGCTTTAATATGATGATTTGCGCAGCGCTACGCAAAGTGGGAACATACTTCTACGTGTTCCCTACTTTCTCTTCAGGGCGCAGAATACTCTGGGATGCGATTAATAATGACGGCATGAAGGTATTAGACTATCTCCCGAGGGAACTGGTTGAGGATCGCAATGAGCAGCTAATGCGGATTCGTATGATAAATGGTTCAGTGATACAGGTTATTGGGAGTGATAACTTTGATAACTCTATTGTGGGAACTAACCCGGTGGGTATTATCTACTCAGAATATGCGCTACAAGATCCCAATGCGTATACGTTTGCAAGACCGATTCTTGCAGCCAATGACGGTTGGGCCTGCTTCCTGTCTACTCCCCGTGGCAAGAACAATCTCTATGATCTCTACAACATAGCATTAGATAATCCATCAATTTGGTTTGCTACTAAACTTACCATTGATGACACGAAGCATATTACTCCTGAGGCACTTGAACAGGAGCGTATCGATGCCTCAGAAGATATGATACAACAAGAGTACTTCTGCGACTTTACCCTTGGAGTAGAAGGCTCATTTTATAATAAATATATTGACAAGATGCATTTAAATAACCAGATTGGTAATGTTGCCTGGGATCCTTCCCATAAGGTTCATACTGCATGGGATATTGGCGTGAGAGATTCTACCTCTATTATATTCTTTCAGCAGGTTGGTGTTTCAGTACGTATTATAGACTTCTATGAGAAGTCCAAAGAGGGACTCGAGCATTACATTAAGATCATAAACGACAAATCATACTCTTATGGAAAACACGTGGCTCCCCATGACATTGCTGTGCGTGAGTTTACTTCTGGTATGGCTCGGATAGATAAGGCACGGCATCTTGGTATTAACTTTACCGTTGCACGCAATATACCTGTCATGGATGGAATTGAAGTGGTCCGTTCCACTTTAGGGCATATTTATATTGATTCTGTGCGGTGCAAGCAGCTTATCCGTGCGATTGAGAACTATCGGCAGGAGTTTGACCATAAGAAGAAAGTCTATAGTAAGAACCCGCTGCATAATGAATTCTCACATGCTTGTGATGCTCTCAGGTATCTTTGTATCTCGTTGCCACGAACCTCTGAACGCATGACAGCGGCTGACATTGATAAGATTAAATCTGAGGCATTAAGTGGTCCAGCGACTAACCTTCCCACGTTCTTTCGGTAGTAGTGGTACTAAATTCCCTGGAAGTTATATACTATTCTGGTAATAACTTTAAGTGATAATTAAAATGAAGGAAGTTTAATGTCGTTTTTTAATAGCGCCAATCAAATCTTTTATACGAATAAGGATCGTGAGATTCTTTCTCGCATGGAAGATTTTCGACTTAATAGTCTTTCTATCAACCAGCAATATCAAGCAGAGGCGGACGTAGACACCCGGTTCTATGCGGGTGATCAAACCATATGGAATGATATTTATGGTAATGGTATGGCCTTTGGCCGCAGGCAGTATAATTTCAACCACATTCGACGAATCGTTGAGATGCCTTGTGGTTATCAGCGGAAGAATAGAAAGTCTACCATAGTGGTTCCTGTTGAGAATGCGGACCAGATGACCGCTGACCAGTTTACGAAAGTCTTAATGTGGTGTAATCGCCAAGACTCTATCCCTGAGACGATCTCGGAAGCTTTTACCGGCGCTATGATTACCGGTATGAATCTTCTGCAAGTCTGGATGGATTATCAGCATGATCCCGTTTCAGGTAATATTAGAGTGAGCAACTGTTCTTACAACACCTTTTTGATAGATCCCTTTTTTAAACGCCAAGATCTTTCTGACTGCAATGCAATCTGGAAGAGAAGTTTTATAACCAGACAAGAAGCAATAAGCCTTATTCCCGACAAGGCTGACCAGATAAAAGATATGCCAATCAACGGTGGCCGTGACGGTAAGTTCAATTATATGCCTGAGTCATTTGATTATGGGCAGAAGAATCTCCTGACCTATGATGAGTTCTTCTACCGTGACTATCGCATGCAGAAGATGATTGTTGATACCACAACCGGTGAGACAATGGAATGGACCGGAACTGACACGGGTCTTGCCGACTATCTCAGAGCTTACCCACAAGTAACAATGATTGAGCAATCTATCCCAACCGTTAACTTGGCTATTGTTGTTGAAGGCCAGGTTATGTATGATGGACCCAATCCCCTGGGGATAGATTGTTACCCCTTTGTGCCAGTTCTTGGTTATTATACTCCTGAGATTACCGACTTTCGTTGGCGGGTGCAGGGAATGGTTCGCGGACTTCGGGATGCTCAGTTCTTGATGAATCGTCGTCGTATTATAGAGCTTGATATTCTTGAGTCTCAGGTTAATTCTGGTTACATGGCGAAAGAAAACAGTGTCGTTGATCCCAAGTCTCTTTATAAGACTGGCCAGGGCCAAGTTATATGGGTTAAAGAGGAAGCGCAGATGGGCGATCTAATACCTATCCAGGCGTCACAGATTCCTCCATCTATGTTGGAGATCTCTCGACAGATGTCTGAAGAGATAATGCAGATATCAGGGGTGAATGAAGAACTTCTTGGTGCTGCGACTGACGACAAGGCAGGTATACTTTCTATGCTCAGACAGGGTGCTGGATTGGTTACCTTGCAGCGGTTGTTTGATCAGCTTGATCTTTCACAAAAGCTTCTGGGCAAGATTATGATTAAAGTTATTCAGAACAACTTTGTTCCTGGTAAAGTGGGGCGCATTGTTGAAGGGCAACCATCTGATAGATTCTATTCGAAGAACTTTGGGTCGTATGACGCAGCAATAGAAGAAGGTTTCGACACAGCAACACAAAAGCAGATGCAGTTTGCTCAGTTATTACACTTGCGGGAAATTGGTGTTGATATACCTGCCGACGTATTGATTGATGCGGCTACTCTGCAAAACAAAGAAAAGCTTATCCAGGCTATCAAGCAGAAAGAACAACAAGGTCAGCAAATGCAGCAACAACAAGCACAGATGGCGCAGCAGCAAGAGCAGGCTACTATGCAGATGGCTCAAGCACGTGCTGCGGCTGATATGGGTCTTGCGCATGAACGTATGAGCCGTATTAGTGAGAATGAGCAGATGGCAGTAGAGCGCCGATCTCAGGCTATCCAGAATGTTGCCGAAGCTAATAACAAAGAAGAAGAAGCATTGCTCAATAAGGTTAAGATGCTGAAAGAGTTGGGAGATATTGATCTGAGACAATTGAAAGAGCTCATGTCCTTGCAGCAAAGTATTAAACAAGAATATGAACAGGATATGGCGCGTAAGCAAGCTGAGCAAGAAGCTATGATGGAAAGACAAACTCAACAGCAGCAGCAACAGATGGCTATGAAGCAACAACAAGAGCAGGCAATGATGGCGCAGATGCAACAACAACAGCAGCAACCACCAATGGATCAAATGGCAATGCAACAGCCACCGCAAAATGGTATGATGTAAAGAGTATGCTAGCAAAAAAGGACCAAACAAATGGGAGCTCGTTTGGTCCCCGACAGACATGAAACGCACAGATTTAATATTAATATATATATTATTATTGTTCAAATAAAGGAGCCAGAATGGCAAAGAAACACGGCATGGGCGGTATGATCCGCGAAGATAGAAGCAAGCCTTCTAATCTTCCGATGGAGTACATGAATACTGAGTACCCAACGTATGACTATATCAACGCCCCGGTGTCTGATGACATGGCAGGCATTGATATGCAGATCGACAATGCGGTTCGTACTGCTAAGGCGCAACTTGCTAAGAAAAAATATTAAGAACTAATATTTACCCTCCGGTCGTATAAGCCGGAGGGATACCAAGGATATCTATGCCAACAGCAATACGGTCACGTGGTAAGGCAACGAAGATAGCCTTTACTATTATTGGGGTTCCGGTTCCCTTGCGGGGAATCTATAAGCTTCCTAACCAAAATAAGGAACCAAAAGACAAGCTAGAGAAAGTAACGAATTCAATATCACCGCAATATTCAGACTTCAGCCAATGGGATTATTTATGAAAAAATATGAAATGGAAATGGAGATTGAGATGCCTAAAAAGAAGGAGCATATGATGAAAGGCGAGCATAAAAGCCATGATCCTAAGAAATGTGATTATGCGATGAAAGAAAAGAAAGAACATAAAAAGACTAAGATGCCTAAGTCTGGTGAGAAGAAAAAGAAGTTTGAGCACAAGATGGAAAAGGTCATGAAAGAAGAAAAGGAAGGCAAGTTGCATTCTGGTTCTAAGCATGGACCAGTAGTTACGAATAGAAAACAAGCGGTTGCTATTGCTTTAAGTGAAGCAAGAAAAGCTGCTAGTGGTAAAAAGAAAAAGAAATAGTTATCCCTTACAGAAGAGAAGAAAATGAATTTTAAAAAATTGTTCCTCGCATTATTATTACATACCTCTGTTGCCCATTCTATTAATACTAAGATTGAGAATGGAGAATCTAAGAAATACTCTCATACCTTTGTTACTATTCAGTATTATCCCTCGTGTATATTCAAAGACAGAGAGATCATGTTTGTTTTCGTTTACGCTACCTTACTCTATGCCCGTGAGCAAATGGGATTATGTACGAACCACTTCAGGATGGTCGATGTTATTGACTATGGCCACTTGGTAGACCAAGGGCCTGACATGTTTCAGTTTATTTATGCACGTGAGCCAATATATATGTTTGTAAGCCGGGACAAAGTTAGAGAGATCATAACCTTAGAGTTTATCGCTGATACTACTTTTCCTGTTCAGAAAGTAGCTGAGTTTTGTGCAGATTATTTATGGGGTACTTGCATTGAGGTAATCACTCTATGAACGAAGAATCTAAAGATCTAACCCCTCATGAAATGAATCATGTTCCCGAAGCGCATAAACCTGATTACGTTCCAGAGAAACGGGACCTGTTGGGTCATTTGGCTGCCAAAGCCCGCGCTGAAGATACGTACGTGGTTACTGCTCAGGAGCAAGGCGCTCAGATGACTGATAATTATGTTACGGAGGTTCTGAAGACATTGGAAGCTGGCCAAAAGCATTATTCTGGTGACTTCTTTATAGTCGTTATCACCAAGCAAGAACCAACTATGATTAATGTACTTAGGAACTATTTCTTTTATCGCGCAAGTTGCCCAACGCCTGACTATGACCAAGCAGTTTATCATTATAAAAAACAGGATGATGAGCTCGTATTTTTATGGGTCATTCCCAATAGGGATTTCTGCTTTCATATTGTTGATAATATCCTGACTCTTGATGAAGAATATAGAGAACTTGCCAAGCTTGTTTTGGATTTTAATGACGGGACTTTGGGAGTTCTTGCTAAAAAGCTTAATAGAGAAGATGTTTTAGAAGGTGGTGTGATAATGCAAATACTTAAAGAGGTAATTTAATGGAACAATATACAGACAATGAACAAGAACAATTGATTGTTGAGCAACCAATAGAACAAGTTGAGCAAATTGAAGAGCAAACAGAACCGGCCCAGGAAGCACAGAAAACACCTGAACCGAACTCTCCCCAGGAAAGTTGGAAGAAGTTGCGCCAGAAGGCAGATTTGGCTGATCAGTACCAACGCGAGCGTGATGAATACTCACGTATGCTTATAGAAATACAAAATAACTATCAAGTACAGCAACCCCAACAGCCCCAAGAGCCAGAGTTTGATGTTTCCTCCCTTGATGATGACGATCTGCTAACCGGTAAAGAACTTAAGAATGTTTGGAAGAAGGAACAGAGCCGTATCAATAAGCTTGAACAAAAGTTACAGCAGAATGAGCGCTTTACCCATGAAAAAGCGATAGAAAACGAACTGACTCGTAAGTACAATGACTTCTATGATGTTCTCAATGCCGATAACATAAAAAAGTTGAATGAGTTACGTCCTGGATTGGCCAGATCTTTACACTATAATCCTGACTTGAAAGAGAAGGCGATTGAAACCTATCAAGCTATCAAAGACCTGGGCATTTATGGTGCTAGTGCTCCTCAGAGTAATCAAAGTGATCATGAAGTAGTTCAGAGAAATACGGCAAAGCCTCGTTCAACGAACAGTATTAACCCACAGAAGGGTAATAGTCCCCTTAATAGTGCTAATATGTTCGCTAATGGACTGACTAAAGAATTAAAAGATAAGTTGTATCAAGAAATGCTCGAGAAGTCTGGTGGATAAAATTATCTTGAACTAAAACTTTTTTTTAGACTATTCTTAAGGTAGACGCAACTAAGGCTTCGTCTACCTTAATCTATTTCTATGGACGCAAAAGCCCAGTTCAAGAACTCGTCCGGCTTGTAGTCAAACTTTAAATATTATTTATCAAATATTGAAGGCTAATATGGCTATAACTACAACGAGTATACTGTCGGCGCCCGTCCAACAGACGTTTAACGCTAAGCTACTTTCAGTTCCTACTCCCAACATGATTATGAATATTCCATCTGAAAAATATCGCATGCCACGCAACGGTGGTACGACTATGCGCTTCAGAAGATATTCTCCGCTCAACACAGCTTTAATTCCACTTGGCAATTCTGGGGTCACACCACCAGCACAAAACCTCGTTGCGACAGACATCGATGCGGTAGTAAATTGGTATGGTACATACATTGCCCTTAACGAGCAAGTTGTATTGCAAAACCAAGACCAAGTGCTCAATGAAGCAGCTTTACGTCTTGGCGTATCGCTCCGTCAAACTGAAGATGAATTAACCAAAGCGATGTTATTGACAACTACCAGCGTTTATAATTGTACTGGTGGTAACTCTGCCGACGTTCCAACACAATTGTCAGCATCAGACGTTGCTGCAGTAACACAATTATTGCTGGGGCAGAACGCTTATATGTTCTTAAGCGGGATTGAAGGCAAGGATAAATTTGGTACAGCCCCTGTAAGAAATGCCTATTTTGGATTATCTCACACGGACTTAACGTCAGTATTGTCAGATATAGCATCTTTTGTTCACCAAAGCCAATATCCGTCTCAACAAAATGTATTGGATTCTGAATGGGGTGCGGTTGGAAACGTTCGCTTCCTTGTTTCTTCTATTGGTGCAATAAGTCTTAATACTTCAATGCTTGGTGCGAACGTATACTCTACTTTTGTGGTAGGACGTGAATCGTACGGAATCATCAGTCAAGACGGTGCGACTGCTCAATTTATTTACCGCCCAGCGCAATATTCTGACCCATTAGCGCAAAACGTTACCATCGGGTACAAGTTTGCTCAAGCTTCTCGAATATTGAACGATCAATGGCTTGTAAATATGAGAAGTACTTTACCAACAGCTTAATAAAAATTAAATAGAGAAAGGTATACATATGCCTACACAGTTTTTAGGACAAGGTGATACTATCATAACGCAGGGTAGATTTGTTTCTACCGGTGTTGCGCAATTCTTACCCATTCCATCTGGTTTCAGCTGGGTTCGTGTTTTTAATGAAACAGCCGCGATACAAAATGCCGCCGATCTTGGTTATGATTTTTATTGGCAGCAAGGTATGCCAGTTGGCCAAGGATTTGTAGCTGTCAAATTGGGAACTCAAGCGAATGATCCTACTCGTGAACAACAAATAGCAGCCAACTCTGGGTTTACTCCATTTGTTCAAGGTAGCAGCACATTAAGCGCTCCAGTAGCTATTACTGCAGGTACCAATGCTACTCGACCTGTTTATTCTACCGCAAATACTGCGGGTTTAGCTAACGGTTCTATCGTGAGATTGTCGGGAACTACTGGTCAATTGGATATGTCCGGTTATGATTGGGCTATTGATACATTGATAGCGAATACTTCATTTAGAATAGCCGCTTTATTGCAGAATGCTCCTGGTGCTGCTGCAACAGCTGGGTTCTATAGAATTGTTAACTTTGCTCCATTGTTTTATCCACCTCATAGATTTATCAGCGGTGTTGCTCAAGGTGCTACAACGGTAATAGGATTGACGGTACCATCAGGATATGCTGTTGGACAAGCAGTACGTGTTTACAATACATCTCCTGAATTTTTTGGAATGCCAGAAATAAATGGCCTGCAAGGTACTATTGTTGCTGTTAATGATACTTTGGCAACTCAAACTATAACTTTAAACATTGATAGCACAGCATTCACTCCATTTACATGGCCTCTTGGTAATGCATTGGGTGATTATAGCCCTGCAATCGTGGTTCCTGTTGGTATGGATACTGCGTATGCGGTAACTAATAGTACAACATTAGCTCCTATCAATATATTATCTGATGCAGTGACCAATACAGGACAACAAGGTGTCATTCTTGCAGCTGGGATTAACTCTCCTGGTGGGCAAATTGGTGACGTGCTTTCTTGGACTGCTGGTGCTTCATATAGCAACATTGTATCTTCTTAATAAGATAGTTTAATTATCAGGGGAATGGGTCACTCCGTTCCCCTTGCAACCATAAAGAGAGAAAAAATGACTACAGAATTAACTAAAACAGAATCTGCTCCAAAGAAAGAAGAATCATCAAAAGTAACTGCTGCTGCCAAGATAAAAACGAAACTTGAAGCGCTTATTAAAAAAGATACTAAGATGGTAAAAGGCATGTTTAAGAACCATGAGATTCAAGGCGGGAATGTTAAGTTCTTTTTCAAGAAATACAAAGAAGTGCCGGTTGGTAATTATGATTTTACTGATGGTGAAGTGTATACCATACCCTATATGGTTGCAGAACACATAAACACTAATTGTGCTTATCCGGTTCATGAATATTATCGTAACGATGAAAACAAGACACAGTCTCGCATTGGTTCTAAGATTCAACGCTTTAGCTTTGTTCCATTGGATTTTGTTTCTGAGGATATAGAACCTTCCAGAATAATTACCGTAGAACGAGTATAATTACTTAAAGGAATGTTATGCCAGATTCAACATTAACCGCGATCCGTTTGAAAGTTAGGAATCTTACCAGAACTCCATCTCCCTTGCAAATGTCTGATGTTACTATTGATCAGTATATTAATACTTTTGTATTCTATGACTTTCCATCGCATGTGAGTTTATTTAGTCTGCGTAAAACATTCACTTTTTATACTCAACCAAATATTGATAGCTATTCGACGAACATTATTGACATGGATCAACCGCTTTATAATTTTAAGAATGCTATTCTAACCTCATCTGACCCTGTTTACATAGCAGGTTATAAAACTAACTTCACTCAATCTCGAGAAGATTTCTTTAATAAATGGCCAATGATTAAAGCACTGTTTCAGGTTGGTACAGGAGATGGTGCAACAACAATGTTTGCTGGTACTTTGCCCAATCTTCCCTTGATGCCTAACTCCACTATTTTTACAACAACAAATTCTCTTGGGCAGGGGGAAGGACGGATTTCTCGCTCGGTGGTTGATTCGGTTACAGGAACTCAATTAACTATAGAAAACCTCTACGGTTCTAACGGTCCGATACCAGCAATTCCTCAGCCAGTTATAACCCCATACGCTCCAGTACAGAATTTTGTTAATCTTATAACTGGGCAGTTTCAACTTTTCTTTGTTACCCCTCCTGCAGCTGGCGTTGCTATAAATGCCCAGTATGCTTCTTATGCTGCAGCGCGGCCTATCACCGTTCTCTACTACAATGATACATTCTTTTTAAGGCCTATTCCTGACATGATGTACGACGTTACCATTGAATGTAATGTTCAACCCACTGAGATTTTAGCATTCGACCAATCGCCAGATTTGGAGCAATGGTGGCAATATATTGCCTATGGTGCTGCTAAGAAGGTACTGGAAGATAGAACGGATATGGAAACGGTACAATTATTAATGCCTGAGTTTATGAAGCAGCAGCAATTAGTGTTAAGAAGGACCTTGGCTCAACAAGGTGATCAAAGAGCGAGCACAATATATACGGACCAATCTGGCTTGGGTGCGAATCCATTCGGTTGGTGGTATGGTAACTATTAAAAAAGGACTAATATGGCATATGATCCACTTATACCACAAGGCACCGATAGAATACGTGTATCTGCACCGGCTATTCAAGAAAACTTTTTTGAGATATCTACCGTATTTGGTAATAATCATGCAACATTAAATGCAGCAGATGCAGGAAAGCATATTTTTTTGCAGTTGGTTGCACAACCTGGGGACCCAGGAACTGGAGCAGCTGAAGGAGCGCTTTATACGAAAGCTGGTAATTTTTCAGGACTCGTAGAACTTTTTTTTCAGAGACAAAATAATGGCGCTGTATTAAATCTTACCCAAAGCTTGGCTAATCCTGATAATGTATCTCCCGGATATTGCTATGTTGGCCCCGTTTTAATTAAATGGGGAGAATCAAGTGCGGCAGATCCTGCCGCAGGTGTTTATAATGTTGATTTCCCTGTAGCAGGTAATATACCAGTTTTTGCTACTGTTCCTATAGTTTTTACTCAGCAGATAGGTGGTGTTATTCAACAATTTTTCATAATGTCGGGAGTACCAACAACTGTAGGATTTCCTATTACCAAAGTTAATACGGGAGCCCCATATTTTGTACCTTTCCTAGCAATAGGAACATAATATGCCCTATAACCCTAATATTCCACGGATAGATGATAAATTATCGATATCACAACAGGGATTTCTGAACAACTTTGGTCCGATAAGTGATTGGCTAACAGTGAATCATGTTGGTTTTAATAATGGAGCCGATTCGGGTAAACATAATGTTGTTCAAGCTTTGGCCGATCCTGCTAATTTACCCGCAGTTGTTAATCCTACAGAGGCTTTATTATATTACCATGCAGGACCAGTTAATTTGAACCTAGTTCCTTTTCCGGTGATGAGAAACAATCATCCTTCTGGAAAAGGAAACGTGCTTACCGATAGTTTTATTGATAATCCCGGTGCTCAGTTTAGTGAAGGGGTTTTTATAATTGGTGCGAATATATTAGTAAAATGGGGCAGTATTGGTGGTGTTGGACAGAATGCTGGGACTTATACAGTGCCTTATAATCCTCCTGGTTCACCAATTACGGTTCAATTTCTAGCGGGATCATCCCCTTTAATATTTTTATCTTATTATTTTGATCCCGCATATGCGGCCGATATTGAAGTAGTATATTTTCAAACTACAGCTATTTCCACTAATGTTGATTTTCAAATTTTTAAATTATTTGATACCCCTCTTGCTGCATTTAACTTATCTTATTTAGCCATAGGAACATTAGGATAACCATATGAAAATTGATAAATTTCTTATAGCTCCTATAAAGTCTGGGCAGCAAACAAATGTTAAGCCGTGGCTTATTATGGATGATGCTTTTGAGAACTTGCAGAATGCGTATACTTGGCGTGGCACGGTGAGAAAGCGCTTTGGTACCAATTTGATGAATGAAAGCAAAGCAGCTCCGTTTGATCAATTATTTAGTAGGTTTCGGATTAATATAGGGATGACTGATGGAGCAGGCAATTTTGGGCCTGCGGTTATTACACCGGTTATAACTTTTATACCTGGGCAGATGTTTTCTGTGGACAATGAAGTTCTCACGGTGAACCAACTGGGAGTACCGGCACCTTTGCTGACAACAGGATTGTCGGTATCAACATTTGATACTACGATGGGAATTCTTACCATTAGAGGATCTATTCCCAATGAAGATATCTTTTTCTATCCTGCGTTGCCGGTAATGGGCTTTGGCTCTTATGAAGTTTCAGATGTATCTGATGAGCTTTTATTTGGATTTGATACTGCTTTTGCTTATATGTTCGACTATAATACTGGTTGGAACCAAGTTACTGGTGGTGCGGGTAATAATCAATGGACAGGATCTGATTCCGACTTTTTCTGGACAACTAATTATCGCGGTGCAGATTCTTCTGATTTTTTACTTTTTATAACGAATAACATAATAGCAGATGGGTTTAGGTATTGGGATGGTGCTAATTTTACCCAATTGGGTACTGCTGCTACAACTCCCTTTGATACAGTGCCTAATTTTATAGTTACCGCAAAGATAATTGTTCCCTTCAAGAATAGATTAATCTTGATGAATGTTACCGAGAATGTTGGTGGCCAGAATATTAATATTGCTAATCGTATCCGTTGGTCCCAGAATGGATCGCCCGTATCAGCAGATGCATGGCTCCAGTTCCCTGTTACCGGAAAAGGTGGTTTTCTTGAAGCACCTACCAAGCAAGCTATAATATCATGTGCCTTTATGAAAGATCGACTCATTGTTTTCTTTGAGCTTTCTACCTGGGAATTAGTATATACCGGTAACACCGCCTTACCTTTTACCTTTCAGAAATTAAACGATGAGCTTGGAGTAGAGTCTTCCAATTCTATTATTGGGTTTGATAGATCAGCTCTAGGATTTGGATCTACCGGAATACATTCTTGTAATGGTCTTAATGTGC
Source organism: uncultured Methylococcaceae bacterium (assembly GCA_903917345.1). Classification (GTDB taxonomy): domain Bacteria; phylum Pseudomonadota; class Gammaproteobacteria; order Methylococcales; family Methylomonadaceae; genus Methylobacter_C. The sequence continues at coordinate 2,724 of CAIXAE010000018.1, read as the reverse complement.
AACGTGTTGATGGTGCAATACCTGACACAATATTTGAAGTCTCTAATGACAGTAATGGCCCGCAAAGGGTCGCTGGCATAAGGGATTATTTTACTGAAGTTGCCTATTGGGCCTACAATTCTATTGATGCTCAGACCAGTTTTAATGATGTTTATCCCAACCGGGTTTTAGTATTCGATTATGTGAATAAAACATGGGCATATAATGATGATTCGTTTACTGCTTTTGGGCTCTTTTTCTTGCAGCAAGATTTTACATGGGATGATTTAGATGTAACGTGGCAGAACTCTCAGATAACCTGGAAGGATGGCTCCATTCAAAATAAATTTAGATCAGTTATCACCGGTAATCAACAAGGTTGGACTTCTGTTGTTAATAGGGACGAGTCTACTAACTGTTTTTCTCTTTATATTACTAACATTGTTGTCGCTGGTAACATTGTTACTATAACCTGCATCGATCATAATCTAGCTGACGATAGCTATATCTTTATAGATAATATTGTGAGTGACGATAATATGGGAGCCCCAGGAGTTATTAATGGATTAATATGGCAGGTTACTGCAACCTCTTACACCACGTTTACTATCGATGTTGGAATTGTAGCAGTTCGTGGTAATTATTTGGGCGGTGGAACGATATCTCGCGTGTCTCAGATAGTTATTGATACGAAGCAGTATAATTTCTATGCGACCGTTGGTGCGATAATATCTCTTAATAAAGTAAGCTTTTTTGTTGATAGAACCACAACTGGCCAAATAATGGTGACTGATTATTCTTCGTCCTCAAGCCAGACTAATGAGGGCTATGTTCTTGAAACGACCCCGTATGCAAACATTGCCTATGAAGTTGATCAGGATAAGTTCTGGCACAATCTATACTTCAATTCATATGGTGAAACGGTACAGTTGAGATTGTCATTGAGCCAAGCTCAAATGATGAGTACTGATGCTGCATTTGCCGATTTTCAGCTTAACGCCATGTTATTTAATACATCACAAGCAAACAACTTTTAATTACTCTCTCTTTTACATCATAGGAGGCCTTACCCCCTCTTATGATGTAAAAACGTCGCCCCGAAGGACGACGTACAAAAGAGAAGAAAAGTGTAGTGCATAAGATCTCACTACCAGAATACACGTATTAAAAATATTCTGTAATTAAAACCAAACCATTTGCCCCGTTTCCGCCGGCGCCAGAACTGACAATAGCCGTTACACCGCCAGATCCGGCTCCGCCTGCCCCTCCCGGGTAGCCTCCATTTCCGCCATTTGAAGCGGTGTTGGCAGTATGAATAAATCCACCGCCCGCGCCGCCAGAACCACCAAATAATACGTTACTTGGTACGGTATAAAGACCCGCATTTCCGTTGCCGCCGGTGGTATTAGATCCGGCACCTCCAGCTGCTACAACGTAGCCATTAATGTCAAAAACTATTGCACCACCGGCACCACCGATTGAATCAGCTGCCGTAGCTGCTCCACCACCACCACCACCCCCACCAGCTATAGCGAGACCAACAAATGAACTTGAAACATTGTTTGATCCAGCGGTACCGGTAAGATTGCTTCCTGTGCCGCCTATTCCTGATGTTCCTTGATTTATCGGACTGACCGGGGCATCAAGACCAAGAAATGAATGTAAGGGAAAAAGTGATGAAGTATTTCCTGAAGTTGTTCCGCCGCCACTACCAGCACCGCCACCAAGAACAACAATATTTCCTACAGATGTATTGCCGCCTGGGCTTCCATTTATGCCGTTAGTTGCATCAGTAGATTGGGCTGCACCACCATTCCCCCCGGCTCCAATAGTTACCGTTTCTGAAGAATGAAAAAATGTTGCCGGAAAGCTGACTGCATAAAAGGAACCGCCATTGCCACCACCGCCTCCGCTCGCAGCATTCAGAGTTCCCTTACGGCCCGACCCCCCACCGCCGCCGCCAGACCATAAAGCGATACTGACAACGCGAGTTCTATTATTTTTTGTCCATGTACCACTATTGGTAAATGTTGTTGTTATAACGCCACCATTATTAATTGCATTATTTGTTGCCATACATCTCCTTAAAAGTATTCAGTTACGATTACTAGGCCCGCACCACCTTGTCCACCGGCGCCAGAATTAGATACAGCACTGATACCACCACTGCCGCCACCGCCGCCGCCACCGGGTAAGCCACCAGTGCCTCCAGCGCTCGCGGTCGCCGTCCCGAATGCGTATCCTCCGCCCGCCGCACCACTACCTGCAGCCAGTCTTCCTGCAGCTACACCATAAATACCCGGATTTCCATTGCCACCCTGAGTATTAGTGCCCCCAGTGCCGCCAGCAACAAGAGCGAATCCAAAAAGGGTATCATTATAAATGGTTGCTCCATTGCCACCAAGACCATCAGCAGCTGCTTGGGCACCCCCGCCGCCGCCTCCACCACCTGGGGTGAACCACATAGGTACGGTAGTTGGTTGTGGAACTGAAGCACCTGCGTTACCATTCGTTGCAGTACCATTTCCTCCCGACCCGCTAGTATTGCTATTGGGATAAGGGTTGCAAGGAGAATCAATTGCTAGATAAGAAATTCGTGCAGCGTTTGTTGAGTTATTAGTAGAATTTGTAGTAGTGCCTCCGGTTCCGGGGCTTGGTGCACCTTCTACAGTAAGATTACCAAAAGATGAATTTCCTCCGACGGATCCACTAATACCATTGGTAGCATTGGTTGTTTGGGCATTG
>CAIXAE010000017.1 GCA_903917345.1 uncultured Methylococcaceae bacterium | reverse complement strand
GCTAATAATTGCTTCACTTACAAAGATTCAGATTTCAATTTTGGAAACCTGGGGAAAGCTGGCCACGATCCAAGTGACATCATGAAAAAAAAGATAGATGTAATTCTAAATACCGCAAAGATTCTCTATAGAAATTCTGCTGGAGCAAAAAAATAATCATCAATATTCAGCAGAAAATAATTTCTGTAATACCCACTCTTATTGGATTTAGTACTAATAGTGTAAGATAAATTCTGCTCAAATTCTGCCTGATATTCTTTCAACTTTAAGCCAACAATTATCATTTCTAATTTGCACTCATAAAGAATTCAATTCATGGGTGATAAATTAATCATATTGACAGAACAGGCATTTGATCAATTAAATGAGAAGCTCGATTTAATTCTTAGAAGTTCAAATGAGAATTCTCAAAGGTGGTTAAACAATAATGATGTTATGAAGATGTTAGATATTTCACGAAGTACACTTCAAACATATAGGGATAAGCTGGAAATCTCACATAAACAGCCCCCACTTGACCCCTTTAAATAGCCCCCACTTGACCAGAGCAAACTGCCCCCGGCAGATCGCTTGAAACTGCCCCCTCCATTTTGAGTTTAATCATACTGTTTAGCATGTTGATTTTCTAGTTTCTGATGAAGTACTTTATCCGCATCAGTAAACTAAAAAAAATCATGGCGAATAAATCTATCAGTATGAGCAAAGTACGTCAAATTATCAAACTCTACACCCAGCATATGGGTAAGAAAAAAATAGGAGAACGCCTTGGGATGTCCAAGCACACAGTAAAACTTTATACAGATCAGTTTAATGCACTCAAAATTCTCAAAGAGGATCTGCTCAAACTTTCTGACTTTGAGTTGAACAAACTTTTTCATCCTCCAAAAGAAATGCTGATAAATGATCAGCTAAAACAACTGTATGATTTTTTTCCAGTGATGACCATACAATTGAGAAGGCGTGGAATGACAGTAGCCCGGCAGTTTTTAGAATATAAGGCACAGCATCCTCAATCCTACGGAGAAACATCATTTTATAAACATTATGATCGATGGCGTAAAAAGGTGAACCCTACAATGCATATTGAACACAAGGTTGGTGATAAGATGTATGTAGATTATGCGGGGGCCACATTACCTTATGTTGATGTTAACACCGGAGAGATAAAGAACGCTCAGGTTTTTGTTGCTATACTTGGCTGGAGCCAATATGCTTATGTAGAAGCCATGCACAGTCAAACAATTGAAGAGTTCATTGCAGCCTGTGAAAACGCAATAAGGTATTTTAATGGCGTCCCCCTTGCTCTTGTTCCTGATAATTTAAAATCAGCGGTGTATAAGGCTAGTAATTATGAACCTACAGTCAATGAGAACTTTAAAGCCTTTGCCGATCACTATGGCATTGCTATTCTTCCTGCCCGTTCCCGAAAGCCGCAGGATAAAGCTCATGTAGAAAATATGGTTAAACTAACTTATCAAAAGATATATGCTAACCTCTCTGAGAAAGATTTTGTTCCCCTAATAGAACTTAATACTCAAGTGATGCAACACTTGAGTACGCTCAATGATGCACAACTTACAGGGAAACAATGTTCAAGGACCGATCAATGGATAATGGAATTATCCACTCTTCATCCACTGCCTCCAACATGCTATGAAATGCGAAAAATAAAACAAGTAACAGTGATGAAAAATGGCCACGTTTATTTAACCGAAGATCAACATTATTATAGTGTTCCTTATGAACTCATTGGCAAAAAACTAAAGATGCAATACTCCCGTTCAGAAGTAAATATTTATCTGCAGTACGAACTCTTGGTAACACACAATAGAATACGAAGTCCACATAATTATACCACAATCCCCGAACACATGCCTGCACAGCACCGATATGTAACGGAATGGAACCCGGCTTTCTTTATGGCTAAGGCGAAGGAAATTGACCCTGTTGTTGAATATTACATCAGCCAGGTACTGGCTAAGAAACAACATCCCGAACAAGGGTATAAATCCTGTATGGGTATTTTATCTTTTGCAAAACGACTCGGGGACATCCGGCTTATTAAGGCTTGTAAGAAAGCACATGAGATCGGATATTATAATTATAAGATCATTGAGGACATACTTACAAAAAATCTGGATAGATACGAAGATGACGATATGCAACCCTCAGACATGCCCACCCATGATAACATCCGCGGAGGGAATTATTATCAATAATTAATCACTAAAACCAAATAACATGAATGAGATCTTAGCAAAAATGAGACAAATGCGGCTTCAGGGAATGGCAAAAGCCTTCACCTTAACACTTGAATCTGGCAAGAATGAAAAGTTTACCCCTGATGAAATGGTCACACACCTGGTAGAATCAGAATGGGATGAACGTTATAATCGAAAGCTTGATAGAACAGTTCAGGCAGCCCGCTTCCGATACAAGGCCAGTATAGAACAAATCAACTATGAAGATAATCGCATGGATAAAAACCAGGTGTTGCGTTTAGCAGATTGTGAATTTATCAAACGCAGTGAAAATATCATCATCACCGGCAGTACAGGTATCGGTAAAAGTTTTATTGCTTCTGCAATTGGTCACCAGGCCTGCTCTTTAGGCTACCGGGTTCTTTATCAACATAGCACTAAACTCTTTGGCCGTATGAAAATTGCTAAAACAGACGGCTCCTATTTAAAGGAACTGGCTAAGATTGAAAGACAACATATCCTTTTGATAGATGACTTTGGAATACAGCCACTAGATGCACAAAGCCGGTCAGCGTTAATGGAAATCATTGAAGACCGACATGGAAAATCTTCGACCATTATCACCTCTCAGGTACCTGTTAGCAAATGGCATGAGATTATTGGGGAACAAACAATAGCTGATGCTATCCTGGACAGAATAGTCCATGATGCGCATCGAATCGAGATGAAAGGAGACTCGTTAAGAAAGAAAAAACATGTAAAAAATGAAGATGAAATTGAATCGGTAATTTTTAAAAACTAACTTAGCTAAAACATGAGAAAAAACAGATTAAGATTGAACTAAAAATGGAAGCCTAAAATGAGGGGGCTGTATAATGCGATCTTGAGGGGGCTGTTTGAACGGGGAATCCAGCATGCTGAACATTCAAATGTTTTGTCAATAATAAATAATCAGCATCAACCATATCATCATAAGTATAAGCAGGAAATTTCATTCTTAATCCTTCGCTTGGTTTACTTGATTTTCCATGACCAATCCCGTCAGGTAAAATAATAAAATACTTATCGGCATCTAATATTTGCCCGGTTTTAAATAATTGGCCAGCGAAATTTTCTGTCAAAAAATTCTGACCGCTTCCTCCTGTTCCATGCATGATAAGAACTGCATTATCAATCTGTCCCTGCTTATTTACATGTGGCTTCCCAACATAATAATAATGAAGTCGCAATGAATCAAGCATTGAGCCATCACTGAATTTAAAATCTTTTAATACAAATGAATCTTCCTGATATGGAACGACCCTCTGAGAAAAAATTGTAGCTGAACAAAAAAAGAAAAACATCAATAAAAAGATGATGCGTATTATTTTCTTACTTTCTAATTGCATGTAACAATTATTTAAAGATTAAAATTTATTTCAACGATTAAACCATTTGTTTTGTTGATCCATGCTTCATGTGACCCTTTACGGTCTTCAAAAAACTCAAACTGGTGTTCCTTAAGAAAATCTACTACATCCTTGTATGACCAGTTTGATAATCCG
>CAIXAE010000016.1 GCA_903917345.1 uncultured Methylococcaceae bacterium | reverse complement strand
CTAATTTGTATCTAGGTATTGGAAACATTAATACATCAGGCTCCAATGTTCAGTCATTACCAGCTGGTAGTATGTTGAGTGGTAAGACTGTTAGCACACAGCAGACTTACGGGGTAGGTATGCGTCATACTTTCTGATGCTAATATGTTCTGAATTGAAGTTTAATTTAAAGCATCGAAATAAAGCCCACTGAATAAACGCAGTGGGCTTTTTTCTTAATCTGAATACTTTAGTTCAGATGATGTTGATCCAGTTTTTATTTACCATTGTCATAGACTTATAAAATAAAAATCCATATATTTGTAGATTTGAAACTGAAAAAATTTCAGGAGTAAATCAATGCAAAAATATTTTTTTGCAGCAAACGATTCATATCTATTGGGCTTACCTAAGCAAGAAAATTTCATTGACTATGTTGATATTGAAAGTCCACAGCAAATAGCGCTAAATTTTAAGAGTTCCAACCTTAAACAGTCTTATAGCTTTACTAAATTGGCGGGAATAATGCTTTCTAAAGAAAGCCAGCGATTATTTTCAGGTGAAATTACGCAACAAACATTTGAAATGCTGAGGTGTCGATTAAATGGGCATCTTTTAGCTTATTTTGGCAAAGAAGATGTAGAGAATATTAATCATAGAAAAATTTCAGCATTCATAACTTATCTTCAAGGGCAGGACATTGGAGCCGTTACGATAAATCAGTACCTAGGCTTGCTAAAACGAGTCCTTTTTGCGGGGGTTCTAGATGGCGTAGTTGACCAACTGCCCACGTTTCCGAAAGTTAAATCAAAAAGTATCCCAAGAGGCAGTTTTTCAGTGGGTGAATACAAGAACTTGCTCAGAATTTCAAAGCAGCTTTCCTCGCTTTGTGAAGCACCTAAACCACCAACCCATCGAAATACAGCAAACGGAGCGTTTATAAAAACCCAATCTGTTCCGATGGAGATGACATGGTTAATAGGATTCATGGTGAATACCTTTGTTAGACCGGTTGATATTAAGTTAATTAAGCACAAGCACATTCAAATCATTAACGACTCCAATAGATATTTAAGAATTTCTATGATCGAAACCAAGAAACATGCTGGACAAATTGTTTCTATGCGGGTTGCAGTGAGCATCTATCAAAGGATATTGGCATATCAGTCAAGCAAAGGCTTTGGAAACCAAGAAGACTATGTTTTTTTTCCACATGTTGGTGATAGGCAGGGTGCTATTTCGCTAATATCTGGGCACTTTAAGAAAATCCTTGATAAAGGAAATATGAGGATTGGTGTCAATAGCGAAAAAAGGTCTTTGTATAGCCTACGTCACACAGCAATTACATTTCGGCTTTTGTATGGAAGGGGTATAGATTTGCTTACGCTGGCAAGAAATGCGAGAACTTCTGTTGAGATGATTGAAAGATTTTATTCATCAAATCTAACTGCCGAAATGAATATTGAGCTGCTTCAAAGTAAACGGACTCAAAGATCAGACCTAAAGCTATATGCTTGAAGCCCTCAAAAACCGTCTAAAAACAATTAGTTCGGCGCGCCGAATAGCTCTACTGCTGAGAACCCCGTTTTAACGCTATAGGGCTGATTTGAGCCGTCGTGTGCAACACGACACTAGTGCCCCATGTTTTGTCGTCTTTATCCCACAGATTTAATAAATACATTTAGCCCTACCAAAGATTATTGCTATTTTCTTTGGTGGGGTTAAATGCTAAGTCATTGAAATATATAGGTCTAGTTGATTATTAAAACTGGTCGTCCTTTTGAGCAAAAGAATACAAACTGCATACACAGTTTTATTTATCTAAAGGACAAAACTAATGGCACAAGCTAAAACACTCACCACTAATG
>CAIXAE010000015.1 GCA_903917345.1 uncultured Methylococcaceae bacterium | reverse complement strand
CTCTGTGACTAAAAATACATGTAATTGCACAGCCAAATCAGCATACTTATGCTTAATAGCGATCAACGGGCTGGCACTGTTTATTGTGATATCTAATTCTTCTTTAAACTCTCTAACCAGAGCCTGTTCTGCGCTTTCGTTAGCATCCAATTTACCGCCCGGAAACTCCCACAAGCCACCTTGATGCACACCCGACTTTCTTAAAGAAATAAGAATTTGGCCATCACAATTTTTTAATACTCCAACAGCCACTTCTAATACTGATTTATCGGTCATGTATCTAACTTATGTTCTGTATTCTGCATTAATTTTTACGTAATCATACGATAAATCACAAGTCAGTACTTCTTGTACTGCCACACCACGACCTAATTTAACGGTCACGGTAATTTCTTCTCTATCCATCACTGCTTGACCGGCTTCTTCTGTGTAATCATCTGCACGTCCACCGTTTCTAACGATACACACATCATCTAAGAAAAGTTGCACATCTTCTAAGACCATATTTTCAACCCCTGCTCGCCCTACGGCAGCAAGGATACGTCCCCAATTAGGATCGCTGGCAAAAAATGCGGTTTTAACTAAAGGTGAATGTGCAATTGTTTTACCAACGCGCACCGCTTCTTCATCAGTTAATGCACCTTCAACCTTAATACGCATTAATTTAGTGGCACCCTCACCGTCTCTAACAATAGCTTCCGCTAATTGTTTGCAGACAGTCATCACGGCATCAGCAAAGATCGTGTAATTTTCAGTGCCCGCTAAAATTTCTGGCACCGCAGAGCAACCACTGGCCATTAACATACAAGCATCATTAGTTGAGGTATCGCCATCTACAGTAATACGATTAAACGATTGCTCAACCGCTAAAGCTAAACATTCTTGCAATAGTGTTTGGCTAATTTTAGCGTCAGTCGCCATAAAGCCTAACATGGTGGCCATATTAGGTTGAATCATACCTGCGCCTTTTGAAATACCATTAATAGTAATAGTCTCACCGGCAATACTAATAACTTTAGAAACACCTTTAGGAAAAGTGTCTGTCGTCATAATGGCCTGAGCGGCTTTATCCCAATTATCTATCGCCAGATTGCTAACCGCTGTAGGTAAAGCCAAGGTAATTTTATCAACGGGTAAAGGTTGGCCTATAACACCAGTAGAAAAGGGAAGCACTTGTTCTGCTAAACCAGCCACTACTTTGGAGACCTCAACACATGATTGCAGTGCATCTTGCATGCCCTGCTCACCTGTACCGGCATTGGCATTGCCTGAATTGATTAATAACCAACGCGGATTGTGCGCTAAATTAGCTTTAGCTACGTGGACTGGCGCAGCACAAAAAGCATTTTGCGTAAACACACCGGCACAGGTGGATCCTTTTGCCATTTGAAATACTAAAATATCATCTCTAACAGTTTGCTTAATACCAGCATTACTTGTGCCTAGCGTTATTCCATTGACATTGTGCATGATTGGAAAATCGCATTGTCCTACAGCCATCTGTTAGTCCTCGTTCTGTTTAAAAAATAATACGATATTGCTGATATTTCTTACGCGTTTCTTCATAACGCGAATCTGCTTCTTTAATGCTGTCATTAATAAAGCATCGGCGCTTACGTCAAACGGTAAAATAAGTTCAACTTCAATACACTCACTCAGATAGTGAATTCTAAAATCTTCAATATGACTCTTAAAATCAGGCAAATACTGATCCAGTATCAGCTTGACTTCATTACGTGTGAGAGGTTTGTGTTTTTCAAATAAAGCTTCATCATCTTCAGGATCGACATGCACTAACACATCCATGACATCATCAAATCGACTGATCAATTCATCTCTGACAATATCCCCAATCGTATGACCCTCTGATACGGTAATTCGTGAATCCACGACGATATGAGCGTCAATTAATGCGTCCTCACCCATTTGACGCGTGCGTAATAAATGTATCCCTTCAACGCCTTCAATATCCATAATAGCATTACGAATTTCGGCCACGAGTACTGGAGGCAATGAGGTATCCACTAATTCTTTAATGCTTTCAAAAATGAGGTTAAGACCTATTTTAACAACCATCAGGGCTACAACGATTGCAGCAATAGCATCGGCTAACGGATAGCCCAACATGACTGCACCAATACCAAATAAAACGACGAGTGATGAAATAGCATCACTACGCTGATGCCACGCATTCGCCAATAAGAGTTTAGAGCGTGTTTTTCTAGCGATACGCTTAGTATAGTGATACAGCCACTCATTAATAATGATAGATAAAGACGCAACTGCTATACCCAATGAGTTAGGGGCTGGCAGCGCTTCTGGATGAGTAATTCTAGTCATGACTGCCCATGAAATACCGCCACCAATAACGATTAAACTTAAACCTAAAATGACGGTGGCTATGGTTTCAAAACGACGATGTCCATAGGGATGCTCATAATCCGCTTCACGACTACCCAGTCTAACGGCAACAATGACTAAGAAATCACTCAATAAGTCAGAGAGTGAATGCACACCATCGGCTATTAGAGCCGCTGACTGTCCCCAAATACCAAAACCAATTTTAATCAACGTCTGAAATATATTAACAGCGGCGCCGACATAACTGGCTTTCGCTTTTAATTTATTCAATTTCACTGTTTCTATTGCTTCAGTCACTTTGCACCTACTTCAATAATAATGATGTATTCGTGATTACCCGAATTTGTCTCAAGTACTTTATGACCATTAATACGGCACCAAGCAGGAATATCGTGCATTACACCAGGGTCTGTACAAATTATTTCTAATTGATCACCTGTATTGAGTTGCTTGACTTTATCTTGTGTCCGAATGACCGGCAATGGACATAATAAACGTCTGGCGTTTAAAGTTTCTCTTATGGCTTCTTGCATAACTACTATTTTAAACGTGCCATTCGTTAAGGACTTCTGCTTTAGAAAAGGGCTTCACTTGTATTATTCTTTCTGAACCGTCTTTCTGGGTAATAGTGATATCCACTTGGTCTTCATCTCGGCCTTGAGCATAACGTGCTACCACCCGTGCAGCAAAATACAGATCTTCCGCAGACATCTCACCATCAATTAAAGTTAATGGACCAGGATGACTGGAGCAATGCATACTGATAAATTCTTTTTTATAGCCTTGCAGGAAACGACCCTCACCTTCTTCTCTAGCAACGATCAATTTAAAGTTAGGCTTAGGTCTGATATGTCGCCCCACTTTTAACAACATGATGTCATCTAATTCGTAGTCTTTATCGCCTTGCGCTTTCCATAAATCCACAAGTTTTGCTGAATAATACTTATCCGTTAAAAAGCAACAGCCACCCGCAGGTTGGGAATAATCATCGATACCGAATTGCTTAGCCATTTCTATTTGTGGTTTACGAGAACGACCGGTAATATCATGTAGTTTCTCTCTATCTACCCAACCTTCAAGTTCTGGCTTAGTCGCCGGCAAATTTTTAGCGCACATGGGGCGTAACAATAAATCATCAGCACCCGATTGTTTAGCTACAATCGGCATTTTTGATTTGGTTTGTGACATAGGTCTTTGACCAATCACTTCTCCAGTGATGATAAAGTCAAAATCATTTTCAACAATCCATTGTTTGGCTTTATTAACCATAAAAATCTTACAATCCAAACACGGATTCATATGCGTGCCGTAGCCATGCTTTGGATTGATGAGTACTTTTTTATACTCTTGTATCACATCAACAATATGCAGTTTTATCCCTAATTGCTCAGCAACCCATAAGGCATTATTTCTATTAGGCTTTGCGTTATCTTGAGCTCGAATAGCATGAGTATGGCCTTCTACACAAAAGCCCGTAAAGAAGTTAATCCCTTCTACATGAACACCTTGTTCCATGACTATTTTCGCAGCTAGCATAGAATCTAAACCACCTGAAATTAACGCAACCGCTTTTCTTTGCTTACTCATAACACCTTTGGGATTAAAAACGCGATATTGCTATCAAGATATAAAATCTCGTAGCAACCCTCACACTATTATAGCTGAATATTTATAGAGTTAATTCTGTAACAGAACAGGACAAATAATAATAAATTCTATGAAAGATGCTCAGACAATAGAGCATAAATTCTATTAATAGCACCCTGATTTTGTTGTATAAATTGCTTGCCACGCGCAATTAAAGTAGTTCTTTGATCAACGTGTTGATATAAACGTAACAGATTATCAATCACCTCATTTGAAGTATTGCATTGGATAGCTGCTTGCTGCTCTATCACTCGGCGTGAAATTTCTTTGAAGTTAGTCATGTAAGGGCCAAACATTACTGGAACACCAATGACAGATGCCTCTAAAATATTATGACCACCTACCGGCACCATACTGCCACCCACAAAAGCCACATCAGAGGACGCATAGAGTAGCTTTAACTCCCCCATCGTATCTACCAGATAAATATCAGTAGACTGAGTAACGGGTTCTCCAGAGGTTCTTAAAACAACGTTTAATTGATCTTGGATGCAGAGCAGTTTTACGTCATTAAAACGCTCTGGGTGCCGGGGAACTATAAGCAATAGTAATTGTGGAATCTTTAATTTTAACTGTTTATATATCGCTAAGAAAATAGCTTCTTCGTCTTTATGAGTACTAGCAATAACCCATACAAAGCGGCCAGCAAACAACGTTTCTTTTAACTCTGCACCACTTGAAATAACAGATTCAGAAACCTCAAGATCAAACTTAATATTACCTAAAGTTAAAACGCATGCTTTATTCGCGCCTATTCCAATAAACCGATCAGTATCCTCTTGCGTTTGAGTAGCAATACTTTTAATGCTGGCCAAAGCTATGTTCACGAGCGATGGTATTTTTTGATAGCCCCGTGCAGATTTCTCTGACAACCGTGCATTGATAACATAGAGCGGAATATGATTATTTGCACAAGCCCTATACAAATTAGGCCAGATTTCAGTCTCCATAATGACTGCCAACTTAGGCTTAAACTTAGCAATGAACCGATTGACCGAATCGGGCATATCATAAGGCAGATAAACATGACTCACTGACTCAGCCATTACAGCTTTAACGCGTGCTGATCCAGTTGGAGTGGTGGTGGTAATTAAGATATTTGCGTCAGAATTTCGCTGTTGAATTAACTTAAGCAGGGGGAATAATGCTTCAGCCTCTCCTACGGAGACAGCATGAAACCAAATCACATCTTGGGGATAGATTTGCTTATAAAAGCCAAATCGTTCCAACCATCTCAATCGATAGTCAGGTGCCTTAATACTTCGCCAGAATAGACGTAACAGTATAAAAGGAGTTAGGAAATAAAATAAAACGGTGTAAATAACACGCATAATAAAACAAGGTTCAAAGATCATTGGCCATAATAACCAACGTCTTTGATACCTTGCGTTTTAAACTATTATGCTTCAGCGACTACTTTAATGCTTAAAGTAACGATCACATCAGAGTGTAAGTTGATGTCGATATCATAGTCGCCAATGTTTCGTATTGCACCGTGTGGCAAACGAATTTGGTGTTTTTCGATAGCGATACCCGCAGCAGTAATGGCTTCTGATATGTTATGAGTACCAATAGAACCAAACAATCTGCCTTCATCACCCGCTTTATGAGCGATTGAGATTTCTAATTTGCTTAATTCTGTGCCTATTTTTTGAGCCGCTTGTAATTTTTCTTTAGCAGCTTGTTCTAGTTCTGCACGTCGCGCTTCAAATTCAGCAATTTTGTTTGCTGTTGCTGCAACTGCTTTACCTTGTGGAACAAGATAGTTTCTTCCATAACCTGATTTAATAGTGACTCTGTCACCTAGGTTACCCAAATTTGCTATCTTTTCAAGAAGAATAACTTCCATCTTTTTATCCTCACCTTTCGGTTATTAACCAATATTTATACGCTGTTAAGCGTGTGTAGATTCGATTTTAATTTTACGTAAGTTCAACCACGGGTCACTCAAACCAACCAATACAACCAATAAGATAGCATGGGGTATCAAAAAGAGAGTTATGTACAACATAGGTACAATAAATCGCTCCAACTTCATCTTTGAGAAAACAGTGTGCAAAACAGCAGTACCTGTAACGGCAAATAGAACAAACAATAGAATTGTTGTGTTCCAAACTATCTCAGAAATAACGCCAGAAGTTGCTACGGCAATACCTACAAGAGCAAAAGCTCCAACAGACAACCTGCCTTTACATTGCAAAAATAAAAATTCTTGCTTAAAGCCACCTGGATTATATAGATTAGCTTGCCACCATCTTCCCAGAAACAACCCAAATAATAATCCGCATACAGAGCCTACGGCTATAATTCCTGTCATGTAATGCACTAGCATATCCATTTTCTGCTGAAGATCCACAACAGGAGCCTCTACAGGAATCATTTGCGTCAATATAGATTTCCAAAGTGTAGCTGGATCAGCGTCATAAAGATAAAACCCTATAACACCTATAACACCTACCCATACGGCTATTTCAATAGTTAAGAATAACGATCTACTTTCTCTTAACACTATTGCTATCAGCCAAACTGGCAACCAAAGCACCATGACATACATTAATGCAAACTGGAAACTACCGATAACTAAAAAACCTAATATTGCAGTTGCTAAACTTGAACAACCCAATATTGTAAGCCCCTCTTTTGCACCCAATCTTAAGGTGACAAGAGCTACAGTAGCTGAACTTAAAACACTTACGGGAGGCATCATTAGTGACAATAATGCAAGAGACGTAGCCACTATCATGGCTTGAATACGCCCCCGCATAATATAGGTCGCTAAAAAATTCACTGCCCCTGCCGATTTATGCTGTTATTTGTGTGCGTCGCAGAACGGTAGTAATGCAATAAAACGCGCACGTTTGATTGCAACACAGATTTGTCTTTGATGCTTAGCGCTAGTTCCTGTAATACGGCTAGGTACAATCTTGCCTGTTTCAGTAATATAATCGCTTAATAAATCTAGATCTTTATAATCAATTTGAGAGCCGCTTTCTGAGCTAACTCGGCTAAATTTCTTACGTCTAATATTTCGTGCCATATTAATTTCCGTTATCTAATAAAGTTATCGTGTTATTCAACGATGATATCGTCAGCGTCATCTATATCAGCGTCAAAATCAACATCATCTAAGTCGATTTCTTCGTCAACATCACCTGTTGCAGGCACTATAACAGCTTCTCTTGCAGCAGCTTCTTTAGCTCTTGATTCAGCCGCTTTATTTTCTTCAGCAGTTGAAGTTGCGATTAAAGATGGCTCAGTGATGGCCTCTTTTTGCAATAAAGTCATACTACGCAAAATAGCATCATTAAAACGGAAACCACTTTCTAATTCTTCTAAAGTAGCTTGATCACACTCAATGTTTAATAAAACATAATGTGCTTTGTGAATTTTTCTAATGGGGTAAGCTAAATGTCTACGACCCCAGTCTTCTAAACGGTGGATCTTGCCAGAAGAAGCTTCAATTGTTGACTTGTAACGGTCAATCATTGCAGGAACCTGAGCTGATTGATCCGGATGGACTAAAAAGACAATTTCGTAATGTCGCATTATTTTTCCTTTCGGTTAAGCCTCCCTTCTCTGTCTTAAAAAGAAGGTAAAGCAAGGAGAGGCGATCTGCCTCGATGAACCGCGTATTATAAAGGAATTTTATGCCAGAAGAAAAGTATTTGTTAAATCAAGGCGTTTACTAGATATAAAGTCTTGCCATTCGCCTCCAATAATACCCGCTGTGCGCCCTATCATCCCAAAGAAATAACTGATGATCTATATTTTTAGATTTTAGTATTTCACTGAGCCTGAAATTATTTTCTAAAAAAGGATCTTCCTTTCCAATGACTAAAACGATGTCCATATCTCTGAGACTATTTAATCGCCAAGAGCAGTCTAAATTCGGTAAAAAATGATTCGGCGTATGAAAATAAATATCCTCATCATAATAACCATCAAACAAATCATTAAAGTACTCTACGTTTAACGTTAGGTCGTAACGACCTGAGAATGCGACTAATTTTTTAAAAAAGTGTGGATAACGGAATGCGATATTGGCGGCATGAAAAGCACCCAAACTTAAGCCATGAGAGATAACACACTCATGAGGATTCCTTTCATTCATAAAGGGCATGACTTCTTCGACAATATACGATTCATATTCGATATGTCGTGATATGCGACTTTTGGGATGGGCTTGTTTATTATAAAGACTCTCTGCATCAACACTGTCAATACAATAGAGCTGGAGATAACCTAGTTCAATTTTCGCTTGTAGTGACTTTACGATACCTAAATTCTCATATTCATAAAATCGCCCAAACCGAGATGGCAAAACTAATACTTTTGCACCGGCATGCCCAAAGACCAACAACTCCATGTCTCGCCCTAATTGCTTACTCCGCCACTTATGATATTCTCGATTCATTGCAACTTCTCATATTAAAGTCAAATTATCACTTCTAACTCTGCTGTCATTATTAGCAAAAAACACCACCCTTCAATTTATAATTACTCACCTATCAAAGAGGCAAAAAAAACTTCAAGCTGTTGCATCAAATCAACATCTTGATGATGCTTATTAGGGTAATCATGATGACCCGCCTCTAGAGTATAGAGTTGTTTTTCTGATCCCACTGAGTTACAAATGGCGAACTGCCCCGGCGGGGCAACACAAGGATCAAATTGTGCGCAAGCAAAATGAACGGGCATCTTAATACGCTTAGCTGCAATAGCCGCATCGTAATAACGCAAAACCTTAATCGTCTGTTTTTTATGACTTAAATAATATTGCTGAACACTATAGGCACTTCCATGTGTTTGAAGCCTTAAGCGCAATACTTGGTTACCAAAAGTGGGGACATTTAAATGTCCTTTGCTAATTCGATCATCCCATGCCAACGCTAATGCTCCAATACCCCCACTAAAACTAATACCCATGTACCCAATATGTCCCGACAAAAAGGGGAACAAAGATAATAATGCACTAACGCCTAGCCATACATCCTCAACACAGCCACCCAATATGTATTTGTCTTTTTCATCAATATTGTGCAAAACATGCCAGTAAGGTTCTGAGGATATTTCTGGATGTGCGCTAAGTGCCAACCCCCTAAAGCATAGGAAGAGTATTGCTGCATCTTTAAAAGGAAATTTAAGCTCAGGACCATCACAACCACCATACCCATGACCCACAACAAAGCCTCTCTTAATAACACCAGAAGCTGGTAATAATAACCAGCCTCGAATAATAAAATTATCTGTTGATGTATAACGTATTCCTAACACCTGCCAGCCAGACGTGTTCTCAGAAATAAGCTTTGTTTGTGGATTTGCATCAATTTTTAATGCTCTTTGATATCGCTGCTCCCAAAATGCATCAAAATCTTTAGGCTCCTTAGGCGCACTCACATTGAGTAAAGTTTCTAACGTATATCCATAACTTGGATCAAATTCGTATTGCGTTACAGCCATAAACCCTTAGTATTATTTACATTGTTATATGTCAGCAGTATGACTTGTTTTAAATTGATGTTCAATCAGTTGGTTTTTAAAGGTTATTTGACGCACTCCATCACGTTTGAATCATATTTGTCTTCAGTAAGTTTATAAAAACTTCTTTGAGTAAATGATAGGTTTTATCAAAATAGTTTTGAACTTAAAAAATAAATTTACTTGTGAGGGCCACACTTTTAGTAATAAACTCTAAAGGAGTTTTGTATCTGCTGAAACTCATAAAGATACGGTTGTGCTACTTTATGATTATTAACTATCACTAATAAATCATGCGAAAAAACCGAGGTGTTGTACCAATTAAAACTACCCTCTAACACTACGGTTTCATCGATAACGCAGTATTTTGAATGAATCGGTGAGTACGGTACACGATGATCGTCTTGACCATAGACCAAACCCACACTAATGCCTGAGTTTTTTAAATGCTGTATTGATGGCAATAAGGGTCGTTGCAACTCATCTGACATTGATCGCTCAACACCAATCTTACCCTGCCTAGCGAGATGTCCATTGAAAAGAATATGTACATCTACCCCACGATTTTTCGCATGTATTAAGGCATCGACCACACTATCATGATGCTCGCCTAATAAATCACCCATCAAAAATAAACATAATTTAATGGAATGCTTGGCACGATGTACTTCAGCCAAAATAGCATGATGTGGCCTATAAGGCTTGCCATTCAGCAACATCTGACGCCCAAAAGTGTAGAGTAAATTAAAGTGACTGAGTGGATCAATTCCATATCTTTGATTCACGCCCCCTCGCTGACTCTGAAAAATATTATCCAACAATCGACACACGCCTTTGGAATGAAATGTCATCCCTGATTCCCAATTAGCCCACCATCGATCAAAAGTAATATTAAACGAACCCAGAATACAATCTTCATCATTAAAAATGACAAACTTAGTATGCATATCGGGCTCAACTTCTATCAAATGATGCTTAGGCGTACAAAATACGCCAATTAACTCTACGTTTGCAGACTTTAAGTGTGCGTAATTATCACTATTTGTTAAGGTCATTTTTCGCCAATCGACAATGCACTGAACCAAGACTCCCTGATGACTTGCATAGATCAAATGGGCTGTGAAATCCGTATCATCAATACAATCCACGCTCACTTTTATAGTGCACAAGCGCTCTGGGTTTTCCCACTTACTTCGTATGACTTTATCTATATGATCATGAAGATATCGTTTAGGGTGGTAAGGATGATATTGCTGGCCTTTAGTAAACTTTGGCGTCAAATTTAGAGTGTCGAAATGATGGTTATACCAATCGGCATCACTCTGCAGTTGCCCAGCATTTAACTCATGCGTATAAAAAGAATTATGAATGCAATACTCATGAGAAATGTGTCGATGTTGATCATCATCGCTACGGATATGATGACCATCCATATAGATATATTCATTTTGCGAGGCTATTGACCGCTCACCTAAATGAATAATATAAGAAAACTTAATGCAGTTGATATGTCCGAAGTGTTTAGACCACGGCAAAATATAAAAATCTCTAGTTCGGCGCTTATGTCGATTCCATTGAATATCATAGGCATCTGTGTCTACTAAATAAGTTTCGCAAAGCCCGGCTTCTCGATAAACTTTTAAGACAGTTTTTACATTAACTTGGGTGCCATAAAAAACATCAAAATCTATCTTTCCCCATCGCACCTGAAATTTATCATTAAAATCATTTACTCTTTGGAAGTAACCACCCAACACCCCAGCAAGTGGCATGGCGTAATGCTCTGCTATTGGCATATCAAGACCTAATCTGTTTTATTTACTTTGGCTCAAACGTCATTAAATATCCACAATGATCAGACACACGACCATAATCATGCTCAGTAAATATGGGCCTTACAGAAACAGTTTGCAAAGCACTTTGTGTCTTCATAAAAACATAATCAATACGATGATCCTCAGCAGGATAATCTCGCCAATAGTGATCAGTCACTTTAAAACTATTTTCAAGACTACTTTGCACATGATTAACAACATCCTCGTACCCTTCTTTGACCACTAAATCATAACCCTCTGATTTAGGTACAACATTAAAGTCTCCGCACAACAATGTCGCTTGCACCTCTCCTGAATGCTGTGTTGTTGCCCATACATTTAAATTATTAAACTGTTCAGAAAACCCATCAATCCACCAGCTTAAATGTGCAGAATATAAATTAATCAACCCCATATAAGGTACATTGACCTGAGCCATTGCTATTTTTCTTGAATTAATACTTTCTGGATTTGTATCAGAAGAAACATATTTTGAGGCTTTTTTTAGCAATGGAAAGCGACTTAAAATAGCCACACCCTCGCGAAACTTATCAAAGCCTAAATGAGACCAATCAGTGTATAAATAATAGGGGTTTTTAAGCCTATCATTGATTATCTTGGCGGAATTACTATCCCAATCACCATGACCGTTATTCCACAATTCTGCAACCTCTTGCAAACAAATCACGTCCACTTGTTGCTCATCAATCGCTTTCGCTATTTGTGAAAACTTATAATCTTGATCGGCTTCCTGATAACAATGTAAATTGAGAATAAGGATCCGTAACAAATCATGTGTTAAAGAATAATTCTTATCAAAATTATTATCCCAGTAGGCTACATTCTTAGTTTCACAGCAAAGACTATACTGTAATGAGAAAGGATCTTCTATTTTAAGTAAAGCGCCCCAAATTTGTACGCCATATTGATTGGGGTTACGCGCATAACTGCCTTGATTATCAGACCAATGGTTTCGCTTATATTGACAGACTGTCTTTTGGGTAGTGCGCCAATTATCGGTGGTCCAATGAATAACGATAGCGTCAACTTTAATATTTTGTTGAACCGCAATGGTAACGGGAAGAAAGCATTGTCCTTGATAAAATTTATTATCAAACCCAATGTTTTGAATAGCCTGAGAATGAGTCAGTCGAACACCGGAATCTGCCTGACTAAAATAATTGAGTCCCTGATTATTATCCCAATATTCTTCATCAAGCACCTTATAGCGCAGTACACATTCAATATTGCCCGGTAATGACTGATCATCACTCGCTTGAAAAGTAACACTGGCTTTCCAGTACTCTTGGTCTTCATCTATTGGACTGTGGAAATGTGCAGATAGTGTATGCCACTCATCATCTTCACCTGTCCACACCACTTCACAAATCTTATCGGGACTTAAATTATGTACTTTTATAAAAAAAGTTAGCTCTTGAATAAGAGTCGTTTTCTTCTTATAAATTACATTTTCTACATACAGCAATTGAACTTCATTCATAGATACAACCACCGGATCAATGGATCACATCAATAATCAGTTTGATGTGATCCGTTATTAAAGACTATCGTATAAAGCTAAATATTGCTCGGCGCTCTTTTGCCAAGAAAAATCTTTTTTCATCCCTGTGATTTGCATTTTTTTCCAACTACTAGGGATGCTATAAAGCACTAATGCTCGCTTTATAGACTCTAATAAAGAACTAGCACTGGCCTCATTAAAAACAATACCACTGGCCGTATTATTTAATAATGTATCTGGCAATGTATCAATTACCGTGTCTGCTAAGCCACCGGTTTTTCTAACGATAGGAATCGTGCCATAACGCTGACTGTACATTTGATTTAAACCACACGGTTCAAATCTTGATGGCATCAAAAAGATATCTGAACCGGCCTCTATTAAATGCGCCAAACTTTCATCATAACCAATTTTAATCGCCATCTTATCTGGATATTCTTGCGCTAACTTTTGTACTAACTTTTCAAAGTCTTTATCGCCACTGCCAAGCAACACAAATTGCACACTCATACTTAGCATTTCCGGCAGACATTCCAAAATTAAGTCTATGCCTTTCTGCTCAACTAATCGCCCAATCAAACCAAACAATGGCACATTTTCGTTAATCGGCAATGAAAATCTCGTTTGCAACTCTTTCTTATTTAGGCGCTTTTGATCAAGCGTAGTTATCGAAAAATTATGTGTGAGATACGCATCTGTTTCTGGATCCCACTGATCTAAATCAATACCATTTATAATCCCACCCAAAGACTCTTTACGATGCTCCAACAATCCTTCAAGACCATAACCGTATTCAGCCGTCTGAATCTCTGTAGCATAAGTGGGACTGACCGTCGTTATGTAATCCGAATAAACCAAGCCGCCCTTAATAAAAGATAATTTACTATGAAATTCAAGTCCCTCTGGGTGCCATAATTGACCGGGGAGATTCAATAAAGCCACTTCACTGACAGGAAATAAACCTTGATAAGCCATATTATGAATAGTAAATAAGGTCGCAGGCCTATCCTGCTCCAAGGATAAAAGCGCTGGAACTAATCCGCATTGCCAATCATTACAATGAACAACATCAGGCTTCCAATCTTGATAGCCTCTATCCATCGCTACTTCAACGACTACTCGACAAAACAAAGCAAATCGTTCTGCGTTATTAGCCCATGGCTCTCCCGTCTCATCCACGTAAGGATTTCCTGGATAGTTATAAAAAGTTGGATAATCAACCAGCCAAACAACAACCTGACTATCAGGTAATCTTGTTTCCAAAATGTTTATATTTCGATTATCAACACGTAAAGAAAACAAAAAGCGCACACTTTCTGTCGACTTCAATGCTTGATAATTAGGAATAATGAGTCTTATATCTTGATCCAGCTCGGCTAAGGCTTTAGGTAAACTTCCGCAGACATCCGCGAGACCTCCAGTTTTGATAAGCGGATGTGCCTCACTGGTTACAAAAAGAATTTTTTTCATTTAATCTAAAATCGTTTAATAAGTAGCTTTTAAATAGTGGATATTTGTATTGCTTATATTTTCAAAACTAAAGCACCCAAAGGAGGTACGTTAAGATTAACGGAATAAGGCTGATTCATCCATGCAACTGTTTCAGAAACTACTGCACCATTACCCACATTACTACCATCATAAAATTTAGAGTCTGAATTAAATATCTCAGTGTATGTCCCTTCATAGGGGACGCCTAATCGATAATTTTCTCTAGGCACGGGAGTAAAATTAAGAATAACAATAATTTCTTCATGCATACTCTTGCGTCTATAACTGATGATTGACTG
The DNA here is from genome assembly GCA_903917345.1 of uncultured Methylococcaceae bacterium. Lineage (GTDB taxonomy): Bacteria > Pseudomonadota > Gammaproteobacteria > Methylococcales > Methylomonadaceae > Methylobacter_C. Next base: position 19,437 of record CAIXAE010000015.1, on the reverse strand, counting down.
TTGCACATCATGACAATCAAGCCACTCAAAACCTTGCGGTTCAAAATCATGCGTAAATAAAGCGGGATGTGTTTTGTATACATTATTTAAATCTTTAACTAAAGTTTGCATGCCTTTGTGATGAGGATAATCTAAAACATACCAATCTAACTCTCTATTAGCATTCCACTCTGTGCCTTGTCCAAACTCGCAGCCCATGAATAATAATTTTTTACCTGGATAGGTATACATGAAAGTGTACAACAATCTTAGATTAGCAAAACGTTGCCATTCATCCCCTGGCATTTTACTGATTAATGAACCCTTACCATGCACCACTTCATCATGTGAAAACGGTAGCGTAAAATTCTCAGTAAACGCATATAACATTCCAAAAGTTAATTTGTCATGATGATATTTACGATGAATAGGTTCTTCACTCATATAGCTCAGCACATCGTGCATCCAGCCCATATTCCATTTCATGGAAAAACCTAAACCACCTGTCCATGTTGGGCGAGTGACTTGCGGCCAAGAAGTTGATTCTTCAGCCATCATTACCGTACCCGGATGCAAATCATGAGTCACGGCATTGAGTTGTCTAAAAAAATCAATAGCCTCTAAATTCTCATTTCCGCCATATTGATTAGGTACCCAATCATTGGCTTCACGCGAATAATCTAGATACAACATAGAAGCTACCGCATCCACTCTTAAACCGTCTAAGTGATACTCCTCTAACCAAAAGTTTGCACTGGCTAATAAAAAGTTTTTAACTTCATTACGACCGTAGTTATAGATTAAAGTCCCCCAATCACGGTGCTCACCTTTACGCGGATCTTCATGCTCATAAAGCGCACTACCGTCAAAACGTGCTAAAGCGAAAGCGTCCTTTGGAAAATGTGCGGGCACCCAATCTAAAATCACCCCAATGCCATTTTGATGACACGTATCTATGAAGAAACGAAAATCATCGGGTGAACCATGTCGACTAGTAGGCGCAAAATAACCCGTGGTCTGATAACCCCAAGACCCATCAAAAGGATGTTCTGTAACAGGCAATAATTCAACATGTGTAAAACCCATTTGTTTTACGTAATTAACCAACTCAACAGCCAACGTACGATAAGTTAAAAAGTTATTTTGATTATCACGTCTCCAGGAACCTAAATGCACTTCATAAATAGACATAGGTTCATGTAACCAATCCCGCTTCGCACGTTGAGTGAGCCATTGCTCATCTTGCCAATCGTAGTTTTTTTCTTTAACAACGATAGAAGAAGTGTTGGGACGGAATTCAAATTGCTGTCCGTAAGGATCTGTCTTTAATAAAATTTCTTGAGTATAACGATTGAGGATTTCAAACTTGTACAAGGAGCCCGCTTTTAGTCCCGGAATAAAAATCTCCCAGATACCACTCCCCCCCAAGCTACGCATAGGATTACAACGACCATCCCAGCGATTAAAGTCGCCGACAATACTGACACGCCCCGCATTGGGTGCCCAAACTGTAAATAAAACGCCGTCAATTCCATCTACACTGTAACAATGCCCCCCTAGTTTTTGATAAATATGCCAATGCTTGCCTTCACCAAATAAGTGTTGATCAAACGCAGGTAACTGCACGCCAAAATCATAAGGATCATAATTTTTATGGGCATAACCATCCTTGTCAATCCACGTTAATTCATAGTGAACAGGAAGTGTTTTAGCATCTGTATAATATTCAAAAAAATCAGAACCCGTTAAACGCTCTAATTCAGAGCCATCATGACTTAAACTAACCGTTTCAGCATAAGGCAGATAAACTTTTATCTTTATTTTCTGATCTTCTTCATGCCTACCTAAAATTGCAAAAGGGTCATGATGCTTAGCTGAAATAATTTTTTGCTCATCTTCATTTAATTCGTAAACACCTGAGTTTAAAGATGCTTTTTTAATTGCTTTTGGCCTAGCCACCTTAACTTCTTCTTGATTTCCCACCTTCGTTTTCACCACTTTTTTAATTGCTGTTGCCGTCTTAGGCTTGGGCGCAACTTTTTTAACTTCTGTGATAATTTCAGAATCTGGCGCATTAACTTCTGTTTTATCTGAGATTGTTTTTGCAGTATCAGAGTCAACCGTCTTATCAGAATGCTTTTTCACTTTAAATGGCCTTGGTGTAGTAGTAGAATGAATGTCGAGTAAATCTTACCAAAATAACTTTGAGTTGTAATATCTATATCAGCATGGAGATAAAAAATGTCAGCGCCAAGCAATAACCAATTTGACCCAAATTTAGGTCAATTGACCCGAAACACAATTGCATTAATATTAGCTGGCGGCCGTGGCTCAAGATTGATGAACATGACTGACTGGAGGGCGAAACCAGCCGTTCCTTTTGGTGGTAAATTTCGCATTATCGACTTTCCATTATCAAACTGTGTCAATTCTGGCATCCGAAAAATCGGGATCTTAACTCAATACAAATCTGACTCTCTCATCCGCCATATTCAACAAGGCTGGGGATTCTTACGAGGTGAGTTTGGTGAGTACGTTGATTTAATGCCTGCTCAACAAAGACATGATGAAAATTCTTGGTACAAAGGTACTGCTGATGCAATCTTCCAAAATATTGATATATTGCGTAGCCGAAATCCAAGTCACATTTTAGTATTAGCGGGCGACCATATCTACAAGATGGATTACAGCGCGATGCTCGCTGATCACATTCAGAAAAAAGCCGACTTAACTATTGGCTGTATTGAAGTATCCCTAGAAGAAGCAACAGCCTTTGGCGTGATGGATGTTGATGACAATCGTCGCGTAAAAGCCTTTGTAGAAAAACCAGAACACCCCCCTGTTATGCCAGGCAGAACTGATACAGCATTGGCCTCAATGGGTATCTATATTTTTAACACTGGTTTCCTTTTTGAGCAGTTGCTCAAAGATGCAGACAATAAAAACTCGACCAATGATTTTGGTAAAGACATTATTCCAGCCGTTATTGATAAATATATTGTCAATGCTTACCCCTTCTTAGATTTACAAAGCGGAGCCCAAAGTTACTGGCGCGATGTAGGAACCATAGACGCCTATTGGGCGGCCAATATGGAACTCATTGGCGTTAACCCTGGCCTAAACTTATACGATAATACGTGGCCAATTTGGACTCATCAAGAACAAACGCCTCCCGCTAAATTTGTATTTGATGACGATGACAGAAGAGGTCTCGCAGTGGATTCAATGGTTTCTGGCGGCTGCGTTATCTCTGGCGCAGCTGTTAGACATTCATTATTATTCTCAAATGTAAGAGTCAACTCTTATAGCTCAGTGAAGGATTCCATTTTACTACCTGAAGTTAACATTGGCCGTCATTGCCGAATCACCAAAGCCATTATTGAAAAAGGCTGTGATATCCCTGAAGGTACGATAATTGGTGAAAACCGAGCTGATGATGAAAAAAGATTTCATGTCAGTGCGGGTGGCGTAGTATTAGTGACTCCCGACATGTTGGGACAACGATTGCATTACGTTAGATAAGATAAGCTAATAAGCACTGTTAGCCTCAAATATAAAGAGGTTGCAGTGCTTAATTCGTGTGACTATAAATTCATAAGCAAAAAATTAATTTTAATATGTAGTATTTACTGATCCCGCCGCTACATGGCTATATTTTGTGAGAATTTATTAAAATGACTGACACAAATAAGTTAAAGCTAGTCTTATGCTGGCACATGCATCAACCGGAATATAGGGATTTAAAATCGGGTGAATTTAAGCTACCGTGGACCTATCTACATGTCATAAAAGACTATGTGGACATGGCCGCTCACTTAGAGTCAACGCCACAAGCAAAAGCAGTCGTTAATTTTGCGCCAATACTATTAGAACAAATTGATGATTATGTTCAGCAAATCCATCTGTATCTCAAAGAGGGACTCCCCTTAAATGACCCACTACTCAGCGCCTTAATTGCTCCCTACCCTCCCGAAGATCAACCACTTTACTGGCAATTAATTAAAGATTGTTTACGTGCCAATAAAGAACGACAAATCAATCGATACCTCGCGTTTAAAAACCTAGCTAAGATAGCTACTTGGTTAGAACATCACTTCTATGCTTTAAACTACATTAGCACTCAATTTCTTGAGGACATGTTGGTTTGGTATCATTTAGCTTGGATAGCTGAGTCAGTCAAGCAGAGTGATAAGCGCATACAAGCCTTAATTGCCAAGGCCACAAACTTCACTCTCGAAGACAGAACCCTATTGTTTACAATTATCGGCGAATTAATTGAATCGGTAGTTAATCGCTACAAAGTGTTAGCTGAAAAGGGCCAAATAGAACTTTCGGTCACGCCTTATGCCCACCCTATAATGCCTTTATTGCTTGATTTAAACTCTGCACATGAGGCCATGCCCGAAGCGCCTTTACCCAAATTAAAGAATTACCCACAAGGTAGAGAACGCGTTCTGTGGCATCTACAAAAAGGCATGCAAACTTTTGAACATTATTTCGGGATTAAAGCAACGGGCTGCTGGCCATCGGAAGGCAGTATCAGCAATGAAACTTTACAGGTTTTAAGTGATTTTGGCTTTAAATGGACTGCGAGCGGAGGATCTGTCTTACATAACAGTTTAAGGCCTAATAACACAATGGACATACATCACCCCTATCAATTAATAAACACGAATATCAGCTGTTTTTTTAGAGATGATGGCTTATCCGATCTGATTGGCTTTGAATATTCAAAATGGCAAGCAGAAGACGCTGTTAACGATTTTATTAAACACATAGAAAATATAGCTGCACATGAACCTGGGGACAAAGTCGTTTCAATTATTATGGATGGTGAAAATGCGTGGGAGTACTTTCCCAATAACGGCTATGAATTCCTTAATGCTTTTTACAAACGCTTATCAACGCACCCCGCTATTGATTTATGTACCTTTTCCGAATGTTTAAACAACAATTCAACGATATATCCATTAAATAAATTAACAGCAGGTAGCTGGGTTTATGGTACATTTTCTACGTGGATTGGTTCGGCTGATAAAAATCGTGGCTGGGATATGCTTGGTGACGTAAAATGTGTTTTCGATACAGCGATACTATCTAAGCGTTTAACAACTCAACAAATACTAGAAGCAGAATTTCAACTCGCAGTATGTGAAGGATCTGACTGGTTCTGGTGGTTTGGAGACTACAACCCGGGAGAGGCTGTCAGTAGTTTCGAAAAGCAATTCCGACTTAATCTAACTAATTTATATCTTTTATTAGGCGAAGAGCCTCCGGCTTACCTGGCAGAATCCTTTACACGAGGCCATGGTGACCCCAGTATGGGTGGAGCAATGCGACCAGGTGTTGAACATTAACGAGGCATATTTGTGGATAACCTTTTAAATAAACGCAGAGCAGGCGTACTCCTGCACATTTCCTCCTTACCTGGTTCTGATAAGCAGGGTAATTTAGGTAAAGAAGCCTATAATTTCATTAACTTTCTAAAAAGTGCTGGCATTACAGTATGGCAAACCCTACCGTTAGGCATGCCTCATGCTGATGGCTCTCCTTATCAATGTTTATCCGCACACGCTGGCAATCCTTCATTAATCGATCTAGAGTCATTAGTTGAACTCGACTGGCTGAAACCTTCTGACCAATGTGATGAGTGTCAAGGCAGTGATATATTTAATAAGAGTTGTTTAATAGCAAAAGTTTACGAAGGCTTTTTAGATCGCGCTACACAAAAAGATAAAGATGAATTTGCCAAATTCTGTAAAGACAAAGCGTTTTGGTTAAACGACTTTGCTCTCTTCATGGCGCTTAGAAAATTGTTTAATCAACAATCTTGGAATCAATGGCCGACCCCCTTTAAAGAACGAGATTCTAAAACCTTAAAAGAAGCGTCTACCCGCCTAGCCGAAGACATCCGCAATATAAAATTTGAGCAATTCGTTTTTTTTAAACAATGGATGGCCTTAAAAGCCTACGCCAATGCACATGACGTCCTCATATTTGGCGACATCCCCATCTTCGTTTCTTATGACAGCGCTGATGTATGGGCTAATCGAAATGTTTTTAAACTTACCAAAGACGGTGAAATGTCAGTTGTCGCCGGCGTACCTCCCGATTATTTTTCTGAAACAGGACAGCGCTGGGGTAACCCCCATTATGACTGGAAGTATCTCAGTAAAAATGGCTTCAAATGGTGGATTGAACGCATGGAGACGCAATTAGAACAATTTGACATTCTAAGAATTGATCACTTCCGTGGACTTGAAGCTGCATGGGAAATACCTGCAACCGAACCGACTGCACAAAAAGGTGAATGGGTTACAGCCCCAGGAGGAGCCTTACTAAAAGCGATTGAGAAAAAATTCGGTGCTATCCCTTTGGTCGCTGAAGATTTAGGCATTATCACATCTGAAGTTGAAGCCTTAAGAGATGACTTTAATTTACCCGGCATGAAAATTTTACACTTCGCTTTTGGAAGTGGCCCAGATAACCCCTATTTACCCAGCCACTATGTACAAAACTGCGTTGTTTATACCGGCACCCACGACAATGACACCACTATAGGCTGGACCCAAAGCATTCAAGACCATGAAAGAAATCATGCTTATGATTATTTGGGTAAGCCTTCTATCCCTCTTCACAGTGCGCTAATAGAAGCCGCGCTTAGCTCTGTTGCAAACTTAGCTATTATTCCTATGCAAGACATACTTGATCTAGGGTCTGATGCGCGCATGAATGTTCCTGGCACGACGGTAGGGAATTGGAAATGGCGCTTTCAGTGGCCACAATTATCACATGATAAAGTGGCTCACTTTACACACTTAATCGCGTTATTTAATAGAAAATAAATCTTATTGAAACAAGGTAGGCTCAATAATTCAGCTTGCCTTTACAGATTACCCCATCAGCTGTTTATTTTTGTAGTGGTAATAAAGGTACCTGGTAACTTTCAATAATCTTGTTAATTTTATCGGCGTTCTTCACAATCAATTTATCTAACGCCGCTTTTCTGTCTTTATCACCCTTTCGAACACCCATTGCCATCGAAAAGTCGAACCTAATCCCAGGTGCTGCCTGCATAGCAATCATGTTATAGCTGTCTTTAGGACTCTGAGAGATAACATAAGCAGCCATTGGCCCCCATAAGATAACCATATCAATCTTTTTAGCTTTAAAATCTTTATCGATTTGCATAGCGACATTATTTTCACTGTCACCCGACATCGATTGATAAGAAATACCTTGATCAAGTAAACCATTTTGCTGCAGCCAAGTTGTGCCAGGCCCCCGATCAAACATCGCTATTTTTAATTTTTCTAATTGAGTATCAGCTAGCTCAGTTAATTGATTCGCTGATTTAATATCATCCCATCCACGACCTTTAGCAATTAATAATACATAAGTTGATTTGTAATAAGGCTCTGTATTTAAAGTTAAATCGTAACCCGTAGGCACACCCATAACTAAATCACATTTATAGTTATTACTTGTAGCATCCCAATCATTAACATCGGCTGTTAAGGTATTACGGATAAAACCTATACGTTGTGCAAACCACGTATATTCAACTTTTTGACCTAATTCTTTAGCAAACAGTTCAGCAATTTTATTCTCAAACCCTTGCTCATCTTTAGTTGAATACGGAGGATTTAAAGGATCTGCGCATACCTTTAATGTTTCAACTGCACCAGCAAATTGCATCACAGCCATTAACGACATGCCTATCACTAATTTTCTTACATTATCCATTTTGATTCCTTTTAAAAAAGCTGAACACCCTAAGCATTATATTGGTGGGATTGAATTTTACAACCAGGACATTACGATAAACAATCATCACCAAACTGAAAGACAAAAAAAAGGCTTATCAATAGATAAGCCTTTTTAATATTATGGCGTCCCCAAGGGGGTTCGAACCCCTGTTACCGCCGTGAAAGGGCAGTGTCCTAGGCCGCTAGACGATGGGGACTAAAACTGGTTTAGTCTGGCCTAAATTAATCAAAACATGATTAACCAAAACTATATTTATAAACGCTAACTGTTTATCACACAGATAAATTATGGCGTCCCCAAGGGGGTTCGAACCCCTGTTACCGCCGTGAAAGGGCAGTGTCCTAGGCCGCTAGACGATGGGGACTAGCGTAATTTAAATCTTAACACTTTTACTATTGGTGGAGCCAAGCGGAATCGAACCGCTGACCTCAACACTGCCAGTGTTGCGCTCTACCAATTGAGCTATGGCCCCAGTAAAGAACGGGTATTCTACAGGAAATAGCTCATTTGTCAAAGTCAATTTGTTGCTCGAATATAATTAACAGCTCTTTCTATTCTGGCTAAAGTTTTTTCCCTGCCTAGCAACGATAGCGTGATATCAATAGCCGGTGATACAGCAGAACCACAAATTGCCACGCGTAAAGGTTGAGCCACTTTACCCATGCCCACACTTAAAGATTCCGATAAATCTACAATCACTTGATGTAAAGCTTCACCTTCCCAAACAGGCGCTTTTTCAAACTCAACCCGCAATTGCGCTAATATATCGGCGGCCTCGACATTAAAATTCTTTTTAGCCGCTTTTTCATCATAACTATCAAATTCTTTATAAAAGTAAATACTCGCGTTCGCCATCTCAACTAATGTTTTACTTCGCTCTCTCTGGGCTTTAACAACATCCACTAACGCTGGCCCAGCAGCGAGATCAATACCCAACTGCCCTATATGCCAGCTTAAATGCTTAGCCACATGAGCAGGATCAGAGTTCATGATGTATTGATGATTCAACCACAATAACTTTTCCATGTTAAAAGTAGACGCTGAAACATTGACATCATCTAACTCAAAATATTGAATCATTTCGGCAATGGTAAAGATCTCCTGATCACCATGAGACCAACCTAAACGCACCAAATAATTTAATAACGCATCAGGCAGATACCCTTCATCTCTAAACTGCATAACGCTCACAGCGCCATGTCTTTTAGATAAACGCGCCCCATCGGGCCCTAATATCATTGGCAAATGACCGTACAAGGGCAATTCAGCACCCAAAGCCGCCAGAATATTAATTTGTCTCGGAGTGTTATTAATATGATCATCCCCGCGAATAACGTGCGTTACTTTCATATCCATATCATCCACCACAACCGTTAAATTGTAAGTAGGCGTACCATCCGCTCTAGCGATAATCAAATCATCTAATTCTTTATTGCCCACCACAATATCACCCTTCACTAAATCGTGAATGGTCACAGCGCCATCGACTGGATTTTTAAAACGAATCACAGCTTCCTTAGACTCATCTCTGGCGCCTAAATGTCTGCATTTACCGTTATAGCGCGGCTTTTCTTTATTAGCCATTTGCTCAGTACGCAGCTGTTCCAATTCGTCTTTACTACAATAACAATAATAAGCATCACCCTGATCTAACAACTGCTGAATAATTTCTTTATAACGATCAAAATGATGAGTTTGATAAAATGGTCCGGCGTCATAATCTAGCCCTAACCATTCCATCCCTTCAAGAATCGCATTAACTGACTCTTGAGTTGAACGCTCTAAATCAGTATCTTCTATGCGTAAAATAAATTGGCCGCCGTATTTACGCGCATATAACCAAGAAAAAAGTGCTGTGCGCGCACCCCCTACATGTAAATAACCGGTAGGACTGGGTGCAAAACGAGTAGTAATTGTCATGTTGATATTTATTCAGTCAGTAAGATTTTTTTAGCATATTCAGTAGGAATTTGTTTTGCGGCACTTAAGCGCATCGTCTGGTAATTAAAAGCAACGCCGCCTTTTGCGACATCATTTTTCCCCGTCAGCGCCAGCGCTGTCGTATTACCTTTAGCAGCCGCCTTCTCATACCATTGCGTTGCTAACTTAATATCGTTTTTAACACCTAAGCCTCTTTCATACATGGCGGCAACGATCATTTCAGCTTCAACATTACCTTGTTGAGCAGACTTTAAAAACCATTCAAAAGCTTGTTGTTCATCTTTATCCACTTCACTGCCCAACAAATACATTGCCGCTAACCTCGCTTGGGCTTTAACATCGCCTTGCACTGCAGATTTATGTACATTGATAGGTGGCGTAACATCTTCGGCTAGTGCAGTTAAACCATTTAACAATATAAACACGAGTACCACAGATCTAATAAGCTTAAGCATTATTAGCTCCAAGAGAAATCACTGTTAGACCACCCATATAAGGAATCAATGCTTCAGGAATACTAATATTTCCCTGTGCATCTTGATAGTTTTCCATCACTGCAATTAATGTTCTACCCGCCGCTAAACCTGAGCCATTCAGCGTATGCACTAATTCAGGTTTACCGGTTTCAGGGTTACGCCAACGCGCTTGTAAACGACGCGCTTGAAAGTCTTTAAAATTACTGCAAGAAGAAATCTCACGATAAGCGCCCTGCCCTGGAAGCCACACTTCTAAGTCGTAGGTTTTAGCCGATGAAAAACCCGTATCGCCTGCACATAACAACATCTTGCGATACGGTAAGTTTAATTTCTTTAAAATATTTTCAGCGTGTGCTGTTAAGTCTTCATGCGCTTGATCAGAGTCTTCTGGCTTTACGATTTGTACCAATTCTACTTTCTCAAATTGATGCTGACGAATCATACCTCTTACATCACGACCGTAAGCACCCGCCTCACTCCTAAAACAAGGACTATGACACACATATTTAAGTGGCAAATCTTTCGCATCAATAATGTCATCTCTCACACGATTAGTAACCGGTACTTCAGCGGTGGGAATAAGATACAAGGCAGGATCATCACTGGCTTTAAACAAATCGGCTTCAAACTTAGGTAACTGACCGGTACCTCGTAAACTTTCAGCATTCACTAAAAACGGTACATACGTTTCTTCATAGCCATGATCTGCCGCATGCGTATCTAACATTAACTGAATGATAGCGCGTTGCAACCTAGCTAATGGCCCTGTTAAAACCACAAAGCGACTGGCCGCAATCTTTACACCCAACTCAAAATCGATACCTTTTAAAGCCGCACCTAAGTCCACGTGATCTTTAGGTTCAAAATCAAACTGTGGCACATCACCCCAACGGGACAATTCAACATTTAATTCTTCAGACTTACCATCGGGCACGCACATATCCAAAATATTGGGAATAGCTTCCATAATTGCTTCCATTTCAGACTGGATGGCCGACAACTCACCCTCTGCTACCGTTAAAGCATCGCCCAGATGCTGAACTTGGTCTAATAATGGCTGAACATCTTCACCCTTCGCTTTAGCTTGCCCTATGGCTTTAGAACGACTATTTCTCTCATTCTGTAACTCTTGAGTTTTTACTTGTACTGATTTTCTTTTGGCCTCTAATGCTACATAAGCAGCAGAATCAAAATTGAATGAACGTCGAGCTAATTGTTCAGTAACAAAATCAAGTTCAGTTCTAAATAAACGCGGGTCTAGCATGAGAATGTCTTACCTTGTATATAAATAAAGTTCCTACTGGAACCATGAATGAATAATAAATGTGTTTAACGCTTAAGCCTTAACGCTATCTTTTAAAACGATTTTACTTAATGCAGGTAGCACCACAAAAGTACAGGTCATAATCCAAAAGATACCGATCGTAATCACCAAGCCCATACTGGCTATACCTTGATGACTTGAAAAGGCTAAGCCACCAAAACTAGAGGCCGTGGTTAACGCCCCATAAAACATAGCTCTAGCTGTGCTGGATTGATAAATATTTTGTTCTTCAGATAAAGAATGATGTAATTTTTCTACCATATGGATACCGTTATCCACCCCTAAGCCCAACAGCAGAGGCAGCGCAATAATATTGGCATAATTGATCGGTGTATTAGTTATCACCGTACTGGCCATGGTAAATAAGCCCGCTAAAATTAACGGTGTCATCACCAATAAAGTATCGGTTATATTCCGTCGAATAAAATATAACAACAACGCAATGACCACTAAAGCAATCGTAATGGCTTTTTGGAAAGAATAAACCACCTCTTTCATCGACTCCCAATAAATGACCGGTAAGTCCGTAGTATTAGGTGCAATAGTCTGTACATCTGAAATAAATTCTTGCAGATTTGCCAAATCAATTAAGTCTTTCTTAGGGAAAATCTGAATGCGATAAGTACCTTCTTTACTTAACCAACGAATTTTAAAATCTGCCGGTAAATCATCTAAGCTGAATTCATTCGCATTTAAACTACCCAACAACTCATTCATCGCACTGGGTAACGTGCCTAACAAAGTCGTTTGTATTTTTTCGATAAATTGACGACGACTGGGCTCTTGACGATTGTCTAACTCAAGCAGAACCCCCTGCAACTCGCTCTTAAATGCATTAAGCACCGCTATTTCATTAGGGTCTTTCTTATCCGCTATACTCGCATCAATGGTCTTAATTAATTTATTGATCCCCGGAATCGGGTCATGATCTTCAGTCAACGCAGGGAAGCCTTTAGTTTGTGAACCTAACAATAAGGCCATCTCCTCAATCACTGCCAGCTTTTCTTCTTGTTCTGTCGGTTCAAAATCAAAAATACTCAGCGTCTTATCAACTGTCTTTAATTCACCAAGCTTTTTCTGTAAGGTTTTTGCTTCTTCAGGACTATTGGCTAACACCGTCAAAGTCATCGGTGTGGTTTCAGGATCTTTAGTTAATTCCTTAAAGGCCATCACAGATTCCGTATGAGGATCTCTTAAATTAATGGGATTAAAGTCGACTTGTACCTTAAAAACTAGCGCTACAGAAATCAGCGCCATGACCACAGTGATAATTGAAATGGGTTTAGCAAAATGCAACGTTAAGGTCGCCATTTTCTCTGCAAAAGTCGCTAAAACAGGATGTGATGAGGGTGGTTGTAACTTTTCGGGTGACGCTGGAATATAACGTATTAAAGCGGGTAGCACCGTTAACGTTACCACCAAACAAATAAACAAGCTGGTCCCTGCTAATAAACCTAGTTCAGAGACGCCTTTATAATCTGTGGGTACAAATGCATATAAACCAATCGCCGTGGTGCTTGCACATAATATTAAAGACGGACTGGTGGATATTAAAGTACTGCGTAAAGCACGCGCTTTTTGGACGTGGTGCTGTAAGTTATCTTGATAACGTAAACAGAAATGGATCGCGTATTCAACACCCAAGCCAATATTAGATACAGCAAAAGCCACGGATATTAAGTTAAGCTCTTTTACTGCAACGGCCGCAAAGGCACCACAAAACACCATGCCTAACGCTAAAGATATTAAGGTCGCAATCGTTAACAAAATTGAACGATAAGCCAACAACAAAATAAATAACACCAAGACAATAGAAAAAATACTGGCATTAAAAGTACCCGTACTCATTCCCACTAACTCATCATCTTCTAAGCCTGCTTCACCCGTAATAGAAACTTTAACAGGGGGCACATCAGCTTGTTGAATTTCTGCTACGGCTTTATGTATGGCATTAATTGCATTTTCTGCCGGACGAATCTGGGTAAAATCAAACTTAGGCGATACGGTAATAAAACCTTTATCCACTTGACCGGCTGTTAGTTTTTTATCAGCGATCAACTTTTCCCAAGACAACAAGTTGGTGTCACCCTGCATGCTTCTATGCAACGATAAACTCACCTTTTTAACCAAATCCGTTAAATCAATAGGTACGGCTTGATCTTTATTCGCATTACCTAACGCATCATTAAATATAGAAAGGAAGCCCGTTAAATTGGGCTCTTCAGAAATACGTCCAATAAAGGCTTGTGCTTGAGATAAATGATTAGACAAGCTCTGTAACTCAGGATTATCTAAATAGAGCAAACCATTTTTATGGAAAAACGCGTTATCACTCGGCACGTAAACCGTTTCGAAATTAGTTTTATCTGCACTCAAAATACGACTCAAACGCTTTGTTGCCGCTTTGGTGAGTTCAGGTGTATCTGATTCAACGACTAACAATAGCGTATGAATATCTTGAGAGAAGGCCTTCTCATAAGCGCGTAAATTCTTTTGGAAGGGTGCATTGGGTGCCACCATATCCGTAGTATCCGTATCGATACTTAAATGTGTCGCCGTATACTGAAAGGCTAATCCAGTAAACAAAATGACTAATAACAACACCCGAATCGGATGAGCCAGAGTCCAATCACTCCAACGAGAAAACCACTGAGCTATAGAATTTTTAAACGACATGCATGTATTCCAATTTATTCAATAATCACTTTGTCCAAAGCCATTAAAGCAGCACTTCGGGTTTCTATAAGATTTGTACCTTGTTGTTGAATAAACAAGGCGGGGATATTGGCATCATTCGCGGCTTTTAAACCCGTTTCTTGACCCAAACAAAGTAAGGCTGTATCCCAAGCATCGGCCACTGTTGGGTTATCTGTTATCACGGTAACAGAAACCAAGTCGTGTTCAATAGGCCAACCGGTTCGAGCATCAATAATATGACTATAACGTTTGCCCTCATGCTCAAAGTAGTGATTATAAGTACCCGATGTCATCACTGCCATAACCGAATCTTTAGGCATAGTTAATCTTTTTTGCATGTGCTGCTCACTAGGCAACGGTCTCTCTAAAGCAATACGCCAAGGCTGCTCATCTGGCTTAGCACCCCGGGTTTGTAATTCCCCGCCGATTTCAACCAAATAATCGTTAATCCCTTGTTGCTCTAACACACGACTGAGTTTACCGACACTATAGCCTTGCGCAATAGAGGATAAATCCACCTTAATATTGGCTTGTTGTTTACGCAAATGCGTGTCATCCACTACCTCTAATTTATCCATACCTATTAATGACAAGGTATTAGCAATCTTTTCTTGCGTAGGGATCGCAGGATTATCACCGTGAAAACCCCAAATATTAAACAAAGGCTTAGTGGTTAAATCATAACAACCTTGACTTGCTTGATATACACCTCGAGCAGTGCGCACCAATTCTACAATTTCTGCACCCACTTCTTGGCTTTGAGTATTTTCTATACTGTTAAAGACTTCAATTGTAGAGTCTGGGCGATAATTAGACAGCACTTTATCGATAGCCTGTAATTCATCTTTGATACTTTTTTCAATACCCTGACTGTCTGTCGGTAATTTAGACCAATAACTGATATGATAAGTCGTACCTTGTGCATGACCTTCAATTTTTTGAATAGCAGGCTCAGAACAGGCTGTTAAGAGTGCTAAACTCAACATTAAAGCGCAGGGGTGAAAAAAGTGCACTGCCTTCAAATTAAAATTTTTATAAAATGTTCGATCGATAGTTTGCTTAATAAACATTAAAACCTTTTATTGCATGAACACAGCAGCGCTACTTTAAATACTGCAAAATATGAGCATTATAATCTTAAATGCACATTGAATTAGTTAAAATTACGTACATTAACCCCCATAAACCTCACACCTTACGCTATCAACTTTTAGAAGTATGAATAATATTGTTTTAATCGCAGTTGCTTTCTTTTTAGTCATACTCAATGGTTTTTTCGTCGCCGCAGAATTTGGTTTAGTTAAACTCAGACACACGCGTTTAAAACAAATCGCTAAAACTCAAGGTTGGCGGGGGCGTATTTTAGCCATAGTACACGCAAGATTAGATACCTATTTATCAGCGTGCCAACTCGGCATCACCTTAGCGTCTTTAGGTTTAGGCTGGGTAGGTGAACCCGCTTTTGCCAGTCTTTTAGAACCTACTTTTAGTGAACTCGGCATCATTTCACCTGAACTCATTCACGGCATTGCTTTTACACTCGCCTTCTCTATCATTTCGTTTTTACACATCGTCGTAGGTGAACTTGCCCCCAAGTCTTTAGCCATCAGAAACCCAGAGCAAATCAGTCTTTGGTGTGCGGGCCCTATCTATGGTTTTTATTGGCTCATGTATCCCGCGATTTGGCTGCTTAACTCAAGCGCCATTTTGATTCTACGTATTTTTCGTTTAAACAATGTCGGTAGCCACGACGTGCATTATTCAGCTGATGAGTTGAAATTGATTATCCGGGGCAACAATCAAGACGATCGCTTTACCCGTGATGAATGGAACACACTCGCTAAAACCTTAGACTTTAGTAAATTAGAAGTCTCCGATTTAATGAGACCTCTGCATGAACTGATTGCCTTACACCGCAACAAATCATTGCAAAGCAATCTAAAGATCATCTCAGAAAAACGCTACAGTCGTTACCCCTATTTTGATGATAATGGTACCGACATTTTAGGTGTTATTCATTTAAAGGATTTGTTCTTTGCCCAACAAACGGGACAAGAAATCACAGACCTCCATGCCTTTTTAAGGCCGGTACAATACATATCCGCAGACACTCCTGCCCTAGACTTATTTAGATCTTTTAGAATGGGCGCCGCTCATTTTGCGATTATTGGCCAAAAAGGCCATAGCCCCGAAGGTTTTATCACGTTAGATAATATCTTAAGCGCCATGGTGGGTGAGATTCGTGATGAATTTAGACAAAATAATAATGACTGGAACCGTCTAGATGATGGCACACTCGTTGTAAAAGGCAGTTTACCCATCTTCTCCTTAGAGCGCATCTTAGGCATTGATATTGAAAACGAAGAACTAGAACTGGAAGATGAAGTATCCATCGGTGGCCTTATCATGTCTAAACTGCAAGACATCCCCGTTGAAGGCCAAAATATAGCCTTTAACCAATTCAGCATCTTGGTTAAAACCATGCAAGGCCCTCAAATAGTGCAAGTAGAAATTCACCCCATTCCAACATAAAACCCTCGCAAAGTTAAGATACTTTAAACCATAAAAAGACCGTTCAACGTAACTCTATGTTACAAAAGATGTTACCCATAAAGGGTAAAATAAATCCATAATCTTTTAACAGTTACCCACATTTTGTGATTTATAGCTTCTTCAAATTTATTGTACAAAAGTTAGCCAATCACACCGGTACTTTTGTTATAAAACATATCGTAAGTTATTGATTTAAAATAAACTTATATCTTTGTCCAACTTTTAGACAATTTAAATAAATAGACCAAAAATTAGTCAGTTACGTACTTGCAAACATAATAATCCACAAAGTTATCCACAGTTTCTGGGGATAACTTTCCCTAACGGAATAACCTTATTCCTAGCCTTAAAACATTACAAATGTTTTCCACACACACAAAAATTATGCAAGCCATAAAATTGATCTATCGCAAAAATTTTACAGATTTTTTGTCATAAAACTGTAACCCATTTGTAACACTTATTCACATTTACAAATATACACATCTTATAAAGTGATAAACCTAAAAAATCAGAATATTAAACACATAAAAACCAACGACATAACGATAAGCCATTGATTTTAATAAAACAAAGATGACTGTATATTATTTAAACGATCTAACTAAAATCAAATAAAATGAGTAAGTTAGTTGGCACCGCATGCGCTAATACACAGAGTTATCCACAGCTTCTGGGGATAAGTTTTAGACATAAAAAAGCCTCACTAAATAGCAAGGCTTTTATAATTTAGATCAATCGTAAACGGCGTTTAAAACTAACTACCGACAGACACGCTGATCACATCACTCCACTGCCCTACTTGCACATCATGCAGTAAATAAATGGCTTTATAGCGCCACATTTCACTCGACCCTGCAAATGGCAAACTAGCGGTGTCTGCTGTATTGGGGTCTGTATTAATCGTCATCAGTAAAAAACCTTTGGTGTCATTACGGTCGACCCATATTTCAATCGCAGACGCTTGGCCTTTAGTCCACAGTACCGTTGGATGCCCCGCCTGAAACTGCACACTGATAACCGGCTTCCATGACACGGGATCAATAACAATCTCAGTCCCAATTAACCATAAGTCTTTACCCATAGCGGCGGTATAATTTTTATTGGTTTTAATTTGCGCCACTAAACTCGACAACCGACCAATAATACCCGGTTTAACCGCTGTGGGCATAGGTACTACTAAGGCAGGCACCACCGGCCAACTAGCGATAGCACCTGTTCCGTCTCGTTGGTTATTTTTAAAAGCGGTCCAGCTTTGTGAATAGGCCTGCATATCACTGGCACTTTGCAAGGTGTATCTAAAAGACTGCGCATCCGCGGAGAGCGAGGCAATATCCTCTGGGGCGATATTTAATACGGTTGAATACGGCAATAAAGCCGTGGAAAGATGGTCTAGCAAATTAGCTTTACCGCCATCAGTAACAGGCATAAAAGTGGTCGTTGTCATACGGTAGTACTCCTTTCGGGAGGAACTTGCGGGTGATATACAAAGCTAAAAGAACGCTTTGCAATCGTTGGTTAGCATCCAGCTAGTCTTAAAGTGCATCTTGCCAAAACGGATAGGTATTTAAAAAGCTCGCACCTGCTATCTAGTCAGCACTTTTAAGCACCTCACTATCGCAATCCTAAGCGAAAAATCATTATTTACTACTAGAAGAACACGTAAACGTACTGGACTGATCTGTTTAACTGCTTCAACACACCCACCCTCATAAGCTGTTGTCTGTGCAATGAGTGGACTACCCTTTTTAAGGGCTACAAAAAAACCACCCAGTGCTCTACTGATCTGGACGAACAGTGAATCGACATAAAAAATACAGTGATTTGATTTTCTAGTGCTTAAACAGAAGTGTCCAGTAGTCTACTGGATAAACCAAGTGGTCTATCAGATGCTTCCATAGGTTTTTCTATACTTTGCAGCAGTGGCGCAGATAACTGAAGCAATGGATCTAGTTGGAGCAATACCCATTGAGGTATTTGGAGTGCCAGAACAAGCAGGCTTGGTAGGATGGTTTGCTAGACGAGTCAACTGTTGTCTATGCGAGTTCGTGTTTAGACTATAAGTCTTATACTTATAAAGCACAAGGTTTATTGTTAATTAAGCAGAAATTCAAAATATTTGTGTGCGTAAACCGAGATAATCGTCACAGTCTTATCAAGCAACGTTAATGTGGCAAATCAACAGTTACCCACAATTTCTGTGGATAACTGTATTTAAAAACAAAAAGTAGATTCCACAACAGACTGTATTTATTTAATTTTATTCATATTGACCCATTATTGGTCAATATGAAAATTACGCCTATGCTCGGGATTAATCATTTCATGTCTATTGTCGCTGTTAATACCCGATTAAAAACACCACCCATTTGACATATATTATAATTTGTAGATAGGCTATAGTTGGTTACACTGAAGCGAGCAAGATTATCGAGATGGTGGGCGTTGTGATTTGTAGATAGGCTATAGTTGGTTACACTTGGTATTTGGTCTGGGCTTGAGGTTCTATGTTGTGATTTGTAGATAGGCTATAGTTGGTTACACTGATCAGGCAGGGCAACCCCATACGCTTCCAGTTGTGATTTGTAGATAGGCTATAGTTGGTTACACTTAACAAGTCACTTTGATGGTCACTTAGTCAGTTGTGATATGTAGATAGGCTATATATGGTTACACTTTCTTCTAAGATATACATTT
>CAIXAE010000014.1 GCA_903917345.1 uncultured Methylococcaceae bacterium | reverse complement strand
TTCAATCTTCCAATCGTTAAAGGGAACTTCTGATGAAGCTCGATTAGCAAGGAAGTCTTTCAATCGATTTATTGTTAGTAAAGGCTTTAAACAATTTGAATCAGATCATTTAATGACCCAGGTAATAATTGTGGTCTTTGGGGGTAAATCACGTCGAACTTCAAAATACTCTAGAGTATTGAGAGTTGCTGCCGATGATAATACGCCAGTTAACGAATTAAAAGACTACATTCTTAAATTCGGTGGTCTTGATGAAGTTATTCGTTCAAAAAATGAAGATGAAGGTTTACCGCGACAAGATAAGGGGCGTGGTGTGCTTTATGGTAAGTCTTTGACAACAATTCAGGATAGTAATATCTCAGATGAGATCAATTTGAATGATTATCCAAATAATGATGCTGTTTTATTATTGGCATCTTATGACGAAGATAGTGATGAGATTAATGTGTTACGAGTTATTCAAAATAACGCTGCATTAAAGGCTGCTTTTACTAGTCTCGCGTCTCAAGTTACTCATGCTGAATTAAAAGCATTATTAGATGCTGAACATAAACAATAAGGAGATGAATATGTTGATTAAGTTAAATGAAGTAAAAGCAAGAACAGGCTTAAGTCGCTCAAGCATCTATGCTTATGTTGATAAAGGCATATTTCCAGCTCAAGTAAAGTTAGGAGAGCGTTGTGTTGCCTGGGTTGATAGCGAGATTGAAGAATGGGTCTTAAGTAAAGTGTTGGCCAGAGATGCGGCTAATTCTTCGACTTATTAGATTATTGATGATGAATATTACAGAGGCGTAATTAGAGCGTACATCAAAATACCACTCTAAATTACATTTTTATTAACCAAAACACTTTGGACGGTATCCCTTTGCGCCTAATTTTTAGAAGGGTAAGGCGTATCGGGCGTCCTCTAAGTGCTACTACGGAAGACAGGGTGATTTTATGTCAGGTTAGGAAATAAGACAACACTTTAGTGAACAAAATAAACAATTAAGCCTGCTAGGCTGTGGGCTTAATCCAAATGCGTAATTTAATTATGGCCTATAGAATTTTATTGCCTGCGGGCGAGGACTTAATAATCAAAATGATTTAACTCCGTCAGACAGCAACTTGACAATCCAAAATCCAGTTGGGATTTATACAACTGATATTACGAATTATGGATGTCGCTTAATGGCGCATCATTAATAAATTAAAATATATTAGAAAAATATGAATGAAAAATTAGTTATCATCGAATCTATTAACAATAAAAGGTTTATAGATATTTCTAGTGTTGGACAATGTCTTGGCTCTGATGTGATAGACATAGAAGACCACACTAGATTGAGTTATACCTGGGAGAAGGAGCTTTATCAGTCGGTTACTGGAGCATACGATATTCTTTCTAAACCACGAAAAAAAAAGTTGTTCATGTACAAGTCTAGCAAAGAGATAACAAGTGAATATAATTCCTTCTGTCTTATGCTTGATTTTAAGATTGTACGAGTCTTAGATTATAGAGACTGTGAATTATTAGTTATGTGCGTTGAGGATATTTTTTTAAGAAATCAAATAAGAAAAATCGCTAAAGATTTACTTTATGACTCAAAATCAATGGGGAAGTATATTGTAGATAATCTTATTGATGAACAATGTGAAGATTTTCCTGACTTCGCTGATCTTGAATTCAATGAGCAATTTAAAGGCTTATTTCCACTTCATAATGAATTATTAGAATCATTACTAAAATTTGTAATTTTTGAGTCTGAGATTATTGAATATGCGATGGATTGTATTGAAAACATTATGAAGGATTAATTTGTTGGTTTAGTAGTTGGTGCTAATGATTAAGAAATTTTGCGTATATGAATTTAGTAAAGA
>CAIXAE010000013.1 GCA_903917345.1 uncultured Methylococcaceae bacterium | reverse complement strand
TGTGATTTGTAGATAGGCTATAGTTGGTTACACTTTAAAAAAGATAGGGGATTTGATCCTCAAAGTTGTGATTTGTAGATAGGCTATAGTTGGTTACACTTTCGTTATGTGTATAACATGCCATGCAATGTTGTGATTTGTAGATAGGCTATAGTTGGTTACACTAAAAAGTAATTTGGTTTGCCCTTTATTCCAGTTGTGATTTGTAGATAGGCTATAGTTGGTTACACTAGCCTTTTAATAATCTGTTGTTTTATATCACTTAAGTTATCACTTTTAAGTTTAAAAAAGTGATAACTGTTCAGGTCCTTGCTCGATATTTTTAGTTTTTTTTCCATAATAGACTTCTATTCTGCCGAATTGCTTATCGGTTATTTTTATAATTCGCACTTCCCCGTCTGCCGGTAAATTAGATTTGATACGCTTGGCATGTACTTGCGCATTCTCATCACTGGCACAATGACGCATATAGACCGAATATTGCATCATAATAAAACCGTCATCTAACAAATAGCCTCTAAAATTTGTATATTGCTTACGCGCTTCTGGTGTATCGGTTGGTAAATCAAACATCACGATAACCCACACAGAATTTAAACCTCCAAAACTCATGCTTAACTAAGCTTAAGCTGTTTTGGATAACTCAGCGCGATCGTCTTATCTTCAAAGGCCCGTTTAAGACTGGCCACCAAATAATGACTTGCTACCATTAAGGGCATTTCTTGCCGTTCCCATAAGACATTTTTTGAGAGCAAATTAAGTAGCACAACTTTAGTGTCTTTATGCACTTGCAAATCTGCTGTGTTCTCTGCCATTTGATATACCTCGAAATCAACCCAAGGCCTAAAGGGCTCCATTAAATCGTCTGCTAAACACAAACCGTTATATTGATTATGATGGTTTAAACCAATAGTTGGGTGTAGCCCACCACTAACAATGGCTCTTGCGACCATTGCCCGCATAATAGAATAACCATAATTTAAAACGCTATTGATGCCGGCTAAGTCACTATCTCGTTTAAAGTTTTGCCCAAAGAGTAACTTCCAATAAGCTTGTGCGGCTTGGGCTTCAAGATTATCTGGATCACCCGGCTTTACTTGGGTCGCTAAGCGCTCAAGTAAAACAGCCGACTGATTTATATTTTTTAAAGTTTGTGCTTGCGCATTGATTTTGTGTTGCACAATGCGTTGCCACAGGCGTTTTTTAGTAGGTAGCGTTATGTTAATTTGCTGTTGCAATATTTTACTGTGCAGAGTATTGCCCTCGCTAAGCGGTAACAACACTGAATACGGTATATGTCGTTCATCACAAAAAACCACTGCCACATTATTTTTTTGACAGGCCACCATTAATGCTTGAGTCATCACAATAGCGGGGTTTTGTAAAATAACCACGCCCAAATCTTCTATGGGTATCTGCGCGACCAATGCACCTTGTTTATCAATGCAAAATTGTTGATTTTTAAGATGCAAATAAGCGCTTTCACTGATATCAATAGTGCGTTTGATCATGCCAACACTTTGCCTATTGCATTAAAAGTATGTTTCTCGAGTAACCATTGAATAAATAACTTTTCATTTATTGACAGATATAACTCCTCATTTTTTTTATCTAAAACGCTGGTTGAATGTAAACGCAACATAATTCTATTATTACCTGAATCAAATTTCTGAACTCGGTAATAAACTCTTTTCCCTTCTTTTTCCACGCTGACTAAATCATTAATGTGTAGCGCCATCACAAAAATAGAGTCTGCACCATGATCTATTTTAATTATGGGCTGTTTGGGCATTAAGATGCCTTTAGCACGTTTTGAAGCTTCCATAGTGGTCACAAAATGTCCGGTGAACTTACCGGTTATGTTGTTTCTAACAATTTCAACATGATGGATGTTGCCGTAAGCCAGCCATTTAAAGACCTGACCTTGTTTATTTTTGGCGCCAAACTTAGATTTTTGCAATTTTTCTAAAGTCGTTTTAGATTGTAATACCCGCACCCGCTTGATCGGTGTTTTACCATCTTTATGTAATACAGACACACCTTCAGCAAAAGCTTTTTTAGGATCGTTACCAAAACCTACCAAATGTTGTTCTACTAAAGCCTTAACAGTAGGATCAATAATTTTATCGACTTGATTAAAGCTAGGATCTAAGTTTTTACGGTTAACGTTACCCAAGCCCTCAATAAAACCAGCCCCTGTGGTTTCATGCAACTCACCGGTTAATTTAAGTTGTGGCGCATGGGCAATAATGACTTTATCTAAAGTCTGTTGTAAATCTTCTCGCAACTTATGCCAAGGTGGATCCAAATAAATATCTTTCATATTGAGTTCAGATTGTGAACGCTCCAAATCTTTTGAGATATTCACTAAAGCTTGATACGAACGCCTATCGACACAGGCCACCACCACGGCGTCAATAGCATGATGACGATGGTCTGTGCGTTCTTTTTTGTCTGTTTCACCAATTAAACTATTTAAGCCCCATTGATGCCTTAACCATGCGGTAGTGATACCTTTACTCACAGAAATATCAGCACCCAATGACAACAAGTAATTTTTGGCCAACACGCTAATATGGCGGGTATCATTTAATTGAGTACTAATAAAATCTCGTTTCTGTAACTCTGCAAAGGTAGTAAAAAAGCGCGCCTTTTTTGACTTTAATGATCTATCCCAACGGTTAATCGCTTGGGTTATCTGGTTCCATTTTTCTGAGTTACCACCAAAGGCATCTATCGGTGTTTTTTGGCCTTTAAAGCGATTCTCTGCGGTAAAACACACTACTTTATTCATGTAAGAATCATCCAAAGATTCGCTATACGGCAATATATGATCAATCTCTATAACACTACTAAATAGCTCAGATTGACTGATAGTTTTACCACTATAGGCACAGCATTGTTTTTGATCTTGCCATAAACGATATTTAAGTTTATCCGTTTTACTAGGATATTTTGACAAAGCTAGATGTGGATTTCTGGACGCAATTTCTTGAAACTGGGTGGTTGCTTCATCATTGGCTTTGGTATTTCTGGATTGTTGCTTTAAAAAGTCCTGATAGCGTTTGGTGTTCATTTCCAAATCGCGCGCCATTTCTATACGAATGGCATCAGGTTTGCCGTATTCAGCAATAATGGCATTCACTAAGCGTCTTAGTTCATGCAGCGCTTTATTGACGATAGGATTGGTGGTTTCTGGTGGAATACCTAATTTATCGGTAACAGCAATCTCTGTCACTTCGTAACCATAACCCGCATTCTTTCTAGCATCAGAATAGATTTGCCCCGATTGTAAATGCGGTAATAATTTATTAATGGCTTTTAAGGATAAACTACTGTGGCCAGGTTCAAACTCTAACAAACAAAGTTGCACAGCCACATTAATATTAAAGCCCCAATGGCTCACTAATCTATTTTTTAAAACTGATTTTTTATTAATGGTGAGTAAGTCTTCAACGAGTGCCAGTTGCTGAGTATCAGCAAAACTATCCCACTCAGGCAGTTGTTTACGTATTTCACAGGCTGTAATGTTACCTTTTAACTTCTTTGCGCCAATCTCTAGATTAAATTCATAATTTTTACCAAAACCCAAAGCTTTTCTAATACCCGCAAAACTGACATTAGCAGTGTTCTCAAATAAGCTTATTAATTTTTGTTTATCAGTCTCTGATAGAGAAACCGATTTATCTGTATAAGGGTCAATGTATTGAACATTGTTAATGTCTTGTAAATACCGAAAGCGCTGACACTCTAAGCGAGCAACTTTTGCCCTTTTGCGACTCGGCTCTAAAGAACATTTACCTATACGGTCAGCGTTTAACTTTAAAGGCCGTTGTTTAAAGATGATTTCATCAATTTGGGTTTTAACTTCATCCGTTAGTATTGAATGATGCTGACTCTGCTTTGCCCATATCATATTGAGCTCATCTCGATACATTTGCCGATCAGTGCGTAAATGCCCACCATCACGCGACCTATTACGCTTACTATCATGATGTTCTAAAGAGCCTAGATACTCCCCTAAGGTACGAAAGCCCTGTTCTGCAATGGCGTGTCTTAACTCATTAATATCCTTTTTAAACGCGGTTTCTTCTTTCGCTCTATCTGAGCTGTTGTCATCTTCGCCTTCAAGCTCTGCAAGGATATCCAATAAATCCGGATCATCTGCCATGTCGCCTAACAAGGTTTTACGATTACTTAAAAAGCCGCGTCGTTGCACCAAGTGCAACAACACGCGACCTAGTTCAAATGGTGTCAGTGGATGATCAAGTGCTTGGGCTCTTAATGTGTAGGGATTGCCTAACTCATTTAAGATTATTTCAGGGGTGGGATTGTTGGTTAATTCTTTAGGCAGTAACTCTAGTTGAATTAAATAATTGAGCATGCGTAATTTTCGTCTGGCTCTCCGCTGTAATACACGACGGGTTAAACGAGCATTTCTACGCTTAACATTTTTTGGGGTAGGTGTTTTTTCTTCAACGGCTTTAGTAAAAATCCGACTGCCGACATTTATAATTTCACTCGGTTTACCCTCTGTTTCTTTAAGTAATGCCCAGCCAATTGAATTACTTCCTAGATCAAGCCCTAAAATTTTCTTGCTCATTTGCTTCCTTATCTATATTCTATTACCCATAGTGTAACCAACTATAGCCTATTTGCTTTTCATACCAATGAAATTGTTTTTCGTAGGCAACGCTTTCAAGCGACCATAGCCCTCGCAAAGTAAAACTTAAGGGGGCTTTTTATTGCCTATCGGTTTTGCAATACTCTTCCCTACGTCTCTTTATTTCGCTGTATTAATATCATAATTAACACTTAAGCTAAAGTGTAATAATTTGTCTACGCCAATTGAATATATTGTTAATGAGAGAATGATTTTTCCCATGCGATGTTTTTATAAAAATTGCGTGATGCTGGATTCGAAGAAGATAAAGCTGAGGCTGTAGCGGAAGCATTTAAAGAGGCTCAAGCTGAATCTCTACCCGTAACTCGGGATTATCTTGATGCAAGATTTAATGATTCAGACCTACAAAAAAGCCCCGATCTTAGCGGGGCTTTTTTGCATCTGATGATTGACTAAAACGTTGGGATCTTATCCAACGCCTTTGTTAAGGTCGCAATCGTTCGTTCGATATGATGAATTTTATCGAGGCCGAATAACCCGAGTCTAAACGTCTTAAAGTCTGCGCCTTCATCACATTGCAACGGAACGCCTGCGGCTATCTGTAAGCCTAGATCGGCAAACTTCTTTCCTGTTTTAATCTCATCGTCTTGCGTGTAACTCACAATCACGCCCGGTGCTGCAAACCCTGCGGCAGCAACCGACTTTATGCCACGTTCTGCCAATAAATCTCGAACCGCATTACCCAGTTTAAATTGCTCCTCTTTTACCTTGGTTAACCCATAATTTTCTGTTTCTTGCATAACGACCAGTAGTGCGCGCAAAGCATCCGTAGGCATAGTTGCGTGATAAGCATGGCCACCTTGTTCGTAGGTTTCCATGATTTGTAGCCATTTCTTTAGGTCTGCAGCAAAACTAGTACTGGTGGTGTCATCAATACGTTTGCGTGCTTCTGTACTTAACATGACCAAACCACAACAAGGTGAACCGCTCCAATTTTTTTGTGGCGCACTGATTAAAATATCCACGCCACAGTTTTGCATATCGACCCAAATAGTGCCCGACGCGATGCAATCAAGTACAAACAAGCCACCTACCGCATGAACAGCATCAGCCACTGCGCGCAAATAGTCATCCGGCAGTATCATGCCCGCCGACGTTTCAATATGGGGAGCAAACACAAAGTCTGGTTTCTCACGGCTAATAGTGGCGACCACTTCATCAATAGGCGCCGGTGCATAAGCCGGTTGCGTACCGTCTTCAATAGGCCGTGCTTTTAAGACGATAGTTTCAGAGGGGATAGCACCCATGTCAAATATCTGGGACCAGCGATAACTAAACCAGCCGTTGCGTATCACCAAACATTTTTTGCCATTCGCAAATTGACGCGCTACTGCTTCCATGCCGAAGGTACCCGAACCCGGTACGATGATGGCTGAATGCGCGTTGTATGTTATCTTCAGGATGCGCGAGATATCGCACAGGGTGTCCTGAAATACTTTAGACATGTGGTTAGTCGCTCGGTCGGTATACACTACCGAATATTCAAGCAAGCCATCCGGATCGACATGGGGTAATAGTCCACTCACGCTTTAATCTCCTCTTTACACTATGAAAACAATATACAACACACGGGGTACTACTCTAAATAGCTAAGAGAATATTTGATTTTATTGACCTGCTTTTAATTTACTAATTTCATCAGCCACATGTTTAGCATCTAAAACCGGATCAACATCCGTATCAATATAACGGATGATTAATTGAGGGTCTAGAATAAAAGTCCAGCGCTTAGCAAAATTAACGATGGGCATCTTTACACCATAAGCCTCTGTTACGTTACCCTCTGCGTCAGATAATAAGGTAAATGTCAGGTTATGTTTTTGATGAAATGACTGCAAGTCCTTCACCTCATCAGTACTGATACCATAAACCTCTGCATTTTGATTACGAATTAAACTGATACCATCTCGATAAGCACAGGCTTGAGCGGTACACCCTGGGGTGCCGGCTTTGGGATAAAAGTATAATACAGTCCAGCCTTTATCCTTTCTAGCCTGTAAATCAACACTATCACCGGCTTGGGTCTTTAACTGAAACGCTGGGGCAGCCTGTCCTATGCTTAATTTATCAGCCTCAACAGCCGTTGATATAAAAGGTAATAGCGCTAAGGCCAATGTGATTTTTTTAAAAAAAGACGGGGGGCGTTGCATGTTAACCTCATTAATAGTCATTTAAATGTGTACTCTATATATATCGTTAAGTATGACAATCGTCAAACGGGGGGTATTGAAGGGTCATACTGCCAAAGATGCGCGGCTAATAAAGCACGCCATGGCGAAAATGGCGCTAACCAATCCTGTGTTTGTTGCTCAGAAAGCTTATCCGTTAGTCTTAATAAAGTCTGTAAACTACGCCGAACACCCGCATCACCCTGCAAAGAGCCATCTAACCAGCCTAGGCCACGCAATAGCGCATAGTTTATCGTCCAAGGTCCAATTCCTTTAATCTCATGTAAACGCTGGTATATTTCAGTAACTGTCTCGGCAGTAGGCGTGAGTTCTAATAAGGCTTGATGCGCTAGAACCATCTCACTAACACCTAAGAGTGCCTTTACTTTGGCATTAGAATAACCCAATTGCCGCAACGCACCTGCTTCTATATTCACTACTCGCTTCGCATCGGGATAACACAACAATCCGCTAGAATGCTCAACACCCACCCGCTGTATTAATTTGCGCCTAATTGATACCGCCGCGTTAACACTGATCTGTTGGCCGGTAATGGCCCACGTTATCGCTTCAAAAAAGGTGGCACAGGTCGGCACCCTTAAACCTGAATTCTGTGCAATCAATAATCCAAGCTGAGGATGATCTTTGTAAGCTAACTCAAAGCCCTCAATATCCTGATTTAATCCTAACAGCCCTTTAGCTTTAGCTTGCAATGTCATCTGATCATCACTTGCAGCCAAACCATCGATAGCGAGTTGAACCTCTGCAACCGCATTATCTTTAAACTGAATTGTTAATCTAGCCAGTTGTTCGTGCCATAACAGTCCCTTGCTTAGACTCTGTTGGTCCACTATTTCGGCTATCGCTAATGGATCACGCTGATTAAAACCCAAAATATCTTTAGCACGATACGCGTCAGGTAACTTTAACGAACATTCAATGAGTGTTGATGTCGGCATTATGAGGTTGTTTGTTAGGGATAAATGGAGGGTATAAACTTTCTGTCGATTATAATTTGCTTTAATTTTTAAAACAGATATATCTAATCTCGGAGATAGAAGTTACACCGCAAGTACGCAGTTTTAAGACGGCAAGGATGCCGTCGTAATTAATCCCAACTTCAAATAAACCTCTGACGTAAATTTGTAATAGTATTCAGAGAGTTTTATCACAATCTGCCCTGCAGACTGCAATATCATTGCAATCAATACAGCATCTCACCTTAAATTCTGCGATAATAAAAACGCGTTATTCTAATAACACCTGCTTTTCTCTTATACCAGCTTACAATCTTTTACTGGACGACTAGCCTATGAAAGCCAAAAATACATATACCCCCTGTGATTTAGTAATTTATGGCGCCCTGGGTGACCTATCAAAACGCAAGCTCATTATTTCTCTTTATCGTCTTGAAAATGCAAACTTTTTAGAACCAGACACTCGCATTATTGGTGTTGATTTGCATGACGTTAAAAGTGAAGGCTTTGTGGATATTGCCCTCAAAAGCTTACAATCTTTTTTAGGTGAAGCGATCGACACCACTGTCTGGGAACGCTTTTCGGCTCGTTTATCTTATTTAAAAATAGACTTAACTCAAGCTGAACAATTTAAACAACTCAATGCAGTGATTGACCAAAAAAACAGAATTATGGTCAATTACTTTGCGGTATCCCCTTTCTTATTTAAAAATATTTGCCAAGGTTTAGCTAAATCGGGTGTATTGACTGAAACGTCTCGTATGGTGATGGAAAAACCAATTGGCCATGACCTTAAATCATCTCAAGAAATTAATGATGTGGTCGCTAGTGTATTCCAAGAAAAACAGGTTTATCGGATCGATCATTATCTAGGCAAAGAAACGGTTTTAAATCTATTAGCGTTACGCTTCGCAAACTCTATTTTTACGACTAACTGGAACCACAATACCATTGATCATATTCAAATTACGGTCGGTGAAGAAGTCGGTATCGAAGGGCGTTGGGATTATTTTGATAAGACTGGTCAGTTACGTGACATGGTGCAAAACCACTTGTTACAAATCTTAACTTTTATTGCCATGGAACCGCCGGTTAACCTTGAAGCAGCCAGCATCCATAATGAAAAAATCAAAGTACTTAAAGCCTTACGCCCTATTACGACCCAAAACGTAGAAGAAAAAACCGTTCGCGGCCAATACACCAAGGGCTATATTAAAGGTAAAGAAGTGCCCGGCTATCTTGAAGAAGAAGGCGCTAACACAGAAAGCACTACCGAGAGCTTTGTGGCTTTACGTGTTGATATTGATAACTGGCGTTGGGCTGGCGTTCCATTCTATATGCGTACCGGCAAACGCTTAACCGGTAAGCGTACTGAAATCGTCGTTTACTTTAAACAATTACCGCACAATATTTTTAAAGACAGCTTCCGCGAATTACCGCCTAATAAACTGATCATTCATTTACAACCCAATGAAGGTGTTGAAATTGAAATGCTTAATAAAATCCCCGGTATCGATGAGCATATTAAGTTACAAAAAACCAAATTAGATTTAAGTTTTTCTGACACCTTTAAAGAAAGCCGTATCTTTGGTGGTTATGAAAAGTTAGTGCTAGAGGCAATGCGTGGCAATCCAACACTCTTTTTAAGTCGTGAAGAGATTGAACAAGCTTGGACTTGGGTTGATTCTATACAAAACGCTTGGCAGCATTATAAAGATGCGCCTAAACCCTACTCTGCAGGCACTTGGGGCCCCGTTGCCTCAGTTGCTTTGATCGCCAGAGATGGTAGAGCTTGGGAAGAATAATTAATCCTCCGTGTCACCCTCAACTAGGAAACAACTATGCATCCAGTCATTGAACAAGTAACGCAAGAAATCGTTGAGCGTAGCCATAAAACGCGTTCAGCTTATTTAAAATATATTGATTCTGTTGCCAAAAAGGGCCCTATCCGCTCTGGCATGGGGTGTGGCAACTTAGCACATGGATTTGCTGCCTGTAGTGCTCAAGAAAAAGCCGATTTAACCGGTGACCAAAAACCTAATATCGCGATCATCACTGCATACAACGACATGTTGTCAGCGCATGAACCCTATAAATATGCACCTGACCAAATAAAAGAGGCGATCAGAGCGGCAGGAGGTGTTGCTCAGGTGGCGGGTGGTGTACCTGCAATGTGTGATGGTATTACTCAGGGCCAACCTGGCATGGAATTATCACTGTTTAGTCGTGATTTAATTGCCATGACAACTGCTGTAGGTATGAGCCACAACATGTTTGATGGCGCTTTATATTTAGGTGTGTGTGACAAAATTGTACCGGGCTTATTAATTGGCGCCCTCAGTTTTGGTCACTTACCTGCTATCTTTGTGCCTGCTGGCCCTATGCCCAGTGGCTTAACCAACAAAGAAAAGTCTCGCGCTCGCCAAGCCTATGCAACTGGACAAATTGGTCGTAAAGAATTATTAGAAGCAGAGTCTGCCTCTTACCATAGCCCGGGTACGTGTACCTTTTATGGCACGGCTAACAGCAACCAAATGATGATGGAAATTATGGGCTTGCATTTACCAGGTAGCTCATTCGTAAATCCTTATACACCGTTACGCGATGAACTCACTAAAGCCGCAGCGACCCAAGTGTTAAAGTTTACGGCGTTAGGTAACGATTACCGCCCTATCGCGCACATGGTTTCTGAAAAAGCGATTGTTAATGCAGTGATCGGTTTATTAGCAACCGGTGGCTCGACTAACCACACTATGCATTTAATTGCGATTGCTAGAGCCTCAGGCATTGTTTTAAATTGGGATGATTTTGATAGACTTTCTAAAGCCGTACCATTAATCACTAAAATTTATCCAAACGGCCCTGCAGACGTTAACCACTTCCAAGCGGCCGGTGGTATGGGTGTGTTAATAGCCGAATTGTTAAGAAATGGTTTATTACATGAAGATATCTTAACGGTTGCAGACGAGCGCGGCATGAACAACTACCGTCAAGAACCTAAGATTATTGATGACAAACTGACATGGGAACCCGTTCCAGAAACCTCTTTAGATACTGAAGTATTAGGGACTGTTGAGAAACCTTTCGCAACTGGTGGTGGTTTACACGTAATGCATGGCAACTTAGGCCGTGGTATTTCTAAACTATCTGCTGTATCTCCTGAGCATCAAATTATTGAAGCACCCGCGATCGTATTTGATGACCAAGAAGACATGTTAGCCGCCTTTAAACGCGGTGAATTAGAAAAAGACTTTGTTGCTGTAATTCGTTTCCAAGGCCCTCGCTCTAACGGTATGCCTGAATTGCACAAATTAACGCCGCCTTTAGGTGTATTACAAGATAAAGGTTTTAAAGTGGCGTTAGTAACCGATGGTCGTATGTCTGGCGCTTCTGGTAAGGTGCCTTCTGCAATCCACATGTGTCCAGAATGTGAAGCCGGTGGACCTTTAACTAAAGTATTGAATGGCGACATTATTTCTTTGAATCTACAAACCGGTAACATCAATGTGTTAGTGGATGAAGCCGAATTTAATGCCCGAGTTCCTGTGCCTAATACGGCTAAAAACCACCATTATGGTATGGGCCGTGAAATGTTTGGCGGTTTCAGATTAGGTGCTTCTTCTGCTGAAACAGGCGCATCTAATCTATTCTTAGTCGATTAATTAAACATCAACACAAACAACTATTTTTAATCTAGCGAGTAAAACTATGAGTACAAATAACTGGAAAATCCAACCTACTGACGTTTTAAACGCTGGCCCTGTTATGCCTGTGATGGTGATACAGAATCTTGAAGATGCCGTGCCTTTAGCAAAAGCTTTAGTGGCAGGTGGCATTAAAGTGTTAGAAATCACTTTGCGCACACCGATCGCTTTAGAAGCTATTCGCTTAATTAGCCAAGAAGTAAAAGAAGCGATTGTCGGTGCGGGTACTATCACTACGCCAGAACAATTAAAAGCGGCTGAAGAAGCGGGGGCTGTGTTTGCCATTAGTCCTGGTTTAACGCCTAATTTATTAGCAGCAGCAAAAGAAAGCACAATTGCTTTAATTCCAGGTATCGCGACTTTATCTGAATTAATGTTAGGCATGGAATATGGACTTGATCATTTCAAGTTTTTTCCTGCAGAAGCAGCCGGTGGTATTCCGATGCTAAAATCAATTGCCGGCCCTGTGCCTTATGTAACGTTCTGCCCAACCGGTGGCATTTCACCTGATAACTACAATGCTTATTTAAAACTAAGTAATGTCGCGTGTGTAGGTGGATCTTGGTTGGTCCCTGCGGATGCGGTTAAAGCAAAAGATTGGGATAAAGTGACTGCTTTAGCAAAAAAAGCGATTGATGACGTTCAAAAATAATTAACACCCGTTATTAACCACCCGTCATATTCATATAGCGCAGTATGACGGGTTGTTCATGAATATTAAACTCATGCGTTTCAGGCTTAATCAACATCGCATCAATAATCGTCTGTTTTAATAATACCATATCATTCGGATGCTCTCTAAGCACGGCTTTTAAGTCCACCGAATGCTCATTCCCCAAACAAAGCAGCAACCGCCCTTCTACCGTTAAGCGCACTCTATTACACTGACTACAAAAATTATGACTGTGGGGTGAGATAAAACCTACTCGCGTTTGCGTATCGGGAATTTTGTAATAATCCGATGGCCCACCGGTTTTCTCAGGTGTAGCGATTAAGGTATATTTTTCTGAGATATCTTGCCGTATTAAATCACTTGAATAGTACGCTTCAGCTCTATCATGCTGATCTACTATGCCTAAGGGCATTTCTTCTATAAAACTGATATCCAACCCATTATCTATGGCAAATTGCACTAAGGGGTTTACTTCTTGATGATTTCTATTTTTTAAAATAACAGCATTAAGTTTGATACGCTCAAATCCTTCGGCTTTAGCGGCTTGTATACCTTTTAAAACTTGTTGTAAGTCGCCTGTACGCGTAATAGCTTTAAATTTATCCACATCTAATGTATCCAGACTAATATTGATGCGTTTAACACCGGCCGCTTTTAAATCTTTAGCCATAGCATCTAATTGAGAGCCATTAGTGGTGATAACTAACTCACGCAATCCCTCAAGATGACCGATGTTATTTAA
Source organism: uncultured Methylococcaceae bacterium (assembly GCA_903917345.1). Classification (GTDB taxonomy): domain Bacteria; phylum Pseudomonadota; class Gammaproteobacteria; order Methylococcales; family Methylomonadaceae; genus Methylobacter_C. The sequence continues at coordinate 55,604 of CAIXAE010000013.1, read as the reverse complement.
CAACCCCAAGGCCCCTTTTCTGACTAAAGGTTCACCGCCAGTTATACGTATTTTTTTAACCCCTAGCTCCACAAAAGCTTGGGCAATTAAATGAATTTCTTCTAAGCTCAAAATCTGTAGACGCGGCAAAAAAGTCATGTCTTCTGCCATACAGTAAACGCAACGAAAATCACAACGATCGGTGATAGATATCCTTAAATAATCAACCGTTCTACCAAAACGATCAACCAATGCGGGAGCAGTAACTAATGGAACCATAATGCAAATAGAGTAAATCCAGTTTAATTCTTCTTATTGTAACATTACCAATAACGCTGTTCTTGCATCCAACTACAAAAGAGCACATAAGTTAGCCATATAGATGGCATTTCTGACTCTTTCTCTAGCATGATTTAAACCAAAATACTCTTTAATATGGCATAATATGGCTTTAAACTTGTGAACTTGATCGACTCATGTCTTTGTCAATTTATTTACCGCTATTGCAATCTTGCCATCAAGAAGACTAGTCATGAAGCTTAACGATCAAAAGCTCTTGGAGTTAGGTTTAGCCGTTATTCAAGTTGAAGCCGATGCTATTAAGGCTTTATCTGCACAAATCAATTCCAACTTTGTTAATGCCTGTAAATTAATATTTAGCTGCAAAGGCCGTGTTATCGTAACAGGCATGGGTAAATCTGGGCATATTGCGGGCAAAATTGCCGCAACACTTGCCAGCACAGGCACACCGGCATTCTTTGTTCATCCCGGTGAAGCCAGCCACGGTGATCTTGGCATGATTACGCAACAGGATGTTGTGCTTGCCTTGTCTAACTCGGGTGAAACCGAAGAGATTCTTACTATTTTACCTTTGCTTAAACGCATCGGTGTGCCGTTAATCGCTATGACCGGCAATCCCTCATCCACACTGGGAACAATGGCAACTACTCATATCAATGTCAGCGTTTCTCAAGAAGCTTGTCCCTTAGGTCTAGCCCCCACCTCTAGTACAACAGCCGCCTTAGTAATGGGAGATGCCTTAGCCGTATCCCTTTTAGAAGCTCGAGGCTTTACCAGAGATGACTTTGCCTTATCGCATCCCGGTGGCAGTTTAGGTCGTCGATTACTCTTAAGAGTCAGTGATATTATGCATAGTGGCACTGATATTCCATCGGTATCCGAACAGGTCTTTATTAGTCACGCGCTATTAGAAATGTCAGAAAAAAAACTCGGCATGACCGCCGTGGTTGACTCTCATAACAAGGTCATTGGCGTTTTTACTGATGGTGATTTAAGACGTACTTTAGCAAAAAACATTAATCTTCATGACACCCCTATCAGCGAAGTCATGACACAAGCCTGTACTGTTATTTCTGCTGATATTCTAGCGGCTGAGGCTATGCAAATAATGGAAAGCAAACAAATTAATGCGCTTTTAGTCGTAGACAATGATCGCAAAGCAATCGGCGCACTCAATATGCATGATTTACTCAGGGCGGGAATTGTCTAATGTTTAAAAATACGCCCCTTATTCCAGCTGATATCTTAGCAAAGGCCAAAAACCTTAAACTATTGATACTTGATGTTGATGGCGTGCTCACTGACGGTAAATTGTTTTTTGATCAAGAAGGTAATGAATACAAATGCTTTCATGCTCGCGATGGTCACGGCATTAAACTACTACGCCAATCGGGTGTTGAAATTGCTGTCATTTCAGGCAGAAAATCAAAAACGGTTGAGCTCCGCATGAAAAATTTAGGTATAGAACTCATTTACCAAGGACATGAGCATAAGGTAGCCGCTTTTAATGAAATCATTGAGAAACTAGATATCGCTCCCGATCAAGCCGCTCATATGGGTGATGATTTATTGGATCTACCTATTATGAAAAGAGTCGGCTTAGCCATTGCAGTAAATGATGCTAATTTCGCCGTAAAGCAAAGAGCGGACTGGTGTACAACGTCACTAGGTGGCCAGGGTGCTGTTCGTGAGATTTGTGACTTGATTATGCAAGCACAAGGTACTTTTGATGACATCTTAAACAGTTATTTGAAATGAGATTAACAGAAAATAAACACTATATTTTCTTATCTATCTTTGCACTATTAAGTGCCTGGCTGGCTAATAACACCGAAATACTGCAGATTGCAAAAAGAGTGAGCCCTGCCCATAGTCCTGATTACTTTAGTTCTGGCTACCACAAGTGGCAAATGAATGAACAAGGCACTTTAAAAAGTACATTAACGGCAGATAAGATGACTCATTATAGTGATGATGGCACATCCCATTCTATAGAACCCATAATGACTTTTTACAATGATAATACCCCCCCTTGGGTTATTAATTCAGAAACGGGCATCTTATCTGCCGATGGAAAAAACTTACAATTGAACGGTCAGGTTAAAATAGATCGAGCCGAGTATAAAGACCATCGCAAGATCACTCTAAACACAAGCAATTTAAAAGTTCAACCAGAAATTAACTATGCCGAAACTCAGGAGTGGGCTGAACTGATTAACACACCCCATAAGACAACAGGAACGGGAATGAATATGACTTACATAGAGCCTATTCATATTGAGTTTCTTGCTAATGTAAAAGGCAACTATGACAATAAATAACAAACAAATCCTCGCTTTTGGCTTTACCTTATTATTAGGTCTTATACAATCAAATGCATGGGGCCTAGCTTCGGATGCAGATCAACCCATAGTCATTGATTCAAATACGGCTACTTATGATGATAAAAACAGTACCAGTATCTACACAGGTAATGTCGTATCTATACAAGGTAGTATAAAAGTTGATTCTGACAAATTAGTTGTATATTTCGTTGATGGCGAAGCGGATAAATTGGTTTTTACGGGTAATAAAGCGAAATTCAGACAAAAACCAAACGAAGGTGACGAAGATATTACGGGAGAAGCCTTAATTGGCGAGTACTACCCCAAGAAAAACTTATTAATTCTTATTAATCAAGCAACTGTTTGGCAAGGAAATACAACGTACTCAAGTGATTATATTCAATATGATATAAAGACTTCTTTAGTTAATGCGGGCGAAAAAACATCTGATTCTAAACGGGTACACGTTATTGTAAAACCCAAAGCCGCTACAACGAAATAGATCGACTTAACCCACCATAGTGCTAACTTTAATTTTACTTTTATAAAATGGCCACACTCGCTGCTCATAATCTAATAAAGACCTATAACAAACGCAATGTGGTTGATGGCGTTTCATTTTATGTAAATAGTAATGAAGTTGTCGGTTTGCTAGGACCTAATGGCGCAGGAAAAACCACTAGCTTCTACATGATGGTAGGATTAATTAAAGCAGATGAAGGACAAATAACTTTAGATTCAAAAGATATCACCCATGCCCCTATGCATGTGAGAGCCATCAACGGCATTGGTTATTTACCTCAAGAACCCTCAGTATTTCGTAAACTCAATGTTGCAGACAATATACGTGCAGTTCTTGAAATACGTGGTAATTTAAGCTCAAAAGAAATCGAAACAACTATAGACAAGCTATTAAGCGAATTTAATATAGACCATTTACGCAATCAAATTGCCGTAGGTCTGTCAGGTGGTGAGCGTCGAAGAGTTGAAATTGCTAGAGCATTAGCCACAGATCCACAATTTATTTTACTCGATGAGCCGTTTGCTGGCGTTGATCCAATCTCTGTTGATGACATAAAAAAAATTATAGAACACCTTAAAGACCGAGGTATTGGTGTATTAATTACGGAACATAATGTCAGAGAAACATTAGGGATATGTAATCGTGCTTATATACTTAATAATGGTAAAGTCATTGCAGAAGGCCCTGCTGATGCAATTGTTGCAAATGAAGAAGTCCGTGAAGTCTACTTAGGAAAGAACTTTAGTCTTTAAATTAAACTCATAAATATAGAGTTAATCTACACAATTTAGACCTTATGAAACAGTCGTTAAATCTTAGGCTAGGCCAGCAACTAACCATGACACCTCAATTGCAACAGGCAATAAAACTGTTGCAAATGTCAACGTTAGATCTACAGCAAGAAATCCAGCAAGTACTGGAATCAAACATCATGCTAGAAATTAATGAAGACGAAAATCATTCTAGTGACGAGTTTTCTAGCATCCCTGATCATAAATCCGAAAACGTCGACAGCTTTACGAGTGAGGGTTCACAAACCGATATTCCAGATGAACTACCTACCGATTACTCTTGGGACGACATATATGAGAACTCATCTACCTCTGGATCATCTAGTATTGAACCAATAGAGTTTGAAACTCAACGAACTAATGCTCCCTCTTTGCAAGAGCACCTTCTCTGGCAAATGGAGTTAACGCATTTTTCTGAGCGTGACCACGCTATTGCTATTGCCATTATAGATTCAACAAATGAAGATGGTTATTTAATTACTAGCCCTGAAGACATCTATGAAGGGCTCAAAAATCAATTTGATGATTTAGACTTTGATGAAGTAAATGCGGTACTTCATAGAGTACAGCAGTTTGATCCAACAGGAATTGCAGCTATTGATTTAGCTGATTGTTTACGCTTACAGTTACTTCAACTACCTCCTTCAACTCCCTATAAAGAAGAAGCTCTTATTGTAGTCACTCAGCACCTTAAGTTACTAGCGAGCCAAGAACAAGCTAAGCTTTTAAAAAAGCTAGATGTTACAGAACAGCAACTGACTAAAATAGTGGCTTTAATAAGAACACTAGACCCAAAACCAGGTGCAAAAATACAAGAGTCCGAGTCTGAATATGTTATTCCTGATGTATACGTAAGCAAAAGGAACAATCAGTGGCAAGTAAATTTAAATCCAGACATTGCCCCTAAACTTCGTATTAATCCTTTTTATTCAAATTTGATTAAACGTGCAGATAACAGTAAAGACAATGTTTTTATGAAAGATCACTTACAAGAAGCAAAGTGGTTTATTAAAAACTTACACAATAGAAATGACACCTTATTGCGTGTAGCTAGAAGTATCATAGAGAAACAAACTGGCTTTCTGGATCATGGTTCAATTGCAATGAAACCAATGGTACTTCGAGACATTGCAGAGGAGCTTAAATTACATGAATCAACTATTTCAAGAGTTACGACGCATAAATATATGCATACGCCTAATGGTATAATTGAATTCAAATATTTTTTCTCAAGCCATGTTTCAACTAAAGATGGAGGAGAATGCTCATCTACAGCCATAAGGTCTATTATCAAAGAACTTATAGACAATGAAAATCAAGAAAGGCCTTTAAGCGACAGTAAAATAGCTGAATTTTTACAAGCAAAAGGCATTAACGTTGCTAGGAGAACCATTGCAAAATATAGAGAGGCAATGTTAATTTCATCATCCAGCCAACGAAAACGTATTTTGTAACACCCTATAAAAACTAAAAGCAAATTTCACAACAAAAGGAGTTTAAATCCATGAGAATATTAGTAACAGGTCACCATCTTGAAATCACAGAATCTTTACAATCACATATAGATGCAAAATTTGAAAAACTAGCTCGTCATTTCGATAATGTTACTGATGTACACGTTATTTTAAGTGTAGAAAAATTAACTCAAAAAGCAGAAGCAACTTTACATTTGAGTGGAGCAAATATCTTTGCTGAAGACCATCAAGAAGACATGTATGTCGCAATTGATCATTTAGTTGATAAATTAGACCGTCAAATAATCAAACATAAAGAAAAGACAGGCCAACACAGATAATATTACGGTAATACGTGCAAGGTATAATCGAAACAACCTTGCACCTACCTTATATACCACTACCCTGAATCTATAGCTTATGAAATTACTCCTAGTCAGTGCCTTATCGGGTTCAGGAAAAAGCATTGCTTTAGATACTCTAGAAGATTGTGGTTACTACTGTATCGATAATCTCCCATTATCTTTATTACAGGACTTTATCAATCATGTCATGTCGGCTGATCAAAAGGCCTATGCAAAAACAGCTATTGGTATAGATGCTCGCAATCAGTATGAAAGTCTGGCTAACTTTTCAGATAGCTTAAAACTGATTAAAGAAAAAGGTATTGATTATGAAATTATTTTCATTCAAGCTGAAGAAGCAACCCTATTAAAGCGTTACAGCGAAACTAGACGAAGACATCCCCTAACCGATGACAACATTCCTCTAAAGGAAGCGCTGAAGATTGAACGGGAAATGCTTACACCGATAGCACGCCACGCAAATGTAATCATTGATACTAGCCGAACTCACTATCATCAATTGCGCGACCTTATAAAAGATCAAATTGGTGAGCGTGACGTTAAACATATTTCCTTACAATTTCAATCTTTTGGATTCAAACACGGAGTCCCATTAGATGCTGACTTTGTTTTTGATGCTAGAAGCTTACCAAACCCATATTGGGTGCCTGAATTAAGGCCATTCACTGGCAGAGACCAACCCGTTACCGAGTTTCTTAAATCAGAACCACTGGTGAATGAGTTTTTAACTGATGTAATTAATTTTCTTGAACGTTGGATTCCAAGATTTGAAGCAGAAGGCCGCAGCTACTTAACAATTGCTATTGGATGCACTGGGGGACAACATCGATCTGTGTATTTGGTCGATTTATTAATGGCTCACTTTAAAAGTCCAGCCGTTAATACAATTGTAAGACACCGTGAACTAAACTAAATAAAATGTGTTATCAAATATATGTTTCACCACTGGGATTTACGAACCATAAAGCTACGCCCCTTTATTTTTCCATTCTTTAAACAAGATAAGGCTTTATCAACACTCCCTTGTTTAATAGCTACATAAGAATGAGCATCGAATATATCAATTTTTCCAACCTCAGTACCTGTAATACCCCCTGACCCAGTTAATGCGCCTAAAATATCTCCAGGTCGGACCTTATCCTTACGACCACCATCTATCCACAATGTTGCCATAGGGGGCTCAAAACGTTGTTCATATGTCAATTGAAATGGCGCAACCTCATCCCATTTAGCTGTCGTATTCTGATAATCTTCGATTGCTTTAACTCTATTAAGCTCTTGTTCGGTGCATAAACTTAAAGCTAAGCCTTTTTTACCCGCTCTTCCAGTTCGTCCAATTCTGTGAACATAAACCTCAGGATCCCAGGGTAAATCGTAATTAATGACAGCTTGCAGCTCTTTAATATCCAAGCCCCGAGCAGCAACATCTGTGGCAACTAAAATAGAACAACTATTGTTAGCGAACCTTACTAAAACTTGATCTCGATGTTTTTGCTCTAAATCACCATGTAAAGTTTGCACTGAAAAGCCACAATCAGATAATACACTGGTAATATCCTGACATTCCCTACGCGTATTACAAAAGACAACTGTTGATTCTGGCCTGTGATAGGCCAATAGATAACCAAGAGCGTTAATTCTTTTCGATTTTTCAACTTGATAAAAGCGCTGTTCAATAACACTTTCATGATGACGACTATCAATGCTCACAGAGAGCGGTTGATATTGAAATTTATGACTAATTTCTCGGATGGGATCAGTATAAGTTGCAGAGAATAATAAAGTTTGTCTGTGGGTAGGGGCATAAGAAATAACATCAGTTATCACTTCTTCAAATCCCATATCCAACATACGATCTGCTTCGTCAAGCACCAATGTTTTTAAGTTACTTAAACGCAAACTACGTTTTCGCAAGTGTTCTTGTATACGCCCAGGCGTCCCAACAACAACATGTACACCATGTTCCAATGAACCTAATTGCGGTCCAAAGGGGACTCCTCCGCAAAGAGATAGTACTTTAATATTCTGAGTAAAACGCGCCAAAGTACGAATCTCTTTACAGACTTGATCTGCCAATTCGCGAGTCGGACATAACACCAAAGCCTGAACTCTAAAGCTACTAAAATCTAACCTCGATAACAAACCAATACCGAAAGCAGCAGTTTTACCACTGCCGGTTTTTGCCTGAGCTATAACATCTTTACCTTCTAATATATGTGGAAGGGTTTCGGCTTGTATAGGTGTTAAATGACTGTAACCAAGAGACTCAATATTTTCAAGTAAGGCTGGTTTTAAAGGTAAGGATGAAAATTCTACGGTATTCACAAGTACTCTTATTTTTTATTAAGTATCGACGAATTATCGATATATAGACTCCTATGATACCAGATATACTTATTTAACAGATTCACTCCTACGACTTTCTGAACTCTTAGCTCTACTAGTATTGGCATTACCCTGAAACTTTTCTGGTTGCTTGGCATTCGTTTTGTTATTTCTTGGCTGTCTTAGCGGCCTAGGTTCCTCCATTGGAAGTGGTGGAGCAACTGCAGCTGCCTCAAACCCTAAGACTTGCTCACGGTTGATCGCAGAACCCATTAATTTCTCTACTTGCTTCAAAGCTCCGATTTCATCATGTGACACTAATGAAATTGCTTTACCCTCTTCCCCTGCTCTACCTGTACGTCCAATCCTGTGAACATAATCAGCAGATGATCTTGGTAATTCATAATTAATAACGTAAGGCAATAACGCGATATCAATTCCTCTTGCCGCAACGTCAGTTGCCACTAATACTCTAATCTGACCGGCTTTAAATCCTGCTAAAGCGCTCGTTCTGGCACCCTGACTTTTATTTCCATGAATTGCAGCCGCTTTAATATCAATTTTATTTAATTTTTCTGTAAGTCTATTCGCACCGTGCTTAGTACTTGTAAAAACTAAAACTTGTTGCCAGTGCTCTGTTTTAATTAAATGACATAACAATTCAGCTTTTTGTGATTTATTACATAAATACGCAATTTGCTCAACTTTCTCGGCAGCAGTATTTCTGGGAGCAACTTCAATTTTCACAGGATTAATCAATAAGCCAGTTGTTAACTTACGAATTTCTTCTGAAAATGTGGCAGAAAATAAGAGGTTTTGACGTTTTTTTGGTAAATAGGCAATAATCTTTTTAATATCTCGAATAAACCCCATATCCAACATACGATCTGCTTCATCTAATACCAAGCTTTCGACTTTATCTAACTTAACTGCATTTTGATTTACTAAATCTAATAAACGTCCTGGCGTAGCAACTAAAACGTCTACACCTCCTCTCAATCGCATCATTTGGGGATTAATTTTTACTCCGCCAAAGACGATTTCCGTTTTTAACCTTGGCTGCAAATGGGCCCCATACTGACTAACAGACTCACCAACTTGAGCTGCTAATTCACGAGTAGGCGTTAAAATTAACACCCTAACGGGACGATTAGATGAAAAGTGATGTTGAGATAATCGATGTAATAAAGGCAAAGCAAAACCAGCGGTCTTTCCTGTACCTGTTTGTGCAGCTGCTAGTAAATCATGTCCTTGTAAAACAGCAGGAATCGCTTGTTGCTGTATCGGTGAAGGGCTTTTATAACCCGCCTCCGCAATTGCACGTAATAAAGGATCGGATAAGCCGAGCTTAGTAAATGGCATAGTATATTTCTCTTTAATTAATGATTAGCCGTATATTGAATCAATAGCTAAATTTACAACGTAATTTAACTATCTGATATACAAAGACTTAAGGGAGGTAAACAAGCAATATAACTAAAAACTAGCAGGGAATAATGAACTAATTGAACGCTTGCTGATCAAGCAATTGATTTATGTGACTATTTCGTTGAAATAGCTTTGTCCACAATAAAAATGTATTTAATCTAACCTTGTGTTACATAATATCATGAACACCATACTGCGAGTAGTATATTCACTTCTCAGTATTCATAAGCATATGAGGTTATACCCACTAAGTAACCGTACTACTATATTCTACTTTAATACGTTATGAGTATAACCAATTTAATTCTAAAACTTAAATTGTTGATGGATATCTCATAATATTTTTTAGCACATATACTATTTGTTCAACAGGTCTTTTCTTGTAATGTTTCATGATTTCATTCACTTTATTGTTAACTTGATCGTGCATATGAATTTTATGTTGCATGGCAATTCTCCCACTTATATAAATTTAATTGTCTGTTATCTATAACTTCTCATTTGACCTACTAATACACCTTGAATTTGAACTTGATCAGGATGATAGGTAAAAGCGCTCATACTTGTATTAGCCGGTAATAACAAAATCTTTTCTGGTGTTTGCTCAATATATTTAAGAGTAGCTTCTGAGTTTTCTATAAGTGCTACAACTATTTCACCATTTTTTGCGTAATCACGTTGCTCAATCACTACCCAATCACCATCATAGATTCCGGCATCAATCATTGACTCCCCTTTCACTTGTAATACATAACAGGGTTTATTTGTTTTTAATGCATCTGGCACATTCATATAAGAAAGTGTTTCTAGCGCTTCAATGGGTTTACCCGCAGCAATTGCACCCACATATGGCAATCCTTCTGACCCTACTTCACCATCAAAAGTCTCACTAACTAATCTAATACCTGCTTGTTTATTACCTGTAAACGGCTCAACTAACCCTGCATTAATTAGAGCCATAATGTGTTTATAAAGTGACCCTCTTGAAGCCATCCCTAAACGCATACACAGCTCATCTAAACTTGGTGGACAATTAAAACTATCTGCATTATCAAGTAGATAATTGTAGATTTCTCTTTGTCGTCTTGTTAATACATTCATTTCTTCCACGGCGACTATTTATTTAACCTGTGCTTATCTTAACAAGATATTTGTAAAAAGCAAGTTAAAAGAGAACAAAAAGAAAACATAATGCATTTGAGCTCTATATGGCAAATTATTCTGCTATTCTTATCCGTATTTATTTCTGCCCAAATTTTTTCATCATGTCCATTCCAAACAAACTTCATCACATTGAGCGACACAATCTAGTATCAATCCTCAGAAAATGGGGAAGTGTTAGCACTGGCGGTATATTAGATGATAACTGTTTACTTTATACCGACCCATCTATTCCTGGTTTAATTGGTTATCGTTTAGTAGGTAATATTGCTGTTGTATTAGGTGATCCCGTTACCGCTCCAGAACAAAAAGGCGAGCTCGCCCTTTCTTTTCAACAATTTTGTTCTACTCAGGCAATAGACATAATTTTTATTATCGCTTCTGTAGAGTTTTCCTTGTGGGCCCAAGAATTTTTATCACCTGTCTTAATTGAATTTGGTACTACGCTTTTTCTAAATCCTTGTAACAATCCATACAGTCACTCAGGTGCCCAATTCAAACCATTACGAAAAAAAGTGCATAATTGTTTACATAAAGGTGTGATAGTAAAAGAGTATATTGACGTTAACCTAGATATTGAAGACTCTATTACTGAGATTGTTGCTTCGTGGCAAGGCGCTAGAAAAGGTCCACAAATTCACTTATGCCGCCCCACTCCATTCAATGATAGAAATGGTAAACGTTGGTTTTACGCAGAACTAGATGGAAAAATTATTGGCAATCTCATCCTTAATGAACTCAAACAAGATAAGAGTTGGTTGTTAAATAATGTAATGATTAAAGAAAACAGCCCTAATGGGCTTTCTGAGTTACTTGTTATATCAGCTTTAAATGCATTAGAAATTGAGGGGTGTACTTCTGTAACTATTGGCCCCGTGCCTAAAAATCAACTTGGGGAGATTACTGGGCTTAATGGATTATTCACTTTTATTACCCAAGCTATTTACAAAGGCTCAAAATACTTCTTCAATTTAGGTGGACACGAAACTTTCTGGGATAAGTTCCAACCTCGTCGGGAAGGATCTTATTTAATATTCCCACACAAGAACTTAAACTACAACACTATCAAAGCGATTATAAACTCACTTCAAAGTGATTAAACCAATTAAAACTAATCATTTTTAGCCACTCGAATTTGGCCGTCAAGTGGTTTTGGACTTGCTAATATTGAACCATTCATTAAGTGTTGTACAAAAAAACCAACTGTAGCTCTTCTTGCTGTATTTCTAACTTGTTTACTATCAGCAGTACCGCAACGACAAATACCATATCCAAATCGCTCTGGATCATCAAGCATCTGCACGTGATCAGCTCCCATTAAAGTTAATTCAACTGTCCCCGCTGGTGCCTGCTCATAAAATCGTTGGTAATTATTCTCTTTAGGAGCACAAACACTGGCTGCTTGCCATGCCACTTCAGCTCCAATTAACAACAATGGAGATCGTAATGAAGCAACATAACTACGCACCACTGATATCGTACCATTATCATCAGGATCAATTGCGACAACACTATTAAATAAGCCTGACTGCGTTGCAGCTAACACCGCATCTTTACCACCCATTGAATGTCCAGCGATTCCAATTTTTTTTGCATCCACCGAATAATTACTGATTAACCATTTAGCCATAATTTCTGCGTCACGTGCCAACTCTAAATCTGTTGTAAATAATGAGTACCAACCATGAACTGCTACAATAAATCCTCTCGAAGCTAAGGCGCGCGCATAGCTTTCGTATTGATCATCAGTTGCCATCCTACCGGGTAAAAATACAATAGCAGGCACTGTTCTAACTGTATTATTTGGTTGATATAAAGTAACTGAGATACTTTCTCCTTTATAAATAACATCTAATCGTGTGGAAGTTACTTCTTTTGGACCTGGACCTGCTAAATCATCTGTTATCATATCAACAGAATCATTTGCTAAGGTTGTACTTGGATTGATTTGTCCTAATGTACTACAACCCAATGCTAATGAAATAAAAGCACTGGCAAAAATAAGCTTAAGGGGCATTAATATTCCTTTTCTACTACTCGTATGACGGAAAAAAACAACTTTTTATTAAGCTTAATAGGCTGATTTCAGCCTAGCTATGCCCACATAAATGATAAGACGTTAATGCTTACAAATAGTTCAAATTAAACCTCATAATTTCATAATCATGTTCAATCATAATAATTTAACTGGACTAAAATCCAAACCGACATGGCTTTTATGTCTATTAATCAATCTAATGCCCTCCATTGCATTAGCTGAAATACCAAGCCCTCAAGCGTTACTAAGTCAACTTCGAATTAGTCAAAAAGACATCACCCGTTTGAATCTAGGAGAAGTTGTTTTATTCGATGTTGATAGTAGTGGTGAAAATGAACTCACTGCAGGCGTTATTGTTCATGTTTTAGCGCCCCCCGCTCAAATCAGTCTGTTAATTAAAAAAGATGGCTTAGCTTCACTTGACCCGTTAACAATATCTTGGGGCCTAATCCCCACACAAGCTAATTCCAATATTTTAAACAACTTTGCCATTGCTCCTGGTAATGAGGAAGCAAAAGAATTTTTAAATGTGACACCAGGTGATCAATTTAATCTATCAACACAAGAGTTAAATTTAATTCGCGCCAACACTTCTAAAAAATCTGATAAAGCATCTGAAATTTATAGACAAATTTTATGGCAACGCTGGCAATCTTATCGTAAAAATGGTTTAAACGGCATTGCACCGTATGATAGAGGTAATAACAACTTTATAGACCCAAATACTGATTTAAAGATAGCTTCACAAGTACATGACCTCGCTAGCGACTATTTTCCTGATATATTTAATGCTTGGCGTAATTATCCCAATATTTCATTACCTTTGGGTGTTGAAGAGTCATACACATGGAGTTATCGCTTTGTACAAGACCGTCCAGCCGCCATTCTTACACATCGATTTATATACGGAAATTCAAATGGTGAGTTTATTATTGCCAGACAGTTTTACGCAGGCCATTCCTTTAATGCTAATCAACTCACTATTACGTGTTTACCCTATAACCACGGCGCTCTAATTTTTTATACAAATCGAAATTTTACAGATCAAGTCAGCGGCTTTGGCAGTTCATTAAAACACCTTATCGGTGATAAATTAGCTCAGAAACAAGTAATCGATTTACTAATCACGTTGCAAAAGCAATTTAAATGAACCCATCAGATTAATATCAAATACGTAAATTAAACACGAATTTTTAAAGCATCAATAGCTCTTTAATGAAGCGCTCGATGAGCGGCTAAAAAAGCCGCATAATGATACGTTAATTGATCATGAGCGTTACCGTTCGGTTTTTTTAAATAAGCCTGCTCCAATGTCCCCTGAACTGCCTGAGCCCAAGGTGAATTAGGAATATACTCATAAAGTAAAAATCCAGATAAACCAATCATCTTTTGACCCAAACTATTATTCGCAGTTAGCGCAACGCCATAAGGATTAGCTTGTGGCAAACTGACTTTGGGTAATTGAATATCTGCCCAATTATTGTCAGGTAATAGTGTTAAATCTTGTCTATCGGCAAAAGAAATCAATACAGCAGGCAACCCTAAAATTCCGATTAAGCCAAATAATGCCAAACGTTCTTTCAGCGCCCAAAATAATACCCAACTAATTGCTGAAAAAAACACTGCGCCACTCACAAACAACTCGGGAAAAACCTGAATGGGTAAATCAATACCCAATTTTTGTAACACTAACTCTGTATAACAAGAAACCGTAGCTGAAAATACCACTATAGGGAAGTAAGCAATTCTAAATGCCAATAATTGCAATCCAATAAACCAATAACGTTTTGTTGTCGATAATTGCTTTAAGTTTCGCAAAGATAATTCAGTCAATGCGGCCAATTCAGCTAAATGAAATCCAACTAATAATTGCCATGACTGAGCATTAGGATTTAACTCAACACTAAGACCAAATATTGATAGGATCAGCACAAAGAGTAGTGGAATATATTTCATCAGCTAATAACTGTAGAGTAACGGTTAATTTTTTAGGCATAAAAAAAGCCTTACATTCTCATGCAAGGCTTCTTTATTCTTATTAAATCTATTGTTTTAGCGACTTACCACTATAAGTACCTGTTAATGTTTTTAAGAAACTAACAATGTTATTAATTTCAGTGTCATTAAAGTTTTTGTTTCGCTGAACTTGTCCCATAATTCTGACAGCATCGTTTAAATTATTAACTGAGCCATCATGGAAATACGGATACGTTATTTCAACATTCCTTAATATGGGCACTTTAAAGAAGTGCCTATCTTTTTCTTCTTTTGTTACATTGAAACGGCCATTATCTGCCTCAGTAAGCTGTCCACCACGAAGTTTGAAATAATCCTGTTTAACGCCCATTTTTTCAAAACTTAACCCACCCACTGCTGGCCCATTATGACAGGAAGCACAATTTAGCTTAAATAATTCATAACCCGACTTTTCATCAGCCGTTAAAATCCCATTATCGCCTCGCAAGTATTTATCAAAACGAGAATCAGGTGTCACTAATGATTGTTCAAAACCAGCAATCGCATCAGTGACTGTTTCTTTAGTTAAGCCTTGCTGTTCATAAATTGTTTGAAAAGCATTTTGATATTCAGGAATCTGCTTGAGCTTTGCAATTACATTATCCCATTGCTCTCCCATTTCCCCAGGATTGGCAACTGGTCCTGCAGCTTGCGCTTGTAGATCTTTAGCTCGACCATCCCAAAACTGAGCAACGTTATACATTGCATTAAAAACAGTAGGTGAATTAATAGGTCCTTGCTGACCTTTTATACCTGTCGCTACTTTAGCTTGATCAGTACCCCCTTTAGTTAAATCATGGCAAGAAGCACAACTCAATGTATTGTCGCCAGATAAAGATGTATCGTGAAAAAGCTTTTGGCCTAACGCTATTTTTTTATCATCAACAGTCACTTTTAAGGGCAAGGGTTGTATTGGTTCACCTTTTAAATCTTTACTGGAATCAATACTCCATGTTAATTTAGATCTTTCTTCCGAAATCCAAGCAAGAATAGTCTGTTTCTCATCTGCTGTTAATTTAGCAGTCCAATGCATTGAAAGATATAAATGTGGTGGCATACTATTATTAAGTAACACCCCTTCTAATCTTGCCAAATCTAACGCTGTAAACTTTTCTTCACCACTATAAAGTGACTTATTCAAAATCAACCTAGCAGTAGCATTACGAATATCTTTTTCCATTAATTGCTTTGCAATGGGTAAATTTGCATAGATAGGCATACGGGTCATGCCTGGGGAGTGACAATCCACACATTTATTTTGAAAAACTTCTGAAACTTTAGAAAAATTTGGTGTACTACCTGAAACAACACTTATCGGCTCATTCTTTCCAGACAAACCCAATAAATTTGAAAGCGGAAGAAAAACAACGACTGCACCAAGCAAAATCAACAATGGTTTTTTATTCATGATTAATAAACAGTTTAATAGGACTTATCTGTCCGGAGCGATAAATTATCGAAGATATATTTATCATAAATTTTTCTTCACTTATGCTAACTATGTTTACCAGCGATCATCTTTAAGTCAACTTCCACTCACACTTGCAAGCGCATAAATTTTAGTAGAATCATTACTATGCTTAAAATAAATAGGCCCAACCTCTTGAAAATTCCAAGATTTATCAGCCAGAATTTGAATAGATTGACTAATTGCAATAGGCATTTTTAAATCTCTAGCAAGTAAGCCTAAATTTACCGCCTGATCAACAGCTTCACCTAAAACGGTATAATCCATTTTTATAGACGAACCTATATTACCTTCAATCATAGTAGCAGAGGCTAACCCAAACCCAAAAGTGATAGCATCGTAGATAGGGCTATTTTTATTTAAAGACTTAATTTTTCTAAAAGTGTCAACACAAGCAGCAATTGCCATATCTACTTGATCTGGCAAAAAATGAGCAATAACGCATCCATTCGAGTATTTTGCCACTTGGCCACCATGTTCAATAAATGATGTCGAACATATTTCCAAATAACTATTCAAAACGTTAATGACTTCCTCCAGAGTGAATTGTTGAGATAATGCTGAAAAATCAGTCATACTCCCAGATACAACAATTTTTTCTGAACTTTTAATGGGAATAGTTAAAGGATTTATGCCTTCCATTAAATATTTAAGTAATACGGGCTGAGTATAACGGCCCACAGTACTATAGGATTGCGCTATATTTTGCAACATCATCCCAATGGCCAATAACATAAGATCATTGCTTTCACTCAGAGCTACAGTTTTCATACCCCAATCGGTAAAAAGTCGCTCTTCACAACCGATTTCTGAACTTAAGATAGTTATTTCATTATGACGAGGATCTCGACCAATTTTTTCCACTAAAGCATCAACTGTAGACTCTTCACCTTCTAGAACCTGAAAGAAATAATCCTTCACTGAAATAAGTACACCTGTCACATCTCTTTTTTTATTATTTACGCTGGAAATACGTCCAATCTCAATAATTTCTTCTTCATCTAACACTGCATTTACTTTACTTACATAGGTTAATCTTTTTAAACCTAATGAAAACTCAGGTCGATTAACTTCCGATTGATAATGTCTTAAATTTCGGACCGCTTTACTCATTAACCAACCGCTCTTAATTAATGCATTAAGATCTTCTTGAGACACAATCTTTAACTCACAGTCCGTCATACAACGCACTGTTTCTACACGACGATTATTATGCATAGGCAAAATTTCACCAAAATAATCACCCGGCCCTAACTCTCTAACTATACGTCCCTCTTGAAGTACTTTCAATTGCCCTGAATCAACAGCATAGGCCATCAGAGCAGCATCACCAGCACAAAAAACATTATCTCCTGCTTTAAAATGCGACCTCTGTAAATGCGCAGATGCTGCTTGGGCTAAAACAGCAATGTCATTACGGAACGCAAGTACTAAAAACCAATCAATAATAATTCTTAAATTTCTCTCCAAACCCGGTACAGAAAACATATTAATCAAACGTGAAACAAACCATGCCGGCTTTCCACCGATCATAAACCAACCCAAACGACATAGTGAGTATTCCGCCATGTTATATGGTTGAATTAAATGTGTTCTTTTCTTAAAAGGTCTAGTTTTGAAACCTTGTGAACTCGCCCAAGCATTAAAACCAGCGGTATATCCTAAATCAACCAAGTCATTCGTGAAAATAAATTGAGGGTAAAGCGGATTATAGTTATTCTTTGTAATCCAAATATTTTCAAATCCCTTTAAACTTAACTCATCACTCATTGCAAATGGCCAATTTAACTCCCCATACCCCTTAAAAGTAATACTCGGTATTTTCTTCGTAGCATTAATGACAAGTCCCACTGGCTGACTTTGACCATTAGAGAAAAATAAATCTCTTTGAGTCACACTAGTAACCTCATCATGCAAATGTTCGATAACCCCCGCTTTTTTTAGATTACGAGCACGTTTAGGTGTAATCTTCTTCTCAAATTCAGACCAACTTTGAGCTTGCTCTTCAAACAGATGCACCTGCCACCCAGAATCTCTTAATACCGAATAAGAAGACTCTGCAGCCCGAAGTATCTGACTCACTTCTACCGCTATCGCAGAGGCTTGTTCACCAAAACCTATCACAGCGAAAGTAAGAAGACGAATTCTCTCAAATTGATCATCTGCAAACTCGGCTTCTTCAACTAAATCTAATACATGTTGCCTTATACGAAGAGCATCAGCTACTGAATCAATCATACACGCATGAGCCATCATGCCTGAAATGCTAGCCATATTAGATTTAGGACTGAGTGCTACAATCAAACTATCATAAGGAAGCTCAATAATATCGTTGTTTTTTCGTTTTGCTATAACCTTCTGAGCTTTCTCATCGATAGAATCAAAATGACCGACTACAACATTCGTTTGTTGAATGATACGTCTAAAAGGGTTTACCACATTACCCGGTTGAACAGTACCACCAATGACCTCTGGCAAAAAAGGGGTAAATAAAAAATTTGCCTGATCATGTAATAAAGTAATCTTAACATTAGAGTATTGACCAATAAGCCTCTCAATTTTTATAGCCGCTTGCAGAGCTGAAAGCCCACCACCAAGAATGACTATATTTGCCGCTTTATCTCTAGCGATTGGTCGTCGCAAATGTCCGGCAGAATTAATAAGACAAGATAAAACCACACCATAAAAAAGAATGTGTTCGGTTACCGTTTCTGGTAACAGCATTGCAAAAATAGAAAATGCTGAAATCAAAAACAATGACAAAGGTCTTAATAAAACACCTGCAATCATCAAAATACCAGCGCTCACCTCAACTAAAGCCATCACTAAAGTAAAAGCCTCTGGATGCACCGACAATATGGGTAATTGATAGTGCGTAATAATGCCAATTGAAAGATTAGGCTGCATCACTTTAAAAAATACACCTAAATACAACAAAGTGGTTCCTGTCAAAATTCGCATAATAGCTTGCGCACGCTGACGCGGTTGCTCCGAAAGCCAAGTTTGCATTCCTTGAAAAGGAGCTAGAATGGGTAAAGGCAAATAATGTCTACCAGATCCTTGTAGAACTAAATAAATACCAGCGCCAATAATAGCGCCAGCATAAGCAAATATAGCCTCACCATAAAGATAAAAACCCAACAGACTTAATAAAATTAATAAACTGGCAAATAAGCGTACATAAATGCCAAATAAAATCGTAATGCCCAAAACGACTTCAGCCCAACGTAACCAAGCCCATTCTGGACCCAACTGATTTAAATCAAGATCAGGTGCAAAAAAAGTAGGTGTCGTAAAAACAGCCACACCAAATCGTGGCTCAGCACCCAAAGCAGAAGATAATAAAATCCAAGCAACACAAACTCTTAAAATACGCGGAACATGATCGCCATAAGAAGATAATCTAGCTTGTAAATCAGGGAATAATTCACGGGCTCCCGTAAATCCGAGCCAAACCCATCCTACAATGAAAATTGAAAATACCGAAATCATTGAAACATTAAGCGCAGAAAACTGAGAAAAAAGCTCTGGACGCAATTGACCATTCCAGTGATTAATTTGTTCAGGTGTCAGAATCCATCGCTCATGCGCTAAACAAAGTTCCGAGAAGCACAGCAGCCCAATAACACTAAAAATTAAAATAAGGACATGCAAAAAACGGCGTATTTTTGAGTCAATAATAATCATAATTTCATTTTTTTATTATAGGTGACATAAATTATGTCTTAATATGAAACATATAGTTTACTAAAAGTAGCGCCAATTACAATAAAATATTTACCCAAAAATCAAATACAGCAACATCCAATTACATTATAAAAACAATGGATAAGGCTTATGAAATAACTCAGAAAAGACCCATTAATTTAATGATCAAAGAAACGTTAGCGAGAGGTTTTGGTATGAGATTAATAGTAAGAAACAAGTCGTCTATTTAATTCTATTTTTTAGTTAATACTCGGTAGCCAATAAAGACTAATATTAAGATGATTGGAAATAATGCCACGGAAAACATGGCTGGAGAACAACTCTTAGTACAGTTAGTTAACATGAACAAAAAAACAAAAATTAAAACACCTAATACCGTTAATAATTTCATGATTACTCCTTCCAGCTAAATTTAAAGACTTGCAGATTTAATAGCACTAGAGATATACAAGAATTTTTAATAAAAGCAATCTACCTTAGCCAGATAGAGTTATTTTTATACGATTTCAAAGAATCATGTTAGAGTTCATATCGTCATGCAACGCTTAAATGACTTCAATATCTAAGTTTTTGCAGACAAAATAATAAATACAATAAATATAATTACTACAACGAGGTTTATTCTATGAGGATAATAAAAAGCATTGTTATGACAACGGCATTGGTAATCTCTTTAGATTCAGCAATGGTTAAGGCCGAAGTCTGTTTGGGCATGGCTTGTATGTATAACAGAATGACGCCAACACAAGGTATTGATGCGACGATAGTTCAAATAAATGAGTCGTTAAAAGCCATTCAATCAAGAGTTAATGGCGGTTCGGCAGATAGTAAAGACGCTAGTGATGAGGTCATTATTGAAAACATCAAAGATGCCTTAAAACTAAGTAAAGAAATTAATGCGAATGATAAAGTAGACCGTAATCGTAATCGTGCAAATGGTGATTTAAAGAAAGCACGTGAAGCTGTACAAGAAGGTGATTTAAATAAGGCCTCAGAAGAACTTAAAATAGCTGAAAAACGCTTTAAAGATCTTAAAGGTATGATCGATTTAACGCTAGATGATAGAGAGTCTCAACAGACTCATATGTTAAACCGTATTTTAGGTACAGAAGATAAAAAAGCAGGCGCTCGTAAATAGCATAACTTAATTAGTACTAGTATCGGAGTAATCGATTACTCAATGATAATTTAATAATTTTTATCAGAGTCTGATTAATCTTATACTAGTACACCAAAATTTATACCTATTTTTGTCCATCACATCTAAAAGCGATCAATCCCAACTTTTATTAAGCCACTCTATTGGTCTAACCAATACCCAAAAATAGTCGATTTTCCGTTGAAACCGCTTCTTCCGCCCCATCAAAACACCAAAAAACCAAAATAAAGTCTTCAAAATAAATACTTTAGCCTGTTGGTTGATAAAACCTTTATTAAAAACCTAGCAATTTACTTTGTTTTTAAATAGACTATTTCACACTATCGACCTTTAATCAATGAGGAACATGTCATGTTAGAAACAAATCAATCTGCACCTTTGTTCAGCACACCAAACCAATCAAATGAATTAGTAAATTTAGCTGACTTTTCGGGCTCAAAAAATGTCGTTTTATATTTTTATCCCAAAGATGACACTCCAGGCTGCACTATTGAGGCCAATGATTTTACTCGCTTAGCCGATGAATTTAGTCAATTAGATACCGTCGTTATTGGTGTAAGTAAAGACAGCTGTGAAAGCCATGTCGATTTTATTAATAAGTTTGGCTTAAAAGTCATGTTACTGGCAGATACAAAGGGTGATTTGTGTGAAAGTTATGGCGTATGGCGTGAACGAGAAAAAAATGGCGTCAAGATGATGGCCATTTTTCGTTCCACTTTCATCATTGATAAAACCGGCATTTTAGTAGACGTTGAATATGGCGTTAATCATGAAGGACATGCTGAAGCCGTATTAGAAAAAATAAAGCGTTTAAGTTAATTAGGTGGTTTATATGATTCCAGAACAAACTTTAAACCTAATCGGTAAAGTGGCTCTAGTCAGTGGCGCTGGCGTTGGAATTGGAAGAGCAGTAGCCTTAACGTTGGGTCAAGCAGGAGCCTTTGTAGGTATTCATTATTATTCGAGTAAAGTGGGTGCCGAACAACTTTATGATGAATTAGTTTCACAAGGTATTTCATGCATGTTATTGCCGGCTGATTTGACTCAAGAACATGAAGCCAACGCGATTGTTGATAAGCTAATTAGTCAAACTGGCAGACTAGATATTTTAGTCAATAACGGTGGTGGCCTTATAAAGCGCGCAAAAATAGAAGAGTGTACACTCGAAAACTGGAATAAATCATTAGGTATTAATCTAACCAGTGCGTTTTTGTTAACCAAACGAGCAATTCCAGCGTTACGCGCAACAGGGTCAGGTCGAATCGTTAATATCTTGTCACTTTCTGTGCAAACTGGTGGTGCAAATGGTGGCGGGGCTTATGCTGCTGCGAAAGGTGGATTGATGGTATTTACCCACACTTTAGCTAAAGAACTTGCACCTCAGGTAAGGACTAACTCAGTCATGCCAGGCACTGTCGAAACCCAACACCATGAAATCCATTCGACTGAAGAAATGATGGAAAATTACCGTAAACAAACACCTTTAGGTAGAAACACCTACGCAGAAGAAGTTGCCAGCTCCGTTCTGTTTCTAGCGAGTGATATGTCATCTCATATCAATGGTGCATTGATTGATATCAGTGGCGGTAGGTTTTTGCGTTAAAAGTCTAATTAGCCTACGATGCTACTATTTGTGTCCTAGCTTTTAACAACGCCCATATAACCACAACGATTAGGGTCGCTAAAGAAAACTCTAACGTAATAAATGCCGCAATTTTAAAATAGGCAAACAAGGGATTTACAAATCGCACTAGCCAACCACCCGCTTCGTCAGCAAGCGCTGAAACATATGTTAATGCACTCAACCAAATTTTCAAACGTACTGAAAAATCAGTCATCAGCATTAAATGGGTTAGCGTTACTATTAACATTCCCATAGAAAACAGATGAAAGTGAGAAACTTCTAACATACCCTGATAACTTCTAGGCTGAGTAAACTGCTCTTCTGAACCCAAATAATAGGCGATAACAGAGCTAGGTGTTAAAGCCATATGATGAAAGTACATCAACGCATTGCTCAACCATAACAAAGCAATATATCCCAAAAACATCAACACTAATGCATTAAGTAGCGCTTTACGCTGCTGTTCGCCTGTCACAAAATAACGCATTATTCAGCATCCTTATTTTTTATCATAATTTGGTAAATCATCATCACTTTACGAATGCTAGCAAGCGCCGTCCGTGTACTCAAAGTCGCACCGCTAATACCATCTACGCCTTTATTAAAGTCCATGTTTGCTAGCGATTTGTTATAAAGCTTTTCATACCAAGCTTGGGGTGGTTCATATTCAATAGGTTCATGAAAGGCCAATGTATAAACATTACGTAATTCTCCTTCTGGCGATAATACAATCATCAATGTTTCTGGCTTAGTTCTTACTGTACTAGTTTCTATTGCTCCGTAACCCACTATTTTATCTTTATTTTTACCTACATAAAAAGTGAATAAACCCGATTCTAATTTTATCTTAGCTTCTTGTTCTATTTTTGTAACTTGAAATTCATCCGGAAATAAAGACAACGACTCAATAGTAGCCCCTGCGCCAAAGGCCAATTCCATTGCTTCACTTTTGCTGTAATAAATAGTCGCAAAACAGGGAGTACCTATTAATATTGATAAGCTTAATACCATCAGCTTAAGTAATTTCATCGTGTATTTCCGTAAACGTGTTGTCATCTTAAAAAATAAAGCCAAACCCTAAATTAAAATCATCTGGCAAACTGCCCTGTTTTGCCACAAAGTTTCTATAATCAGCCTTAAGAACCACTTGCGGTATTGGCTTGTACTGCAACCCCACCTGAAAGACTTGCTGATCTTTAGTCGGATCAGAACTATAACCCAGTGGCGCTTTGGCTATTGTATTTAATTTTTCATATCGTACAAAAGGCGCTAAATATTGGGGAGTATCCCTAAACATAAGCGGTAAAACATCATAACCTGCTTCAGTGTACCAACCATAATTTTGAGATCCTACAACACCCTGACCATTAATAACGGAAACATTTTGAGCAGACAGTAAGTCCGCATTATTTATAAGCCCCCACGATCCTAAGGCTCTAAACTCTAAACCATAATATTTCCATTGCAAGTGAGACTCATATATTTGAGTCAATACATCAGCTTTTTGTCCATTATAAGATAAACTTTGACCTGTATTACTTACGTAACCTGAACCACCAATGGTTAAGCCAGGTAACGCATCAGGCGTATAATCGACTCGAGCCACATACCCCAAATCTTGTGCTAAAGCTTGACTCCCCCCCCCTGTCCCCTCACGAATACCTGTAGAACTAAAACCACTCGCATTCAAACCATTAACCACATAAGTCGTATATGTTAGGTTTGGTGTTATAGCGCCAAATAGACCCACACCCATTTCCCGCCAAGTACTTGGAATGATTGTTTGCTCGACCACAGGTCGATGATTACCAAAATAAAATAAAGGCTCATGCATTCTATTAATCATACCCATCGGCATTAATAGCAAACCGGTACGGACATTCACTTTAGGATTTAATAAAAAATCTAGCGAAACAAATTCTGCAGATACCTCACCTTTGGACTCAGCACCCTCACCAGTAGTGCCGTGCTCAAACTCAAGTTCACTATTCATAATGATGCTATCGGTAAATTTATAACCAACATACATCACCATACGCTCCATATCCGCTTTCGATTTTTCTGCGCCTTTGTCGCCTACAATATCTTGATAAAAGCCCTCACCGTATCCACCAATAGACAACCCTTTACCTACCTGATAAACCTTAGATGCCGCAGGACCCAAGCCATAAGCACTTTTAAGCTGCTTCTCTTCTGGAATCGCTAGGTTAGTCCTGAGCTTCTCAACCTCTTGACTTAGAACATCCGTTTTACGTTCTAATTTTTTCACCTGATTATTTGCCACTTGTGGCTCAGAACTTGGCGTATTACTTGAAAGGTTAGAAGAAGGTTTACTGTCTAAATTTTGAGCACTTAGGGCTACTGACTTACTTTCTGCCTTTTCTAATCGCACTTGCATCTCATTAAGTTGCTTTTGTTGCGCTTGAATTATTTTCCACATATCTTCCATGGATTGGGGCTTATCCAAAGCACTCGCAGAAAAACTAACTGCACTTGTCATTATGATGACTAGAGTTTTTCTTAAAAATTTATGATGTTTCATAAACATATCTCCACTATTTTTCAGTTAAGATATTCTAGCTTCAGAAATATGTAAATGCAAATCATTATTATTTAAATTTAAGCCTGTCGCGTTATTGCTTACCTTGCCATAAGAGTAAATGGTTAATTGACTCTTTTCTTTTGATATAAAAAAGGCCCTACATTTTCATGTAAGGCCTTTTTTTAAAGAGATACGTTATTAGAAATTACACTCTCAACCGATCCACTTAAAACCTATTATTCTTTATAATCTATTTTACTGACTTAGTTCAATCTGCCCATTGTTGTATACCATCCAGCAACCATTTAGTTTGTGAACTTGCCTTAGGCTTAACAAAATGCCAAACCTCTCTAATGTGTTCTGTTGCCCCATTGATTTCTTCACGCATAACCGCTTCAAACAATACCACCGCTGATAGCTCAGACCCTATGTCACGAACTTCTAATAACTTAGTATCAACATTTAAAATCTCAGTTTGATTATCTGTATCTGACGCTTTAAGCTGCGTTTGAATCTCAGCAAAAACCTTATCCGTCGTTAGCCCTCTTATTTCATATAAGTCTCTAGCATCCCATGCTTTTTGTAGTGTGGTGTAGGCAATTGTTGCCCCTTTTAAAAAACCATTAGTATCAAACCCCACAGGTAGGTTATTTTGATTAACCGTTGAAGCCCCCTGCTTATTAAATAAATAATCCGTATTAAAACCGGCTGAGTTAATCTCCATATTTTTAGACTGATTATTATCAGAAGTGCGCTGATAGGCCTGTGGTTGAGCTGTTTTAATTTTAGAAGCCAGGTATCTAAACATTAAAAAAGCCATAACCAGCATAGCGATATCCATAAAATTAATGTTTTCAAACGCACCACCAAAAAGTAGCGAACCTAATAATCCACCAATCGCTAAACCACCCAACATACCCATTAAACCACCGCGCTGAGAAACATTCTGTCTAGCCATTTGATTTTGCGCCGCGTTCTGTTGTTGACTTGCAGAACGACTCACTGATGCAGGTGCTGAGGAACCTGAAAAAGCAGAACTATGTGATGGTCGGCTACCAAATGAGCTTCCGCCTCCAAAACGTTTAGCTTCTGCATCATGCATTCCAATTGACAATAACCCAATACAAACGACTATAACAGCAGATATAGAACAATATTTTTTCATGAAACTACCAAATTAAATTAATTTAAAAATCAGTGACATAATTATAATTACATCAGATGCCGCTAATCAATTGATTCCAGATTATCTTTGGATTGTATGTCAAATATATGAAAGACACAACGTCACCACTAATCAGCTTAAATATTAGATATAGTCAAGTAATAATACCGCTTTTAAAACATAAAAAAAGCCTTGAACGTAAGTACAAAGCTTTTTAGTTAATCAAGTGAAGATAAATTATTTTTAAACGATTTATTGGATCGATTACTGACTGACACTGTAATTCAAATTAGTACCGTGAGCTACAAGATTTAATACTGAACCTGCAGTTGATTGAGTCACAGAAATATTATTATTATCGCCCACATTACTGATGTTTGCAGTCGCATTATTAGCCGTTTGTGACAAAGTTATTGTATTACTTGAACCTAAAATGGAAATATTAGCCGTATCGTTGCTACCCGTCTGAGATACACTAAGCGTATTTCCAGAAGTGGTTGTAGATGCTGCTATCGCTTGCGTTATATCCGAAAAACCACCCACCTCATTTCCAGGCAATGAGGCATTTAATATAACGTTAGTCGTATTTCCAGTTCCTACTTGAGTAATCGAAATCAAGTTATTACTCACATCTCCTTGCACTAAATTAATTTTGTTTGCTGAACCGCCTCCATCCTGTTGAATCATTAGACTACCCAACCCAGCAGAGTTTGACTCCATAGTGCCTGCAACTTGATAAATATCAATACTGGATAAGAGGCCACCGTCTGCATATACAAATCCACTAAGACTTGATAAAACAGTGATCGCTAAAATATTTTTTTTCATTTTACAATTTTTGTTATGTATTGATTCTAAAGAACTTCATATCAAAGCTATCCTTTATTATCCAGACAGAATAAGAATATTATTTACCAACAAGAATTTATTATATATTGATAATAAACAAATAAAATTAAAATTGCAATAAGTTTTGTAACAAAAATACCCCCTGCCCATTCAATAGACAAAGAAGATACGTTTTTAAAACAAACAACTAATAACTCACCCTAAATCCAACCTCTACTCCACGCCCAGGTTCGGGTGCAAAGTTACGCAAATAAGAAACTGAATTACGAATATTTTCATTGAGTAAATTATTGGCTTTGGTAAAAAGCATAATTTTGCTGCCATGAAAATCCTTGATCTCATATTGAGACCCTAGGGATAACAAATAATAACCCGCAGTAGTTGTATCATTCAGCCCAGGATTTTGCTGTGCTTCTGCACGCGTGAAACGCACATTAGCTGACCATTCTTTGTATAAATAATCCCACTGAAAACCAAATCTCAATGGGGGCATACGGGGCACATCTCCCCCATTCAAAAAAGTTCCTCGGGTGTAATCACTAAACAACGTTAAATCAAGTATACCCAGGTTATTTTCCATGACCGGAAACACCCATTTATTTTCATAGCCTCTAAATAAGGCATCAGCCTGCTGGCTTTGTACCACAGCTGTACAAGCAATATTTGCAGGACACACATCAGCCATCCCAGTTATTGCATCTTGCTTAACAAACTGCCCTGTTCGACGCTGATAAATATAACTATTGGCCCAAGTATTAAATAAATTCAACTCTATGCGCACCCAATCAGACTTAAATTTATAAGCCAAATCTAAATTGTAAGACGTTTCCATATGCAAATTAGGATCGCCCAATTCAAAGCTGCGAGTGGCATCATGAAAACCATGTGATAACAACTCTTGTACTTGAGGTGCACGTTGAGAACGAGTTAAAGCTAAAGATAAGCTGTCATGTGCATCTATATCCCACAACGCTGAAGCGGATGCGCTGACGGGTAAATATTGATAGCTACTGTTAATAGGCAAGCCATTCGGTGAAATATAATTTGAACCAGCTTGAGGATCGATGGTGTTCGCTTCGACTCTAGCACTTACTTGATAAGTCAAAACGTCTTTTTGTAAGGATTCAAAGCCAAAGACGCTATAACTGTTAATTAAAGAATTTGGCACAATGGTTTGATTACCTTGAAAATCCATAGCGGTGAAATTACTTGTAGAGCCTTGTAATCCCATCGTACCGTTAAGATCGCCCCAGGGCTTTTGATTAAGCTCCAAACGACCTTCAAAGGTTTTATTAGTAAACGCAGTACCCGGCACACCACCATCTAGTTCAACATGATTATAATCGGTATAAGCAAACCTACTTTTTAAAACATCCACTAAACTAAATGGCTGTTTAACTTCACTTTTAAAATCATATTTACTTTGTTGAATATCAATACGAGTATTTGCGCCACCGCTTCCATCAGGTGCTATACCGTAATTATTGTGTAATTGATTAATCGCCACGCCTGCAAAACCTGGATCAGCTACCCACGATAAACCCGCGGAACCGTTCATCATTTGCGCATTAGTGTTTGGAACAGATCCTTGGGTATTTTGAATAACCTTGAGTGTTGGGTCGAGTGACTCAGCCGCCGAAACATCAATAGCTTGCCCTCCAATCGCCATATTATTACGATCTCTAAATAAGCCATCTAAATGATAGGCCATCTGATCTTTACCCCCCTCTGCTTTTAACGCGGTACTCGTTTCAGCTACGGCAGTATCATAACGTTGCTCAAAAGCACCAGAAACCGGCTGTTTTATTTGCGCTGTTGGAATACGATTATCTAACACATTAACCACACCTCCAATAGCGCCACTGCCATAAAGCAAGGTCGCAGGCCCACGCAATACTTCAATGCGCTCAGCCATAAACGGCTCACTGCTACTAGCGTGATCAGGGCTTAATTGTGAAATATCACCATTACTCATACCACTGTTTAAGACTTTGACACGTGCACCACTTTGACCACGAATAACGGGCGTTCCTACAGCTGGGCCAAAGGATTGGCTGGTGATCCCCAGTTCGTTTTTAAGTGTTTCACCTATTGAATGCGCCACTTTTGTACGTAATGCCTCATCGCTTAATACGGCAACAGGCTTAACCCATTCGGCGTCATCTTGACCTGCGGGTGCCGTTACGGTTATTTCTTCTAGCTCTTGAATCTCTGGCTCAGCCGCTGTCGCAAGCGGCATTATTAAGATTATTAATAAGCTTTGATAATATTTATATTTAAAAAACATCTTTTCTTTTTTAACCGTAGCGCTCAATAAAAGCTCATACATAATGTTATAACATTACAATTTAAGGAATGAATTTAAGTCCATAAAAACAAAGCAGACTATCAACTCTTTAGTTCATTGCATTTAGCACAAAGACCGTGTGCTTCGATTGCTTGGCTATGCGTCACAAAATTTGCATCCGAAAACTCTTCCGTTAAAGCAGACATCACCTTTAAAGCCGGACGTTCTTCAACTTCATGACATTGTTTACAGATTAACAACAATAAATCATGCTGATGCCCAGAACAATTGCAACCAACAAAGGCATTAAGACTTTCTATTCGATGAATTAAACCCTGCTCAAGTAAAAAATCTAATGCGCGATAAATAGTCGGGGGTTTTGCGGCATTTTGTAACGGTTTAATAAGATCTAATAACTCATAAGCTTTAACGGCTTTATGACTACTCCAAATCAACTCTAACACTTGATGTCGGATAGCCGTTAGTTGTACACCGCGCGCACTGCATAAGCGTTCGGCGATACTTAAAGCCTCAGTAACACACTTTTTATGGTCATGAATTAAACTATTTACAGAAATTTGGTTATTTTCAGCTTTAGTATACATATCTTAAAAGTGACCGCATCACAAGTTTGCAATGTTATAATATAACACTCACATGCACTACCTTGTCAATTTTAAACGTCAATTCGTCCCTATTTATTCTAACGCCTCGACAAAGTATCTTGCCGATAATACAGGCATAATTGTTTATAAATGTCGGGGAAATCAGTATTTAGAACAGCAGGTGCACAAAAGAAATACTCGCTAATCACAGCAAAAAATTCAGCTGGATTTGTCGCAGCATAAGCATTAATGCAGCCGGCGTGATGGTGATTTATACGGCTAGATAAATTCTCATAAGCGATGCTTAAAGACGTAGACCAGTCTTTTATGACCATATCAGTATGTAAAGGCGGAAAACCATTAGCAGAGCCATTAAGCCTATCTAACTTATGTGCGATTTCATGAATCACAACGTTAGATCCGATGTGATGGCCTAACATGTCTTTTTCGACATCATGCCAAGATAATATCAAAGGCCCCCTTGCCCAAGACTCACCCATAAGTATGCTTTCTTGATGATGCACAACACCCGAAGCATCAACTACGTTTCTACTCACTCTAAAGGCATCCGGGTAAACAATCACTTCTACCCAACCTGATAAACAATTTAATCCCAACTTAAGGACAGGTAAGCAGGCTTGAATTCCAATAACAACGCACATAAAGTCGGTGAGTTGAAAATCTTGAGCGCCAACAAACTTCTTTTGGTGTAAAAATAGAGTTGTTAGCTCACGTAGATGTGCTTTTTCAACCGCTGTCATCCCCCGCAAAATGCTAAGACTGTCACAGACCTGTGCCCATAACGCATGATTAATAGGATAGCGATGTAAAATATAGCGTGTACGGATACGCTTAAAAAAATGCATTCGAATCAGTCAAGATCTCATAATTTACTTATTGATAGTCTTTTTGCCCGTGAGCATAGCTTTAACTAAATTTTCTTTATGAACCTTACTTGAAATAACAACCCCTGCGATATGTAAACCAATCAAAATCAACATCAGATCGGTAGATAGCTCATGGAACTCTTTCCAGTAATCTTCAGCTACTTCGTCTTTCTCTACTATTAAATATTGTTCTGGATCGTCTGACGCATAGGCTGTTGCCATTAGATTAATGGACCGCATTTGAATTGCTAAAGGCCCCTCTCCTTCCTCAATTGCGTAGAGCTTAAGACCACTAAAGGTAACCATAAATAACATGATTAGCATCGCCAGCACCATCCAACCACCCACGGGGTTATGACCCAGATAATGCTTAGACTTTTTACTGAAAAGGCTTTTTACATAAATAATAACGGCTGTCGGTGAAGCCAAAAAACTATCAAACCGTGCATATCGAGTCCCTATAAAGCCCCAAATGACTCTAAAAATAATCAGACCTAATACTGTGTAACCGGCATAAATATGAAATGGATTATCTTCCTCACTGGTTAAATATGCCGTTATAAAACTCGCCACCAAAGACCAATGAAAAATACGAACTAAATTATCCCAAACCAGTATATTTTTTTGATTACTATTCATCTTAAATCCCATTTAACTACTTTCATTTCAATAGATTATCTTAACTTTTTTCATTGGCAAGCATAATTTCTATACAAAGACACATACCCACTATACCGTGTGCTTTAGTGCTCATGTTACAAAGTATTTAGAAAATTGTTTAAATCATAATTATCCTGATCTTGAATGATTCAAGAAATGAACCCGATATTCATAAAACTATTTTATTAAGCGTCACAATCTGTCGTCACCAATCATTAGAGTATGCTTCAACAACCGGGAATTGTTTCTGGTTGTAATGACTCCAGAGGAATGACTATGTCAAATTTAGCTATAGATATCAAACACTTTTCTTATACTACCACCTATAAATCTCAAGCGCTAAACAAGGTAACTCAAATGCCTAAAAACACGATCACTCATCAAGGTAAACTTTATTACTCACAAGCAACAACGGCCAAGTTATTAGGGATTACTATCTCCGCACTAAAAGCTTTAATTGTTCCGGAAGCCTTTGATTGGTGTAATTTTAAAGAAAATGGCGTTGTATGGATATCTGCTCAAAGCGTAAAAGATTATCGAAATCGTCGTGATGCTAAGAAATAATTGTTAGCATCATTTGTAATCTTTATAGCACTGGAATACTGTCTACGGATAAAATGTTGATAAACTAACTGATGTGCGCCATTGGCTTACAACCATTCAAATGAACATACGCACATCATCTACATCAGGAGTTTAACCATTGCTCTCACAGCCCAACCACCACAATAATCCGTTCCCCTTTTTTTATGTAGATGCTGCATTTTCTGAGGATCAGTGTGCTGTACTGGATTCTTTATTTTTACAAGACGGTGAGTGGCAGCATCGAGACGGTGCTTTTTATAGGTGTTCTCTCCGAGACGTGAGTGAGAATGTCCCAACAGCGCTTCAGACAGAAGTGCTAGACAGAATGAGGGAGATTACAGGTTTGCCACTGGTGAATCGTGTTTTAGTCACGGCGCAACGCATGCTCCCAGGACAAGTGATTGGTATACACAGCGACCGACCGTTATTGGGCTATGAGATTGCTCGACTGGTTGTGCAACTTAATAAGGAATGGCAAGCCGCACATGGCGGTGTCCTTGAGTTATTCTCATCGCCGGAGAGTGACGTAGTTTTTAGTGTTAATCCTGAATACAACAAAGCCTTTGGTTTTACACTGCACGTAGATTCCTACCATGGCGTTACCGAGGTTACCCAGCCCCGACAAACCGTGGTCTTTAATTTCTGGCATGCGGCCAATACACCAGAACTCGCCGAACACATCCAAACCTTGTTTAGCCACGTTAAATTCTCTGAGTTACCGACAACACTCGATCCTATTGCTTCGGCTGCAGAATTAAGTCTACCTGAAGATACAACATTACATGCCGGTACAGCAGCGATAGCACTGCATCGCTGGGGTTATGATGAGCAAACCATTGAGACGGGGTACTTACACAGTGCAGGCCTGTCTATCTGCGAATCTATCGATGCTGAAATTTATGCCGCCGTGTTACTAGCAGATTGGGTTGCGTATTTGCATCGAAATGCGTTTGATCTAGCTCGATGGAAAATCTTAAGTAGCGAACTTAAAGCTATAGAAATTTTTACACGCCTAAAGCCCACATGGGAACTTTGTCTGCCGGAATAATGAGGGTATTGTAGTGCCAAGCCTATTAATTACATCTTCATAGGAACACCTGTAACTGATTGAAGAACGATCCATATCACTACAAAAGCAATAACCAGCAGTATGGTTTTAAGGATTGAAGACGATTCTTTTTTCATAAACTAACCCTCACCCTTCATCACCGTAGCGCCATATTCTTCGGGCGTAATGATACCACCCAGCTTTTCTGTAATACCCTGATCATAGGCAGGGAGCACATCTTGTAAGGCGTCAATTCGCTTCCATTGTGGACCGGGAGCATCCTGCCCTGCTTGCGGCACATATTGTGATGATTCAACACGTTGCATGCGATGGATATAACGAGGACAGTTAATAAATATTTCACTGATCTTAACCCTAACAAGCCCATCTGCACCCGGATATTCAGATAACAGAGGATCGTCTGCCTGAACATAGGCATCTCCATGAACACGAATACGATGAGGTGTTTCAAAATCGATGAACAGCATACCGATCTTCGGATTACCTTGGATGTTACCCATGGAGAGGAACATACCATTGCCATCATAATTAGGAAAAATCAGTGTCTGGGGATCTAAAACTCTAACGAAGCCGGGATTTCCGCCCTTATAAGAACACGTAGGGTATCCACGATGATCAACAGTAGTCAGGAAAAAGAAATCTCTGCTTTCAATAAAGGGCTGATGTTGATCACTTATCTGGTTTTCGACGATGATTTGCTGAAGTCGATCTGCTAAATTATGTGTATCGTGTTGCCCTTGCAACTCCCTATGCTGTTGACTATAAAAATCGCTCATAAAATAGTTCTCTTAATATTTGTGAAAGGCAAAATCGTCAAACTCTACAGCGCAACATTATAATGCAGACAGCCTACAATGATGAGTTCAACCATACTGTTATAGTCTTTCTAGATAAATAACCTCAGGGGATGCCTTTAAAGCTTTATTTAAAATCATATAGGTATCCTTATCAAAAGCGGCTCTAGCATTGTCCAGTAAGGCAGGAATCTCTGATTCAGCTTGCACAGTACCTAAGTAACACCAATGATCAATCACATGCAGATCTTCCGCTTCTTTAAGCCCTATTACACCGTTAAAAGGCCAATGATTAATTTTCAACTTAGTCATGGCCTTTTGCAGGCGCAACGCATGGGACAACATCGATTCTTTCCCCATACAAGCCCCTTGACATTTATGCAACTGTCTTGCAAAACAGGGTCTACCTTTTGATACTTTCTCCAAGCCCAGCACACCTAAACACAGACTACTATCCTGAGCTAATTTACGTAGCGCATTATGAGCATCTTTCTGTGTACGAAACAAACCATAAAGATTCTCTTGCCCACCAAAGTCCAAATCATCTGCCCACTTCAGAACAGGCATAACGCAGTCGGTTTTTTGTTGTAACTGCCAGGCACATAGATCATTACTGCGTCTTAAACGCCGATTATGAATGGGTTGCAATGTTTTTATTAACTGCGCTTCTTTTAACAAGGCCCCTATTTCACCGGCGGTTTCTATGTAATCAATTCGGCGTAATTGTTGAGATAAACTCATTTCTTTAGAGTGCCTGTGATCGGATGAAAAATGCGATAAAACACGTTGTTTAATATGGGTACTTTTACCGACGTACAAAGGTAAATCGTTTTCACCGTAAAACAAATACACACCCGGTGTATCAGGCAACCCTTGGATTAAAGCATCGTCGATGTAAGAAGGAATACTGGGGCGGCCCACCATCTTCTTAACGGAGGCAGCAATATGATCGGCATCCAATCGATTATGGATATCTTGCCAAAATTGATAGATTAATTGCGCATCACCCAAAGCTCTGTGTCTATCAGAGACCGTTAATTGATGTCGGGTGATTAAAGCATCAAGATTATGATGTTTGTGTTCTGGAAATAAAGCTCTGGACAGTTTTACACTGCATAAAATGTTGGGTCTGAAGACGATATCAAGACGTTTAAATTCATTCTTTAAAAAGCCATAATCAAACCGCGCATTATGGGCAATAAACAAATACCCCTCCAACAAGCTATTTAACTCTTGAGCTATGTCCTTGAAGCGAGGCGCATCCAAAACCATCTCATTGGTGATACCTGTTAGTCGCTCAATAAAAGCCGGTATACGGGTTTGAGGATAGAGTAATTGGCTCCACTCCCGTACACCGACCTCATTAACCAAGATTACGCCAACTTCAGTGACTCTATCCACCAAGGGATTACCCCCGGTTGTTTCAAGATCAACAAAAGCTAATCGCTGGGGTAAATTTAAGATATAAACTCCTAGCAACTCTGATAAATCAAACTATAAATATAACCTTTAAAGCGACTTAAGCGACCACAGAGTGCTGAAACAGGTGTTTTACAAAACACCTAAATTGTTCACTTGGTTTTTTCTTATAAGCATTCATGATGTCTTTAATTTTATTAGCTGCTTGATCTCTCATGTGTACTTTTTTACGCATTTGAATCTCCTTTTTTATTATTTTTTAAGACTGTGTCATTTTATCCGAATTACTTAATAACGCAAGAAAAAGAGAACAAAAAGAAAACACAAGCCGAACAATCGGGGCTTTATTAAACCCTCCCAACTACATATGCACCATTACTCTAATGCTAGTTACCTGCAACGCATCGGCTTATGGAGGCGGTAGTAGCAGTAGCACTAAAGCTTGTGTGAAACCAAATTTTAGTGAATTTGTTCCCGCTGAAAATACTGAAGTGCCTTCAGGTTCTGTCTTTTCATTTACAGCATCTGCAAACACATACCCTGAAAGCATAAAAGTAACCGTTAAAGGACTACCAACCCGCATCAAAATTACGCCCCATAACGCCG
This sequence comes from uncultured Methylococcaceae bacterium, assembly GCA_903917345.1. GTDB lineage: Bacteria > Pseudomonadota > Gammaproteobacteria > Methylococcales > Methylomonadaceae > Methylobacter_C. The sequence continues at coordinate 19,473 of CAIXAE010000013.1, read as the reverse complement.
GCAGTAGCTTTAAAATTAATGGAACACTCCCTGATTTATTAAAAGGTACTCATGCGAGAATAGCCATAGATGCTTCTGCACAAAACAATTGCAGTGGTGCAGGTGGGTGGCTGATAAAAATAGCCGAATAAGATTGTTTTTGCTTAGTGTCTAATCTTGCAAAAGACTACGACTTGCCCTTACATATGGCAAGTCATGCTAATGCCATGGCCCAACATCTTCAACTTGGCATTTTGAATTCTAAAGATGCGCGCTTAGCATGGAAAGCAGAAGTGGAAGGGTTAATAGCGCTATTGGACTGATACAAATCAAATGAAGTAAAGGCCCTAAGAACCTGACTCATAATGAGTTATAAAGTTATACACAAATTCTGTGGATAACTCTGGGGATAATGGGTTTTTCAACACCCTAAGCACATGATTCTTTGTGATATTCCTTAAATTGTACAATAACTATATAGCTCTATTTTTACAATACCAATCAATACCTTATGGATTATTAACTAAACAATCTTTAGTTTAACAGTAGGTATTTTTAATATTCCAGTCTCAAATATTGAAAAGTTGATAACAGTATGATGTAACCCCCGAATTTTAGACAAAAATAAAGCCCTACACATCCATGTAAGGCTTTCTTATATTTGTCACCCTCCCTGGACGAGCTAGAACCACCGACCTAATAATTAACCATCCTTTTTTGACGTCGGCGCACTAGTACTTTATAGATTATGATAAAGCTCGGAAGTGCCATTGCTAGCCCCATGACAACGGTACCTAGCCACAGTGGCTGAAGTGCTTCCCAGAATTCGGTGGACAGTAAGGAAAGACCTTTGACCAAATCCATTTGGTTCAAATCCTGTATTAATGTTTGTATTTCTGTATAACTTAATGATTTATGTTTACTCGGCATTATCCAGATACCCAGCCGGTAACCTCCATACCACATAGGTAGTGTCGTCAGCGGATTTGAAATCCATGTCCAAGGGATGCTAGCGATGACACTGGCTTTTAAGATACGAGAGAAGATGATAGCAATGAAAGTTTGACCGAATATAGGCAATGCAGAACAAAAAATACCACAGGAACAGCCCATTGCGATGCGGTAGGGTGATTCATTAAGATGGATCATTCGATGAAGCCATTGCTTAAGGTTAGAGCCCAACATCTTTGACATCTCGATAAGTAATTATTATTTAAAAAAACAAGTATACACTGAAATTTTGATAGCTTTATTGTAACTCTTTCAATGGCTACGGTTTCCTTTACTATGGTGATAGTAAGTCTAGTACAATGCTGAAAAATACCAACCAACACTAAATAATAACAAAGCTGATAAAGCTTAGCTTTATCAATGAATAAGATGACTCTGTCAACTCTGTTGGCTTGATAGGTGTTAACAATTCAGATACATCCAATTTTAAGCTTAGCTGTTTTGGAGTAAACAATGAATCCTCAAAAATCAGATTGGCATAGCCAACCCTTATCAGAGCTGACAAAAAACTTCGATGTTGAGGTTGATAGTGGCTTGAGCAATGTCGAGGTGCAACGCCGTCTTGATCTTTATGGCCCTAATCGTCTGAGCCTTCGCCCTGGAAAAAGGGGCTTACGCTTACTATCTGAACAATTTCATCAACCATTAGTATATATCCTCTTAGTTGCCGCTAGTGTTACTGCATTTTTGCAGGAATGGGTTGATAGTAGTGTGATATTTGGGGTAGTGCTGATTAACGCCGTGACAGGGTTTGTTCAAGAAGCCAATGCCTTAAAAGCTATTGACGCACTGAATCGGGGCTTAAATGCCAGTGCAACAGTATTACGGGAAGGTCAACGCCACAAAATTTTAGCTAATGAGCTAGTACCAGGTGATCTAGTTGTACTGCAATCCGGCGATAAGGTCCCTGCTGACTTGCGATTAACGCAAATTCGCGAATTGCAAATCGATGAATCGGCAATGACTGGCGAATCTGTGTCGGCGGAAAAGCGTCTGACGATGCTGGATATTGACACGGTATTAGCGGATCGTTGCAACATGGCATATTCGTCAACGTTGGTGACCTATGGAAGTGGATTGGGTATCGTTGTGGAAACTGGCGACCGAACAGAGATCGGTCTTATTAATCGCATGATCGCTAGCACTACCGATCTGGAAACACCGTTAACCCGAAAGATAAGTCAATTCAGCCAATTATTGCTGTGGATCATCATCGGCATGGCGACCCTGACTTTTGCCGTGGGTATTGGTTACGGTCATTCCATACTAGAAATGTTTATGGCCTCGGTAGCGTTAGCGGTTGGCGCAATTCCCGAAGGATTGCCAGCAGCATTGACCATCACCTTGGCGATAGGAGTATCTCGGATGGCTAAACGCAATGCCATCATTCGCAAATTACCTGCAGTAGAAACCTTGGGCAGCACGACCGTTATTTGCTCAGACAAAACCGGTACACTGACTCAAAAACAGATGACAGTAAAAGTTATCTATGCGGGTGGTAAATTGTTTAAAGTCACCGGTAGTGGCTATAATCCCACTGGAGAATTCCGTTATCAAGGTCAGGCAATCATTGCCCAAGAATACCCTGCTCTGCTCGAATGCTTAAAGGCGGGCCTCTTATGTAATGATGCCCGTTTGATTGCGGAGACGGATACCTGGCGTATTGAAGGGGATCCTACTGAAGGAGCCTTATTAGTTTCCGCACACAAAGCAGGATTGCACCATACGCTTATCAGTAAAGACCATCCTCGGTTGGATACCATTCCTTTTGAATCCCAGCATCAGTTCATGGCTACACTTCATCATAATCAAGCACAAGATCTGCGCCATATCTACTTAAAAGGCTCACTAGAAAGTCTATTACTGCGCTGTGAAAATGTTTTTGATAGCCAAATGCAACCCATAGCACTAAACAAATCATTGTTACTGGGTCAGCTTGCAGAGATGGCTAAGCAAGGCTTGCGAGTCTTGGCGTTTGCCCGTATCGACCATAGCGACAATTCCGTTAAGCACGATGAAGTTTGCAACGGCTTAACTTTTTTAGGATTACAAGCCATGATTGATCCCCCAAGACCTGAAGCGGCCGCCTCAATTGCCGCCTGTTATAAAGCAGGGATCCAAGTCAAAATGATAACCGGTGATCACCCCATTACCGCACAGGCGATTGCTAGGCAATTAGGAATGGAACACGCCGAACGCGTCATCACGGGTGCCCAGATGCAATCCATTGCAGAAAGTGAATATCCGAATCTGGTAGAAAACTGTGCCATCTTCGCTCGTGTCGCGCCAGAACAAAAGCTTCAGTTGGTAAGGGCGTTACAAGCTCACGGACACGTCGTAGCCATGACCGGTGACGGTATTAACGACGCACCAGCCTTGCGTCAAGCTGACATTGGCGTAGCTATGGGCCTAAACGGAACTGAGGTCGCCAAGGAGGCCGCTGCCATGGTTCTAACCGACGATCATTTCGCCACCATTGAAGCAGCTGTGGAGGAAGGTCGAGGAGTTTTTGACAATCTAGTGAAATTTATTGTCTGGACTTTGCCGACCAATCTTGGCGAGGGCCTTGTTATCCTCGCCGGCGTATTTGCCAACGTGACGCTACCGATTACACCCGTGCAAATTCTCTGGATCAATATGGCTACCGCATTATTACTGGGGCTTATGCTAGCATTTGAGCCTAAGGAACCTAACTTAATGGATCGAAAACCGCGCAATCCAAAACAACCAATCCTTACACGACATTTAATGTTTCGTATTGGTCTGGTCGGCATACTACTTTTAATTGGTTCTTTTGGTTTGTTCGAATGGGAATTGTTGCATGGTGAGAGCTTGATAGCGGCACGGACTAGTGCAGTCAATGTATTCGTCTTCGGCGAGTTATTTTATTTGTTCAACTGTCGCTCACTACAATACTCCATGTTACACGTTGGAATCTTTTCTAATTTATGGGTGATTTTTGGTGCCTGTAGCATGATATTGCTACAACTATTATTTACCTACTGGCCGCCAATGCAGCGATTATTTGGTAGCGCAGCAATAGGCTATAACGAATGGTTATTAATTATAGGCGTCGGTATAATAATTTATGCAGCGGTAGGCCTAGAAAAATTAATGTTTCGAAAATGGTATCAGTACAATTAGTGCAGGACTCATGAACTTTATACCCCTCATAGATCAACCTATTCTTCCTTACGTAATCGCCTTAGCCATCGGTCTTCTTATTGGAACCGAACGTGAACGCCGAAAAGGGACCGGTCCTAATCGGTCTGCTATGGGTATACGAACATTTGCAACAGTTTCTCTTCTTGGTGCAGTGAGTTTAACTCTAGGCGATTCGATGCTTCTCGCGGTGATGGCATTAGCAATTGCAGGTCTTGCCACAATAACCTTCCGCCCTCTTCACCAAGATCAAGAGCAAGACCCTGGTCTGACCACAGAACTGGCACTCCTATTGACCCTTCTACTGGGTGGATTATCGATGCGCGAGCCTATTTTGGCCTCAGGACTGGCTGTCATCCTAACTATTTTAATGACCGCACGAAGCTTTCTACACCGTTTTGTCGGTACCATTCTGAGTGATACCGAGCTTAAAGATGCACTGATTCTAGCTACTGCGGCGTTAGTACTCTTACCTTTAGCGCCAGACCAATACTTAGGCCCATTCAGTGCCTTAAACCCACGGACGATCTGGAAGATTGTTATCCTCATTATGTCCATCAGTTCTATAGGATATATTTCTCTGAGACTCATGGGGCCGCGGATTGGTCTTCCTATCACGGGCCTGACGTCTGGTTTTGTATCGAGTGCCGCAACCATAGGCTCCATGGGAGAACGGGCCGCAAATGATTCAAATCTCTTATGGGGAGCTGTAGCCGGCGCAGTCCTATCGACAATAGCTACGGTAATACAAATGACAGTAGTTCTAGAGACTACCGACCAATCAACCCTCTTTGAACTTTGGCTACCGCTGGTTTGCGCGGGGATTACGGCTACGGTTTATGGCGTGTTTTTTACCATCATAGCCCTGAGACAAAAGACATCAAACGCTGTTAATCTGGGGCAGTTGTTTAGTCTAAAAACGGCATTACTCTTTGCTATGACTATTTCAGTTGTGATGTTACTCGCTGCAGCCCTTCAGCAATCGTTAGGCAAAGAAGGGGTCATTGTTGTTGCAGCGATTGCCGGCTTTGCAGATACCCATTCTGCAGCTGTTGCAGTTGCATCTCTGGTTGCAACTGGGAAACTTACCGCACACGATGCTGTTCTACCTATCCTTACAAGCATGACAACAAACTCGATCACCAAAATCATACTGGCCACGCTAAGTGGCAATATCCGGTTTATCAGCGCAATCATCCCTGGACTGGTTCTAGTTATGATTGCAGCGTGGCTTGGTGCGGCATTCACGCTAGGCTATTTTAATTAAAACTAACAAACATCCACAACTATATAACCCTGTTGCTCATATAGCCTATTACCTTACCCATTAAGTCCCTATCTATCTTTGAGCAGCATTACATCACCGATTGGAAAGAATTGGTGGTGGTTAAATAGAGGCGACTATCGATTTAAGGCTACGTCCATTCACTTAAAGAATTTACCAGCAGAGTGTTTTTTAACTCAACTGAATCACATTAATTTCAGGTATTATTTCTACCGCTCGTGCAGGTTTACAAAGTTCTTCAATAGGGACAGAGGGTCCATCATATTTAAGCATTCCCATTAAGTCTTCCAATTTACGCCCCGTTTTTTTCGGTGTGGCTTTAAGCATTACACCAGCAGATGAAGACACCGAAGAGAGCTCTGTACCAGCTTGCCAAGACAACTCATCCCGTATTTCTTTAGGTATGACGATTTGACCTTTAGTCGATAATTTAATGGTTGCTAGAGACATAAACTCCTCAGTAAGACGCAATTATCAATTTATTGCGCAGAAAAAGAAATATTCACTTTTAGCTTAGCCGCCTCTAACACCTCTTCCATAGAACGCTGACTGATACCGCTTTTAAGGCCTACCGTAATAGCTTCTTGTAAAACCATTTGATTTAAATAGCCTAAACCAATCATCCCATCTACTAACCGATTTTTTTATTCTTCTTTAGGGATCATAATTTGAATGATCGTGAAAAACCTCCAAAAGTGATACCCCGTACCTGCTGGTATAGAGTCTGTACCACGAGGTCGAAGTATTGGACCTGCAGGTACAGGGTCTGTACCACGGGGTCTAGGCATTGGACTTGCAGGTATAGGGGCTGTACCACGAGGTCTAGGCATTGGACTTGCAGGTATAAGGTCTGTACCACGAGGTCTAGGCATTGTACTTGCAGGTATAGGGGCTGTACCACAAGGTCTAGGTATTGGACTTGCAGGTATAGGGGCTCTACCACGAGGTCTAGGCATTGGACTAGCGGGTATAGGGTCTGTACCACGAGGTCGAAGTATTGGACCTGCAGGTACAGGGTCTGAACCACGAGGTCTAACTATTACACCCTAATGAAATTAGGGCTTAACTTCAGCCATAAAAAAAGCCCTACATATTTCCATATAAGGCTTCTTATATTTGCCCCCCCGGACGGGAGTGACTCACTATTTATTACAGTTGTGTTTCATCAAGAATTTATCCAACTGATTAGCAAAACATTGAACGTCACGTGAACTTAATGCAGCAGGTCCCCCAGTATCAATGCCGCTAGAACGCAACGTATCCATCAAGTCGCGCATATTCAAACGATCACTAATATTGTCTTGTGTATAAAGCTCACCGCGTGGATTGATTGCATGGCCACCGGCAGATAGAGCTTCATAGGCTAGCGGAATGTCACTAGTAATCACTAGATCCCCAACTTCTAATCTTTTGACAATCTCATTGTCAGCTACATCAAACCCAGATTTTACCTGTAAAAACTTGATATAACGGGATGGAGGGATTTGTAATGGATGATTGGCCACTAGAGTCGTAGTTAAACTTAACCGCTCTGATACCCGAAATAAAATGTCTTTTATTGCTTTTGGACAGGCGTCGGCATCAACCAAAATCTGCATTACTTATTCCCGATTAGTAAAAAATACATTACGCTGAAAACAGCTCATAACATTAAATAGTTACAACAATTGCTTTTGTCTTATATTAACAATTAAACTTTAAGAGACATAAAAAAAACCTCACTTTAATGACAAAAAATGAGGTTTCCGTTTAATTTACAAGTAGCCTAGTTAGCCGCTTGATTACCTGCCATGTAAAAATATGTCGCTTAGTATTAACTAAGCTTACAAAGAAAACCGTAGTTTCGGAAACGGATGTTCTTCATTGTCACTCAGTTTGCGTCAAGAGGTACTGCTGATTCGAAGGCTTCTGTAATCTACCTAATCAACTAATGTTATGCTACCTGAGCAGTAACATCTACCATCCTAATCACTTTTACGTAAAAGAGGAATAAACAATGAGCGAAAGAATCATCATGCGCACCGGCGAAGCTTTAGTCGCTGGCGGACCTCCAGGTACAGCGGCGGAACCGGAAGTCATTATCGGTGAACTAGACGGACCTGTCGGCACAGCGATTGCCAGTATGACCGCCGGACAAGTCCAAGGCCATACCCGCGTATTTGCCATTTTGAATACGGATATCCAAGTAAGACCTGTGACGTTGATGGTCAGTAAAGTTACCGTCAAAAATACCCGTTACACTAATATATTAATGGGCACAGTACAGGCAGCCATTGCCAATGGCGTATTGGATGCTGTACGTGCGGGTGATATCCCCAAAGACAAAGCCAACGATTTAGGCATTATTGTTTCGGTATGGCTGAATCCCAGTGTAGCGACCGACGATGCCTTGGATCATCAAATCCTGTTCGATATTCACCGTAAAGCGATGGCAACCGCTATCAAAAAAGCCATGAATAACCAACCTGATATCGATTGGCTATTGGAAAACCAGGATAAGATCACCCATAAATATTTCCAGATGGGACTGGATGGTAAGATTTAGAAAGTGAGTTTGCCACCTCAGCACCCACCTCCAGACCCCACAGCGCGATGTCAAAACTCAGTATCGTATCCTGACCGAGATCTATAAGCCCGGCTATCACTATCAAAAATGTGGTGTGCAGCTCAGTCACATCCAAGCTAAGACAACGGAAGGTCAATTGGAGTTATTTGAGTTTGAAGATGAAACCTTACCCATAGAGAACAGTGTCTTAATGGTGACCCTGGATAAGATTAATCGCCGCTTCCCGAAGAAAATGGCCATCGCCGCCACAGGCATTGATAAATCCTGGCAACCCAAAGCAGAACGTATCTCTCAGCGTTACACCACTGATTGGAAAGAATTGGTATTGGTTAAATAGTTATGACAACCAATCAGCTAACATTAACATCGGTACACGTTCAAATTCTCGTGTGTTATTAGTCACCACAGTTAACTGGTGGGAAAGACCAATCGCAGCAATTTGTAGATCATAAGGTCCAATCGGCGTACCTTGTGTTGCTAAATGAGAACGGATCGCTCCAAAATGCAAGACTGCATGATCATCGAAAGGCAAACTAGGAAAATAACTAAAAAGCAATTCTAAATTAGCTTTATTGTCATTAACACGCTGACTCTTGCAAGCCCCGTACCATAACTCCGCTTTAACAGGCGCACAAAGATAAATATGATTCTCACCGGCTTCAATAATGCGCTGCACAACAGTTTGATTATTTTTTAACCACGCGATACAAATATTAGTATCTAACAGATAACGACTCATTAAAATGAATCTCTAGGCGCATCTTCGCCGAGATCAGAGTCATCAATATGATCGGGGAAGTCGTCACCTAATGTGCCGGCGACAGCTAATACGCGCTCTTCCCAAGTTGTCACTTTAGCCGAAGACGCCACTAGAGGTAACACAATAATTTCGGCTTCTGTGCATCCGGCAAATTCGAGCGGTAGATCAAATTGCACGTGTAAATTACTAAGCTTCTGAATAGTTCGATGTGCATACATGATATATTCCTAAATCAAATTATTTATAAAAAACAAGTAGTTAAAGCCAAGCACCTTATCTTTCCTGCCGTAATAATAGCGTTTTATTGGATGTCCGTTAATCGGTTTATGTTATTTACAACATTCAAAGTTAATAACATATCTAGAATATGTATATAAAAAATCATATAACTAACAAAATGATAAAAGATATCTACTGGTAAATATACAAGGTTGATTAACAGAAAATAATCGTTGACATAAGATAACCCGAAATCAAAAATAAAAACGAAAAAAATAAGATGGAACACTCCAGCACCTTCCCCAACTCCACAGCACAGTGTCTGTAGGGCCGAAAAAGATGCCGAAGTATCTGAGATTGCATTTTATTTTTTTCCAGACCCTCCCCAAAATCCGCAACGCCGCAACGTTGCCCCAGAGACCATAGAAATCAAGGGCACAAGCGTTGCGGATAAAAATGACCATTTCGAAACACCGCGTCAAAGACGTTAGATGACATTCAAAAGAAATTTCTTACAGACATAAAAAAAGCCCCACACATACATAAGGCTTTCTTATATTTGGCTCCCCCGGACGGGCGCGGGCTGAAACCTGTGTTTGGGTATCAAAACTTAGGTTTTTGAAACGCTACAAAAGTTTTCGTGTTAGAACTTTTATTTAAGTAGTAAAACTTAAGTTCTAGAAATTAATCTTAAGTATTATTACTGGCACAAAAGTTCTAGCATTAATCTTCAAGTTTTAGCGCTGACACAAGGATTTGATTATTAAAACTCAGGTTTAAGTACTGAACTTTTTGTTTGAGTATTGAAACTTACATTTAAATACTGGAACAAAAGTTTGGGGGCTGAAACGAAAGTTTAATTTCTAGCACAAAAGTTTTAGCGTGATTACTCAAGTTTTATTACTAGGAAATTTGTTTTGAGATTGATCCCTAGGTTTTAGTCCTAAAACCTAAGTTTATTTGTTGAAACTTAGATTTCTGAAAGATTCCAGAGATCTCAATATTAAAACTCAAGTTTGAGTGTTGACCCACAAGTTTGAATACTGGAACAATTAGTTGAATCTTAGATCGTTTATTTAATTGTTATAGCTGTTTATCACCCACATTAAGGCTTTCTTTTAAATATGGCGCGCCCGGAGGGATTCGAACCCCCGACCATAAACCGAGTTCAAATCAAATTATAACAATATGCTCCTAGACTCTTTAAAAACTGATTTCGCTTCAAATCTAAAACGATGTTTTGTCTTCTTTATCTAAACGATCAAGTATGGTTATAGCCTTACTAATATCACCTTGCTCAGCTAAAGACCGAAAACGCACCTCAGTATCCCAAGCCGCTAAAGCTTGTGCGCTCATTTCCTCAACTAATTTATTAACACTCTGACCGCGACTACGCGCATAAGACTTGAGTCGCTGAGCAGTATTATCAGGTAATCTAATAGTTAATGTACTCATTTCATTATCTCCAGAAAATCACTCGGACTTTGTACCTTAATTGAATTTAATAATTCACCACGTTTTATATCTCGAATATTATGCGTAATAATGACATCAGCACCGCCAGCAATGGCTAGTTCAATCAAGTGATTATCAGCTTCATCCGGCAAATTAGGCCTCCAACCATAATACACGGTAACCCACTGACCCACTTTTATAAGCGCAGATAAAACTTGCCGGCGCTCAGAATCAGAAGTTGAATTTGTCCATATATCACGACCCAATAGATCTTCATATTCAAGCCATAGAGCATTTCCAAAAATCGGTTTTATTTTACCCGTTAATGCCAAACGAATAATTTCTCGAGATGCTCCGCCACCTGACCTAAGACCCGCAACAAAAACATTTGTATCAATTACAACTATATTCATATTAGATAGCTTATATGCTATCAAATAAAGTAGCAATCATTTTGCATTTCTTACAGACATAAAAAAAGCCCTACACATACATGTAAGGCTTTCTTAAAAATTGCGTGCACCGATGGATTCGAAGCCCGACCATAAACCGAATTCAAATCAAATTATAACAATGTGCTCCTAGTCTTTTTAAAAACTGATTTCGCTTCAAATCTAAAACGATGTTTTGTCTTCTTTATCTAAACGATCAAGGGGTGGTGTATAGGTTATAAGTTAAAAATAGTTACATTGACATTAGAAGCGGCTTTTCTTAAATCTAAATCTAATGTAGCTAGTGGCACATGATGACGTAAGGCTAATTCTAGATAAGCCGCGTCATAAACTGACAAGTTATGTACACTTGCCAAGTTAAATGTTTCAGCCATAGCTTTTTTTGCTGTTTCTAAATCAACTTTAAGAGGTAGTTGAAGCACCAAGTCTAAAAACTGTTGCATTTGCTCAGTGGTTAACCATTGGCGCTTTTGAGCGCGAGCTATTACATTTGCAGCTTCTAAATGCCAAAGGTTAGGTACTAAAAAAATGGTGTCGGCGAGACGATCTAGGACTTTGTCAGCATAACTTAAATCCGAATCACTGCCGTCTTTAAAACACCAGCGCATAGCAACCGAATTATCCAATACTAAACTAGGCACGTCCTTCCTCAATTAACGCTTTTATTTCTTGATTAGATAAAGTTTGTGTGACGCGAAACTTTTTAATCGCATTAATTAAGTCTTCTACGTTTTGGGTTTGTTTATTGGGTACTTCATAAATAATAGCCAATTTCGCCTTACCTTCTGGAATATCATCAGGTAACACTAAATTAAGTCGGTGATTTTTAGGAATATCGGTTTCTATTTCATAATAGGCTTGCATGATGGGATTCCTTTTTAATGCGTTAACTACAATATATTCTTCTACCAAGACCAAAGTGTAATTCACACTTAAAGTGAACGCAATATTTCTAAGTTATTTATCAATCAGTGTGTTATTCCACTTAAATTTTAAAAGACATAAAAAAAGCCCTACAATCGAATGTAAGGCTTTCTTTTAAAGATGGCGCGCCCGGAGGGATTCGAACCCCCGACCGATCGGTTCGAAGCCGATTACTCTATCCAGCTGAGCTACGAGCGCATAAGGCATAAAAAAAGCCTTACACACAACATGCAAGGCTTTCTTATATTTGGCTCCCCCGGACGGGCTCGAACCGCCGACCTAATGATTAACAGTCATCCGCTCTACCGACTGAGCTACAGGGGAATAATTCTTGGTTCAATGGCGCGCCCGGAGAGATTCGAACTCCCGACCGATCGGTTCGTAGCCGATTACTCTATCCAGCTGAGCTACGGGCGCCTAATTGAGCCGCTTATTATCTTTTTTTTCTCGGTTTTAGTCAATCTTTATTTGAACCGATTGACTTTCTTAATATGGCGGAGAGAGAGGGGTTCGAACCCTCGATGGGAGATAAAGCCCATACTCCCTTAGCAGGGGAGCGCCTTCAGCCTCTCGGCCATCCCTCCTTAAACAGCTTATTCGTCAGAATCTGAGTCAGATTGCTCTTTTTTGATTCTGTCGTAAATTTCTTCTCTATGTACAGATACATCTTTTGGCGCGTTAACTCCAATACGCACTTGATTTCCCTTCACTCCAAGAACAGTAACAGTTACCTCATCACCGATCATTAAAGTCTCACCTACACGACGCGTCAATATAAGCATGGTTTCTCCCTAACTGTCTATTATAAACCCACTGGTCTTACGCAGTATCCGACTAAGATTGAATATGATATCAGTTTTTTATTATAAATAAAACCTCAAACCCCATTAACAATCCACTAAAAATCCACCTATCACTTGCTTTGACGCGTCTGTGCATTTGAATCAATCAGTTATTTGAGTATAGCTTAATCACTCTGCACTTCTTCTTGGATCAAATGCATCTTGTACGGTATCTGCAAATAAATTGGCGGCCAATACTAAAGTAAACATAAATAAAAACGCGGCCGATAATGACCACCAGACGATCGGCTCTCTGGCCATTTCTAATCTTGCGCCATTAATCATATTTCCCCAACTATAGGTTGTGGGATCCACGCCAATATTAATGTAGGACAATACGGCTTCGGCTAATACTAACGAGCTAAAATCTAATACGACTGAGATTAAAACGATATGCATGACATTAGGCAGTATGTGTCTAAACAAAATCATGCCTTGTTTAACGCCTAATGCGCGGGCGGCTTGTACATATTCCATTTCTCGTAACTTTAAGGTTTCTGCTCTTAATAAGCGGCATAATCCTGTCCAATTAGTTACACCCAATATTAAGCATAAAAACAGTAAGCGCGTGTCTGCTCGCACGATTATGCTGGTAAATGCTTGCTCATGTCCGGCCATATATACTTGCACCATCAGTATGGATGCGGCTATTAATAAAACGCCTGGGATTGCGTTTAATGTGGTGTAAATATATTGAATAACATCGTCGACCCACCCGCCAAAAAAGCCCGCCAGAATACCAAAGATTATCGCCAGCGGTAGCATCACTAATGTGGTGAGGGTGCCCAATACTAGGCCGGTACGTATACTTTTTATTGCTTGATAAAAAACATCTTCACCGACTTTATCGGTACCAAATACATGATAAAAACTAGAAAGATAAATGAGGCAATAAGCGACTGCGATAATAACAGCTGAAACAACTAGGGCTGTTTTTGTTCGTGTGCTTAAAGAAAATAGTGACGACCCTTTTTTTGAAAGCTTATAGCGCATGATTAAAAAAACAACTATCAAAAAGCAGTCTATAACGATGCCTTGCACCAATCCAAAGGCTACTTTTTTTGCGATATCAGGTAACAGCTGATGTTCTGGCAGGTAAATATGTCTGCCACCAAAGTCTAGTCTTTGATAATCCCAATGCACGGCTCCATCGGGGGAAACGATAATTTCTTTACTGTATAAATGCGTAGAAAAAGGCGCTGAATAGGTTTTTTCGTTATGCTCTCTTAAGTTGGTGGCCCAATAATCTAATACACTGATGATCTCTGTATTTTTGGTATCACTGGGTTTAAAGTGAATGGAATCTAACAGCCCTATTCCCACGAAGAACAGCAAGATCACTAATGAGGCAATGCCAATCTTACTTTGAGAAATTTTCCGTAAAGGTCTTTGCATGTGCTCTTTGTTGCGCAGTGATAGCGCAACTAATAACACGCTAATCAGCAACAAATAAATGAGTGCATCTGTCCATAAAACCACCATTAAGACAACCTCACTCTTGGATCAACCCATGTGTATGAAATATCGGTTAATAACAAGCCAAATACATAGAGTACTGAGCCTAAAAACACCATGGATCTAACGATAGCAAAATCTTGGCTATTAATAGCATCTAGGGTGTAACTGCCTAAACCTGGAATACTAAAGAATGATTCCATAATTAAACTACCCATAAACAATAACGGCAAGATAACCACGACTCCGGTTAATATCGGGATTAAGGCATTGGGTAAGACGTGTTTAAACAAGGCTTGAGTTTCTGTTAAACCTTTTGCTCTGGCGGTTCTTACGTAGTCTTTTTCTACTTCTTCTAAAAACAGAGTCCGATACCAGCGTACACCTGATCCTGATCCTGAAAATACTCCAATTATGATGGGTAATAATAGAAATTTTATAGCCGAAAATCCATCGTCATAGCCTGAGATAGGCACCCACTTTAATACTTTGGCAAAGATAAATTGCCCACCAATAATGTAAAACAATGAGGAGATAGACAGCAGCACGACACATAAGACCAGCCCTGTGCGCTCTATATAACTATTGCGATATAAAACCATCATAAGCGCTAAGCTAATGTCCACAATTAGCCCTAGGACTAAGGTCGGAAGCGCCAAAGCTAGGCTTGGCCACATGCGTTCTTGTATATCTGCTCCTATATTTCTACCACTGTCTGATACCCCAAATCTAAATAGGAATAAACCGACTGATTTTTGATAAAAAATAGTTTGAGTGACTTTCTCTTGATCTTGCGCTTCTGCATTCCACAGTAACGGCAAGTTATAGCCATGCTGCTGTTTCCAATTATTGATTGATTGCTCGGTTACACGCTTTTGGCCCAATTGCATCCGTGCCATATCATCAGGACTATTCACCACGAAAAAGAGCACAAAGGTCAGGATATTAACGCCAATTAATAAGGGGATGGCGTATAAAAATCGCCTAATAATATATTGAATCATTTGCTAGCCTTCTTCATTTGACGGCGATAGAACGTTAATAAAGCGATAAGACTTATGATTATTAATCCGATAACAATGGGCATTAACACGGGATAATTCCATGCCTTGCGCTTTTCTGTTCTGCTGTGGATATCAAGTTTTGTGTATTTAAGCCTGTTATTGGCCATCAGGTTGGGTTTTAAATTACCAAACCAACTGTGATATAAAGAAAAGTTTTTGGGGTGTAGGCCAAAGATCCATGGCGAATCATGTCTGACGACTTCTTGCATTTGCTGAATGATTTGGAATCGCTCGGGCGTGTTATCCATATTGCGCATTTTTTCAAATAGCTTATCAAATTCTGCACTTTGATAGTTGACGGCATTTTCGCCACCAAATTTTACTTTGGCATTAGGACCGTAGAGTAAGAAAAAGAAGTTCTCTGGATCAGGGTAATCTGCATTCCAGCCCCAGACAAAAATCTGCTCATTACCTGAGCGCATTTTTTCTTGGAAACGATTGTAATCAGTCGCTCTAATGACTAATTTAATACCCAATTTTTCGAATTGTTTACGATACCAATTCATGGTGGGACGATCATCTGTACTTACCGCAGCTGTATCAAAATACAATATCAGCGGTTCTTTTGTAGTGGGATCAACGCCATTGGGGTATCCCGCTTCTTGCATTAACTTTTGTGCTTCGGCAATTTTTTTACGTTGTGCTTTATTATTCTGCCAATCAAAACTATAAAAGTTATTACCTTCTCTTCCCTCTGCATAACCAAAAATACCCGGAGGTATCGCGCCCTGAGCTACAACACCCCGACCATTCCTAAATATAGAGATATATTCTTCATAATCGACGGCTATCGCGATGGCTTGGCGTAATTTCCTTGCTCTTTCGCTGTCACCCCCCACGGTGGTATCGAGCATATTAAAGCCCATGTAGAAAATAGATGTTTCTACTGATGTTTGTAACTGAACACCTTTCTCTTGCATGGATTCTGTTAATGCAATGCCGCCTGTCCCTGTAAATTGTATCGCTTGGTCAAAGCTGTCTGATGCTATGCCAGAAGCATCATAATAACCTTGTAAAAACTTTGTCCAATAAGGGATCGTTTCTTTTTCTAACATAAAAACGACTTTATCTATAAAAGGCAGTTTTTTACCCGCATCTGCTAGTAAGCCTTTTGCCTGATCTTCTGGCTCACCCTCTGCTGGATATGTTTCTAGATGAAAATTAGGATTCTTCTGCAAGATCATCCGCCGATTAGGATTGTTCTCAGCTAATAAGTAAGGCCCTGTACCGATAGGATACCAATCTAAGGTAATGTTTTTATCCGCTAAACCCGCTTGCTCATAAAACACGTCCGCTTCCCACGGCATGGGAGAAAAGAAAGGCATGGATAACCAATAGATAAATTGTGGATATTTACCTTTAATACGAATGCGATATTGATATGGATTTATGATTTCTAGCCCGGCCATTGATAAAGCAGTAATGTCTGTCTTTTTCAATTGTTTAACTTGTTTTGAGAAATCATCAAAACCAACGATATAGTTCTTCATAATCTCTGCGATGGGCGATTGTATTTTAGGATGCGCCAACCGCTTAATTTGCTGAATATAATCGCCTGCAGTCAGCTCTCTTGTCCCCACTTCTTTAAAATCACTTAAAGTGTTGTATGCCTGAACTTGGTCTGGGGTTAATTGATGGTAAATGTACTTTCCATTCGCGTCCTTTGCTAAAGCAGGATGCGGTTGATAGTGAATATCGGACTTAATATTGATGACGTAATCAGTATAGGCAATGTCTTGCTCTGAGGTATTTTTGGCTAAAACTTTACCTTGAGCATCACGATAAATAATTTCGGGTAATTCAGTCGCTGTTAATGGCGTTAATTGATAAGGTCTTTTAAGGTAATGATATTGAAAAAGCGGCTCATAAATTTGCGCTATAAATGCGTATTCATTTTCGCTATAGGAGGTTGCAGGATCTAAATGCTTTGGACGTTCAGAAAATGATTGATATAGAACAGTCTGCTTTCCTTCATTATCTGAATAAGGGTTGTTAAGCTGTATATCGTCGCAACCTACCAGTAATATAAAAAGCAATGGGAGTATGGTGGTTCTCATCTTCATAAACAAAAAATGAACATTACTGAAAAGACATTAGATACTTTAATTGTACCCAATCAAATGATCTGAGTGTAGTTTTAAAATCACAAAAAAAGGGAGCATAAAGCTCCCTTTTTTATGACTAGTATTGCTTATTGTTGCTGAGCTTGGGCTTTTTTATGCACTTTAACATTTGCTTCAGCTTGCAAACTATTTAACACTTGGTTGAAGTCTGCTTGACCAAAGGCATTTGCGATGTTTTTCTTCGCTAAGTCCATTTGTTTTTTATCTTCATCACTCATAACGCCTGGCGTTACTTTTGATAATGAAGCCACAACTTGCTCACCTGAGGGTAAGGCGACAACAAAAATACTCGCTTTATCACCTACTGGTTTAGCGGCTTTAAATACGGCCTCTGTTAATGCTGCGGGTAACTTACTTTTACCTCGCACTAACGCATTTTCAGATTTAACCTCTAATTTATAGTCTACCGCTACATCTTTTAACGCTTTACCTGTCTCTAAACTGGCTTTTATTTTTTGCGCTTTTTCTATCGCTAATTTTTGCGCTTTTTCTTGCTTTAATACCGCTGTGATTTCTGATTTTACTTCGCTTAAATCACGCTGAGCGGCAGCCTTATGCTCTAATAATCTGATAACAACTAAATGCTCATTAGTTTTTTCAATGGGAGCACTGTTATTGCCTTGCAAGATTTCCTCTGCAAATGCAGCACCACGTACTTTTTCATCAGCTGCAATACCTTGACCACTCGATTTACTGAATAGTGCTGTTTTCTGAATTTTAAGATCTAACGCCTCAGAAACTGATTGCAAGTTATCTGGATGCTCATAACTCAACTGAGTTAATTTTTCACTCGCCTCATAAAAAGCATTTTCTGCCTGCGCTTTTTGATAAGCCTTAGTAAGCTCGTCTTTTACACTATCGAATGATTTTGTATTGCCCGCAACCAATTCGGTTACTTTAATCAAATGATATCCATAAGATGATCTAATGGGTTCTGATACTTCACCTAGCTTTAAAGAACTCGCTGAGTCTTCAAACGCTTTCTCCATAACGCCTACGTTAAATAAACCTAGGTCACCGCCTTTTTTAGCGGTTAATTTATCATCCGATACTTCTGCTGCTAAAGCTGCAAAGTCTTTTTTGGCTAATTCTTGTTTAGCCTTGACTGCCTTTTCTAAAGCATCTTTCTCTGTGATTTTGTCATTAATTGATATCAGAATATGACTGATTTTTCTACGCTCTGGCGTCGTATACTGATCTTTCTGTTCGTCGTAATACGCTTTTAATTTGTCATCAGTAACACTGACTTTTTTAGCCAAGTCTTCAAGTTTAAGCTCTACATACTCTACAGATACCTGTTCTGGTGTACGATAGGCCTCTTGATTTACGTGATAATAACTTGAGATTTCTTCAGTTGTTGGCTGCTCTGCTGCTGAATCAAGTCCAACAGTTACATAGCTGACATCGCGTTGTTGATTCTGTATTTTAAAGAAGCTCTCTACATCAAAGGTGGTAGCAAAACTACTATCAACTATACTGTGCTGGAACTGCTCCATAATAAGGGCATTTTTAATTCGATTTACGAACTCAGACGATGAGATTCTCTGAGAACCCAATAAAGTTTTATATTGCTTATCACTGAATTTACCATCTACCTGAAAATAAGGGAGTGACTTAATAAAGTCTCTTGCCTCATCATCAGTGACCACAAGTCCTTCAGCGTGCACATATTGCAATAAGACTTCGTCTTTAATTAATTTTTGTAATGCTTCCGCTTTAAGCGTTAGTTCGTCTATAGCTAAACCCTTAAGATTCTGGCTATATTGCTCGTAAGCTTTATTGACATCTTTCTGGTAAAAATCTTTAGATCCAACAGATGCGATAGGCGATTCCCCACCCGCGTCTAAATAATTATTGATGCCCCACAAAGCAAAAGGCACACAAATTAATGACAAGATAACCCAAGCAAGGGCGCCCTGTGATTTTTCTCTAATTTTAGTTAGCATAGATCAGCCTTAATGTATCAATTTACGAGCAAAAAAAAACCCCGAACCATCTTGGTTCGGGGCTTCTGATTTTGGCGGAGTGGACGGGGCTCGAACCCGCGACCACCGGCGTGACAGGCCGGTATTCTAACCAACTGAACTACCACTCCAAAGTCTGGTGGGTGCTGAGGGGTTCGAACCCCCGACCCTCGCCTTGTAAGGGCGATGCTCTCCCAGCTGAGCTAAGCACC
>CAIXAE010000012.1 GCA_903917345.1 uncultured Methylococcaceae bacterium | reverse complement strand
CGCGACCACCGGCGTGACAGGCCGGTATTCTAACCAACTGAACTACCACTCCAAAGTCTGGTGGGTGCTGAGGGGTTCGAACCCCCGACCCTCGCCTTGTAAGGGCGATGCTCTCCCAGCTGAGCTAAGCACCCGACTAAACCACTATTTTAAATTGTTTAAACTAAAAAGTAAATACGATAGTGGTTTTTTATTTTTGTTAGGCCTTGTATGCAGCCCAACAAAGAAGAACTATTGTACAGCGTCTTTTAAAGATTTGCCAGCTTTAAATGAAGGAATTTTTGCTGCTTTAATTGTAATTTCTTCACCTGATTGTGGATTACGACCTTTACGTTCTGCTCTTTCTTTTACTGCGAAAGTACCAAAACCAACTAAGGCCACTGAATCACCTTTACTTAAAGCGCCTGTTACTGTACTCAAAAAACCATCTAAAGCACGTCCTGCATCAGCTTTTGTTAAACCAGCTGATTCTGCTATACCATCTATAAGTTCCGATTTATTCATTACTCCTCCTAAAGAAGTTAATTTTTATGTTTATTATGAAAACGCTTATGTCTATTCTTATCCACTATTGCATGCAACTAAATAAACAATTACATTTATATCAATACTGGCTCAACACTGTCAAGCTTTATAAGCCTTAAAGCCTTATTTTCTGGGGCTTTATGACAAAAAAGTTACAAAACTAGTGCGCCAACTGTCCCGATTGCAAAATTTTGGACGGCTCTGCTTCGATTTTAGTCAAATCCTCTTCAGATTTCTTGCTCACAGCTACCGGGATATACTGCAAAGCAATAGCTAAAACCTCATCTATCCAATGCACTGGCTTAATATCTAAGTTCTGCTTAATATTTTCAGGTATCTCAACCAAATCTTTTTCGTTGTCTGCAGGAATAATTACTGTAGTAATCCCCCCCCGATGAGCGGCCAATAACTTCTCTTTAAGACCACCAATGGGCAATACCTCACCTCTTAAGGTAATTTCACCTGTCATCGCCACATTGGCACGTACGGGGATTTTAGTTAGGGCAGAAATAATAGCGGTACACATACCAATTCCGGCACTAGGGCCATCCTTAGGGGTTGCACCTTCAGGTACATGTATATGAATGTCATTAGCCTGGAACATTTCATTTTCGATACCTAATGATTGTGACCGACTTCTCACAACCGTCATTGCCGCTTCGATAGATTCCTTCATAACGTCACCCAGCTTACCTGTAGCTGAATGCTTACCTTTACCAGGAATAACGGCCGTTTCGATCGTTAATAGCTCGCCACCTACTTCAGTCCAAGCTAAGCCAGTAACGCACCCCACTTGATCTAGCTCTTCTGCTAGACCGTATTTAAATCGTTTTACACCCAGATATTTGTCTAAATTTTCAGCAGCAATAACTACTTTCTCAGCCTCTGCCTTCAATAATAAACTCTTCACAACCTTACGACAGACCTTCGAAATATCACGCTCTAAATTTCTTACGCCCGCTTCACGAGAATAATATCTAATCATGTCTCGCACTGCCGCTTCAGTAATCTCTATTTCGCGCTCTTGCAGACCATTATTCTTTATTTGCTTAGGCACTAAATATCTCAAAGCAATATTAATCTTTTCATCTTCTGTA
This sequence comes from uncultured Methylococcaceae bacterium, assembly GCA_903917345.1. GTDB lineage: Bacteria > Pseudomonadota > Gammaproteobacteria > Methylococcales > Methylomonadaceae > Methylobacter_C. Next base: position 74,746 of record CAIXAE010000012.1, on the reverse strand, counting down.
TAACCCGCAAGACGTATTACTTCCATTCTATCGAGTAAAGCAGGCGGTATATTCATGCTGTTAGCCGTAGCGACAAACATAACATCAGAAAGATCAAAGTCTACTTCTAAATAGTGATCAGCAAACTTACTGTTCTGCTCAGGATCAAGCACTTCGAGCAATGCCGAAGCCGGGTCACCCCGAAAATCAGTCGCCATCTTATCGATCTCATCCAACAAGAACATTGGATTGCGAGTCTTTACTTTAGCTAAGTTTTGTAAAATCTTACCCGGCATAGAACCAATGTAAGTGCGTCTATGACCTCTTATTTCCGCTTCATCTCTAACACCACCCAAGGCCATACGCACATAAGTACGATTAGTCGCTCGAGCAATAGACTCACCTAATGAAGTCTTACCTACGCCTGGAGGTCCCACTAAACATAAAATCGGGCCTTTCAGCTTTTTAACTCTTTGATGAACAGCAAGATACTCAAGAATACGTTCTTTAACCTTTTCTAATCCGTAATGCTCTGTTTCTAATACCTGCTCTGCAATTTTAAGATCATTTCTTACCTTCGTTTTCTTCTTCCAAGGTACATTGATCATCCAATCTATATAGTTACGCACTACAGTTGCCTCAGCTGACATGGGAGGCATCATCTTTAGCTTGTTTAACTCTGCATCTGCTTTAGCTTTTGCTTCTTTAGACATACCCGCATTAGCTATTTTCTTTTCTAATTCGGCCATCTCGCTCGGCGCTTCATCCATATCACCGAGCTCTTTGTGTATTGCTTTAATTTGTTCGTTTAGGTAATACTCCCTTTGATTTTTCTCCATCTGCTGCTTAACACGGACGCGTATCTTCTTCTCCATCTCAAGCAGATCTACCTCACCTTCCATCAGAATCATTAAATCTTCTAGGCGCTGTTCTATATCGGCTGTTTCCAAGACTATTTGCTTATCACTGACTTTTAAAGTCATATGGGCAGCCATTGTATCAGCGAGTCTACTGGGGTCATCAATACCCGATAAGGCATTTAAAACTTCGGAGGGGATCTTACTATTTAGCTTTACGTATTGATCAAATGAATTAAGAACAGTGCGCTGCAATACATCTTTTTGTTGCTCAGACAAATCATTTATATCTTCAATTTTTTCAACGTCTGCTGAGAAAAATGTACCTGTTTCTTGATAACTAAGAATTTTACTACGCTCACAACCTTCAACGAGCACCTTTACGGTACCATCAGGTAATTTAAGTAATTGTAAAATATTAGCTAAGGTCCCTACATCATACAAATCTATAAAATCGGGCTCATCGACCTCGGCTTCTTTTTGAGCCACTAACAGAACCTGTTTATTTTCTTCCATAGCCGCATAAAGCGCGTCGATGGATTTCTCCCTACCCACAAACAGGGGGATGACCATATGCGGATAAACCACGACATCACGAAGCGGCAGAACGGGGACTAAATTATCTTTTTGGAGCAACGTATTCATAGTGTGCATTTCCATAAACGGAGTCTTTAAACAATTTTTAGACTATGGGGTCACTCCTTAAAATAACAAGGACCGACAAGATATCTCTTATTAAGCGTAATAATAAACCAGCAAAGTAGCTTACGTCTAATTAGATATGCCTTATATTTTGATAACATCAAACGCTATAAAACAAAAAAGCCCAGCTCTGTGTGTTAAAAACAGAACTGGGCTTTAATGTATTTCTTGATGCAATGATGTATTTACGACTCTGCTATTACTTTTTTCTTTTCAGTTTCGTAAACCAAGATCGGCTCGGATTGTCCTAAAATAACACTTTCTTCAATAACCACTTTGCTAATATTATCTGCAGAGGGTAATTCATACATCGTGTTCAATAAAACATTCTCTACGATGGTTCTTAAACCACGCGCCCCGGTCTTTCTTTCCATCGCTTTACGAGCTATGGCCACCAATGACTCGTCTCTAAACTCAAGCTCTGCACCTTCCATTTCGAATAAGTGCTTGTATTGTTTAGTTAAGGCATTTTTAGGTTCAGTTAAAATTTGTACCAAAGCCTTTTCATCTAACTCATCTAATGTAGCAATGATCGGTAAGCGTCCTACGAACTCAGGAATTAAACCGTACTTAATGAGATCATCTGATTCAACTTCAGCAAATAATTGACCGACATTTTTTGAATCATCTTTTGTTTTTACTTCAGCAGAAAAACCAATACCACCTTTCTCTGATCTAGCCTTGATTACCTTATCTAAACCAGCAAAAGCACCACCCACAATAAATAATATATTTGCGGTATTAACTTGTAAGAAATCACCTTGTGGATGTTTACGTCCGCCTTGTGGTGGCACAGAAGCTACTGTACCTTCTATCAATTTTAATAATGCTTGCTGAACACCTTCACCCGATACATCACGAGTGATTGATGGGTTATCGGATTTTCTAGAAATCTTATCAATCTCATCAATGTAAACGATGCCTGTTTCAGCTTTTTCTACATCGTAATCACATTTTTGTAAGATTTTTTGAATGATGTTTTCAACATCTTCACCCACATAACCTGCTTCAGTTAATGTAGTAGCATCCGCTATAGTAAAAGGCACATCTAACAATCTAGCTAAAGTTTCAGCTAATAAAGTTTTACCCGAACCCGTAGGTCCAATGAGTAAAATATTACTTTTTGCTAACTCAACACCATCATTTTTAGACTTACTTCTTAAGCGTTTATAATGATTATAAACAGCAACCGCTAATATTTTTTTAGCTCTATCCTGACCAATTACGTAACCGTCTAACTCTTCTTTTATCTCTTTTGGTTTAGGTAGTTTGTTGCTAGAAAATGATGTTTCTTCATCTTCATTTATTTCATCTTTAATAATATCATTGCAAAGTTCAACACACTCATCACAGACATATACTGAAGGACCTGCAATTAACTTTCTTACTTCTTGTTGACTCTTACCGCAAAAAGAACAATAAAGCAGTTTGTCACCGTCTTTACCGCTTTTATCATTACTCATAAATCAGTCCTCACTTTCTAACAGGCTATATAAACATTAAGATAACGCATCACACGCGTTTATCAAACTTTATAAATCAGAGCCTGCCGTTCTATTTGTTAATACTTTATCAATCAAACCGTAAGCCACCGCATCATCTGCACTTAAGAAGTTATCTCTATCCGTGTCTTGCTGAACTTTCTCTAAAGGTTGGCCAGTATGAAAAGATAATACTTTATTAAGCTTATCTCTTATTAACAATATTTCTCTAGCATGAATGTCAAAGTCAGAAGCCTGACCTTGAAAGCCACCTAAGGGTTGGTGAATCATCATTCTAGAATGCGGCAAACAATAACGCTTGTCTTTTGCGCCACCTGTGAGCAGTAATGCTCCCATGCTAGCTGCCTGACCAATACACAATGTGCTTACGTCTGGTTTGATGAACTGCATAGTGTCATAAATCGACATGCCTGCAGTCACCGAACCACCTGGAGAATTGATATAAAGATGAATATCTTTATCAGGATTTTCTGATTCTAAAAACAGCAACTGAGCAACAACCAAGTTAGCCATGTAATCTTCCACTTGGCCGACTAAGAAAATAACGCGTTCTTTTAATAATCTTGAGTAAATATCAAAAGATCGTTCACCTCTTGCAGTTTGCTCAATAACCATCGGCACTAAACCACCGGCCGCTTCTAAAGCTCTTGCTTGATTCATCACATGCTGTTTATACATTCAAAGACCTTATCGTTGTTGCTTATCCATAACATCACTAAACTTTACAGCACTATCAGATACTTTTGCCTCTGAAACCAACAACTCAACAATTTGATCTTCTAGGACCATTTGTTGAACGTCATTTAATCGAGTTGTATCTGCATAATACCAAGCAACCACATCATCTGGCCGCTCGTAACTTTTAGCCATGTCCTCGATAGTAGAGCGTACTTTATTTGCGTCTAATTGAATAGCCTTTTTTTGAATAATCTCACCTAAAATCAAACCCAATCCCACTCTGCGCGTAGCTTGCGCTTCGAATAAGTCTCTAGGTAACTTTAAATCTTCTAGATTCATCTTTTGTCTTTTAGCTGTTTCTAGATACGGCTTCATCATTTCTTCGACTTCTACATCGACTAGTGAATTAGGTACTGTAATCTTTACATTTTCGTAAACAGCATCCATCACAGCATTCTTTAACTTACCGCGTAAAGCCTGCTCTAACTCTCTCTCCATGTTATTTTTAACATCGACCCGGAAAGATTCAACAGAACCATCTTCAACGCCATAAGCCTTAACAAACTCTTCATTGATTTCAGCTAAAACAGGCTCTTCAACTTTAGTTACCGTAACTTCAAATTCGGCCGCTTTACCCGCTAACTTTTCATTACCGTAATCTTCTGGGAAATTAACAGTAAAGGTTTTGTTATCACCGTTGCTTAAACCCACTAGGTTATCTTCAAAACCTGGAATCATTTTCTTTGAACCCAAAACCACCGCGAAGTCATCTACTTGACCATCAGTAAAGTTTTCACCTTCCGATGTGCCAGAGAAACTAATAGTGATATTGTCTTTATCTTGAGCAGCACGCTCAACAACTTGTAATGTTTGTTTTTGAGCTCTTAGCTTTTCAATCATCTCTTCAACGTCAGCATCAGTAACGCTTGAAGTTGGACGAACCACTTCTAAATTAGCAAGGCCCTCTAAAGTGATTTCAGGATAGACTTCAAATACCGCCGTATATTTGAATCCTTCAGTTTCTTCTAAAGGCTCAATATGAGGATAACCGGCCGGCTTTAAATTTTGATCTTGTAAGGCATCGTAATAAGTATCTTTAATCAAATCGCCGGTGATTTCACCACGGATACGATCACCATACATTTTTTTAACAACATGTTGCGGTACTTTACCTGGACGGAAACCATCAACTTTAACTTCGCGTGCCAATGATTTTAATCGTTCAGCAATTTTTTCCTGAACAACAGTTTCGGGTACGCTAACAGTCATTTTTCTGCTTAGTTCTGATGTTTTTTCAACAGAAATTTGCATCTCTTTACCTCACACAATTTATAGAAGAATTTAAGAATACTGATATAGATAGAATCAATCTAACTTGAAGATAGGACGAAGACTCGCACTATTTAAAAAAAGAGTGGTACGAATGGAGAGACTCGAACTCTCACAGGGTTACCTACTGGAACCTAAATCCAGCGCGTCTACCAGTTTCGCCACATTCGCACTTTAATGAACGAGCTATTATAGGGATTTGATATTCAGATAACAAGTTAAAAATGCATAATTGAGGGGATTTATTTATTTACACTCACAGAGAAACCTAATTTTCTAATATCCTCTGCAAATAGATCTAATACAGCCATTGGCATAGGCTGTATTAATTCTGCTTCAGGCTGTAACGATGGCCTGGCCAAGGTATACAGCATGACTTGATCCAAGTTAGGACACATCACTTTAACTTGCTTCAATAAATCTAAATAGGCCACTTGTTCGTCCATAGATAACCCTTGCTGATTATAATCAACTAAACAGGTTTGAATTTTTGTCTTACAAAGCTGACTGGATAAGATCAGATTTTCTAAACTTGTTTTACAACTTTGTGCCGTATTATTGATTTGCGCCCTGCCCTCTGTCGTCGCGCTATCAAACTTGAACCATACCTCACCGCCATAAGAATTTAAAACCTTCAACCCTGCTTGAACTTTGGATTGATGGATTAAACTGCCATTGGTAATCAACACAAATTGGCTTTCAGGAAACACGCCCATTTCTGTAGCGACACGACCAATTAAGCTAATGACATCAGCGAACTTTTTTAAACTGGTTGGCTCACCATTTCCGGCAATAGCAATATCTTTAATAACACGTTTATCCTGATCCACATTAAAACGCTCATAAAAGTCACCGTTTAACACTTCGTTAAGAAAAAAACGTAATTCGCTTTCCAGTAACGTCCCATCTAACGCTGGAGCGGCGCCTAACTTTAAATCAGGCACCTGACAATAGATGCACCGCCAATTACAGGCGTTATTAATATTTAAATTAATCCCCACCGATAAACCGCCCAACCTTCTAGAGATGACAGGGTAAACATAGGTTAGCCCCACCACATTAGTCGCATGATTAGTCGTTGTTAATTTTGTATCCATTGGTCTTTAAAAGAAATCAGATAAAGCGCACAGTTTACAGGCTTTAATTGCCATTTAAAAATGATAACCCTATAATCCTAGAGAATTACTTCAATTAGATCCTTCGCCTTATTAGTCACTTATTAAAACCAGATGAATTACATTGCCATAAAAATGCTCATGGGAGATAAAGGCAAATATATTGGCATTATCATGGGACTCACATTTGCATCCTTAATCATGACCCAACAACCTGCTACATTTGTGGGTCTCATGTCACGCTCTTATAGCTTTATATCCGACCTTGGCTTACCTGATATCTGGGTGATGGATGCTAAAGTTCAATTTGTTGATGACATCAAACCCTTACAAGATACCGAACTGTATCGCGTTAGAGGCATAAGCGGTGTTGAGTGGGCAATGCCTTTATATAAAGGATTGATTAAAGCCCGGTTGACTGACGGAACGTTTCAGACGTGTAATGTTATTGGATTGGATGACGCCACTCTAATAGGTGGCCCACCGACTATGCTTGAAGGAAAACTTGAAGACCTAAGACGCAGTGATAGTGTTATTGTTGATATTGATGGCGCTACCGAAAAACTAGGGAAGCCCTCTCCTATAGCAGGTGAAAAAACGATACCTCTTAAAGTTGGCGACAACTTGGAGCTAAATGATCGCCGCGCGATCGTGGTAGGCATTGCTAAATCTACGCGTACATTTCAATCCCAGCCTGTCGTGTATACAACTTATAGTCGCGCCAAGAACTACGCCCCCAAAGAACGCAAACTACTGTCTTTTATCTTGTTAAAAGCCAAACCAGGCCAAGACCTACATGAATTAACCCTGCGTATTAAACAAAATACAGGGCTTGCAGCTTATACTCAAGATGAATTCAAAGAACTGACCTACCAATACTTTATGCATAACACGGGCATTCCTATCAACTTTGGTATTTCCATCGCCCTGGGTTTTATTGTTGGAGCAGCGATAGCCGGCCAAACTTTTTATAACTTTACCTTAGATAACATCAGGCAATTTGGCGTATTAAAAGCGATGGGCACCAGCAACCTTACTTTATTAAGAATGATTTTATTGCAAGCGATATTGGTCGGCAGTATCGGTTATGGCTTAGGCGTTGGCCTGACTGCTCTATTTGGCTATGCGACCCGACACACTATTTTAGCGTTTAAATTTCCTTGGCAACTCTTAGTGTTTAGTGGTGCAGGAGTCAGCATTATTTGTATATTTGCCGCTTTAATTAGCATATTTAAAGTGTTTCGTTTAGAACCTGCTATCGTATTTAAAGGCTAAAAATGAGCTTAGCGGTACGCTGTCAAAACCTAACGAAAACTTACGATACCGGCGGTCAAATTGTTACTGCACTCAATGGCATCAATTTAGACATCCCCATGGGTGAGCTTATGATGCTAGTGGGCCCTTCAGGTTGCGGTAAAACCACGCTCATTTCTGTTATAGCCGGCATTTTGGATCAAGACTCAGGCCTTTGTGAACTGTTTGGCGAAAACTTACAACAGTTCTCCAATAAAGAAAAACTTCAATTTCGCGCCCAAAACATTGGTTTTGTTTTCCAAACATTTAACTTACTCCCAGCGCTTAACGCCGCAGAAAATGTCGCTATACCTCTGATTATTAATGGCATGAATCGTCACCTTGCCGAACGTAAAGCGATTGAATTATTAACCCAAGTAGGGCTAGCTGAGAGATGGACTTCTTTACCCTCACAACTATCAGGCGGTCAACAACAACGCGTCGCCATTGCCAGAGCGTTGATCCATAACCCCAGATTAATTGTTTGTGATGAACCCACCAGCGCCTTAGACCATGAAACCGGACTTAACGTCATGCATTTACTTAAATCGGTTGCCCTACAAAAAGATCGTTCATTAGTCATTGTGACCCATGATGCGCGCATTTTTGAATTTGCCGATCAAGTGGCCGTAATGGATGATGGCCATATTATTGATGTAAAAGACTCCGCCCTTAGGACATAAACAAACATGATAAAGTTTAACTACAAACTACCTGTCTTAGCCATAATTGGACTTGGTTTTGCCGTATTTACAGTGATTAATAGTAATAAACCCACCCCGATATCAATTGCCGTCACTGACCCCGCTTCTGCACCCTATAAAAGTTTTATCGCTGGTTCTGGTATTGTAGAAGCGCAGAGTAGAAATATTGAAATAGGCACACCATTACCCGGTATCGTTAAAACCTTAAATGTCAAAGTGGGCGATAAAGTTAAAGCCGGCTCCGCCTTATTTAGCATTGATGACAGAGACGCCCGCGCAACACTTGCCATAAAACAAGCGGATCTAACCAAAGCCAGAGCTGATCTATCCATTGCTAAGGCCACTTCAGATGATGCTCGCACTTTAAACAATTTAGCTGAAGCCGTCACTGATCGCCGAGCCATTAGCTCAGAAGAATTATTAAGACGACACAATACGGTATCAATAGCCCGAGCCAGAGTTGAAAGTGCTAATGCCTTTATTCAACAAGCGGAAGCTAACCTTGCGGATACACAGACTACATTAAACCGTTTAACCGTTCTTGCCCCCGTCGCAGGTGACGTATTACAAGTAAATATCCGCCCTGGAGAATATGCCCAGGCCGGCTCTGCAAACTCAGCGCTACTGGTGCTGGGTAATTTAGATCAAGTTCATGTCCGCGTAGACATAGACGAAAACGATGCATGGCGTTTTGATAAAAACAGTAAAGCGGTCGCTTTTTTACGCGGCAATAGAAGCTTCGAAGTGAACCTTGAGCTAGCTTATGTAGAACCCTACGTTGTCCCTAAAAAATCCTTAACCGGTGATAGCAATGAGCGCGTTGATACCCGAGTATTACAGGCCTTATATCGATTTGATCGCAAACAACTGCCTATATTTGTCGGCCAACAAATGGATGTATTTATAGAAGCACAAGATTATGCTGTGCAAAAAGGCCCTGCATCATGATAAAAAAAACCCTCTGCTTAGCGATAGCGCTTGCTGTAAGTAGTTGCTCCGTCGGACCCAATTACACAGCACCCGTAACAGTTGCGCCTAAACAGTGGTCAACGCCACCTAACACCGTATTAAAATCTGAAAATCCTTTAGCCGAAGAATGGTGGACGGCATTTAATGATTCGATTCTCAATCGACTCATTACTGATGCCCTCGCTGAGAATCTTGATTTAAAACAGGCCTTATTGCGTGTTAAAGATGCGCGGACGCAACGCTGGATTACTATTACTGCTGGCCTGCCCTCGCTAACGGCTAAAGGTACTGAAACTCAACGCTTTAATAACTTTCCAACCGGCTCACAATCCAGCTCGGGCAGTAGTGTAGGCGCGGGCAATCAAGTGATGAATATTTTTCAAATGGGCTTTGATGCTCAATGGGAATTAGATATCTTTGGGGGTGAAAGACGTGCGATTGAAGCCGCCAATGCCAATGTCGACAGTGAAATTGAAAACAGCCGTCAAATACTCGTTACTTTATTAGCCGAAGTGGCACGTAATTACATTCAATTACGTAACTATCAACAACTCACGTTGATTACGCAAAATAACCTAGCGTCACAAATGGAAACCGTACAACTGACTAAAATCCGCCAACAAGCAGGCTTTGTCAGTTTTTTAGAAGTGGCCCAAGCAGAATCCCAAGCCAAAAACACCGAAGCATTTCTACCTAGTTACAACACCACTATTAAGCAATCGATCCATAGCCTGAGTATATTGCTTAATAAAGAACCGACTGCTTTAGAGCATTTACTGAGTCAATCATCCGAAATCCCAACCCTAATCACCCCAAACATAAACACATTACCATCCGAGCTTTTGCTCCGAAGACCCGATATAAGATTAGCGGAACGTTTAATCGCCAAAGCCAGCGCAAACATAGGTGTTGCGACGGCTGATTTATATCCTCGCTTTAATTTAGCGGCTTTTATTGGTTTACAAAACAGCAAAATAACCGACTTTACCCCGATCGGTAAGTCTTGGTCTAGCGCATCCTCTATTAGCTTACCTATTTTTAACTGGGGCAAAATCAACGCTAATATTAAGAGTAAAAAACTACAGCATGAATTAGTGTTTATCGATTATGAAAAAACCGTACTAACCGCTTTTAAAGAAGTTGAAGATACGTTGATTGCTTATCAGAATGAACAACAGCGCAACCAAGCGCTGACAGCCGCGGTAGAGAGTAGTCAATTAGCCTTAGAAATGGCTAACGAACGCTATCATAAAGGCTTAACTATGTTTTTAGATGTATTACAAACGCAAGAATCCTTGTATCAAGCGCAACGTAACTTAGTGGACAGTCAGGCACAGCTCTCAGTAGATTTAGTCGCGCTTTATAAAGCGCTGGGGGGCGGCTGGCAAAATCAAAGCCGCGTTAATAAAGAAGCACTCTTAAAATCTTGAGAAAAAAATCCCGCTATTCAGACAGCACACCGTCAGCCAGACTCTCAATCCGCGCTTTACTGCGCTTGTGCGTTGCCTACTTTGTCGCCCTATCACTCATACCTGTGTTGCTCTTTAGATTCTTACCCGTGCCCAGCAGTACCTTTATGCTGTATCGACATTATGAAGATTTAATCATCGAACACACTTACGAATCTATTGATTACCAATGGGTCAGTCCTGGCAGAATCTCACCCAATGCTGCTGCAGCGGTTATTGCATCAGAAGATCAACTTTTTTATGATCACTTTGGCTTTGATTTAAACGCTATCAAATCAGCGGCTAATGCTTATTTGAATGGTAACCGAAAATTAAGAGGTGCCAGCACCATAAGCCAACAAGTAGCAAAGAACCTGTTTTTAACCCCAGCAAAAAGTTTCTTTAGGAAAGGTCTAGAGGCTTGGTTTACGCTACTGATTGAAATATTCTGGTCTAAAGAAAGAATTATGGGCGTATATCTCAATATTGCTGAGTTTGGTGATCACTTATTTGGAATTGAGGCCGCCAGCCAACGTTATTTTAATACCTCAGCAAAAAATCTAAGTCGCTCGCAAGCCGCCATACTCGCAGCCACCTTACCTAACCCCCTAAAACTAAAAGCCGACAACCCCTCCGCTTATGTTATGAGTCGCCAAAGCTGGATACTCAGACAAATGCGTAATTAAAGGCGTGTTATCGAGCTCTTTTATGATTAAAACGCGCAAACATGGATAGCACTAATTGGCCGCCGATATAGACACAAAGACCCAAGCCTATAAAAAAGGCTAAATGCTCAAAACCCATTAAATGTAAAAATAAGTGTTTAACTTTACTGTGATCCGCATTAACACCCACATGAGCGCTAATGGGTAAAGATGACAATAACAATACAGAAGTTAAAACCGATAAATATTTCACTTTCATAAAAGTCCTATTGTTTAAATATTAGACACATCAACACCTTTAATATAGCTCTTTATTTATAAAAGAAACAAATAAAGCGTTTGGCGTTACTGCACCTACATTAATAGCCAACTAAAAATGAATGTAATCCTCTGTTCCACATTCATATTGTGATAATTTTCGCACGTAACCAATAAATAGTTATCTATTTTCTATCAGATTCCTTTAGAGACAATTTACCAGCAAAGACAAGATAGTATGACTAAAGAGCTATTATTGGCCTTCTCACCTAAGATCGGCTTATAGTTCCTCCCTCCTTGTAGTAAAATAAGATTAATTTTAATAAGTGAATGGAGGAAATATGTGTTTTAGTGCTGATATGTCGCTAGGATTAGGGGTTATTGGATTAGCGGCTTCAGGGGTAACTTTTCTAGATAAAACTGAATCTTTTTGGGTACGCTCTGCAAGAGCTTACGCTATTTTTCATTTTGCTCTGATGGAGTTTATTCAATATTTCGCTTATCCCGTAGCGGATCAATGTGGTTATGGTCTTAACGCCTTTTTAAGTGAAGTATCCACCTACCATATTGCTTTACAAGCCTTTGCTATTATGCCGGCTTTAGCGACTTATTCTTATGATAAAACCGCACTTAAGAAAGCAACAATCTTGGGCACGTGTTTAAGTGGTTTCTTTATTTTATGTGCCTTTTTACCTAAAGAATGGCAAGTGATTAATACCACACCTAGCTTTATTGGCAATATGGTGGCGTGTTTATTTATGGGCAAATATCACATTGGTTATCATATCACCAGCGCCTTTGGCACCCTTGTCACCCATGGCTCTTTATTTGGCCTAGCGCTCAGTGGCTTTGTTTGGAAGCATAACTACAAAATTGCCAGTTATCATTGCTTTATGGCATTAATGACCTTATTTATGCCACAGTGGGTGTTTGGGGTTTCAACCGGTGAAGCCGCCGCTATTTATTGCTTTTATTCAATTCCTACTACCGTTAGCTTTATGCCGTACTTTAAAAACTTCTTTACTGCATCAGAAAAGCAATTGATAACCGCTTAACTTATCCCTCCTCCTTATCATAAATTTAATAGAGTGATGATAGGGAGGATTTATTCTTGCTGCATTAAAGCCCACAGCACATGTTCTTTAACTAAGTCTGAGCAGTCTTTAAGTTTTTCAATGAGTGCAGCTTTTACCTCGGTAGACTTGGGCGCATTCCCTAAGGCCACTGCAATATTCCTTAACCAGCGCTGATAACCTATACGGCGAATAGCTGAACCTTCTGTATTTAATAAGAAAACATCTTCTGTCCATGCAAAGACATCTAATAATTGTTGGGTGTTTAATTGTCGTCTCGGATTAAAATCCGCCTCTGCTGTCAGCTTTGCAAACCGATTCCAAGGACAAATTACCTGACAATCATCACAGCCGTATATACGATTGCCAATTAAGGGTCGATATTCCTCAGGAATAGCCCCATGCAGCTCTATGGTTAAATAAGATACGCAACGACGCGCATCCACTTGATACGGCGCAACAATGGCTTGTGTGGGGCAAATACTGAGACATGCTGTGCAATCACCGCAATGGGATGAACTGACCTCATCGATCGGCAAAGGTAATGCGGTATAGATTTCTCCTAAAAAGAACCATGAGCCGGCTTTGCGGTTAATAACATTACTATGCTTACCTATCCAACCTAAACCAGCCTTTTCTGCTATGGCTTTTTCTAATACCGGCGCACTATCTACGAACGGACGCATATCTAATTTGAACACCTCGGCGTCTGTTGTTAAATTGAGTTCTGCATGGATTTTATCGACTAACTTTTGCAAACGATTACGCATTAATTTGTGATAATCTCGTCCTAACGCATATCGAGATATGTAAGCCGCTGTGGGATCATCTAATTGCTGATGCATTGATTCTGCGGCTTCGGTTTGATAATCCATGCGCACTGAAATTACACGAACCGTACCTTCATGTAATAACTCAGGGCGACTACGTTTTAAACCGTGTCTATTCATATAATCCATCTCACCTTGATAGCCTTTAGCTAACCAAGTTTGCAAATGTTGCTCTGCTTCTGACAAATCCGTATCCGTAATACCAACCTGTTGAAAGCCTAAGGCTTGTCCCCATTGTTTAATTTGCAACGCTAGGTGCTGCATAGTTACTGTATTCATGACGGCTCGGCAAATTGATTAATCGAATGACAGTTTTTAAGATGCTCAGGGCTCCAATGCTTAATCGCCCATGCTAATAACTCACTCAAAGTCGAATTTTTAAGCGCCTGCGGTGGGCTTTGCCTTAATAATTGCAATAACTGAAAAATAATCCTCTGAGGCTCTTTTAAACTAACTGCCGCTGCCAAGGTTTGTTTACTTAATTTAAAGCCCTGAGCATCCATGATGATGGGCACATGCATATACGCGGGCGTTGCTAACCCTAAGAGTTTTTGAAGGTAAATTTGTTTAGGCGTCAACGCTAATAAATCATAGCCTCGTACCACATGATTAACACCCTGGAAAGCGTCATCAAGCACCACGGCAAATTGATAAGCCACAATTTGATCTTTTCTTTTTAATATAAAATCGTCTTGCTCAACCATGTTGCTAATAATGGTTCCCTGTAATTGATCATTAAACTCAATGAGTCGTTGATCGGCTTTAACACGGTAAGCATGGGGAGCGTTAAGATCAATTTTTTTTTCTAAGCAATGACAATCACCCTCAGTCGCCAATGTTTTGCGACTACAAATGCAAGGGTAAATCATTTGAGAGCTCGCTAATTTAGTCAGAGCATTTTCATAAATGCTTAAAGAATCGCTCTGATAAGCCACGACCGCATCCCAATGCAAACCAAAAGTCTCTAGCGTGCTTAAAATTTGCGCGGCAGCGCCTGTTATGTTTCGGGGGATATCAAGATCATCAATGCGCAATAACCATTGACCCTGATGATATTTGGCATCAAGAAAACTAGCTAAAGCGGTATATAAGGAGCCTAAATGCAGGGGGCCGGTAGGAGAAGGTGCAAACCGGCCGATATAATTGGTTTTTTCAAACACGTTAAACGCGTTTAACCCATTTGTTTTTCCCTAATTTCATCTAAAGTCTTGCAGTCTATGCAAAGACTAGCTGTTGGACGTGCTTCAAGACGACGGATGCCAATTTCGATACCACAGGCTTCACAGAAGCCATAGTCACCTGATTCAATTTCTTTAAGTGATTCGTCAATTTTTTTAATCAGTTTACGCTCACGATCACGCGTTCTTAATTCAAGACTAAATTCTGACTCTTGAGTGGCTCGATCATTGGGATCAGGAAAGTTAGCCGCATCATCTTTCATATGCGTTACAGTACGATCTACTTCGTGCATTAACTCAGCTTTCCAGTTCTTCAAGATCGCTTCAAAATGCTTTAATTGCGACTCACTCATGTACTCTTCATCTTGTACCTCAACATAAGGCTTAAAACTGAAGGGTGAAGCAGTCGATTTGGTACTATCTGTCATCCATTAACTCCTAAAGACTGGATAAATAAAAACCGGACATTTTTATCAGAATGCGCCCTAATAAGCAAGTTTTATTGGCATTATTACACTTTTGTTGCTAAATTTAACTTAACACCCTTTATTAACTAACATCTTGAGAGATTACCCAAGGATTCCTATGACAGTAAAACAACTATCAGCCACTGACCTGCAGCAAAAACTCGCACAGAATGAAGCGTTATTTTTATTAGATGTCCGTGAAGTTACAGAATACGACTACACTCACATTGCCAATAGCGTATTAATTCCCCTTAGACAAGTGCCTGACCGCTTAAATGAACTGAATCCTGACATAGAAATTATTGTGATTTGCCATCATGGCATGAGAAGTCAACAAGCCGCCAGCTACCTCGTTCATTCTGGCTTTAAAAATGTGGCTAATTTATCTGGCGGTATTGACGCATGGTCTTGTCAATGTGACCCGACTGTTAAACGTTACTAATTAATGTCTGTTTAAAATATATAATCAAAAAAACTTACTCAGTTAAGGGAAATAGTTTTATGATGACAGTCTCTAGTGATGAATTTAAGGAATAATAATGCCATACACACAAGACCTTGTAGATGAAATAAATATTTTGGTTCGCTACAACCTCAGTACAACACAAGAAGGAATTAAGGTACACAAAACAGCAGCACCAGAATATATTGAAGCCACTAAACGTCTCTTTGCCAAAGGCCTAGTTACACAAGAAGACGGCGGTTATTTAACCAGCCTTGGACATGAGGCGGCTGAACAAGCGCAAACAGTCCTGACCCTGCTTAACCCGGCGTAAGCTTTAGAGGCATTTAAGCAACCACAACAAAAAAGGGCTTAGCGATTAAATCGCTAAGCCCTTTTTTGATAATACAAATAGTTTATTATTATGCAGCTAAGGTTATAGATGCCTTAATCTTCTTCATTGCATTTTGCTCTAACTGCCTAATTCTTTCAGCTGATACATTATATTTCTCAGCCAATTCATGTAATGTCGCTTTATCTTCTGCCAACCAACGACTAGTTAAAATATCAAAGCTACGCGCATCTAATTTTGCCATTGCTTCAGATAACAAGTCTTGACCATGATCTTCCCAGTCTGCATTTTCTAACAATTCAGAAGGATCAGCACCGTATTGTTCTAAGTAATTAGCAGGGTAAAACGCTGTTTCTTCAGAAGATTCGTCTGTTGGCATATCAAAAGACATGTCATGACTACTTAAACGTTTCTCCATTTCATAAACATCACTTAAATCAACATTCAAGTTTTCTGCTAGAGCCATGGCCTCCGCATTAGACAACCAACCCAAATCTTGTTTTGATTTACGTAAATTAAAAAACAATTTACGCTGCGCTTTCGTTGTGGCAATTTTAACAATGCCCCAGTTTTTGATCACATACTCATGAATTTCCGCTTTAATCCAATGTACAGCAAACGATACTAATCGCACGCCTACATCCGGGTCAAAGCGCTTAACAGCCTTCATTAATCCAATATTACCCTCTTGAATAATATCGGGCATTGATAGCCCATAACCGCTATAACCTCTGGCGACATGAACCACAAATCGTAAATTGGTCATGACCAATTCTCTTGCCGCGCTTAAATCACCTTCATCTCTGTATCTAAGTGTTAACTCACGCTCTTCTTCAACCGTTAATCTGGGCATTGATCTTACTAAATTCAAATAAGCATCAAATGTTCCAACCGATAAATTAACGGGTAATGCTAATGTGTTAGTCATACAAACTCCAAGTAAAAACTTTTTTGCGATTTTAGCACTCTCCAATAAAGAGTGCTAATAATTTTTATCGCCATTTTTTACTGAGACTTGGCAGACCGAAGCTCGCAATATAAAACCGCCCAGGCACCTAACACACCCAAGAGAGAAGAAGCAGTGATTAAAAACAGTGTTTCGGCAAAATCTAAAAATAACAAATGCATGGCACCATCATAAAGCCCCGATAATCGCTCCACCGAACTTCTTAAAATTAACATTAAGATAGTCACAATAAACCAAGCGCTAACCCCAGAAATAAATCCCATCCAAAAACCGGTATATAAAAACGGTCTTCTAATAAAAGCATTGGTCGCCCCTACTAGTTTAGAGATAACTACTTCAGCACGCCGACTATAAAACTCTAAGCGCACAGTGTTACCAATAATAAATAAGACGGCGGCGGCCAATAAAATATTTAATAACGATGCAAATAACTGTGCCACATCTATAATGGCTTGCAAGCGATCCACCCACTGCAAATCTAATTGAGCAAAATCAACTTCTGGCAATTGCTTAAAGCTCTTTAATAAATCGTCTAAACCTTGCTTTTCATCTAAGGCATTTTTTGGCAAAACCTGTAACACGATAGGCAATGGGTTCTTCTTTATCGTATTGATGGCATCGCCAAAACCGCTGTATTCTTTAAACTCTTCTAAAGCCTGTTCCTTAGTGATTAATTTGACACTCTGGACACTTTGATTAGCTCGAATATTTTCCACCACTTTTTTGGCATGTGTATCAGAGACATCCTCTCTAAGAAATAATGAAATTTGATTGCTGGTTTCCAAACTGCCTGTTAATTGATGAATATTGGCAACGACAACATAAAAACCGGTAGCTAATGAAATGGCGATGGCTAAAACAGCAATCGTCATAATTGAACTGAACGGTGTTGCAATCATGCGCCCCAGACTTGAAAATAACGCATGTATATGCAAATCTCGATAGGCAATCACTTTATCGTTGTAACCGCCCCCCGATAATGCGGTTTGTTTATTTTCCTGCTTAACTTGCTTTATCGGCGGATCTTTTTTTATACGATTCTTATTAACGCGCTTCATATGTTAACTCTGCACCAGTTGTCCATGATCTAACTTTAAGACACGGTTATTCATTTGAGAAATTAAAGAAATATCATGTGTTGCGATTAAGATTGTTACGCCTACTTGTTGAAATTGGCGAAATAAATTCATAATTTCTGCTGACAAGTCAGGGTCCAAGTTGCCTGTGGGTTCATCAGCAATAATGATGGGCGGTTTATTAACAACAGCTCGCGCTATACCCACTCGTTGTTGCTCTCCCCCAGATAAGGCTAAAGGGTATTTTTTTTCTTTGCCTTGCAGACCCACCTTTTCCAACGACGCTCTTACCCGCCGACTGACTTCTTGATGCCCATAACCCGCAATAATCAAAGGTAAGGCTACATTATCAAAAACCGTTCTATCATGTAGCAATTTATAATCTTGGTAAATAAAGCCCATTTTTCTTCTAATAAAAGGCAACTGACTTTCTTTTGCAAGACTTAAATCTTCACCATCAACAATAATTTGGCCGCGACTACAACGCTCCATTGCCGCTATTAGCCGTAATAAAGTACTTTTGCCTGCACCCGAATGTCCAGTAAGGAAAGCCATTTCGCCCTTTTCGAGTTCAAAGCTGACATTACGCAAAACATCACCTGTTTCTTCATAA
Source organism: uncultured Methylococcaceae bacterium (assembly GCA_903917345.1). GTDB lineage: Bacteria > Pseudomonadota > Gammaproteobacteria > Methylococcales > Methylomonadaceae > Methylobacter_C. The sequence goes on along the minus strand of CAIXAE010000012.1, from coordinate 56,249 downwards.
CGTTTAGTGACATTAGAAAAATCAATCATCGTCATTATTCTTTCACAAATAAGGCTTCAACAAAGAGCTCAGCATCAAAATCTTGCAAATCATCAATACCCTCACCAATTCCAATAAAACGAATCGGTGTCCCGGTATGTTTAGCCAATGCAAAGATGACGCCACCTTTCGCCGTACCATCCAACTTAGTTAAAACTAACCCAGACAAGGAAACCGTTTCATTAAACAATTTTGCTTGAGATAGTGCATTTTGACCCGTACCCGCATCAAGGACTAATAACACTTCGTGAGGCGCCGCCTCATCAATTTTTCCCATAATCCGCTTAATTTTCTTTAACTCTTCCATCAAGTTGGATTTAGTATGTAAACGCCCAGCGGTATCAGCAATCAAAACATCAATGCCTTTTGCTTTTGCTGATTGTAGACCATCAAAAATAACTGAGGCCGAGTCTGCACCTGTATGTTGCGCAACGACAGGAATATTATTACGTTCACCCCATACCTGTAATTGCTCAACTGCGGCCGCTCTAAACGTATCACCCGCAGCCAACATAACACTATGACCTTGTGCTTGTAAGCGTTTAGCTAATTTGCCAATGGTTGTCGTTTTTCCCGCTCCATTAACTCCCACGACTAAAATGACAAAAGGCTCATCTTGCTGGGGAATTTGTAAAGTTTGGCTACACGGTTTTAATATTCTATATAACTCTTCTTTTAACGCCTTAGTAAGAGCCTCGCCATCTTTTAACTCATGACGCTCTAAATTATTGGTTAAATGCCTAATAATTTCGGTTGTGGCATCAATTCCGACATCCGCCATTAACAGATTTGCTTCAATTTCTTCTAGTAACTCATCATTAATATCTTTTGAGCCTAAAGGCAAACCCGCCAAGATGCCACTTAACCCTGAGCGTGTTCTTTTTAACTGTGATTTAAGTCTTAGATATAAAGACTCAGGTAAAGGCTCAACATACTCCTCAAATCCAGCATCTGCAGTTGAAGGAGTCTCTGTGACTTCTGTTGTGACTGGCTGGGTAATAACTGTTGTTTCTTGGCGAAGATAAACCCCTTGGTTAATGCGTGCATAAAAATTTATCGCTATAAGCGGAAGCATCATTAGTGCGGCAACCATATGATGCACAACACCTATCCATAAAGGTAGATTGTGTTTAATTGCAAGTATTTCTAAAACTATCAATAAGAACAATAAAGAACCAAGCACAAGGCCTGATTTCTTAACTGTTTGAGATGATGCACTAGATGTGGAAACAAACAAGACAGCACTGAGCACTATAAATACGGCTAAAGTAAATACTCTATGTATCCAATTAACTGCCACCTGAGCATCATAAGAAATGATGCCGTTATATTGATTAATCAATCCTCTAAATACATCAAGTGCACTAGCAAAGTCTGCTCGTGGAAACCATTGACCATTGCATTGTGGAAAGCCTACACAAGCCAAACCTGCATGATTTGTACTCACCCAAATGCCTAAAGCTATCTGAGTTAATAAAAATAACATTGCAACTCGACTGAGAGTCGATACCCATAACCTTGGACTGTTTGTTTCTTTAGTTTCTAATTCTGGATCTGTATACAAATAGACACTGTAAAGATTCCAGAAAGTAAACAAGCCTAGCAACACGTGCAACGTTATTATGATGGGATAGCTTAATAAATCCCCTGCCCAGTATCCAAGTGCCGCTTGTAATGCAACCAAAAGTAGAACGAATGAGGTGTTTAAAACTAATCTTGTTTTATAGTCTTTTTGACGCCATGAGAGTACGCTTAACAATACAACCGATACTCCTAGAGTACCTGTTAAATAATCGTGGGCTTGACCTTTTAATAGTTTAATTAAGTTTTGATCAATTAGACTCGTGTATACATCGCTTACCCGAGTAATTGATCCTAATATGATAATGATTGCTGTTAATACAACGCTGAACAGTGTTATCTTTCTGAACATCCTCTACTCGCTAGCCAATTTGTGAAATTCTAAGTAAATGCATCAGATCATCTTTAACCTTGTAGGTATTAAAGCCTGAATCATATTGCATCATTAAGTTACCTAATGGATCTATTAAATAAAGCATCCCTTCTGAAACGGGACCTTTATTAAACTCCGCTATCTTTTTTAATACCTCAGCACTCAACTGGACTCTAATTAAATCAGAACTCAGCGCAACCTCTCTATTCTCATTTTCTATCAATTTATCAACTAATGAGGACTCCAATTTATTTTCTTCACGCAATAAGCTTAAATAGAGGGTCTTACTTTCATCATCTTCAAGACGATTTAAGCGCCATAATATCGAATCTTTTAACCACAATTGCGCAGCAGCTTCATCATTGGGTGTTTTATATAACACTACAACTCGGCGCGTTCTTGGCAATTCTTTATTTAACATCAATCTAAGTTGTTTAGTCTTAAGTAAGGCTTCCAGGCAAACCTGATTACAGCCAGAATTAGGTATTACATTAACAATTAACCAATGTCCATGTAATTCTTTAATATTGCTTTTAGAAAAAGCATCGAACCCAGTAATATCTTGATCTAAAATAGCAATAGAGGGTACTACCAATTGTCCCTTGTTAGTGGTTCCTTTAACTAAATCAGGATTTTCTTTAAGCCCCCAAGCGATTACGAACGGGATAATGGTCATAGCAAAAATAGCGACTATTAATACTCGATTCTTCTTCTGTTGCTCATTCATCTTTGTTTTTCTTACTATACCAAAAAAATAATACTGTTAAAGTCACCGCCAATGCAAACCATTGCATAGCATAAGCAATATGTTGCTCAGGCAACATAATACTACTCACCTGCCACTCTCGCTTAAAGCCTTCAGGCAATTCTTTATTTAATTCAACTTGAAACGTGAATAAGGTATAACCCAGCTTTTTGGCTAAGATAGAAGTATCCACAACTTGCATTACAGATGGCCATCCTGAGCTTGGCTGCTCAGCTCCGGCCAATTTAATACCCACACTAGGAAAACTATTGATTCTCCCTGTTACTTCAATGGGGTTAGTCGTAAATTGTAAATCAGGCAGAATCTGTCTATTTGCATTTAAAGGCACCCAACCCCTATTAACTAATACTGCTCGAGCGCCATCTGTCAAAATAAAAGGAGTTAAAACAAAATATCCTACTCTACCTGAACTAATCTGATTATCAATTAAGAATTGATGAGCTGCATCATAATGCCCATTGAGCTTCACTTTTTTAAATTTTAAAACATCAACATTATCTACAATACCATCCGACAAACTCAATATTTCTGCAGAAGACATACCTTGTTCACGCTGTTCCAGTAGAACACGCTTCTGATCTGCACGACCTAATTGCCATAAACCCAATGCAATTAATAATGGCAAAACACATAAGAAAATAACAGTCGGAGTTCTTTTAAAGTTCATTTTTTCATCACATTAATAATCGGCGTTTTCTCTTTAATCTATTGGCAGAGATGCATTAATAAACGAAAATAGGACATCCTTCAATTCTCATTGGACTTTACCATGATTCTTCAAAGCATCGTCATTGTTACCTTTATTCTAATTATTATTAGTCTTGGCTCTGCTCTATTTCATCTCATTAATCATAAATCAGAAGAGCAATCAAAAAAAACAGTAAAGTCACTGACTTTTCGCATCACTCTCTCATTAATTTTATTTGTATTTATTTTCATAGCCTTTGCAACTGGCCTTATAAAACCCCATGGAATTGGTTTAAACATTAACCGTCCCCATGTAACACCCGCTGAAACGACTAATCCATAAAAACTTTCTGACAAAAAAAAAGCGCCACCCTACAATAGGTAGCGCTTTTTAGTGTATCTGTTGGTTATTAGATTAAATATACAAATATAAATAAACCTAACCAAACAACGTCAACAAAATGCCAGTACCATGCTGCCGCTTCAAATGCGAAGTGATTTTCTGGTGAAAAGTGTCCTTTTGTACTACGGAACAATACAACACTCAAAATAATCGCACCCACACATACGTGGAAACCATGAAAGCCAGTCAACATGAAAAAAGTTGAACCATAAACACCAGAGCCTAATGTTAGACCCATTTCTGAATAAGCTTCATGATACTCAATCGCTTGAAAACAAACGAACAAGAAGCCTAATGCAACAGTAGCCAATAAACCTTTAATTAACTGATCTCTATTTTTCGCCAATAAACCATGATGCGCCCAAGTACAAGTCACGCCACTTGTTAATAAAAGCAAAGTATTTATGAATGGCAATCCCCAAGCACCCATAGGTTCAAATTCACCGCCCACTTTCCCTGGACCATTTGTCGGCCATACCGCATCAAAAGTTGGCCATAGTAATTCTTTTGTTGCACCTTCACCTAACCAAGGCACCGATAAATTACGTGTGTACCACAAAGTACCAAAGAAAACCGCAAAGAATACGATTTCTGAGAAGATAAACCACATCATGCCATGACGATATGAAATGCCTACCTCATGGTTGTACATACCTGATTCACTTTCCTTTGCCTGTAAAGTAAACCAGCCAACTAACATAACAATAAACACAGACAGTCCTACTATCATCAATGGCTGTCCAATTGAAGAACCGTTTAAATAGTTAGCAAATCCAGCTAGCATAGTCATCAACCCAGCTGTACCAATAACGGGCCAAGTTGCTTTATGCGGTATGTAATACGTGCTATTTGTAGACATAAGATTCCCCTTTTTAATTATTTACTGACCTTTCAGTATTATCGAAAAATGTGTATGACAATGTAATGGTTTTATATTGTTCAGGTATTTCAGGATTAATAACAAAACGCATAGGCATTGTTTTAGCTTCCTTTGCCTTAAAAGTTTGTTCTGAAAAACAGAAGCATTCAATTTTTTCAAAATATTGACTTATAAGAGCAGGCGAAAAACTAGCAATTGCTCTAGCTTTCATTTCTTTATTTGTTTTATTTTCCGCATAAAAGTTAACCGAATAATACTGCCCCGGATGCACTTTTAATTGTTTGGTTTCTGCACGAAATGTCATCGGCGTAGACTCATTTAATACCGTCAAAAACTCCACCGTTATTTCTCTATTTACATCGACGGTATAAGCAGTTTCTGGTACCTTTTTAATATCGTCCGGTCTATCTCGCTGTATCCATTTCCATTCACATAACACATCATAAATTGGCACTAGAGCATATCCAAAACCAAACATAGTGACCGCAACCACCAATAAGGTTCTTGCTAACTTTAGATTTTTTTTACTAGTAGAATCCGTCATTAAGATACTGCTTGGGCAACAGCGAATAGATAGAAAATTAAAGTAATTGCACCTAATATAACCGCTGTTAAAATATTCTTATTTTTTGTTGTCATGTTAATGTCTAAAGTTAAATAGCGTAGCTATGCTTATAAACTACGCTAAGTTACTTTTAAGTTTTAATGTGAATCTAAAACGTGTTCAGTTGGCACACTTGTTGGAGGTGTAGTCCAAGTATGATAAGGAGTTGGAGAGGGTAAAGTCCACTCTAAACCATGCTTTGCTGCATCTTCCCAAACTTCATCAGATACTTTCTCACCAGTGCCGCCTCTAATCGTATCAATTACTATGTATAAGAATAGTAACTGACTGGCACCAAATATAAATCCACCTACACTAGAAATCATATTCCAATCAGCAAATTGCACTGCATAGTCTGGTATCCGACGGGGCATGCCTGCAAGACCCAAGAAATGCTGTGGGAAAAACAGAATGTTGACCGAAATGGTTGATAACCAAAAATGCAGTTGACCAATTTTTTCGTTATACATATGGCCAGTCCATTTAGGCAGCCAAAAGTAACCCGCCGCCATCAAGATAAAAACAGATGCAGGAACTAACGTGTAATGAAAATGGGCAACGATAAAATAAGTATCGTGATACTGAAAATCAGCAGGAGCGATTGCCATCATCAAGCCGGTAAATCCCCCCATGGTAAATAACACAACAAAGGCAATTGAAAACAACATCGGCGTTTCAAAAGTCATCGCACCTTTCCACATAGTCGCAGTCCAGTTAAAGACCTTAACACCGGTAGGAACTGCAATTAACATTGTGGCATACATAAAGTACAACTCACCTGCAATTGGCATACCAACCGTAAACATATGATGCGCCCAAACGATAAAGGACAGGAACGCAATAGAAGCTGTCGCCCAAACCATCGATGCATAACCAAATAAAGGTTTACGGGCAAATACTGGAATAATCGTTGATGCAACGCCAAAAGTTGGCAGAATCATGATATACACTTCAGGATGCCCGAAAAACCAGAAAATATGTTCATAAAGAACCGGATCACCACCACCTGCTGCATTGAAGAAGCTGGTATGGAAAAACTTATCGGTTAATAACATAGTCACTGCGCCGGCAAATACAGGCATAACAGCAATCAACAAAAAAGCAGTAATCAACCAGGTCCAAACAAACAATGGCATGTCCATCAGTTTCATAGCTGGCGCACGCATATTGAAAATAGTCGCAATAATATTGATCGCACCCATGATTGATGAAATACCCAATAAATGCACAGAGAAAACTGCGAATGGCAACGCTTTCCCGACCGTAATCGGTTGCAATACCAACGGTGGATATAAAGTCCAACCACCATTAGGAGCTCCGCCTTCCATAAATAAAGTGCTGGCCAACAATAATACTCCAGCAACCAACATCCAGAAACTCATGTTGTTCATGCGTGGCAATGCCATATCAGCGGCACCTATCATTAAAGGAATTTGCCAGTTTGCCAAACCAACGAAGGCCGGCATAACTGCACCAAAAACCATAACCAAGGCGTGCATGGTAGTCATGGAATTAAAGAAAGCTGGATCTACAAACTGTAAACCCGGTTCAAATAATTCGGCACGAATAACCATTGCCATTGATCCACCCACAAAAAACATGGTTAATGCAAACAGTAAGTACAGAGTACCTATGTCTTTATGATTGGTAGTAATAATCCATCTCAACAGACCTTTTTCAGGCCCGTGATCGTGGTGATCATCATGGTGATCGTGTTCATCTACAGCAGCAGACATAATTTATACCTCTAAAATTATAAAAAAAGAGTAAGTTGATAGCAGAATATAAGGACTATTCATCATCATCCGGTAATGCTGTTTGTTTTGGCTGTAATTCATCGCCCACTTTATTACCCAAGTTATTACGTACGTAAGTCATCAACTCGGCAAATTCTTTACCATTGAGCTTTTCAAACTTCGGCATTTTTGAAGTACCTGCACGTAAGAATCCGTCTAATGACTCCCACTTACCTGTTGCTATCGCACTGCCTGTTAATGCAGGAATCAATCCAGGAACACCTGCCCCATCAATCTGATGACATCCCACACAGTTCTTTAAGTACACTGACTCACCATGCGCCATCAATTGCTGACGACTTTGATCACTTAAATCTGGCTTTTGTTTTTGTTGCTCTGAAGTTCTTTTTACCCATGCATCATAATCCGCTTGCTCCATCGCTATAACAACGATAGGCATAAAACCATGATCTCGACCACATAACTCAGTACATTGCCCGCGATAAGTACCAGGCTTATCAACTAAAGTCCATGCCTCATTAATAAAGCCTGGATTTGCATCTTTTTTCCAACCTAGATCGGGAACCCACCAAGAATGGATAACATCGGTAGACGTTAATACAAAACGGACTTTTTTATGAACCGGGATAACTAAAGGCTTGTCCACATTTAATAAATAGTTGGGGACAGATCTTGGATCCGCACCTACTGTTCTATGAACTCGCTCACTGGCTTCATCCAAGTGACTTTCAAAGTGTATATCGTTGTCTAGGTATTTGTAATCCCAATACCATTGACGACCAGTTACTTGAATGGTCATATCTGACTTTTCAACGTCACTCAATTCCAACAACGTTTTAGTTGCAGGGATAGCCATAGCCACTAAAATTAAAGTTGGGATGATAGTCCAGATTATCTCAACCGTTGTATTTTCATGGAATTGTGCAGCAACATGGCCCTTAGATTTACGATGATGAAAAATCGAGTAAAACATTGCGCCAAATACCACGACGCCTATAAATACACAGATCCATAAGATCAGCATATGCAGGTCATAAATGTCATTACTGACCTTAGTAACCCCTTTCATTAAATTGAGCGTATAGTCCGCATGCGCTGTTCCAAGCCCTAAAGCCATTAGAATCAGACCTGCGAATAGTTGCTTTGCTTTGTTCACGGAGCAGCCCCTTCGATAGTTGTTATAAAACTCTTGAATTATAGGTAGTTATATAGATCGTAATTTGTAGCCATTCCAAAATCCCTGGCACAATCCTTTTTACGTAATAATAATCTCAAAAAACGTGTAGATTTTAACCCATGACGCCGATCTATACTAGACGTCCTTTAGGTGATTTTAGATCGAATCTTCATAAAAAAAGCTTGTGACATCCTCAAGACACAAGCTTTTTTTATGAAGTAAAGTACTTTATTATCTATTCAAGGCTTCATCATAAGTATTAAACAACATCACCTACCTCCTCTAAAGACTCTACCTCATTTGAGAAATCAATATTAACACCTAGCTGACTTTCAATCTGGGGGATAAGACCATTATATCTCACCTAGTGGTCAAAGCAGCATTAACCGTAAAAAATTTACGGAATATATAATGGAACAAATCAACATTAATGTAGCTGATTTATGAAAACAGTATCTATGCGACAATCTCCCGCAACAGGGTGATCAATGACGCTCTGTTCAAAATCTTTGTAAGTAGGCAATTGAAAAGCGATTCGATTAATTTTTCCTCCTGAAAACTCAAACTCAATAGCGCCACCTTTAAGTCTTGGACTACCTGACCTAGTTGTAAACAATACAAATCCATCGTTATTTAATAAGCGCCCTTGTTGATCTGGCAATAAACGCCCACACGTAAACTCATTAAACAATAATCCAGAAATCACCTGGGATAATTGCCGCGCCGTGACTATGACTCCTTCAGCCGGAATGGGAGCGACCTGAGCAGGTTCGTTCACTAATGGCTCGGTATTAGAAGCTTTATTCACATCAATCGCAGCGGCATTACTAGGATTCGCCACAATGACTTGAGCTTTTGGATCGGCCAGCAACTTCTCTAAACCAAAGTCACCCAAATAATTCTGCAATAACACCGTCCCATCACCCTTACTAGCGGTAAATAATAGAGGATATAACTGTTGCTCAATTTCTGATTTATTAGAGTTGCTTAAAACACGTGAAAATTGTCTTTCTATTGATTTAAGCGGCAAAAGAACCTGTTGCTTTTTATCACCCGAAATCTGCATGTCTTGCCAATCAGTTTGTGAGTTAACTTTTAACCCCATTGCCTTCATAACACTATAATCTTCTGCAACCAAACAAGACCCAAAGTTTTTTGCCTTAATGTCCTCCATTGATTTAACTGAGACATCTTCACTCAACAGTTGCTGCGACGATCGATTGTAATTATTCCAATCAGGACTATTAACTAAAAAATAATATAAAAAAACATCACGATCAAACTTATTGAATCCTAAGTCCCTTAATGAAGATTTGATCTTTTTGCAATTACCTTCAACATCCGCATAATTAGTCCAGTCAGGTTTTAGATTTGGCTTATCTTGGCTTTTTGACTGTTCTAGTAACTGTATTAATTTAGTATCACCCTCCATAACCTTACTGGGTAAATAACCAATTTCATTCAAGGACAAATCCCTTGCGTCTGGAATTCCATCAGCATTTGTTTTTAACAATAATGAGACTGAAACTTCCGGAGAAACCTTCAACTCACCCAGCACTTGAGTTTCTGGTCCTAAAACATTCGCGCCACCCTCGGCCACACTGTAGACTTTAAATTTGGCATGTTTTAAAACACCCGCTTGACCAGAGAAGCCCACCAAGCCCGGCAAAGAGTGGGACTCAGAACTTTGTTTTGCTGATATTTTTGGGGCAGGCGCAGTCTGCGCGGATGTCTTTGCCCATTGACCTGCAATCTGTCCCACCGTAGCAACGCCTACACCGACACCTGTTAATGCTAATAAACTACTTGCCGCGGTCACATCACCCGCCAACCCAGCCATATTAACTTCACGATTTGTGCTTGATGTAAAACCATATTCAATCGCAGCCTCCTTGCCGTAATCTAATCGCACCCAAGGCATCAAGACAATCTTTTTGGCTTCGAATTTAAAATTACAATTACCGGTACTGGATTGATAAAGAAAGCCCGTAGTCTCATTTTTAAATTTAAGCGCATCATTCCGAACAGAGAATGTCAGAGAAGAAAACAAATTTCCATTTTCATAACTGGGCGTCAAATTGTTGCAACCCGCTTTTAAGATATTTTCGCCTTTAAACTCAAAATCCGAAATCAAGCGCACATAATAATCGTCACCGTCTATCGCCTTAAATCCAGAGATTGGTTCAAATGATGTTGTTTCAATTGTTTGGACTGCATTGGATTCACCTGCCTGCCCAGATGGATAATCAACTGCAATCTGCCGAGTTGGAGTGCACGCAAGCAACATAGAACTTGAGACTAAGCCTGCCATAAAACGATTAAACATTTTTAAAACCTTATTATGCATTTTGAGCAACGAAGCAATTAATAGACCCAGATAATAGGACCTATAAGTCCTTCTTGTCATGTCTTATTTTAAAATACCTAAGCTAAAGCCCATTTTAATCCCGTTACCCCACTTCACTTTTTCCCACAAATTAAGTCCATAACATGTAAAATTCACTTCCTGTTTTTTTGAAATTTGGGATATAAAAGTGTTTAGAGGAACAACAATACTTTCTGTTCGTCGTGGCGACAAAGTAGTGATTGGTGGTGACGGTCAAGTCACCTTAGGAAACACCGTCATGAAAGGAAACGCACGTAAAGTACGGCGCTTATACCACGACAAAGTTATCGCTGGCTTTGCGGGAGCCACTGCTGATGCATTCACCCTATTTGAACACTTTGAAGGCAAGCTTGAAAAACATCGTGGCAACTTAACAAGAGCCGCCGTTGAAATGGCTAAAGATTGGCGTACAGACCGCGCCTTACGTAAATTAGAGGCGCTACTTACAATCGCTGATGCCAAAACATCTTTAATTATCTCAGGCACTGGCGACGTTATTGAGCCTGAATACGATTTAATGGCTATTGGCTCGGGTGGTGCTTTTGCTCAAGCCGCTGCTCGCGCCCTTTTAGAAAACACAGATCTAAGCGCCAGAGAAATAGTAGAAAGATCTTTAAATATTGCCGCAGATATTTGCATCTACACTAATCACAACCTACGTATAGAAGAATTAGACGCAGAGCCTAATGAGTAATTGCATGACACAGATGACCCCAAAAGAAATTGTAAACGAACTTGATAAGCATATTGTTGGTCAAGCTAGCGCTAAAAGATCTGTTGCTATTGCTCTTAGAAACCGTTGGCGCAGACAACAAGTTGACCCCGCTTTAAGAAACGAAATTACACCTAAAAATATTCTAATGATTGGCCCTACAGGCGTAGGTAAAACCGAAATTGCCCGTCGACTTGCTCGGTTAGCAAACGCTCCTTTTATTAAGATAGAAGCCACTAAGTTTACAGAAGTAGGTTATGTCGGTAGAGATGTTGAATCCATTATCCGTGACCTTATTGATACTGCCGTTAAAATGACCCGTACAGCTGAAATGTCAAAGGTTGAAAATAAAGCCTATGATGCTGCTGAAGAAAAAATTCTAGATATCTTATTACCCCGTGCAGAAGCGGGTATGCTCTCGGAAAGTGAAGAGTCAACTCGCCAAAAGATGCGTAAGAAGCTTCGTGAAGGTGATCTGGACGCTAAAGAAATAGAAATTGACATTCATGTGGCACCCGTCGGCGTTGAGATCATGGCTCCTCCTGGCATGGAAGAAATGACTAGCCAGCTACAGGGTATGTTTCAAAACATCAGTAGTGGTAAAACAAAATCTCGCAAAATGCCTATTAAAAAAGCATTGCAGTCATTACAAGAAGAAGAAGCCAGCAAGCTTATTAATGAAGATGAAATCCGCTTTAAAGCTATTGATTCTGTGGAACAAAATGGAATTGTATTTCTAGATGAAATCGACAAGATTTGCAAGCGATCCGAGTTAGGTGGCGGTGGTGGAGAAGTATCAAGAGAAGGTGTACAGCGTGACTTATTACCTTTAGTTGAAGGTAGTACAGTCAGTACGAAATACGGTACGATCAAAACGGATCATATTTTATTTATAGCATCAGGCGCGTTCCATGTTGCCAAGCCGTCTGATTTAATACCAGAATTACAAGGTCGATTCCCTATACGCGTGGAACTTAACGCATTAACGGCTGATGACTTTGTGCAAATCCTAACAGAACCCAATGCCTCATTGACCGAACAATATACCGCCTTATTGGCAACAGAAGGCGTGAGTTTATCTTTTGCTACCGACGGTATTCAACGTATTGCAGAATTAGGCTGGCAAGTGAATGAACGTGTTGAAAACATAGGCGCAAGAAGGCTACATACGCTTTTAGAAAGACTATTAGAAGAAATATCTTATAATGCGTCTGACCTTGAAGATAAAAATATCGTTATTGATGCCAATTACGTAGATCAGCATCTCACAGAGTTTGCTGATGATGAAGATTTAAGTCGTTACATTCTATAATAATATTACATTAAACTCAGCCTTATGCGCTTAACCGTTAAACCTTGTAACACTTGGCCTACAGAAATAAAACTACATCAATTATCTAACATCCTTGAAATTAGCTTTGATAATGGTAGTGACTTTCAATTACCCTGTGAATATATGCGTGTCTATACACCGTCCGCAGAAGCCGTAGGGCATGGCCCAGGGCAAGAAGTTTTACAAATAAACAAAGAAGACGTAGGGATTATAGAAATCAAACCCATCGGTAATTATGCTATTTGTCCAGTTTTTAGTGATGGACATGACAGCGGCATTTACACATGGGACTTACTTTACAAATTAGGCGCTGAATATCAGGATTTGTGGGTAAACTACCTACAAGAACTCGAAACAGCAGGGCATAAGCGCAAAGAAACTTTAAAAAACTAGGCATAAAAATGACAAACGATAACACCACACACTTTGGATTTAAACAAGTTGCAACAGATGAAAAAGTTAATCTTGTACGCGGTGTATTCGATTCAGTTGCGGGACAATACGACATCATGAACGACCTAATGTCTTTGGGTATTCATCGCATCTGGAAACGTGTTGCAGTTCAGTTAAGTAATGTACGCAAAGGAGAAAAAGTACTCGACTTAGCCGGGGGTACAGGTGACTTAACCATACTATTTGAACAACGCGTCGGAAAAGAGGGTCAAGTAGTTCTCGCAGACATTAACTCTGAAATGTTACGTACAGGCCGAAACAGACTTATTGATAAAGGTCTAATTGGCAATATTCGTTATGCCCAAGTCAATGCAGAATGTCTCCCTTTTGAAGACAACACATTTGACTGTGTTTGTATTGCGTTCGGCCTTAGAAATGTTACCGATAAAGATGCCGCATTACGCTCGATGTATCGTGTTCTAAAGCCGGGTGGTCGCGTTATCGTTCTTGAATTCTCACACCCCATCGACAAAATCACTGAGACTGTTTACGATTTCTACTCGTTCAAACTACTCCCTAAAATTGGAAAAGTAGTTGCAAAAGATGAAGACAGCTATAGATATCTTGCTGAATCCATTCGTATGCACCCCAAACAAGAAGAACTAAAAAACATGATGATAAACGCAGGTTTAGAGCGCTGTGAATATTTCAACATGACTCAAGGCATTGTGGCTGTTCATAGAGGCTACAAAATCTAGCATGATCATCAAACCTTTGTTAATGAGCGCTATAGAAAATGCACTCAATATTTTTATCGGCTTAGACGATCATAAATCTGAATACTTGTCGCCTTTAGCCGATAAAATAATTGCAATTACTATACTACCCTTTAACGAAACCATTTACCTTTGCCCATCTGCAGAGGCCATTCAACTATTGGACTATTCCACAAATACGCCTGACACTACTTTGACAGGGTCTGTATTTGCCTTTGGTCTAATGGGGCTCAGTGCTAGCCCTATGCGCTCAATTTTTTCTGGTGATGTCAAAATTGAAGGCGACATGCTTACGGGCAAAAAATTTCAAACACTTTTTGCAAAGTTAAATATCAATTTAGAGCCATTAATCGCTCAATATACAGGCGACTCAATCGCAAGCAACCTGAGTCAGTTTGTTAATGCGGGAAAAAACTGGAGCAATCAATCGATTGAAACATTTAAACTTAATGCCTCAGAATTTCTTCAAGAAGAAACTCGCGACCTTCCTTCCGCACCTGAAATAGATATTTTTTACACTCAGGTTGATCAAGTACGTGCAGATTTTGATCGCTTAGAAAGCCGAGTTGACCGTTTACAAAAAGCTCATCCAAAAGGTAACTCGTGATCAGACCCAAAATTCTCTATCGCCTAATCCATATCAACTGGGTTCTGATGTATCATGGATTAGACGAAATAGTTTTAAAAACCAACCTATTTCGACCTATTAGATACCTTGCCTTTATTACCCCTGGCTTTTGGTTTAAATCAAAAAAAGACTCTCAAGCTGTAAGAATAAGACGCACACTAGAAGATCTTGGTCCCATTTATGTAAAATTTGGCCAAGCATTATCAACACGCAAAGATATATTGCCCGATGACATTGCTGATGAACTCGTCAAACTCCAAGACCGCGTCCCGCCCTTTAATAATGACATTGCAAAAAGTATCATCGAAAAAGAATTGGAAATGTCTATTGAAGAGGCATTTGCAGAGTTTGACCCTACTCCTTTAGCTTCAGCTTCTGTTGCCCAAGTTCACACGGCTGTTTTACATAGTGGTGAAAGCGTCATTGTTAAAGTATTACGACCTAATATAGAAAAACAAATCCAATCTGATATTGGCCTACTTTATGAGTTAGCTCGATTTGCTGAAAAATTCTGGCCTGATGCTAAAAGATTACGTGCTACAGAAGTCGTTTCAGAGTTTGAAAAAACCACATTAGACGAACTCGACCTGATTAGAGAAGCGGCAAACGCATCAAAATTACGCCGTAACTTTGAAAACTCTGAACAACTCTACATACCCGAAGTTTATTGGGCGTTTACTCGAAAAAACGTCATGGTTATGGAAAGAATTCACGGCATCCCAGTTGGGGAAATAGAACAATTGAAAGTCGGTGGCGCAAATTTTAAAGTCTTAGCAGAACGTGGTGTTGAGATTTTCTTTACGCAAGTGTTTAGAGATAATTTTTTCCATGCTGATATGCATCCCGGTAATATTTTTGTAGAACTACCTGACAAATATATCGCTGTTGACTTTGGGATTGTAGGCACTTTATCCTTATCTGACCAACGGTATTTAGCGGAGAACTTCTTAGCTTTTTTTAACCGCGACTATCGTAAAGTTGCAGAAATGCATGTTGAATCAGGCTGGGTACCCAGTACGACAAGAATTGAAGAATTTGAATCAGCCATTCGTAGCGTTTGCGAGCCCATCTTTGAAAAACCCCTTAAAGACATCTCATTCGGACAACTCTTACTAAGATTATTTCAAACTGCACGTCGTTTTGATATGGTTGTACAACCCCAACTCGTACTACTGCAAAAAACCTTATTGAACATAGAAGGTTTGGGTCGCCAACTCTATCCAGAACTTGATTTATGGCAAACGGCTAAACCTTATCTTGAACAATGGTTTCATGATCGTATTGGCCCCAAAGCTAAAATCAATAAATTTCTAAAGCAATTCCCAGAGTTTGCAGAACAGTTCCCAGAGGTTCCTTCCCTTATATATAAGGCACTCAATAATGCTGCTCAGGCTCAGCAACAAGCAGAAGCGCAACAAAGAGAACTTTTAAAACTTAGACAACAAATCAATGATAACCACAGATCAACTGTCTGGACCATGATCATAAGTACGCTAGTTATCAGTCTAGTCAATTTTTTTCAGTAACATTAATAAGCATCAATCCCGCGTAAATAACGAGTATTTATTGACTTTATTTAAACGTAACTATAGAATCCACTCAGCTTGAAAATAGTTTTACCGTTATGCTTATCTTTACGAAGTTTTTCTAAATTGCTCGTCCTGTTTATCATAAGTAAATCTTAAATTTCCCAGCGATACCCGCCTATAAAGGCTTACTTATACACAATTAGGACTAAACAATGACAACTGGTGTAGTTAAATGGTTTAACGCAGAAAAAGGTTTTGGTTTCATTCAACAAGAGAATGGTCCAGACGTTTTTGTACATTTTCGTAACATTAACAGCTCAGGCTTTAAATCTTTAGATGAAGGCCAAAAAGTTCAGTTTACTGTAACTCAAGGCCAAAAAGGCCCACAAGCAGAAGAAGTAACAATCATCTAATGCTTTTAATCTGTAGCCTTAATCAATAAGGCTACAGATTTTCCACTTCATACCCCTCTATATCCCCTGCACAATCAACCGATTCACTTGCTTATTTACTAAAAACTTGTATATCAATGATCACAAGTAGAGATAAGTTCAAGTTTATAAACAAATTAGACACGCATTATTAATCTGTTTATTTCCTAAAATGAAATGGTTTATCCAGCCGTTTGTTTCTCTACTCTTTGTCATAATCCTTTAATATTGTGTCTTTTACACATAAATTTTCTTGTGCTATGCTAGGCGACATTTTTAAGGTAGCACTAGGGATTGGTGTAACTTTTGTAAACAAATTAGTGTTGAGAAAAGAGAATGACTGAATTGAACGCAATGGAAACAATAGTGCAAGACATCATCGCTGCGCTTAAGGATAAACCAGGTGCATTATTACCTATTTTGCATGCTGTTCAGGATAAATTAGGTTATGTTCCCTCTGATAGCGTACCTGCCATTGCAAAAGCGCTAAAACTTTCTCGCGCTGAAGTTCATGGTGTGATAAGTTTTTATCACTATTTTCGTGATACCGCTCCAGGCAAACAAACGATACACCTATGCAGAGCAGAGTCTTGCCAAGCAATGGGTGGTAAAAAACTTGAAGCACATGTTAAATCTACCTTGGGTATTGATTACCATGAAACCACTGCAGATGGTAAATTCTCACTAGAACCTGTTTATTGCTTAGGCAATTGTGCCTGCTCGCCTGCAATGCAAATTGGTCATGATATTTACGGTCGTGTTTCTGCAGACAATTTTGAAAGTATTATCACTCAAGCAGAGGACATAGCATGAGTATTACCATTTACGTGCCATGTGACTCAACGGCTGTTTCAATCGGCGCTGATCGCGTTGCAAAAACCATTGCTCAAGAAGCCCTAAAACGCAATATTACTATTCAATTAATTCGCAACGGATCAAGAGGTCTCTATTGGCTTGAACCGATGGTAGAAGTACTTACCGACGCAGGTAGAAAAGCTTATGGCCCTGTCCAAGTTAGCGACGTTGCTAGTCTTTTTGACGCCGACTTTGTCAACGGCGGAGAACATCCTCTCTACCTTGGTTTAACAGAAGAAATTGAATATCTAAAAAAGCAACAGCGCTTAACCTTTGCTCGCATCGGTATTACCGACCCTATTAGCTTAGAAGACTACATCAGTCACGAAGGTTACCAAGGTTTAAGTAACGCACTCAAACTTTCCCAAGCAGATATCGTTAAAGCCGTAACCGACTCAGGCTTACGAGGTCGTGGTGGCGCTGCATTTCCTACTGGCATTAAATGGAATACAGTACTTAACACACCATCTGAACAAAAATATATCATTTGTAATGCAGACGAAGGCGACTCCGGCACATTCTCTGACAGAATGGTCATGGAAAGTGATCCCTTCGTGTTAATTGAAGGCATGACTATCGCTGGTATCGCAGTAGGTGCCACACAAGGCTACATCTATCTACGCATAGAATACCCCCATGCACACAAAGCCCTTAATACGGCCATTGAAAAAGCCTATGCTGCTGGATATTTAGGTGACAATATTAAAGGCAGTGGCAAAAGTTTCAACCTAGAAGTCCGCTTAGGCGCAGGCGCCTATGTCTGTGGAGAAGAAACTTCTCTTATGGAAAGTCTAGAAGGCAAACGTGGCTTAGTTCGATTTAAACCCCCCTTGCCTGCTATTAGTGGCTTATTTGGCAAACCTACCGTTGTCAATAACGTTATTTCATTAGCTTCGGTACCCATTATTTTAGACAAAGGCGGTGATTATTACCGTGACTTTGGCATGGGACGCTCACGCGGCACACTCCCTCTCCAACTTGCTGGCAACCTAAAACACACGGGCTTAGTTGAATTGGGCTTTGGTATGACTTTACGTGAGTTGTTATATGACTTTGGCGGTGGCTCTGCTTCAGGTAGACCAATTAAAGCCGTCCAAGTAGGTGGCCCATTAGGTTCCTATTTACCAGAATCTCAATTCGATACTCCTTTAGACTATGAAGCCTTTGCTGCTAATTGGACAGTGTTAGGCCATGGCGGAGTCGTTGCGTTTGATGATACCGCTAACATGGCTGAATTAGCGCGTTATAACATGGAGTTTTGTGCAGCTGAATCATGTGGCAAATGCACACCTTGCCGTATTGGTTCAACAAGAGGTTATGAAGTCATGGACGAAATTATTGCTGGCCAAGCATTAGATAAAAACATCCCTTTATTGCGTGACCTTTGTAATACATTATTAAATGGATCCCTGTGTGCATTAGGAGGCATGACGCCCTATCCTGTATTAAGTGCTTTAAATCATTTCCCGAAAGACTTCGGCGTAGATGATCAAGCTAACACAGCCGTATAAAGACACGAGGAATTAATGATGAGTATCAATAAAGATAAAGATTTTGGCACCCCAGCAAGTACCTCAACAAACTTAGTTAACTTAGAGATTGATGGCTTTAAAGTCACCGTTCCTGAAGGCACCTCCATCATGCGAGCGGCCTCCTCTATTGGCATTGACATTCCAAAACTCTGCGCAACGGATAGTGTTGAACCTTTTGGTTCTTGTCGTCTTTGTATAGTAGAAGTTGAAGGCGCGCGCGGCATGCCGGCCTCTTGCACCACCCCTTGTGGCGAAGGTTTAAAAGTCTCAACTCAAACCCCAAAATTAGCGGATGTCCGCCGTGGCGTAATGGAATTATACATTTCTGATCACCCGCTAGATTGTCTGACATGCTCATCAAACGGTGATTGTGAATTACAAGACATGGCAGGCGCGGTAGGTTTACGCGAAGTACGCTATAAACCGGTTGAAACCCATCTTCATGCCGTTAAAGATGAAAGTAATCCTTATTTCAGTTTTGACCCCAGTAAATGTATCGTTTGTTCTCGTTGTGTAAGAGCTTGTGAAGAAACACAAGGTACCTTCGCCTTAACGATTGAAGGTAGAGGCTTTGACTCCAAAGTATCTCCTGGCCAAAACGAAAGCTTCATGGATTCCGAGTGTGTTTCTTGTGGCGCTTGTGTACAAGCGTGCCCAACAGCCACTTTAATGGAAAAATCAGTTATTGATCATGGTCAACCCGAACACGCCATTGTCACCACCTGTGCATATTGTGGTGTGGGTTGTTCATTCAGAGCAGAAATGAAGGGTGAACAAGTCATCCGCATGGTACCTAACAAAGACGGTAAAGCGAACCACGGTCACTCTTGTGTTAAAGGCCGCTTTGCTTTTGGTTATGCAACACATAAAGATCGCATCACCAAACCTATGATTCGCGCCAGCATTAAAGACGCGTGGCAAGAAGTAAGCTGGGAAGAAGCCATCAATCATGCCGCATCTGAATTAAGACGTATCCAAACTAAATATGGCAAAGACTCAATTGGTGGTATTACTTCATCTCGTTGTACTAACGAAGAAGTTTATATCATGCAAAAACTCATTAGAGCTGGTTTCGGTAACAACAACGTAGATACCTGTGCTCGTGTATGTCACTCACCGACAGGTTACGGTTTAAAACAAACTTTTGGCGAATCTTCAGGTACACAAGACTTTGATTCAGTCATGAAAGCCGATGTCATTATCGTGATAGGCGCAAACCCTACCGATGGACACCCTGTATTCGGCTCACAAATGAAAAAACGTCTACGTCAAGGCGCTAAACTCATTGTTGTCGATCCTCGTGAAATTGACTTAGTCAAAAACTCACCGCATGTAAAAGCTGACTATCATTTAAAACTTCGCCCTAGCACAAACGTTGCTGTTATCAATGCCTTTGCACATGTCATTGTTTCTGAAAACTTAGTGGATGAAGACTTTGTAAATACTCGTTGCGATGTAGCGTCATTCAACAAATGGAGAACATTCGTTGCAGACACGCGTCACGCCCCAGAAAATACTGAATCTATTACAGGTATCCCAGCAGCTGACCTCAGAGCTGCAGCAAGATTGTATGCAACTGTTAAAAATGCAGCCATTTACTATGGACTAGGTGTTACAGAACACAGTCAAGGCTCAACTATGGTTATTGGCATTGCTAACTTAGCCATGGCCACAGGTAACTTAGGACGCGTTGGGGTAGGCGTAAATCCATTACGTGGACAAAACAACGTGCAAGGTTCTTGTGACATGGGTTCTTTCCCACATGAATTTCCTGGCTATCGTCACGTTTCAGATGCAGCCACACAAAACTTATTCCAAAAAGCTTGGAACGCTGAACTCAGTTCTGAACCTGGCTTACGCATCCCTAACATGTTTGATGCAGCATTAGATAAAAGCTTTATGGGCCTATACTGTGCAGGTGAAGACATTGCGCAATCTGATCCAGACATTCAACATGTTCATTCGGCTTTACGTTCTATGGAATGCGTTATCGTGCAAGATATCTTCTTAAACGAAACCGCTAAATTCGCCCATGTATTTTTACCTGGCGCTTCATTCCTAGAAAAAACTGGCACATTTACCAACGCAGAACGTCGTATATCTCCCGTTCGTAAAGTTATGAAGCCTTTAGCCGGTTATGCGGATTGGGAAGTGACGCAAATGTTGGCTAATGCCTTAGGTTATCCAATGAACTATACACACCCATCAGAAATCATGGCAGAAATTGCCAGTCTAACACCCACATTTACAGGTGTTAGCTATGACAAAATTGATGAACTAGGTAGTATTCAATGGCCTTGCTATGATGAAGCATCAACAGGCACACCCACCATGCATGAAGAGACCTTTATGCGTGACGATGGCAAAGGTCTATTCATGCTGACTGAATTTGTAGCAACATCCGAACGCGTTAATGGTAAATATCCATTAATTCTGACCACAGGTCGCATATTGTCTCAATATAACGTAGGCGCACAAACACGTCGTACTGAAAACAATGCATGGCACTCTGAAGACTTATTAGAAATCCACCCACATGATGCAGAAGATCGTGGCATCAATACCAACGATTGGGTAGGTATTAAGAGTCGTACTGGTGAAACAGTATTACGTGCTTTGGTCACTGATAAAGTTCAACCAGGCGTTGTCTATACTACTTTCCACTTTCCTGAATCAGGTGCAAACGTTATTACTACAGATAACTCAGATTGGGCGACAAACTGCCCTGAGTACAAAGTAACGGCTGTCCAAATCAGTAAAGTAAATCAAACGTCAGAGTGGCAAGCAAAATATCAAGAATTTACGGACACTCAACTCGATTTATTGGAACAAGGTATTATCAATGGCTAATGGCTTAGCCATTAACTATTAGAAATGGACGAAGCAATATTAGATCTTGGTTGGCCTAGCTATCAAGAATTCACTGTTGATCGGTGGAAAAGTGATCATCACATAAGTGAACTGGATACTATTGTGGAAGAAGTCCCCATCTCTTTAATATACAACGGCATGCCGCATGTTGTCATGCTGGCAACGCCGACTAATCTTGAAGAGTTCGCATTAGGATTTAGTATTACAGAAGGCATTATTAAAAGCCCTCAAGAATTGTTATCTGCTCGCGTCTATAATCGTTCTAACGGTATTGAAGTGCAGATAAAGATTCCTGAAGAACGCTTTCATTGTATGTCTGATAAAGGCCGAAACTTAACCGGCCGAACAGGCTGTGGATTATGTGGCGCGAGCACTTTAAAACAAGCTATTCGCAAGCCCGGTGAAGTGGTCGGTGATTTAAGTGTCTGCGCAACCGACTTACAACACGCACTAACAGAACTGGCTTCATTTCAAAAGCTTAATAAAATAACCGGTGCCGTGCATGCAGCGGCATGGGTGATACCGGGGCAAGGTATCATTGATATAAGAGAAGACGTTGGTAGGCACAATGCCCTTGATAAACTGATTGGTTTTTTATTACGCACCGAAAAAGAATTATCCAGCGGGTTTGTACTCGTTACTAGTCGAGCCAGTTTTGAAATGGTACAAAAAACAGCATGGGTAGGCATTAATATGCTCGCAGCCATATCAGCACCTACCGGTTTAGCTATTCGCTTAGCCAAAGAAACAAATTTAACCTTAATTGGTTTTGCTAGGGGTGCTCAGCATGTGATCTACACACACCCTCATCGCTTAACCCACAATAGCAATGTATTATGAGCAATAAAATTGATATCTTAATTAGAATGGCCAATGATATTGGTAATTTTTTTAATGCCGAAAGTGACAAAGAACTCGCTGCCAATGGCATAAAAAATCATATTTTTAGATCATGGGACCCAAGAATGCGTCAAGCTATCATCAGTTACAATAAAGAAGATGGTTCAAAATTAAGTGACTTAGCAAGACAAGCTATCGCAAAACTTGATTAATAAAATCAAACATGTCTCACCCTGCAAAAACTAACCAAAGTTTATCTTGGACCTTATTATTTGCAGGGACATTATTTGTCAGTGCATCACTCATGTTTGTACTGCAACCCCTGTTCGGAAAAATCCTTTTACCCTTGCTAGGCGGATCACCCGCTGTTTGGAACACCTGTATGGTGTTTTATCAAACTATTTTATTTTTAGGGTATCTGTACGCACACACGATTGCTTCACGCTTTAAACCCGTCCGACAAATCCAATTACACACCCTAGTTATTCTGCTGAGCTTTTTAGCTTTGCCCTTAGCCTTACCTGAAAATACTGCTCCCCCAACAGAAAGCAATCCTACACTCTGGATAGTATGGACATTGTTGATTGCAATCGGTCTCCCTTTATTCGTGGTATCGACTACCTCACCGTTAATCCAAAAATGGTTTGCTAGTATCGATCATAAAAACAGTGATGATCCTTACTTTTTGTATGCAGCAAGTAATGCCGGCAGTCTTATTGCCCTCATCAGTTATCCATTTTTAATTGAACCGCACATTGATTTAAGCGCACAAAAAACGGACTGGAGTTTAGGTTACATCTTGCTGTGCCTTTTAATATCGGCTTGTGCAGCCTTGCTTTATAAAAGCAAACAACACCCCCCCATTACACAAGAAAGCACTCCTCCAGAAGACGTAAATCTGAGCTGGGGAAGAAGACTACATTGGTTAGCTTTAGCGTTTGTGCCTTCTAGTTTATTACTAGGCTTAACCAATTTTATAAGTACCGATATTGCCTCGGTACCTTTGTTATGGATTATTCCCTTAACCGTCTATTTATTAACTTTTATTATTGTATTCTCACACTGGAACGATGCTATTCAT
The DNA here is from genome assembly GCA_903917345.1 of uncultured Methylococcaceae bacterium. Classification (GTDB taxonomy): domain Bacteria; phylum Pseudomonadota; class Gammaproteobacteria; order Methylococcales; family Methylomonadaceae; genus Methylobacter_C. The sequence continues at coordinate 32,615 of CAIXAE010000012.1, read as the reverse complement.
CCCGTTATAGTCAGATTACAACCTTATATCTTAATTCCCTTTATTACCTATGCGTTTATTAACCCAGCTGATTTACCTTACTGGGCCTATTTAATATTACATCTCATCGCCTTTTTCTTTGCCGTCATGGTTTGCCATGGTGAGTTATCAAAAAACCGGCCGGCTACCCAACATTTAACTACCTTCTATTTAATCATGTCCTTTGGTGGCATGTTAGGTGGCATGTTTAACACCTTTGTTGCGCCTTTTATCTTTAATGGTATCTACGAGTATCCGTTAATGATTATTGCCGCACTACTATTACGTCCATGGTCGATATCAATCACGGCCAAAAGTGCGCTACTCCAAGTAATATGGCCCACCGCATTAGTTATTACAGGTCTTACTCTTTATGCAAGTATCAAAGATTTACTACAATACTTTGATATTATCGTTATCAGCCTCATTTTTATTACGCTGATTACCTTTTTATTAAGATCAAAGCCTATTGCTTTTGCTTTTAGCACCGGGGCTATTATTTTCTTATCGTTAGGTTTACACGGCCTGTCATCACACACGATCTATCAAGAACGCACCTTCTTTGGTGTCTTAGCTGTGCGAGAAAGCGTATTGACTGACGAGAGAAATCAAGATGAAACGTACCATGAGCTTTTCCATGGCACGACTAAACACGGCGCACAACGCCTACCTGAAAACTTACAAACAACGCCATTAACTTATTACAGTCGCCCAGGCCCCATGGGACAACTTTTTAAAGAGTTTGACACCAAAAATCAAAACTGGAATATTGGTGTAGTAGGTTTAGGGGCTGGTGCTTTAACGTGCTACTCGAAAGCATCTCAGCATTGGACCTTATATGAGATTGATCCTTTAGTTGTAGAGATAGCCAGTAAGCCAGAATTTTTCACTTACATGAAGCTTTGTGCACATCAACCCAGCATACGTATTGGTGACGCACGTTTATCGCTAGATAAAGAACCTGACGGCCAATTTGATCTATTAATCATGGACGCCTTTAGCTCAGATTCCGTACCCACGCACCTAATCACTAAAGAAGCCCTAGAGATCTATTTTAAAAAGTTAAAACCGCACGGTATCTTAGCCTTTCATATGACTAATCGGCATTTAGCGCTTAAAAAAGTACTCTCTATCCATGCAGAACACATGCATCTAGCGGCTCTTATTCAAGAGTATAAACCGCAAAATCCGCCCCCTCTTGTTGTTGCAACTGACTGGGTGGTGATGGCCAAAAATCCAGACACTTTAGCGCCCCTTAGCCTAAGCCAACTAGGTCATTGGGAAAAGATGCCATTATATTTTGATATGAAGCCATGGACCGATGATTTCACTAATATTGTCACTATTTGGAAATAGATGGCTATGCAAGTCATATGCCACTATAATGATAATTGTTAGTCGATAGTATTGCCACAAATGCAAACTTGTCTAATAAGTTTTGCATGTTAATCAGCACTTCTCAGAAATTCCATTCGTTATTTTCCTATTTGTGCCCGGTCTGATTTGCAATAAAAATTTTTAATTCAATTTATTGAGGATGTAACATGGCAACAGGTACAGTTAAATGGTTTAACGAATCTAAAGGATTCGGTTTTATTTCTCCAAGTGATGGCAGTGCAGATGTATTCGTACATTTTTCTGCAATCGCAAGTGACGGTGGTTTCCGCACTTTAGCTGAAGGTCAAGCTGTAAAATATGATGTAGAATCAGGCGCAAAAGGCCCACAAGCTTCAAACGTAACGACAGCATAACTGACCTTTGCTTTCTAACACCCAACCCCGAGTACATTTATTCAGGGTTGGGGCGTAGTCGGATTTTCCGACCCCTCTCCCTCTCCCCCTTATTTAGGATATGTCTTTTGAAACGACTTTTTGTAGGAAACTTACCTAGCGACGCCACTGAATCTTCTGTTGAAGAGTTATTTTCAGAGTATGGCAAAGTCCGCTCCATTCAACTTATCGCTGATATTTTCAGCGGAAAATGTCGAGGATTCGGTTTTGTAGGCATGGAAGGCCACGAAGCCAGAGCTGCTATAGCAGCACTTGATGGCAATTTATATTGCGGAAAACCTTTAAAGGTTAAATTTGAAGAAGCAGCGCCCGGTAACAAAGGCAGACGCTAATCAAGCCATTTTGGGGCGACTATTAAGCCGCCCTCCTATCTCTACAATTGTTATCATTTGCTAACGCCTAGCAAACACAAACATCTCAACGCCCCCTTTAGTTTCACTTCAAAACTTTTGTCGCATTAGATTAATTTAAACCGATAAGCTATTGGCTTGATAAACTAAGTCTTAATGGTATTAAAATACTTTTAGTAATTTAAATTAAACGCTATACAGGAGGGTTATTAAAGATGACAAAAGTAATCAGTATTTTAAGCACTCTTATACTGACAGGCTGTAGTTTAGTCGGCATAAGAACATCAGAAGAACCTCACTACCAAGTCTTGCAAGACTATGGACACATTCAGATTAGAGAATACCCCCCTATTCTTATCGCTCAAACTGAAATAACCGGTGATTATCATACCAGTGGTAACCAAGGTTTTAGACGCCTAGCTGGATATATCTTTGGTGGCAACCAAAGCCAACAACAAATCAGCATGACCACCCCAGTTATCCAAGAAAAGCAAAGTTCCGAACAAATTGCGATGACTGCTCCGGTCATACAACAACAATCAGGCGATAACTGGTACATGGCATTTGTGTTACCGAGTACTTATACACTAGCCAACGCCCCCATACCTGATGATCCTGCCATTAAGCTGGTTGAGATTCCCAGTAAAAAACTGGCCGTACTGAGTTATACGGGCAGCCTATCTGAACAAGGGATTAAAGAAAAATCTTCTGAGTTAGCGTCTTGGTTAATTCAACAAAAATACACTTTGATAAATCCTGCGCAATCGGCAGCTTATGATCCACCATGGACCCTGCCCTTTTTACGTCGCAACGAAATACATATCGAAATTAAATAATACTAGGAGCCCTTTATGCAAAAAACACTAGGCTATGCCGCTCATAACCACAACACGCCTTTAGAAGCCTTTAGTTTTGAGAGACGCGAACCCCTTGCTAATGACGTCCAAATAGAAATACTCTACTGTGGCGTCTGCCATTCCGACATACATCAAGTTCGTAATGAATGGGGTAACTCAAGTTTCCCCATGGTACCAGGACATGAAATAGTCGGCAAAGTCACCAAAATAGGCACTGAAGTCAAAGGTTTTAAAGTGGGTGATAGCGTCGGAGTAGGCTGTATGGTCGGCTCCTGTGGTGTTTGCCCAGATTGCCAAGAAGACTTACAACAATATTGTAATAGTGCTGAGTTTACCTATAACAGCCCTGATAAAATCTCTGGGGGTAATAATTATGGTGGCTACTCTAAACAAATCGTCGTTAACCAAGACTTTGTCTTACACGTATCAGACAAGCTAGATTTAGCCGCTGCAGCACCTTTACTATGCGCCGGCATTACCACTTACTCACCCTTAAGGCATTGGAAGGTCGGTAAAGGCGATAAAGTAGGCGTGGTGGGCTTAGGGGGCCTAGGCCACATGGGCATTAAACTAGCGCATGCAATGGGCGCTTATGTTGTTTTATTTACCACTTCTCCTGGCAAAGCAGAAGATGCTAAACGCCTAGGTGCAGATGAAGTCGTGATCTCAAAGCATCCAGATGAAATGGCACAACATATTGCTAGTTTTGATTTTATATTGAATACGGTGGCCGTACCCCATGATTTAGATGCGTTTACTGCTTTATTAAAACGCGACGGCACATTATGTTTAGTGGGCGTGCCTGATCAACCTCACCCCTCACCCTCCGTAGGTAATTTAATCTTTAAACGCAGAAATCTTGCCGGTTCCTTAATAGGTGGCATAAAAGAAACCCAAGAAATGTTAGATTTTTGTGCCGAACACAACATCACCTCTGACGTTGAGATTATTCCCATACAACACATCAACGAAGCTTATGAGCGTGTATTAAAAAGCGACGTTAAATATCGTTTTGTGATTGATTTAGCCAGTTTATAACGCTAATAACTTTCTTTAAAAAACTGATAGCCCAATAAGATATTGGGCTATCAGTGAAAATACTCATCTAACTATTAGATACATTCATAGTATTTGATCATTAAAACTTTTGTTCTAATGTTGCTATCATAGATTTTATCCTCACCTCATAACAGTGGAAAATTATGCACATGCTTCATAAATATAAGCTTTCAGCTTGGGTGAAGTTGCTGCTAGTGATCGTTGAACTTTATGCTTTAAGTTCTAACGTGTCGGCCAATACCAACTACATTGATGGAACAATTACCTCAGCCGGTCTTACAGGCCGATTAGCTGAAGATCTTAACTGGCAAATCTTAGAGCAAAACCTAACGCGTGACGATAGCCCGGCCGGTATGCGGTTTAATGAAACTCAACTTTCGACTCAAGTAACAAAACAACTTAACCCCAATATCGCTGTCGGCTTGGGATACCTGCATGACTGGAACACGCCTCTTAATAAGAGACCCTATGATGAAAATAGACCCTACGAAGATTTTGTAGTATCGACTGGTTTATTAGGTTTTAATATCAATTTACGAACGCGACTTGATGAACGCATCCGATACGACACTGCCAGTACTGGCATGAGACTGAGAGAGCTGATTCAAATAAACCGACCTTTAAACTTCATTAGCCCAAAATTAAGTGCTGTGCTGGGTAATGAGGTTTATGGTTATTTAAACAATAGCGCCTACGGCCCCAAAGGGGTAAGCGAGTATAGAATTCAAGCGGGGTTTAGTTATCAACTCAACACACATTGGGTGACAGATATCGCCTATTTAGCGGATTATCTCTATTCAACCACAAACAGAGATACCTTGATCGACAATTTATTTGCGAATGTTCGATATCAATTCTAGGATTGCTATCTAAAAATTAAAACTTCACACGGCCCAATTTTGCGCGCTCCCCCAGTTTTAGTCCCGCAGCAGCCATATTTTTTGCGAGCAATGCACCAATCTCTGGATAACTCAAAAAATCACCCGGATAAGCGTCTTTCATAAATTCAATCAATTGCTTCATTACATCAGACCCTAAAATCTCGGGTGCCATTATCAAAGCCCCTCCCGTTTGAATAGAGAATCCTTCAAAGTCAATCAGATGGCTGGCGAATATTTCGCCTTTAAAAGTGGACTTTGCCAATTTAAAATCTATAATCTTATACTGAACCTTACTGTATATATCCACGACATTAAAGGTGTCCACGCCATTCGTTTCTTCGACTTGATAAATGACATAGTGCGCAGATCGCATATACCGAAGCAATGCTAGTTCAAAGTCATCAGCCTCATTATGAAATAAGCGCAAGAACTTTTCAGCCATATTAAAACCATTGGGACGGTACCCATAAATGGCATAATCAGCAAATATATTCATTTCTTCGTCACTATCAATTCCTAATGCATTCCCAACCCACACATCAAGATTGCAAGCACAGGTTTTGATATCTTCTGGAGTAAGCTTTTCGTATATTTTAGTATTCAGAAAAATGCCGCGATTACGAATCTCGGGGTAGTCAGCTATTGAAAAAGTAATGTCTGTCATAGTGTGAATTGAAGAGCCATAAAGCGTGTGAAAGTATATTAAGCATACAGGCATTTTGATTATGAGTTGTATTTAAATCAACTGTATCTATTTTATTAAACCCAAAAACAAGGCGTCTTATCGACCCTATATGACGTCGAGTAAGTACTCAAGGACGTCCGATATACATTACTCGTTTAAGTTTAGGTATTACCCGACGTTAAACAGCGCTATAGGACAACCTTTAAAGATTACTCGACGTCTTATAATATTATAAGACGTCGGGGAGTCCTTATAAAAGCTCGTTTAGTAACCATTAGACGTCCTCGGATACACGATCGACGTCGAGTGATACACATTTGTTAACCTATATATATTCAACAGGCTCTTATGTGGTAAATAAGTGGTCTTATGTACCCTATAAGTTGTTGATGAACTAACATACGTTGTCTTATAAAATTATAAGACAACGTATGTTAGTTCAACATTGTCGTATGTATATCCGAGGACGTCTTGTATGTCCTACTCAATATTAAATAGGGATCAAAGAACGGCTCATCACGCTATACGTTGACGTATATTTATCCAAGATCCTTTTATATAGATTACTCGTTGTTAAGCAGGTATTAAAGAACAAGGTATGAAGCCATTCGTTGACGTATGTTTATAGAAGAACGTCTCATCTAGGTTTCTCAACGTTGCTGCTTGATGCATCAATAACATATTGACCTTAATTGACGCCTTTGACACCCTTAATAAGCTGAGAATATCCTGTTTGATAAGAAGGATACTTAAATTGATAGCCTAAAGCCTTTAAACGTTGGTTATTACAACGTTTATTTGATTGAGCCGTGTTATCTGGCGCTTTAACAGTCGGCTGTTCAGCACCCAATCGCTCTGCTAACCATGAGATTACCTCCCATTGCGGGGCTGGATCATTATCACTCGCCACATAGTATTGCTCTAAGGCGATTCCGGCTAAACTTTGCTCTAACAAATAAACTAAGACGCCCACACAATCGGCTTGATGAATTCGATTAGTATAATATACCGGCTCTTTTTGAACGGCCCCACCCTGCTGAGCCATTCTTATTAAGTATTCTCGACCGGGGCCGTAAATACCTGAAAAGCGCACCACGATATTTTTCGGATTTAACGCGGTCAATTGTAGTTCTGCTTGTCGGATGTATCGGCTGGGAACATTTTGTGGTTCTGCCGTGCTCGCTTCATCCACCCATTCGCCTTGGGTTTGCCCATACACACTGGTGGACGACACCAATATCCACTGTGGATTAGCATCTGTCTGTTTAAAAATGTTCAGTAAATTATTTAGCCCCTGCTCATACACTGCTTGATAACTGTCTGGGTTACGACCATCAGGTGAAACAATAAAATACACGGCATCAAAATCAGTGGGTAAGGCATTAAGTTGCGCTAATGACGCAATATCTGCCGCCATAAAGTTAATACCTGTTATAGCTAATATCGGCGGCGTTCTCTTAAGCCCTGTCACTTGATGGCCTTTAGCACTCAGTTCCTCCGCTAACTGCAAACCGATAGAGCCACAGCCCACAATTAATAGCTTTGCCATGGTTTTATAATTGATTGATCAGTTGGAGTTCTTGCGGATACGGCGACATATAATAAGATTCCTCTATATAGACGTCTGGCGACTTACGGAAATGATGTTTAAGCAAGGTGATGGGTACAATTAAGGGAATCTCACCTTGACGATAACGCTCGATAATCTCGCATAGTTCGGCTTTGTCATCCGCCGCTAATTCTTTTTTTAAATAGCCTTGAATATGCTGTAACACATTCACGTGCTGACCACGATTAACCACCGATTTAAGCAGGGGCATTAAGATAGCAATATACTGCTCGGCCACTTGTTGCACATTTTCTTTAGTCACTGTCGCCAATAACTGTCCTAGTTCTCGATAGTCCCCATGACTCATAATGATTAATTTATGCCGCGCATGAAAATGCGTTAGCTTTTGCGGAGTAAGTCCCTCTGCTAATAATTGTTTCCAGCGATATAACACATACACGCGTTGGATAAAATTCTCACGCAAACCAGCATCACCTAAACGGCCCTCTTCTTCTACGGGCATTAAAGGATTATTACGCATCATCTCTTGGGCATAAATACCAAAGCCTTCTCTATTGGGTTGATGATTACCCGAGAAGACTTTCACGCGCTCCATGCCACAGCTAGGCGAATCCTTTTTTAAAATATAACCACATAAATCCGCATGACTGTCTTTTAAGCTAGCTGCATATTCGGTTAAGGGTGCTGTCACATCCAATGTTGGGTCTTTTATACCCACACAACGGATTTCATTATTTTGTTTAACCAGATGAATGGTAGGCCGAGGAATACCCAAACCTATGGCAACCTCAGGACAATAGGCTTTAAACTCAAAATACTGGCTTAAGGTACCGTTGATATAAGAATCACGCTTATGCGAGCCATCAAACCGAACTAGTTCGCCTAATAAACAGCTACTAATTCCTATTGGGATTTTTTTCATGTTTCTATATCCGTATCAATTTCTTCAATTACGATACCTTTGGACCGGCCTGCTTCTGCTGTTGCTGAGTCCGCTTTAACCACTCTTATCTTGCGGGTGGTGGGTATCATCATTTTAGTAAACTGACGATTTTTAAACCAGACAGCCAGTCTAAATAGCATTAATAAAGACAGTATAATTAAATAAAATAAAGGCTCGGCCATATTGCCTTTTAGTTGCCAGTAGTAATGGATAATGACGGCACCAGAGGCGATATAAATGTATCGATGCAATTTTTTCCAATTTTTACCCAGCAATTTAACCATAGCCTTGGGCGTAGTAACCGCCAAGGCTAATATAATCAGAAACGCTATTACTCCAAACCAAATATAAGAGCTTTCAATAATATCTGTGGTTATAGTGCCCCAGGCCAAACCTTGATCTAACCACAAGTAGACGATAACGTGTAAGCTCGCATAAAAAAAGGTATATAGACCTAATAGCTTTCGATATTGGGCCATACCACGCCATTGTGTGATCTTTTGTAAAGGGGTAATAAACAAAGTAAGCCATAACAGGCGTAAGGACCAATCGCCTAAACGTATGTGTAAAGCTTGTATAGGATCCGCCCCTAAGTTATCGAACATCATATCGATAACAATGCCAAGTAATGGCAATAAACAGAGACTAAAGCATAAGGGATAGGGCTTTAAAAAACGTTGTAACATCAGAAGAAATGTCGCAAATCCATATTGCTGTATAGACCAGCGACTTCATCAGCATAGCCATTAAACAACTGTGTTTTACGACGTGGGGTAAAAAATCCAGCGCCTAAAACACGTTCGCTACTTTGGCTCCAACGCGGATGGGGCACATCTGGATTTACATTGGCATAAAAGCCATAATCATTGGGTGCAGATTTACTCCAAGTGCTTAACGGCGCTCTTTTTAACAATTCAATCTTTACGATGGCCTTAATACTTTTAAAACCGTATTTCCAAGGCACCACTAATCTTAAAGGCGCACCGTTCTGTTTAGGCAAAGAGTCTCCATACATACCGGTCGCTAATATCGTTAAAGGATGCATCGCTTCATCCATTCTTAACCCTTCCACATAGGGCCAATCTAACATTCGGTTATCAGCTTGGTTGGGCATGCTCTTAGGGTCAAACAGTGTGGTAAATTGCACAAATTGCGCACTTGATAAAGGTTTTACCTTTTTTAATAAACTAGCTAATGGAAAGCCTACCCAAGGCACCACCATCGACCACGCTTCTACACAGCGAAAGCGATAGATGTATTCTTTTAGAGTTTGCTGGCTTAAGAGATCTTCTAAATGATAAACACCCGGTTGCTCAACTTCTCCGGTAATTTCAACTGACCAAGGATCAATAGGTAACGCTTGAGCTAACGCAGTAGCATCGGTTTTGTTATAGGTGAATTCGTAATAATTCGTATGATTTTTAACGATATCAGCCGACGTTGCAGTTAAGGGTGCCTCTTTTGCATCAGCAAAACCCGAATAAACGCCAGAACCGGTTATGCCTAAGGCCAGCATCGCTTTAATCAACTGACGACGCTGTTTAAAAACGGCAGGATCAGTAATCTCAGAACTTGGGATGCTTTTATGCGTTTTGATGATCATTTTGCCTTACCTTTTGGAATTCTGCTTAATAGTTTTCTAAGCTTAACTTCAGTGATAAAAGCCAAAGAAAACAATTGAATAAAGTTATCCGCTTGGATGATATCTAAACCGATATGCTCAGGCACTAATTCTTTGCGAGTACCAAATAATCTATCCCAAAAAGAAAACACAATGCCGTAGTTACTGTCATGTTCTGACCTTTTTTTAGAATGGTGGGTTCTGTGCAAAGACGGCGTGATAAAAACATTAGAGATTTTATCTTCATTAGGCACTTGAATATTGGCATGGTGAAATAAAATAAAAAACAACTCTACTATTTCTATAGACAATACCGAATACGCATCCACACCTATCACGACTACAAAGACACATTTGTAAACGATTTCTAACAACAGATCAAATACATGAAATCTAAAACCGGTAGAGACATTAAAACCTTTATCACTATGATGGACTTTATGGAAACGCCATAAATAGTCTGACTTGTGACTGACAAAATGCCAAAGATAAATAGCTAAATCAAAAAAAGCGAACGCTAATATCCACTTTACGGGGCCATTATCTAAGCCGCTCAATAAACCATGTGAAGCAAATTGCTGAGCCACCAAAAACAACGAAGAGGCGCTAAGCGTACTGAGTATTAAATTATTAACCAAGAATGCGGTGGTATTGGTAGAAAAAGATTCTTTAAAAATCTTGGCTGGAAACTCGCGAAACGGATGCCGCTTTTCCATCACCACCAAAACAATAAAGGCGACTATCGCAAGCGCAAATAACACTTCATTATAATAAAGCCCTCCACTTGTACTGACGGTTTCTGTCGCATTCATAATCGTTTATTTTGGGCTGATGGCGGCTAACAAGGCACTGAGTTCTTTAATCTCGTTATTAGAATCAACTTGCTGAGTGATGTCATATTGCACACCCAGATAATAAATGACTCGTTGTTTCTTATCAAAAAGCGGGGTAATTTTTAGACGATTATGAAATAACGTGCCGTCTTTCTTATAATTTCTTAGCGTGACTTCTACACCTTCATGTTTTTTCATGGCCTCTGCAATAATGTATCTAGCAGGCTGTTCTCTATCTTCACCCTGTAAGAAACGACAGTTATAACCAATGATATCTTCTTGTCCATAACCAGTTAAACGTTCAAAAGCTTTGTTCGCATATACGATAGGGGCGTCTTCTATATCGGGATCTGCCAAAGTAACTCCATTAACACATTCATCTAAAATGGCGGAGAGGACTTGTGGTATGAGTCCGCTATCTTTTTCTACAATAAAAGGCATTTCTAACTCCAATTCTTTATATTTTAAGTCACTATGACTAGCTTAATGGGCTCAAGCGAGCATCAAATTTTTAATATTTTCTACGGTATTTTCTGCCCCTTCTTCAATAGAGGCCCGAATCAACTTCTGAAAAGGCCGCATGAACACTTCTACCTCAGATAACTCAAAACGAAAGGTTAACTCGGTACAATCAGACTCATCGGTGGATTTAAGAACGTATTCATGTTTGTAAGGCTCATCAATGCCTTTGAATGTTAAATTGACCACAGGTCGATAATCAGTAATTTCAAATACTGATTCTACTAATGCACCTTGATCTGCTCTGACTTGTTTGGTTTTGGCGCCCACAAAAAGCTGTTCACCGTCTAAAGGTTCTAACTCAACAACTTCGGGCGCCCATTTAGGATAATTTTCATAGAACCTATCGCCAATGAATGCAAATACATCAGCAATGGATTTATTAATTTTTATGGATGCCTCACCCGATATGGGTGATGACGAATCAAAAGGAAATTTAATTTGCACTACGATACCTCTCCCAGTTGAGGGTAACTCAACTTAAATTCGCCTTGTTCAGACTATCAACGTTGTTGATGTCTCCGACGATTAAAATTATGAAATCTAGACTAAGATAAATTAAACCTCAGTCACACTTTAACTTAAATTTCAAAACTGGCAAATTTAAATTACCGCGCCTCACTTAAACCACATAAATATTAATGTATTATTCTCAAGCACTTATTAAGTCAATTTGCATTTGACACTTTTAAAATTTATGGAAAATTAAAAGCTGGTTTTATTTTAAATTTTGATCAGCGGTATTTTATTATGACTTTTAAAATATTTTTTTATATGCTTTTTATGACGCTCAGTGGCGCCAGTCAGGCAGATACCTTACCTAAAAAGTTATTACCTCCTTGCCAAGAAATACCTAACTGTTTGAGCAGCGAGACCCCTGAAAGTAAACATTTCATACAGCCTTTTAAGATTAAAGGCGAGTCTGATAAAGCTTGGTCTAGTTTAAAAGATGAGTTAAATCATCAAAGCCGACTTATAGTTACGCATGAGAGTCCTGATAATATTCATGCGGAAGTCACCAGCCTAATATTCAAATTTGTGGATGACGTTGACTTTTGCCTAGATAAAGAAAACAATGCCATTCATATTCGCTCAGCTTCACGAACTGGACATTTTGATTTTGGTATTAACCATAAACGTATAGAAGCGTTACGTGCAACACTTAAAAAAGCCGATTTAATCAGCTAGAGACACTGCTTAAAGTCTCTTTCATCCATTCATTTAATGCCGACCTATAAAAACTCTCTCTTTATTTTTCGGCGTGATTTACGTTTACAAGACAATACCGGTCTTAATCACGCCCTAAACCTTTCAGAACATGTTTTAGCTTGTTTCATATTTGATCCCAGACAGATAGAAGCCCATCCCTATCAAAGTAAACCCGGTTTACAATTTATGCTGCAATCTATTAAAGATTTACAGCACCAAATGCACGATGTGGGTGCAGCGTTAGGTCTATACAACGACTTACCTGAAACTGTTTTAATGCACACCATCAAAGAACATGGGATAGAGGCCGTATTTATCAATCGTGATTACACCCCCTTTAGTCGACAGCGTGATTATCAACTAGGTGTAACGTGTAATGAACTGGGGCTTAAACTACATATCATTGCTGATGCCTTACTGACAGAACCCGAACAAGCGGTTAAACACGACAACACCGCCTATAAAGTCTTTACGGCCTTTTATAATAATGCCGTTCGGTTTCCAGTGGCATTACCCGAAGCACTCTCTAAGCATAATTTTTTATTACCTCAATCGGATATTAACTTAGCAGCACTAGACATTTCGAAAACAGTCGTAGAAAGTGCAATGCTACAAGGGGGGCGCCAACAAGCATTGTTTATTTTGGACAATCTCGAAGCTCAAAAAGAATACACCCACACCCGAGATTTCCCATGCCTTGATAGTACGAGTAAATTATCAGTCCACTTAAAGTTTGGCACCTGCTCAATAAGAGAAGCTTATTACGCAATTGTTGAGGCTCTAGGTTCTGAACACCCTTTATTGCGCCAACTCTATTGGCGAGATTTTTTTACCCATATCTCTTATCACTTCCCTAACGTATTTGGGCATGCCTTTTTAGAAAAGTTTGCGCATTTAAAATGGGATAACAATATTGAGTATTTTAATGCTTGGGTGGAAGGTAGAACGGGCTTCCCTATTGTGGATGCGGGCATGCGAGAACTGAATCAAACGGGGTTTATGCATAACCGCGTCAGAATGATAGTGGCGTCTTTTCTAGTCAAAGATTTGCATATCAATTGGCGCTGGGGAGAGCGTTATTTTGCCCAACACTTAGTCGATTATGATCCTTGTGTGAATAACGGCAATTGGCAGTGGGCGGCCTCAACAGGTTGTGATGCACAACCTTATTTTAGAATCTTTAACCCTTGGTTACAGCAACAAAAGTTTGATGCTGACTGTCAATATATTTATCACTGGTTACCTGAATTAAAAGGCTTTACGCCAAAAACGATTCATCAATGGGATAAGCAACATCAAGCAGGTGCTTACCCAGCGCCTATCATCAACCATTCCGTCGAAAGCCAATTCACAAAGGCATGGTATAAAGCAGCTATCGAGACGCAACAGATAGATAATTAGATCTAATGAGGCTGACTAAACAGTGTTTTATATTCACGAGCGGATTGTTCAACATCTGCCGTATCAAAAAGCCCACCGATAACCGCTAATAGATCAGCCCCAGCATTTAATAATGGTTTTGCATTTTCTGGCAAGATGCCACCTATAGCAACAGTAGGCACTGAAATTTTTAGCTTTGCGGCTTGCAGAGTCTGTAACTCAGCAGGTGCGGCTAAAGGTTTTGAATTAGACGGAAAAAATCGTCCAAAAGCCACATAAGTAGCCCCTTGAACTTGAGCCTCTAAAGCGCGTTCGACCGAGTTATAACAAGAGGCACCGATAATAGCATCAGCGCCTAAGCGTGTCCGAGCGTATGCAATGGCACCGTCTTCTTTACCGATATGCACACCATCAGCACCCACTGCTATAGCCAGCTCTACATCATCATTAATCAATAAGGGTACATTAAATTCGTGACACACCTTAACTAATGCTGTGGCTAATGAAACGGCATCAACCGGACTTTTATCTCGATATTGCACGACAACGGCCCCGCCTTTGATCGCCGCCTGCACTTCTTTAATAATGGTTTCTGCCGATTTATTGTCAGTCTGAGTAATGGCATATAGGCCCCTAGAGGGAAACCTCACGACTCATCCTCCATCCAAAATAAGCGATTAGGAATGAACTGCCCCTTACCTGGTTTATATCCACTATTTAAAGAATTCCATGTATATTCTTGTGCTTCCATCACCGCTTGTATGGGATCCAAACCATGCGCAATTAATGCCGCAATACTGGTGGCTAAGGTACAGCCCGAGCCATGATAACTGTGGGGCAACCTATCCCAAGTATAGGTTTCCCAGATTTGATTATCATAAAACAACTGATTACTCACCGCCGGCGTTGATTCATGCGTGCCGGTAATTAAGACATACTCACAGCCTTGAGCCAACATCTCCAAACCACATTGTTCTAAATTCTCATGTCCCACTAACTTACGCGCTTCTTCGCTATTGGGCGTTACAACGGTAGTACAGGGTAATAAGAGTTCAATGATTTCTGTTATTAAATAATCACTGTAAAGTTGAGCGCCACCACCGGCAGCTAAAACGGGGTCTAATATCACGGGTATTTTGGGATGTGCTTTTAAAATCTCATGAATCGCATAGGCTGTTTCATGATGACCAATTAAACCGATTTTAAAAGCATTCACCGTTAAATCAGCTAATATTCTATTAGCCTGACTAACAATGTTTTCTGGTTTTTGCGGAATTAACTTTTTTACGTTACGCGTATCCTGCTCGGTTAAAGCAGTAATAACACTGGCGGAATGACATTGATGACTAATAAGCGTTTCTATATCTGCTTGAACGCCAGCCCCTCCACTAGGATCATGGCCAGAAAAAGAAAGTACCACAGGACGTTGTGTAGACATAAATTATCCAAAATAATTATTATCTATAATCTATATGGTGCCCCGAAGACGATTCGAACGTCCGACCTGCCCCTTAGGAGGGGGCCACTCTATCCAACTGAGCTACCGGGGCTTATAGACAGTAATTTTAACATAAACCTAAAATCTAAGAATTAGCTTTTAGGATGATCAAACTATAAGCTTGAAGCGTATTTTCTATTCTAGCTCTAAACCATCAACACGCTGGAAACCTCTAGGTAACGGCATACCTCTTTTAGCTCGACCACTCGTATAATGTGCAATATCCGCCGTCTTTAAACTTAAGAATCGCTTACCAGAGATGACTTTTAAATGACTGTTTTCTGGGACGGGTAATACCGCAACGACAGAGTCTGTGCCTGAGCTTAAGTCGGCCGAGGGTATTTGTATTAATTTATTACCTTTACCACGTGCTAACTCGGGCAAATCGGCTACTGGGAATATCAATAATCGCCCCTGTAAAGTAACCACGGCTAATAAATCTGTTTCACTTTGCACCCATTCTGGTTTTATTACCTGGGCACCCTTGGGCAACGTGATTAGCAGTTTCCCGGCTTTATTTTTACTGGCTAATTCTTTAAGTTGAACTCTAAAGCCATAACCATAATGACTTGCTAATACATACCAGTCATCCAGGTTACCGGTTATTAAATGACTAAATAAGGCCCCGGCTGGCGGATTAAATCGACCTGTGAGTGGCTCGCCTTGCGTTCTAGCTGAAGGCAAGTCATGGCTCGAAGTGCTGTAGGCCCGCCCAGTTGAATCTAATAAATAAACAGGCTGCGTTGAACGACCTTTAACGGCACACAGATAACTATCACCTGATCGATAATTGAGCGTTTCTACATCAATATCATGGCCTTTAGCCGCTCTAATCCAACCTTTTTGAGACAATATAATTGTTAAAGGTTCATTACTAATTAAAGACGTTGTTTCTAAGGCGACGGCTGCCACTCTAGAAACAATTGGTGATCGACGTTCATCACCATATTGCTCAGCATCGCGTTCAATTTCTTTTCTAATCAAACGATTTAATAATAATTTTGAACCTAAGGTTTTTTCTAATGCGGCACGTTCTTTTTCTAAGGCATCTTGTTCGCCACGGATTTTCATTTCCTCTAGCTTAGCAAGATGTCTTAATTTTAATTCTAAAATCGCTTCCGCTTGAATGTCTGTTAAAGCAAAACGCGCCATTAAAACGGGCTTAGGATATTCTTCGTTTCTAATAATCGCTATTACTTCATCTATATTAAGATAGGCAATTAATAAACCATCTAAGATGTGTAATCTGGCTAACACTTTATCCAAGCGATATTGCAAACGTCTGCGCACCGTTTCTGTTCTAAAGGCTAACCATTCAACTAATATTTCTCTAAGCCCTTTAACTTTGGGCTTACCATCCAAACCTATCATGTTTAAGTTAACACGATAGCTTTTCTCTAAATCAGTCGTCGTAAATAAATGCGACATAACCGCATCAACATCGGTGCGTTTAGACTTTGGAATGATTAATAACCGAGTTGGATTTTCATGATCAGACTCGTCCCTTAAGTCTTCGATCATGGGTAATTTCTTCGCCAACATTTGTGCGGCAATTTGTTCTAATAATTTAGCGCCCGAGACTTGATGTGGCAAAGCGGTAATCACTATAACACCATCTTCTTCCTCATAAATAGCGCGCATCTTTATAGAACCACCACCCGTCATATACATTTTTTGTATATCTTCAGCAGAGGTAATAATCTCTGCTTCTGTTGGGTAATCAGGGCCTTTTATATGCGTGAATAACGTTTCAACAGGGCAGTCAGGCTCATCTAATAATTGAATGCAAGCGGCCGCAACTTCTCTTAGATTATGTGGTGGTATATCGGTAGCCATACCTACGGCAATACCCATCGTACCATTCAGTAAAATATTAGGTAATCTGGCGGGTAATAATTCAGGCTCTTTTAAAGTGGCATCAAAGTTATCAGCCCACTCGACAGTGCCCTGCCCTAACTCACTCAATAAGGTATTGGCATAACCTGTTAAGCGAGACTCCGTATAACGCATGGCCGCAAATGATTTTGGATCATCAGGTGAACCCCAGTTACCTTGACCATCAACCAATGGATATCGATAAGAAAAACTTTGCGCCATGAGCACCATAGCTTCATAGCAAGCAGAATCACCATGAGGATGATATTTACCTAAAACATCCCCTACGGTACGAGCAGATTTTTTATATTTTTCTAGAGCCGTCAATCCCAACTCTGACATGGCATAAACGATTCGGCGCTGAACTGGTTTTAATCCATCCGCTATATTGGGCAAGGCTCTATCCAATATGACGTACATGGAATAATCCAAATACGCTTTCTCAGCAAAATCCTTTAAAGGTAATTGTTCGAAATTCTCTTGTAAGCCCACTTAGAACTCTTCCTCTGATAATTCAACATAGAGTGCACGACTTTTTTCTAAACTTTCTTGGCGCATTTTTCTGCGCAATTCAGCCGCCACATAATGTTTTCTTTCTGCTTCCGTTTCTAAAACTAAACGCGGCACTTCAAATGATTTACCATTTTCATCAATAGCTACCATCGTAAAATAACACGATGTGGTATGTCTTTTTTCGTTAGTTCGTAAGTTTTCAGCGACGACTTTAACGCCCACTTCCATTGAAGATCGCCCCACATGATTAACTCGAGCAAAAAAAGAAACTAACTCACCTACATTAACTTGCTGCTTAAAAAAGACCTGATCTAATGCCGCTGTGACTACATAATTCTTACAGTATTTGGCAGCACAAGCATACGCGACCTGATCAAGTAATTTTAATAAAGATCCCCCATGCACATTACCCGAAAAATTAGCCATATCAGGTGTCATGAGCACTGTCATCGTTAATGTTTTTTCTTGTTTAGGCATATTTACAGGTCAAAGATTTAATAATATCAGTTTATGAGGGATTTTTTAAACATAAAAAAAGGCAGCTTAAGCTGCCTTTTTCAAGTATACCAATAAATTGCTTATTAAAGTTTTTCTTTAATACGAGCTGCTTTACCAGTTAAGTCACGTAAATAATACAATTTAGCACGACGAACATCACCACGACGTTTAACTGTAATTTCACTAATTAATGGACTATGTGTTTGAAAAACACGTTCAACGCCAGTTCCGTGTGAAATTTTTCTTACAGTGAATGCAGAGTTTAAACCACGATTACGTTTTGCAATCACGATGCCTTCAAATGCCTGGATTCTTTCGCGCTCGCCTTCTTTTACTTTAACTTGAACAACTACAGTGTCACCTGGATTAAATTCAGGAATTTCTTTTAATTGTTCTTTTTCCAATACATCAATAATATTGCTCATCACACACCCTATTCAACTTCATTTTTAAATTGTTGCAACAGATTACTCTGCTCTGCACTTAAATTCTTATTTTCTAATAAATCTGGTCGTCTTTGCCAAGTTCTACCTAAAGCCTGCTTCATACGCCAAATACCTATTTCAGCATGATTACCACCCAACAATACTTCAGGGACATTATGCCCTTCAATATCTTCTGGTCTCGTATAATGAGGATAATCTAACAGTCCGTTCATGTGAGAGTCTTGCTGAGCTGACTCTTCATGACCTAGTACACCCGGCAATAAACGCGTTATTGCATCTATCACTATTAGGGCCGCTAATTCACCGCCACTAATAACATAATCACCAATGGACCATTCATCATCACAATCCATGTTTACAAAGCGTTCATCAACTCCCTCATAACGTCCCGCAACTAAAATTAATTGTGACACATTACACGCTTCAGACAGTAACGCTTGCGTAATCGGTTTACCTTGAGGACTTAAGTAAACTACTTTAGCCTCCTGTTTTCCTAATTTTTTTGCCTGATAGACTGCATCGTGCAAAGGTGAGTATTTCATGACCATTCCTGGTCCACCACCGTATGGACGATCATCAACCGTTTTATGTTTATCCTGAGTAAAATCTCGGGGATTCCACGTGGATAAACTAACTATTTCTCGTTCAATTGCTCTACCGGTTACTCCGTAACTGGCGGCAGTTGTTATCATCTCAGGAAATAAAGTGATTACATCAAAATGTATGGCTGTCATTAAAAGTCAGGATCCCAATCAACAATCATTAATCCCAAATCCAAATTTATTTCAATTATTGTTTCATTCTGCAGGAAAGGAATGACCCGATCTCGCTCACCTGTAACAATAACAACATCATTTGCACCCGTTTCTAATAGACTGTCAACGACACCTAACTCAACACCTAAATTGGTTTTAACGGTTAAGCCAATTAAATCCGACCAATAATATTCACCCTTACGGGCTTTAGGTAATTGCTCAGCTTTAATAAAAATCTCCCAGCCCATCAATGCTGCGGCTTGATCTCTATCACTAACACCTTCAAGTTGAGCTACTAAGAACTTGCCTTGAGAGTTACCTTCAACGACTTTTAAAACTTTTGTTTCAGTGCCCTTTTTTAACAACCATGGAGAATATTTTAAAATATTCTCTCTAGATTCAGTGTAGGAAAAAACTTTTACCCACCCTTTAATCCCAAAAACGCCAGAAACCTTCCCAACGCTTATATCAGTTGCTTTATTCAAGCCTTATGCTGCTAATTTAGCTGCGTCTTTTATTAATTTTGCTACGCGTTCTGATGGTTGTGCACCATTTGATTTCCAATATTCAACACGTTCGCTGTCTAAACGTAATCTTTCTTCATTACCACGTGCTAAAGGATTAAAAAAACCGATACGTTCAATATAACGGCCATCACGACCACTTCTGCTATCAGTTACAACAACGTGATAAAAAGGGCGATTCTTAGCGCCGCCTCTTGTAAGACGAATGGTTACCATCTATTTTCCTCAAAAAAACATTTAATCAAAAATTTAATCTGACCATTTTACGCGATTTTCAGCATATGTGAAGAACAAATTGAAAATAATCAACACTTAACACACTTGGCCATCAAAATTGGCATGAAAATTACCTTCTCATACCCCGTACATTGCTTTTAATTCCGCGCATCATATTTGCCATATTGCCGGCTTTAAACTTCTTCATCATTTTTTGCATCATCAAGAATTGCTTCAAAATGCGATTAACATCCTGTAACTCTTGACCACTACCATCAGCGATTCGTTTTTTACGACTGCCTTTAATTAAATCAGGATACTGTCGTTCTTTCATTGTCATTGAGTTGATGACCGCAATTTGACGCGCTAACATCTTGTCATTCACTTTATCTTTCATTTCTTGCGGAACGCTATTGATACCGGGCAACTTATCCAACATAGAGCCAACACCGCCCATACTTTGCATTTGCTGTAACTGTTCACGGAAATCTTCTAAATCAAAAGCCTTCCCTTTCTGAATTTTACGCGCTAACTTCTCTGCTTTTTCTTTATCAACCTTTTGTTCAATCTCTTCAATAAGACCGAGTACATCACCCATACCCAAAATTCTTGACGCTAGACGATCTGGGTAGAAGGGTTCTAAAGCATTAGTTTTTTCACCAACACCTATAAACTTAATAGGTTTGCCAGTGATATGACGAATAGAAAGCGCAGCACCACCTCTTGCATCACCATCTGCTTTCGTTAGAATGACACCCGTTAATGGCAATGCGTCATTAAATGCTTTCGCAGTAATGGCAGCATCTTGCCCTGTCATTGAATCAACAACAAACAAGGTTTCAATGGGGTTAATCGCGGCATGCAGGGCTTTAATCTCGCCCATCATTTCGTCATCGACATGCAAACGACCCGCCGTATCGATAATGATAACGTCTAGGAATTTTTTCTTTGCCGCTTCAATTGCATTTTTTGCAATATCAACAGGTTGCTGAGATAAATCACTTTCAAAGAAGTCGAGTTTTAATTCATCAGCCAACATTTGTAGTTGCTTGATAGCCGCTGGCCGATAGACGTCAGCACTAACGACCCCTACTTTTTTCTTTTGTGTTTCTTGTAACCAACGACCTAATTTCGCAACGGTAGTGGTCTTACCAGCACCTTGCAAACCAGCCATTAAGATAACAGCGGGAGGCTGAGCATTTAGGTTAAGACTTTCATTAGCCTCACCCATTACTTTAACCAACTCAGACTGCACCAACTTAATCATCGCCTGACCTGGCGACAAGCTAGCCTGAACTTCTTGCCCTAAAGCACCTTCTTTAACGCGTTCGATAAAATCGGTGACGACTGATAAAGATACATCAGCCTCAAGCAAGGCCATGCGCACTTCACGCAATGCATCTTTTATATTTTCTTCAGTCAGACGCCCCTGACCCTTTAGTTTTTTAAGCGTACTACTTAATCTATCGGTTAAATTATCAAACATATCGCTGTCTTTGTTGTTTAAACTAAGGAAACTATCCGCCAGTACAAATGCGCTAGGACTATTTAATCTTGTATATTAACATATCAATGAAAGGCTTTGCACCCGTTGCAATGACAGAATAAATTAAACCCTGTAGACTGGGTTTATTGAAAATACGCTTATTTTTACTTGCTACACTACCTATATAACAATGAACGTGACTGTAATTGCCCTACTCTCTATTGGCTCCTATTTAATGAGCAGTTTGCTGATTATTCAAAATATGGGTAAAAGCCGTTTCAAACAAGCATCTATTTATCTAGGATGGGTAGGCGCTTTATCTCACCTTGTCTTTATAGGTCTTAACTTTCATCAAAACGTTGGATTTAACTTCGGTTTTTTTAGTACGGGATCATTAATCGCAATGATTGTGGCTTTATTATTAGTGATTGCCTCTCTTAATAAGCCTGTTGAAACTTTAGGCGTAGCCATATTTCCAATCGCAGCAAGCATGTTAGCATTGGAACTTAAATTTCCAGAGAACACACAAACACTTTCACACTACAACTGGGAAATGAGCGCTCATATTTTGACGTCTATCATTGCCTTTAGTCTTTTAAATATAGCCGCACTGCAAGCTTTGCTATTAGCGATTCAAGATCAGCAATTAAAAAGCCACCCACCTAAACGCTTCATTCAATCATTGCCTCCATTACAAACTATGGAGTCCTTGCTATTTCAAATGTTAACAACAGGGATTGCTTTTCTAACCATATCATTAGCGACTGGTTTTTTGTTTATTGAGGATTTGTTTGCACAACACCTAGTCCATAAAACTGTTTTATCGCTATTGGCATGGATAATTTTTACAGGACTATTATTAGGGAGAAGATTTTACGGTTGGCGCGGAATGACCGCCATTAAATGGACTTTACTGGGTTTTCTATCACTCTTATTAGCCTACTTTGGTAGCAAATTAGTCTTAGAGCTTATATTACACAGAACAAGCTAATCTCTTAGCGTTCTGCTCTAATCACATCAACTCATTTAAAGATTTTGAAATAGCCTGCCCCAGCTGAGTTAAACATTCGCTTTGCACTTTAACCATCAACGCATAATCTGAGCTAGAAGCAGGCAGGCTGCATTCAAAGCGCTTATCAACACTGGCTTTATCTTTGGGTTTGATAGACCATTGAGCCATAAACTGGCTTTGTCCCTGAGCATCTATCGTCAAGTCCAATATATCGATACTGACTTGATAATTTATGTCTTGACGTTGAGACCAAGGATATCTCAACACATGCTCTGTATTCAATTGCGCAGGCAACGCTTTATAAAGTGCTAATAAAATATTCTGATCCAGCTTTTCTGCCCAGCGATGCTCTTCGGAAACCGAATATTGATTATCGGAAATAGCAACCATCATTTGCGGGCGATTTAGATATTCTGGAATTCTAACCGGACCTAAACCCACTATCACTTCTTTAGAGTTAACAGCGAATTTAGCATTTTGCTTAAGCCCTACATCGGCTGACAATCTATAAAACTCAACCGGCTTAGCATCATGAGCACAGGCCGTTACCATCGCACATATAAACGCACATCCCAATAAGTGACTTAATTTATAACTGTGCTTAGACTTAGTAATTATTTGCATCGTCTTACTCCTTACCCTTTCCGTAAATAATCGCATCAGGATGACGCTCTAAATAATCAGTCAATTGCTTAGTCGATTGGGCCGCATCCCTTAACGCTTCAAGTGACTGCCATAAAGGCGCATCGGGCGAAGCCAAAGCTTCAACTGAGCCCACGGCATGTTTAGACTCATTCAAGACACTCGTTGCTGAACTTAAAGCCTTTTCAGTAGATAACATCACGGGCTTAATATCTTTAGAAAATTGATTCACCATAAAGCGTGTATCTGTCATTGTGCCATTCATATTGGCAACCAAAGGCGATAAATCACGATTCAAAGTTTCGATTAATACGGCCGTTTCTTTTAGAGTTTTACTCAAAGCCGCACGATCTTTCTTTAAATCCTCTGATGTAGCCATAACCCGCAACTCTTTTAAAGTAATGGCCAAATCATTAACCATCTGCTCTATGGGTAATTGTTTAATATTCGTTAAAACTTGTTCAGCCGCATCTTTAATTTGATCAACGGCAGAAGGAACAGAAGGTAACTCTGGAAGACCTTTGTAATCAACACCTACCAACTTAACCGGCACATCTCGATAAAAACTAAATTCAACATATAACAACCCCGTCAATAAACTTTGGGTTTGTAATTGAGCCTTTAAGCCGGCATCAATTAACTGCTGTGCATTTTTCTTGCGTTCTTCCATATCCGCGACAACTTGGAAAGGATGTCCCTTAGAATCTAAAATCGTACCCGGATCAACTTCTATCACCACCGGCTTAGTGATTTTTTTTGCATCCTCGTTAAGCTCTAAAGAGATTTCTTTAACCGTACCAATTTGCACACCCTGCAACTTAACGGGCGCTCCCACATTCAGCCCATTCAATGCTGAATCGAAGTATATGACATATTGAATTTTTCGCTTAAAAAACTGGCCCCCACCAAAAACCAATACCGCAGTAATAAGTAATGTTATAGCACCCACCAAAAAGGCCCCAATGGCTAAAGGATTTGCTGGCTTACTCATACTTTACTGTGCTCCTGGCTATTTGTTTTATGCGGACTATTCTTTTCCATGATGCCCCGTGTTAAAAACCGAATCACCTTAGGGTCAGTTGACTCAGCTAACAACTGCTTAGGTGAGCCTTGAGCAATCATCGTTTTGGTATCTGAATCCAAAAAGACGGAGTTAGTACCAATCGCAAAAATACTGGCCAACTCATGCGTCACCATGACGATAGTAGACCCTAAGTTATCGCGTAGACTCCGGATTAAATCATCTAAAAGTTTTGCGCTTATAGGATCTAAGCCGGCAGATGGTTCGTCAAAATACAAAATTTCTGGATCCAACGCCATCGCTCTGGCCAAACCCGCGCGCTTTTGCATACCCCCACTGATTTCTGAGGGGTAATAATCTTCAAAACCCGCTAAACCGACTAAGGCTAATTTATAAGATACAATCTGACGTATGCGCATAGCCCCAAGTTGGGTATGCTGAGAAAGAGGCAAGGCAATGTTTTCTGCTAACGTCATAGAGCTTAATAAAGCCCCACTTTGAAACAACACCCCCGTACGATTCAAAATCCGTTGCCGCACATTGATATCAGCCTCCCAGAGACTATCAGCCCCATAAAAGACTTGGCCTTTTGCAGGCCGTTGCAAGCCAATCAGATGCATTAACAGCGTACTCTTACCACAACCACTCCCCCCCATGATGATAAAAATATCACCCCGGTTAATGGTAAAGTCCAACTCTTTTTGGATTACAAAATCACCATAAGCCATGGTCATGTTTTTAATGGCTAAGCAAGGGGTAGTCACTTTTAAATTCCGAGACGATTACAGATTAACGTCATTGTTGAATCAGCCATTACAATAAATACAATACACGTAACCACCGCAGAAGTAGCTGCTTTACCCACCGCTGATGCACTCCGTCCACATTGCATGCCGCGCATACAACCTGATAAAGCGATCAACACACCAAACACCGAGCATTTAGTGACACCCACCATTAAATCTTTAAAATGAATCGCACCGGCTGTTCGATCGAAGTATTCTAAGAATGACACATCAAAAAAACCTACTGTCACCAAAGACCCACCAATGATACCCATTAAATCCGCGTAAAGACAAAGCATAGGCATGATTAAAATCAAAGCCAACATACGCGGTAATACTAAAAACTCCATCGGTTTAAATCCCATGGTCTTAAGCGCATCAATTTCACTATTCACTTGCATGGTACCCAATTGGGCTGCAAAGGCTGCACCCGTTCTGCCTGACATGATGATAGCGGCCATAAAGCCGCCCATTTCCCGTGTCATACCCAAACCCACCATATCAGCAATATAAATTTGGGCACCAAATAAGGCTAATTGGAGCGCTCCCACAAAAGCCAAGATCAAGCCAATTAAAAAACTAATAAGGGTAATAATAGGGACAGCAGAAGGACCACAGTCTTGAATATTAATCCATAAATCAATCGTTCTAAATCGGGCCTTGCCCCGTATTAATGCACCGACACTTAATACTGTTTCACCCACAAAAATGAGTAAAGCACCTGCCTCGTGCACCGCACTGATTGCGCCATCGCCAATAACCTCAAGCCAGCGCCGTTTAGTATCGTGACGTTTTGCATCCAAGCGCTCAGGTACTGCATAGACCAAACTTAATAAACCTTGTATACCATCAGGTAAAGTAGTGATGTCTACATCAATACCCTCATACGCACCTTGATCGATAATCCGAATTATGTCCGTCATCAACAGACTGTCCCAATGTCCCAAGGCTTCCGTAGAAAACACGACGTGTTTTATAGAGGAGCCCTTATTAATTTGGGCTAATAAGGACTCTAAAGACGGCGTGTGCGCATCCAGCACCCAATCACCCGCAAAAGCAATTTCTAGCGTTGCCTCTTTTTGGGCGGTCTTAATTTCACAAGGAATAATTAACATACATTAAAAACATATCATATTGCCATGACAAATTCATTAAAGATCATCCGCCCTTTCCCATCTAGATATCACCGTGGCGGCTATACTGTTACCTAAGACATTCGTGGCACTACGCCCCATATCTAACAGCTGATCAACCCCCAATAACAGTAATAATCCCGCCTCAGGTAATTTAAACATAGATAAAGTCGCTGCAATCACAATCAGAGACGCCCTAGGCACACCTGCAACTCCTTTACTCGTAAACAATAACACCAGCAGCATAAAAAACTGTTCACTCAAAGGCATATCAATCCCATAGGCTTGAGCGATGAACAGCACTGCAAAAGTCATGTACATCATACTGCCGTCTAAATTAAACGAATAGCCTAAAGGCAGCACTAAACCACACACTTTTTCATCGCAGCCGTAGCGATCTAATTGTTCTAATAATTTGGGGTATGCGCTTTCACTACTCGCGGTGCCAAACGCTAATAACATGGGTTCACGAATATGCTTTAGTAAGCTTAATATCCTAGAACCTACAAACAAAAAGCCCACCAAACAGAGCAGCATTCCCAACAACACTAAACCTAAATAAAACTCACTGATAAACTTACCATACGTCAATAACACGCTTAAACCCTGCTGAGCAATCACTGAAGCGATAGCCGAGAAAACCGCAATTGGCGCATACTTCATCACATAAGCCGTCACCTTTAACATTATGTGCGCTAATGAATCCAAAAACTTTACAACCGGCAAGGCGACTTCACCTATACCCGCACACGCCACTCCAAAAAACATAGAAAAAACGACGATTTGTAATATCTCATTACCGGCCATAGCTTCGGTAATACTTTTAGGAACGATATGCGCAACAAAATTAGCTAAGGTTGGGCGAACTTGTGCCAAACCTGTTTGCGCATCCAGAGGGGGTAAATCAATTAGCAGAGATTTTCCCGGTTCTAGAACATTTACAAGCAACATACCCAGCAATAAACTGCTGAAGGAGGCTAAAAAAAACCATAGCATTGCCTTAATACCAATACGACCAACTGTTTGAATATCCCCCATTTTAGCGACACCCACCACTAAAATAGAAAACACCAAAGGGGAAATAATCATCTTAATCAAGCGCAGAAATATATCTGTTAGCAAGGTAAGTACCTCAATAACCTGACCTAATAAAGGAGGCGAGGGTAGTGCCCCATTAACCGCCAAGGTTAAATTGAGACCCTCCCCAACTATAACCCCCATCAGCAATGCAATACCCACATAGGTCGTTTGACGATTATTTACTGGAGCCGTAATATTCAAGCAGAAACCCTTTAAATAGTTAAATATGCAACATTGGGTTTTAAGTCTACTTTATCGCTTAATATTATTCTATAGCCATCAACGCATAAGCCCGCAAGCTCATGACTGAAAACTCACATCATGATATGATTTCTTCTTTTTCAAAAAATTAACATGCCTGAAGACTACACCCTCGATCGAGACTATTCCCTGGATGCCATGAAGGTGCCCCCCAACTCAATCCAAGCTGAACAATCAGTATTAGGTGGATTGATGCTTGATAATCAAACATGGGACACCATTGCTGGCCGAGTGGTCGAAACAGACTTTTATCGTCGTAGTCACCAACTTATCTTCAGAAAAATTGAAGAACTGGCTGAAAAACAAATTCCTTTCGACGTTATTACCTTATCAGATGCCTTAAAAGGCATTGGCGAATTAGAAAACGTCGGCGGTTTACCCTATTTAATTTTGCTGGCAAAGGACACCCCGAGTGCCGCCAACATTACCGCCTATGCTGATATTGTTAGAGATCGCTCGGTCTTAAGACAACTGATCCATATCGGCACTGAAATCTCAAATTCTGCCTTTAACCCAGAAGGCAGAGATACCGCAGAACTTTTAGAAAATGCCGAACGGCAGGTATTTCAAATAGCAGAACAACGCCAACGGGGGCAAGCCGGTGGATTTATATCCATCAAGCAGTTACTGTCACAAGCGGTTGATAAAATTGAGACACTCTATGAACAAGAAGGCTCTGTTACCGGTGCCAGTACCGGCTTTACCGATTTTGATGATTTAACTTCGGGATTACAACCTGCCGACTTAATCATTGTGGCAGGCCGACCCTCTATGGGCAAAACCACTATTGCCATGAACATGGCAGAAAATGTCGCCTTAAAAACCAATAGCCCAGTCGCAGTCTTTAGTATGGAGATGCCGGGGGATTCTTTGGCTATGAGAATGATGTCGTCTTTAGGCCGCATAGATCAAAACAAAGTCAGAACAGGTAAATTAGAAGATGATGATTGGCCACGCTTAACCTCGGCCATTAATCTCTTAGCCGGCACCCAATTATTTATTGATGATTCCCCTGCCTTATCACCGACAGAAGTTAGAGCTAGAGCAAGACGTTTAGCGCGTGAGCATGGGCAACTAGGCTTAATCGTAGTTGATTATCTACAGCTCATGCAATCACCTTCCAGTGGCGATAACCGCGTACAACAAATCTCGGATATTTCCAGAGGCTTAAAGGCTTTAGCAAAAGAGCTTAATGTACCCGTCATTGCTTTGTCACAGCTAAACCGTAACTTAGAGCAACGCCCCAATAAACGCCCGGTGATGTCAGATTTAAGAGATTCAGGAGCGATTGAGCAAGACGCTGATTTAATTGTTTTTGTGTATCGTGATGAAGTATATAACGAAGACAGCCCAGATAAAGGCATTGCCGAAATCATTATCGGCAAACAAAGAAACGGTCCGCTCGGCACGGTTAGATTAACCTTCTTAGGTCAATATACCCGCTTTGAAAACTTTGCCGGCACCCCTTATAGTTCTGGGGATTATGAATGATCCCTGCGGCTTACGCGGTGCTCAATATCGATGCAGCCCAACATAACTTAGAACAAGTTCGTCAATACGCACCCCATGCCAAAATCATGGCCGTTATTAAGGCCAATGGCTATGGACATGGCTTATTACGCATAGCCCAAGCATTAAAACCCGTTGATGCCTTTGCTGTAGCCCGTGTTGACGAAGGCATCCGCTTACGCCAAGCAGGTATTAAAACACCGATTACCGTTTTAGAAGGCTTTACCAGTCACGAAGAATTAGATGCCCTATTACACTATCAATTAGATGCTGTCGTACACACCGCCTGTCAACTCGCTATTTTTGCCCAAAGACCTGAACACAGCCAACTGTCCATTTGGTTAAAATTAGATACGGGTATGAATCGCTTAGGCTTTAAACCCAGCGAATATAAAGCGGTTTATGAGCAATTACAGCAGTGCCCTATCATTAAACAGCCCATCAATTTAATGACGCATTTAGCCAATGCCGATGTTAAAGCCGATGACACCTCTTTAGCACAAATTAAAACCTTTACCGATACCGTCACTGGCCTATCACTCGACGCCACATCCAAAAATGCATACAGCATTGCTAACTCCGCTGGTATTTTAGCGTGGCCCGCTGCAATTACAGACTGGGTGAGACCGGGCGTTATGTTGTATGGTATTTCACCCTTTGCAGACAGCAGCGGCAGCCAACTTAATTTAAAGCCTATCATGAGCTTACACTCACGCGTCATTGCTGTTAAACAGCTCACAAAAGGCGATAAAGTGGGGTATGCCGGCACATGGATTTGTCCGAAAGATACCACCTTAGGCGTTATCGCCATTGGCTATGGTGACGGCTATCCCCGCTATGCCAAAGCAGGCACACCCGTATTAGTTAACGGCCAACGCGTCCCGTTAATTGGTCGAGTGTCTATGGATATGATTACTGTGGATTTAGGCCCACAACCCGACGCTAAAGCGGGCGATCCGGTGACGCTATGGGGAGAGGATTTAGCCGTAGAAGAAATAGCAGTGTGTGCAGAAACTATTCCTTACACCTTGGTGTGTGGTATTACGCAAAGAGTACAAATTGTCGAGAAATCTGCACTCCAAACCGCTTAATGTTAAAAATCAGTTTTTCGCTTCAATAACAGCCACCACTTTTGGCTCGGGCAATTCCAACTCAATCTTTAACAACGCATAAGCCAAAGGCATAAAAGGCGTTAATTGTGGAATAACCGGTATCGGTATGACTTTACCCAATACAAAAGCCAAAGAATTGTTTAACCAGGGTTTATTAGAGTAGGCTTTTTGCAAAATAAATTTATAAGCACCGGCGTCTAAAATAATCCCAAACTGCTCTGCCCGTACTTCAATCGCTTCTGTTTCGCCATATAACAACGTATTGGCATAAACAGTTCTAGCCTCTAAATCAAGCGCATAATCTTTAACTTCTGCTATACCTTTTAACTTATAGTTAACCACCCATAACACAATAGACTTAGGCGCCCACTTAATACCTAGTTTAATTAATGCAACTAAAAACCCCATGTTTTATCCTTTTTTAATTATTAGATTGATTAGACAATAAACCTGTTTAGGTAGGTTTGACCTAGATTGTATTATAACTAATTGGTTTTTCTTGATACATAAATGCTTACAATAGAGACCTGTGTTGAGGAACTTGCGGGTGATATACAAAGCTAAAAGAACGCTTTGCAAGCGTTGGTTAGCATCCAGTTAGTCGTAAAGTGCATCTTGCCAAAACGAATAGGTATTTAAAAAGTTCGCACCTGCAATCTAGTCAGCACTTTTAAGCACCTCACTATCGCAATCCTAAGCGAAAAATCATTATTCACTACTAGAAGAACACGTTAACGTACTGGACTGATCTGTTTAACTGCTTCAACACACCCAACCTCATAAGCTGTTGTCTGTGCAATGAGTGGACTACCCTTTTTAAGGGCTACAAAAAAACCACCCAGTGCTCTACTGATCTGGACGAACAGTGAATCGTCATAAAAAATACAGTGATTTGATTTTCTAGTGCTTAAACAGAAGTGTCCAGTAGTCTACTGGATAAACCAAGTGGTCTATCAGATGCTTCCATAGGTTTTTCTATACTTTGCAGCAGTGGCGCAGATAACTGAAGCAATGAATCTAGCACTCCAAATACCCATTGAGGTATTTGGAGTGCTAGAACAAGCAGGCTTGGGAGGATGATTTACAAGTCGAGTCAACTGTTGCTTAAAATCCCAGGGTGTAATTTACATACGCCATTTTGGTATCTACATTCTGGAAAGATTCTTGTCTGTAAATGGTATTAAAGCCAATGTTATGGCCTCTAGCCACTTCATAATTCGCGCCAAAACTTGCCACTGCACGCGATCTTTGAATATTAGGATTAAACGTAATGCTGGTTAAGCCATCTAAACCTGTAGCCGTGTAGTTATTAACCGAGTTTTGCAAATCTTGTTCATAACCCGCACTGGTTTGAATCGTGGTATTTCTATACACAAGACCAGCAAACTTTACGCCCAATAGCGCAGTGGTACTGTCTTGATAAACGCCGTTGTAGCTTAAAGGTACAGTCAGATTAGCTGATGCACGTTCTGTATAAGCCGTAGAAGCCACTGATGTATGACGAATACCCGCGTAAGGCGATGTCATCCAGTTTTCACCTAACTTAACGCCATAACTAGCCGTTAATGATTCAGCTAATGTATTAAGTGCAGAACTGCCTTTGCCTAACTCAGAGGCGCCAATGGGAGAACGATTAATAGTAACGCCGCTATTGTTATAACTTGTCGCCGCTTTAGCCTCAAAACCTGTTCTATCTGCATTTTGATTCCATACTACAAAAGCGCCTATTAGGGGTGTATTGCTACTCACCATCGCAGTTTGGGCCACATCGGTATTGTATAAGTTTTGGTCAAGCGACCCGCCTACGCGTAGTTGATCATTAATACGGTATCCCGCAATGACCATTGCACTGGTGGTGTTAGCAGAAGACTCTGTGGCATTACTGTATCGACCACCGGTTGATACACAGAAGCCTTGACTACCAAAATTGTTACAGTCGTAATTCAAGCTGTTATTAATGGTACCTGTTTGTAAGGCATAAACACCTTGTAAAGCCGCAACGTTAGCTTGAAGTGAAGCTTGGGTATTTAATAAGTTGGGTAATAGGTTTAAATAAACATCATGCGCATCGTAGCTTACTGAATAGCCGAGATTTGTGTAATTAGCTAAAGAAGCAATAGCGACATTAGAAAAATGTCCTGTTAATAACCCCGTGCTCGTTAATAGTGTGTAATGGCCTGGTACATATGTACCAGCCGCTGCGGCTAATGACAAACTGCCTGCTAAAGAGGTCGTGCCACTCACGTTTAATTTTTGATTATTAACAGACGCAAAGTTCATAGCCAATAAGCCCGATGAAGCTTGTGAGAAGCCTGCCACCGTCACATTTTGAGCTACGTTCTGAATATTAAAGGTACCTGAGTTTGCAACACTGCTATTAGCTATGGAACCACTACCGGATAGGGCTAAAGTAGCGCCTGTGCCAATCGTAGTTGAACCGGTGTTGGTGTTAATGCCTGACAAAGTCTCAGTACCACCCGTAACAGAAAGACTGCCATCTGTACCACTCAGCACACCACTATAGGTATCGCTGG